>NZ_CP060295.1:4009270-4685156 GCF_014302995.1 Variovorax sp. PAMC26660
GATGAAGCTCTTGGCCGCTTCCTGCGCCGCCACCAGCCGGTTGGGCAGCACATCGGCCGCGCGCATGCTGCCCGACACGTCCATCGCCAGGATGATGGTCTGCTGGTTCGACGGCAGCACCACCACCGCCATCGGCCGCGCGGCGGCCACCAGCATCGCGGCCATGGCCAGCAGGAACAGCAGGGGTGGGATGTGGCGCCGGATGCTCTGTCCGGTGCCGATGGCTTCGCGCACGATCGACAGGCTGGCATAGCGCACCGCCAGCTTCTTCTTGCGCCGGATCAGCCACAGGTACAGCAGGATCAGCAGCGGCAACGCAGCCAGCAGCCAGAGGAATTGAGGCCAGAGAAAGTTCATGCTGCCACCGCCTTCAGGCCAGCCAGGCCGATGCGCGTGCGGCGCTTACGCATATCGGCGAAACGAACGATGGCTTCCACCAGATCGTCGTTGGTCGAGAGTTCGAGCGCATCGACGCCGGCCTTGGCGAGCGCCGCGCGCAGGGCGGTTTCGCGCTCGGCTGCCAGGCGTGCGAAGCGTTTGCGAAAGCCGGCATCGTGGGTGTCGACCCAGAGCTGTTCGCCGGTCTCGGCATCGCGCAGCGGCACCAGGCCGAGGTCGGGCAGTTCCAGTTCGAGCGGGTCGAACAGGCGCACCGCGATCACTTCATGGCGCTGCACCAACTGGCCCAGCGGGCGTTCCCAGCCTGGCTCGCTGAGGAAGTCGGACACCACGAACACGGTGGAGCGGCGCGGCATCAGCGTGGCGGCCGATTTCAGCAGTTCGTCGAGGCGGGTCATGCCTTTTTGCGTGGGCGCGGCCTCGGCCTTGTCGGCGCGGCGCTCCATCGCGTGCAGCAGGTGCAGCACGTGGCGGCGACCGCTGCGCGGCGGAATCACCGCTTCGAGGTCCTTGCCGTAGACCAGCGCGCCGACGCGGTTGCCGTGCCGCGTGAGCAGGCGCGCCAGCACGCCGACGAAGCCGGCGGAGATTTCGCGCTTGGCCTTCAGGCCAGAGCCGAAGTCGACCGAACGGCTCAGGTCGAGCACGAACCAGGCGGCCATCTCGCGGTCTTCGGTGAACACGCGCACGTGCGGCACCTGCAGCCGTGCGGTGACGTTCCAGTCGATGTGGCGCACGTCGTCGTGGTGCTGGTATTCGCGCAGGTCGGCCAGATCGAGGCCGACGCCGCGCATCAGCGTGCGGTAGTCGCCCTGCAGCAGGCCGTCGAGGCGGCGGATGACGGTCCATTCGAGCCGGCGCAACGCGCGCTCCGCCCCTCCGGCTTGTGCGGCGAGCCGTTCGTCGTTCGCGGCCTCGGGGGCCTTACGCCACCAGCTTTTCATGTTCGAGAGGTTTTGCAGGAGCGGGGACTGCACGCATGATCTTTTCCACCAGCCCGTCGGGCGTCAGGCCTTCGGACAGACCCTCGTACGACAGCGTCACGCGATGGCGCAGCACGTCGGGCACCAGCGCGATCATGTCCTCGGGCAGCGCGTAGCTGCGGCCGCGCAGCAGCGCCAGGGCGCGAGCGCCTTCGGTCAGGCTGATGCTGGCGCGCGGACTGGCGCCGAAGGTGATGAAGTGGCGCAGGTCCTTCAGCCCGTGCTTCTCGGGCGTGCGCGTGGCCGAGACGAGCTTGACGGCGTACTGGATCAGCGAAGGATCGACATACACGCGCCGCGCCTCGGCCTGCAGCGCCGCAAGCTGGTCGGTGGTGGCGACCGCACTGACCTCCACGGGCGGGCCGATCACGCGCTGGACGATCACGAACTCTTCCTCGTCGCTCGGGTAGTCGACCATCACCTTCATCATGAAGCGGTCGACCTGCGCCTCGGGCAGCGGGTAGGTGCCTTCGGTCTCGATCGGGTTCTGCGTGGCCATCACGAGGAAGGGGCGCGGCACCTTGTGCGTTTCGCCGGCAATGGTGACCTGCCGCTCCTGCATCACTTCGAGCAACGCGCTCTGCACCTTGGCCGGCGCGCGGTTGATTTCGTCGGCCAGCAGCAGGTTGGCGAACACCGGGCCCAGCGAGGTGCTGAACTCGCCGGTCTTCTGGTTGTAGATGCGCGTGCCCACCAGGTCGGCCGGCACCAGGTCGGGCGTGAACTGGATGCGCTTGAACTGGCCGCGCACGGTGTCGGCCAGGGTCTTGATGGTGAGCGTCTTGGCAAGGCCGGGCACGCCTTCGACCAGCAGGTGCCCGCCCGCGAGCATCGCGACCATCACGCGTTCGAGAAAGCGGTCCTGGCCCACGACCACACGCTTGACCTCGTAGAGGATCTGCTCCATCAGTTCGGCGGTGCCGGCGGGCGTGGGGGAGGCGGTCTCTGTGCTCATGCGAAGGGCTTTCGTTGAAATCAGAACGGCGGCGAACCAGCGGCGGAGGCGGCGTTCTCGATGGGTATCGCGAAGGCGATGCCGATGAAGGTGCGCTGCTGCGTCGGGTTGAGGATGGCGGTGACGATGCCGAGCACTTCGCCGTCCATGTTGATCAGCGGGCCGCCCGAATTGCCCGGGTTGGCGGCGGCATCGAACTGGATCAGGTTGCCCAGCTCCTGCTTGCCTTCGGGCGAGCGAAAGGAGCGGTTGAGGCCCGACACCACGCCGGCCGACACCGAAGGCCCGATGCCGAACGGAAAGCCCACCGCCGCCACCTGATCGCCGGGGCGCAGGTCGGCGGTGGAACGCATGGTGGCCGGGATCAGGTCGTCGGGCACCTTCTGGGCCTGCAGCACGGCGAGGTCGTTCTCGGGCTGCACGCCGGTGACGGTGGCAATGGCTTCCAGCCCGTCGAAGAAGGTGACCTTGATCTTGTCGGCGCCCGCGACCACGTGCAGGTTGGTGAGGATCACGCCCTTGTCGACGATCACCACGCCCGTGCCCACGCCGCGCTCGACTTCGCCAGGCGGCGAGTCGGCGTCCGGCGCCTTGCCTTTGGCGAGATTGCGACCGCGCTTTTGCAGTCGGGCCTCGGGGGTGTTCTTCTCTGTGCCATAGCTCACCACCCGCACCACCGAGGGCCGGATGATGTCGGCCGCCTTGGCGGCGGGCGAGGGCAGGGTGTTGGTTTGCAGCGTGCGCAGCACGGCCGCGTCGATGTCCTTTTGCGTGAGAGCCTTGCTTCCGGGGCGCGGCGCCCAGAGGGCGGCGCCGGTGACCAGCGCGGCGCATAGCACGATCAGCAGTGCGAAGCTGCGGCGGGCCGGTTGCCATCCCGCCCTTGAAGAAGGTGCGGCTTGCGCGCCATGGCCTACCGCGTCAGGCGACGCCGGGGCATCCGCCTGTTCGGCCGCTTGTTCTGCGGCCAGCGGCAGCGTGCGGGGCGAACGGCTGTAGAAAGCTGGCCTGCGCATCGGAGAACCTCCGGCAAAAAAATCGCGTGAAGGAGTTCACGGTAGCACGCTTTCCGCGCGTGCGCATCCCTTCGGGCATCATCGCGCGATGGCTGCATTTGTCGATACCCACTGCCACCTGGATGCGCCCGAATTCGGTGCGGAGATGCCGGTGATCCGCGCCCGTGCCGCCGAGCGGGGCGTGGCCATGTGCGTGATTCCGGCCGTGGCCGTCTTCAACTTCGCCACCGTGCGCGAGCTGGCCCACGCGCAGGGCGACGCCTACGCGCTGGGCATCCACCCGCTGTGCACCGGCGAGGCGAAGGACGCCGACCTGGATGCGCTCGATGCCGAGCTGACCGCGCGACGTGACGACCCCCGGCTGGTGGCGGTCGGCGAGATCGGGCTCGACTATTTCGTCGAAGGCCTAGACGGCGACAAGCAGGAGCGTTTCTTTCACACTCAGTTGCAACTGGCACGCAAGCACGGGTTACCCATCCTCATCCACGTGCGGCGCTCGGTCGACAAGGTGCTCAAGCATTTACGGCAAACGGCGGGTGGGCAACCGTGGCGCGGCATCGCGCATGCCTTCAACGGCAGCGAGCAGCAGGCCCAGGCCTGCATCGCGCTTGGGCTCAGGCTGGGTTTTGGCGGTGCCGTGACCTTCGAGCGTGCGCTGCAGTTGCGGCGGCTGGCCGGCACGCTGCCGCTCGAATCGATCGTGATGGAGACCGATGCGCCCGACATCCAGCCGCATTGGCTCTATCGCACGCAAGAACAGCGAGCTGCCGGCGAGCCGCAGGGCCGCAACGAGCCCGGCGAGTTGCCGCGCATCGCCGAAGTGGTGGCCGGCCTGCGGGGCATCGGCATCGAGGAACTGGCCCGGGCCACCACGCGAAATGCGATCGAAACGCTCCCGAAGCTCGAAAGTCTCATGGCTTTGTCGGAACGTCCGCCGCAGGTCGCGTAGGTCAACGCCCCGTTCTGCGCCCGTGTGTGCAGATGCTGCAAATTTGCTGTCATCCTTGAGGTTCACAAGTTCGTTGCTAGTCGAGTGGCAAGCTCGTCACTCCAAAACTTCATCCAACATCCAGGAGCCTTTTCATGACCACGTCTTTCATTCGCACCGTGCCCGTTGTCCTCGCTCTGGCGCTCGCCTCCATCGGCGTGTCGGCCGTGGCACAGACCACCGCACCTGCCCCTGCCACGGCAGCGCCCGCCGCCGCCGAGCCCACCACCACCGAAAAGGTGAAGGAAGCCGGCAAGGACGCAGTCGACGCGACCAAGCGCACCACCAAGAAGGCTGTTGCCGCTACCGAGCGCGGCACCAAGAAGGCATGGAACGCCACCAAGCGCACCACCAAGAAGGCCACCACCGCCACCAAGCACGCTGCCACCAAGACCGGCGAAGCCGTTGAAAACGCCGGCCACAAGACGGCCGACGGCATGCGCAGCACCGGCAAGGCCATCGGCGAGAAGATCCCCGGCACGGCCGAGAACGAAGCCGCCAAGAAGTAAATTGGCGCCACAGGCTTCGGCCTGAACGAAAAACCCGCCGCGGCGGGTTTTTTCATGGGCGCTCGGCTGGCGGTGCCAAGATACCGCCCATGAATCCATCCGCCGCACCCGCCGCCGCGAGCCCGCTGCTCACGGGGCTCGCGCCCATCGTCTCGCCGGCCACCGTCGTGCTGATCCTCGGCAGCCTCCCCGGGGTCAAGTCGCTCGCGCAGCAGCAGTACTATGCACACCCCAAAAACCAGTTCTGGAAGATCTTGCAAGCCGTCTGGCCCGAAAACCCTCTCCCGTTGGGCGTAGACAGCTACAGCAAGCGCTGCGGCTGGCTGCTCGATCGCGGCCTGGGCGTGTGGGACGTGTACGGCGCCTGCGAGCGCGAGGGCAGTCTCGATTCGGCCATCCGCGCGCCGGTGGCGAACGACATCGCCGGCCTTCACCTGCCCCGGCTGGCCGCCATTGCGCACAACGGCGGCGAGAGCTCCAAGCACGCGCGCCACACGCGCACCCTGGGCGTGCCGGTCTACTCGCTGCCTTCCACCAGTCCCGCCAACGCGTCGTGGAGTTTCGAGCGCAAGCTCGCGGCCTGGCGCGAGGTCTTTGTCGCCCACCACCTTCTCTGATGGCATCGAGCAAAACACCCGTCCTCCTTCCCGAAGTCAATTTTTCCGATTGGGGCGACATCCGCTACCTGCACCTGGGCACCGAATGGGTCCAGGGCTCGATGAAGCTCGATGCGCCGTTCGAGATCGAACTCGAATACGTGCAGCGCATGATGGCCTGGCTGCTGTTCGTCGACGGCAAGACCGTGGCCAGCCGCCACGCGATGCAGCTCGGCCTGGGCGCGGCCACGCTCACCAAGTTCAGCCGCAAGACGCTGCGCATGCGCACCACCGCGGTCGAACTCAATCCGCAGGTGGTGGCCGCCTGCCGCGGCTGGTTCAAGCTGCCGGCCGACGATCCGAAGCTGCGCGTGGTCATCGCCGATGCGGCGCTGGAGATCCGCAAGCCCGAATGGCACGGCACGGTCGATGCGCTCCAGGTCGACCTGTACGACCATGAAGCCGCAGCACCGGTGCTCGACAGCGAAGACTTCTATGCCGACTGTCGCGCGCTGCTCACGGAAGACGGCTGCATGACGGTCAATCTCTTCGGCCGCTCGTCGAGCTACGAGCGCAGCCTCGAGAAGATCGCCACCGCCTTCGGCGCCGATGCCGTCTGGGCCTTCAAGCCGACGCGCGAAGGCAACACGGTGGTGCTGGCGCAGCGCACGCCCACTCGCCCGAAGCGCGAGGCGCTTGCCGAGCGCGCCCAAACGATCCAGACTCGCTGGGGCCTTCCCGCGCCCAAGTGGTTGCGGGTGTTCAAGCCCTTGAATCTTTCCATCACCCGACCTTCCGGCTCATGAGCGCTGTTCCTGCTGCTTCCGCCCCTGTTCCCCTGGCCGCCCGCCACGAAGGCCCGCTCGACCTGCGCCGCCTGATCGAATGGCTGGCCACCGACGGTGTCATTTCTCCGGTCGAGGCCAAGCGCACCATCGCGCGCTGCGCGCAGGCCGAAAGCCGGCAGGCGCCGCTGGTGCGCCTGGCCAACGTGGCCATGACCCGCGAGAGCGACAACAAGCCGCTCGACCTGGAAATGCTCACGCAATGGCTGGCGGGCCGGGCCGGCCTGACCTACCTGCGCATCGACCCGCTCAAGGTCGACGTGGGCAAGGTGGCCGACACCATGAGCGCCGCCTATGCCGAGCGCCACAAGGTGCTGCCGGTGCAGGTGCTGCCGAACGAAGTGGTGGTGGCCACGGCCGAGCCATTCCTCACCGACTGGATCTCCGAGGTCGAGCGCCAGTCCAAGCGCACGGTGCGGCGCGTGGTGGCCAACCCATCGGACATCCAGCGCTACACGGCCGAGTTCTTCGCGCTCGCGAAGTCGGTGCGCGCCGCGCAGAAGGCCGGCGGCAACACCGGTGGCGCGAGCTTCGAGCAACTGGTGGAACTGGGCAAGAGCAACAAGCAGCTCGACGCCAACGACCAGAGCGTGGTGCAGGTGGTCGACTGGCTGTGGCAGTACGCCTTCGACCAGCGCGCCAGCGACATTCACCTGGAGCCGCGCCGCGAGCAGGGCGTGATCCGCTTTCGCATCGACGGCATCCTGCATCCGGCCTACCAGATGCCCATGGGCGTGATGAACGCGATGGTCGCGCGCATCAAGCTGCTGGGCCGCATGGACGTGGTCGAAAAGCGCCGTCCGCTCGACGGCCGCATCAAGACCCGCAACATGCGCGGCGACGAAGTCGAAATGCGCCTGTCCACCTTGCCGACCGCCTTCGGCGAGAAGATGGTGATGCGGATCTTCGACCCCGACACCGCCGTGAAAGACCTCGACGCGCTGGGCTTCGCGCAGCACGACGCGCACCGCTGGGAACAGCTCGTCACGCGGCCCAACGGCATCATCCTGGTGACCGGGCCTACGGGATCGGGCAAGACCACCACGCTGTACTCCACGCTCAAGCGCGTGGCGACCGAAGAGGTCAACGTGAGCACGGTCGAAGACCCGATCGAAATGATCGAGCCCTCGTTCAACCAGACGCAGGTGCAGCCGCAGCTCGACTTCGGTTTCATCGAAGGCCTGCGCGCGCTGATGCGGCAGGACCCGGACATCATCATGGTCGGCGAAATCCGCGACCTGGCCACCGCCGAGATGGCGGTGCAGGCCGCGCTCACCGGCCACCTCGTGTTCAGCACGCTGCACACCAACGACGCACCCAGCGCCATCACGCGGATGATGGAACTGGGCGTGCCGTCGTACCTCATCACGGCCGTGATGCTGGGCGTGCTCGCGCAGCGGCTGGTGCGCACGCTGTGCCCGCATTGCAAGCAGCCTGACGACACGGTCACGCGCGAAAGCCTCGAGGCCATCGTCAAGCCCTGGCAGATCACCGGCTCGGTGCGCGCCTACAAGCCAGTGGGTTGCGTCGACTGCCGCATGACCGGCTACATGGGCCGCATGGGCCTGTACGAACTGCTGAGCGTGACCGAGCCCTTCAAGGACCAGGTCACCAAGGAGCCCAACCTGACCGGGTTGCGGCGCCAGGCGGTGATCGACGGCATGCGGCCGCTGCGTTTGGCTGGCGCGCTGCGCGTGGCCGAGGGCGTGACGACCATCGAAGAAGTCCTGAGCGCGACGCCTCCGCTCGAATAAGCTCTCACCCTCCGCGAAAGAGCAGATGTGGCCTTTCGGGTTATCCCTAGGTCTTTCGTTAGTGGAATCCACATCAGCCTGACCAGCACCTGACTCGACAATCCCGCATCGAAATTGTTCGAGGAGACTGTTCGTGAAGATCAAAAGTCAGAAAGACTTTTTCTCGGGTCTGATGTTCACCATCGTGGGCGTCGGATTCGCATGGGGTGCCACCACCTATAGCGTGGGCAGCGGTGCCCGCATGGGGCCGGGTTATTTTCCGTTGATGCTCGGCATCCTGATGGCCCTGATCGGCCTGGGGATCATGTTCACCGGGCTCACCGTTGAAACCACCGACGGCGAAAAAATCGGCAAGTGGGCCTGGAAACAGGTGGTGTTCATCCTGGGCGCCAACCTTGCCTTCGGCGTGCTGCTCGGCGGTCTGCCGAGCATCGGCGTGCCGGCCATGGGCATGATCATTGCCATCTACGCGCTGGTGATCATCGGCAGCCTGGCGGGCAACGAGTTCGATCTCAAGAAAGTACTGGTCCTTGCGACCGTGCTGGCCGTTGGCAGCTATGTCGCATTCATCTGGGCGCTGAAGCTCCAGATCCAGGTCTGGCCGACCTTCATCACCGGTTGAGAAGAAAGCTGCTCACATCATGGAATTGGTTGAACACCTCTCGATGGGTTTTGGCGTTGCCTTTACCTTCACCAACCTGCTGTACTGCCTGGTCGGCTGCATTCTTGGCACGCTGATCGGCGTGCTCCCGGGCATCGGCCCAGTCGCGACCATCGCGATGCTGCTGCCCGCCACGTACGCACTGCCGCCCGTGTCGGCGCTGATCATGCTGGCCGGTATTTACTACGGTGCCCAGTACGGCGGCTCCACGACGGCCATTCTGGTCAACTTGCCGGGCGAGTCTTCGTCGGTGGTGACCGTGATCGACGGCTACCAGATGGCGCGCAAGGGCCGTGCGGGTCCGGCACTCGCGGCAGCGGGCCTCGGCTCGTTCTTCGCGGGTTGCGTGGGTACGTTGATCCTGGCGGCCTTCGCACCGCCGCTGACCGAGCTGGCCTTCAAGTTCGGCCCGGCCGAGTACTTCTCGCTGATGATCCTGGGCCTGATCGGTGCCGTGGTGCTGGCTTCGGGCTCGCTGCTCAAGGCCATCGCGATGATCGTGCTGGGCCTGCTGCTGGGTCTGGTCGGCACCGACGTGAACTCGGGTGTCGCACGCTACAGCTTCGACATTCCTGAACTCACCGACGGCATCGGCTTCGTGGCCATCGCCATGGGCGTGTTCGGCTACGGCGAAATCATTGCCAACCTCTCGCGTCCCGACGACGAGCGCGAAGTGTTCACCGCCAAGGTCTCGGGCCTGTTCCCGACCAAGGAAGACTTCAAGCGCATGATCCCCGCCGTGCTGCGTGGCACGGCGCTGGGTTCGGCCCTGGGCATCCTGCCGGGCGGCGGCGCGCTGCTGGCGGCTTTCGCGGCCTACACCATCGAGAAGAAGACCAAGCTGAAGCCGGGCGAAGTGCCCTTCGGCAAGGGCAACATCCGCGGTGTGGCGGCTCCCGAGTCGGCCAACAACGCCGGTGCGCAAACCTCCTTCATCCCGTTGCTGACGCTGGGCATTCCGCCCAACGCGGTGATGGCGCTGATGGTGGGTGCCATGACGATCCACAACATCCAGCCGGGTCCGCAGGTGATGACCAGCAACCCCGAACTGTTCTGGGGCCTGATCGCTTCGATGTGGATCGGCAACGCGATGCTGATCATCCTGAACCTGCCGCTGATCGGCATGTGGATCAAGCTGCTGTCGGTGCCGTACAAGTACCTGTTCCCGGCGATCGTGCTGTTCTGTGCCATCGGCGTGTACTCGACCAACAACAACACCTTCGACGTGTGGATGGTCGGCATCTTCGGTCTGGTGGGCTACACCTTCTTCAAGCTGGGTTGCGAGCCTGCGCCGTTGCTGCTGGGCTTCATCCTCGGACCGATGATGGAAGAGAACCTGCGCCGCTCGCTGTTGCTGTCGCGTGGCGACTGGAGCGTGTTCGTGACGCGTCCGATCTCTGCCAGTCTGTTGGCCGCTGCGGCGCTGCTGCTGATCATCGTGCTGCTGCCGGCTGTGAAGTCGAAGCGCGAGGAAGCCTTCGTCGAAGAGTGATCGACAGCGCTTCCTGAAAACAAGAACGGCGCCCTCGGGCGCCGTTTTTCATGGGCCGCAGCCGGTGCTACATCGGTGCCAGCTGCGCCTTCTTCATCATGGCTTCGGTCAGCGCGATCTCTTGCGTGAAGCCCTTGGCGTAGTCCTGCGGACTCGACGGGCTGACGCCGCCGCCCGAGGCCTCGATCACCGTGCGAACGGCGGGTTGCCGGATGGCCTGCTCGAACGCCGCGTGGATCTTCGAGACGATCGCATCGGGCGTGCGCGCCGGCACCGAGATGCCGCCCCACGAGGTGAGCGACACACCGGGCACACCCGCTTCGGCGAGCGTCGGCACATCGGGCAGCGCGGCATTGCGCTGGCTGCCGGCAATGGCCAGTGCCTTGAGCCGGCCCGCCTGCACATGCGGAAAGGCCACGGCGAAGATCGGCATCGCAAAGAAGACCTGCTTGCCGAGCACCGCGTTGACCATTTCCGAGGCGCCCTTGTAGGGCACGTGCGTGGCCTGTACGCCGGCTGCACTGAGGAACAGTTCGACCCCCAGGTGCGAGGGCGTGCCCACGCCGCCGGAGGCGTAGTCCAGCTTGCCCGGGTTGGCACGCGCGCGCTCGACCAGGTCGTGCACGCTGTGGATGCCGGAAGAGGGATGGACGATCAGCAAAATGTCCGAGGTCGTCAGCCGCATGATGTGGCGGAAGTCCTTCACCGCGTCGTAGCCCGGGTTCGCGTACATGCGCATGTTGGCCGCCATCGGCGCAGCGGAATAGATCCACGTGTAGCCGTCGGCCGGCGCATGCGCAACCATCCGGGCGCCGATGTTGCCGCCGGCGCCGGCGCGGTTCTCGATCACGACGGGCTGTCCGAGCAGCGGGCTGACTGCTTCCGCCAGCGTGCGCGCGGTGATGTCGGGCCCTGTGCCCGCAAGGTAGGGCAGCACCCATTTGATGGGCCGGGTGGGCCAGTCGCTGTCGGCCGCCAGCGCGGGCCATGCGGCGGGCCACAGCGACGCGGCCAGCGCCTTGCACAGTTGACGCCGTGAAGCAGTGCAATGGAGGTTCATGGTTCTTGTCTCTCGATCTGGTTGTCGTTTGTGGAAGGCGGCCGGGCTTCGGCGTCAGGGCACCGGGTCGCCCAGCAGTTCGCGCGCGATGGTGTTGCGCTGGATCTCGCTGGTGCCGGTGAGAACCCGATACATGCGCAGCATGCGGAACAGGAACTCCACGCGGCGGCCCTGCACGATGCCTTCGCCGCCGTGGATCTGCACTGCCGAATCGGCGATGCGGAAGGCAGACTCGGAACAGAACAGCTTGGCCATCGAGGCCTCGGCGCGCGCTTCGCCGCCGGCATCGATCTGGCGCGCGGTCGCGATCATCAGTCCGCGCGCGGCGGCCAGTTCGGTCGCCATGTTGGCCAGCATGTGCTGGATGGCCTGGAACTGCGCGATGGCGCGGCCGAACTGCCGGCGGCCCTTCGCATAGGCGATGGCATCGTCCAGCGCCACGCGCGCCAGCCCCACCATGGCGGGGCAGTGCAGCAGCCGGTTCACAGTGATGCGTCCGAGCGCCAGCGCCAGGCCCCGGCCCGGCTCGCCGATCATGTTGCGCGCGGGAACGCGGCACGCTTCCAGCACGATGTCGCCCGTGTGCGACTGGCCGGCCATGGTCTTGTAGCCCGACTCCACGCGCGCGCCCGGCAGGCCCAGGTCGACGAAGAAGGCCGAGATTTCGCGCTGGGAGGGGTCTTCGGCGGTCGAGGCCATCACGAGCGCGAAGTCGGCGAACGGCGAGCCCGAGATGAATCGCTTGCGGCCGGTGAGCACGTAGTCGTCGCCCTGCCGCTCGGCCCGCGTCTGGACCGCGCCGGCGTCGGAGCCGGCTTCGGCTTCGGTCAATGCGAAGCAGATCGCCTTGTCTGCATTCGCCACCGGCGCGATGAATTGTTCGAGCTGCCAGGGCGTGGCCTGCCGCGCGAGCGCGCCCACCCGGGGTGGGCCGCTGAGTTCGCCGAACACATGCGGCGCGAGGGGCGAACCGCTGGCGTAGATGGCTTCCTTGATCAGCACGTGATCGAGCACCGACAGGCCCAGCCCGCCCATCGCCTTCGGCAGCGTGATGCCGTAGAAGCCGAGTTCGTTCGAGCGCCGCCAGACGCGCCGCAGTGTCTCGCGGTCGGGGCCGCGCTCGTGGTCGATGCCGTGCTCGGCGACGATGGCAGCCAGTTCGCCGTGAATGAAATCGCGGATGCGCCCGATCAGTTCTGCGGCCTGTGCCGAGCCTTCGAAGTGCGTGCCTGCAGCAAGTGCGTTGTTCATGCGTGTTCCTTCCTGTTCAATTGACGCGCCGTGCGCGGTCGGCCCAGTAGGGCGCCTGGATGAGCTTGCGCGCGACCTTGCCGTTCGGGTTCTTGGGCAGCGTGCTCACGAACTCGATCGTTCGCGGACGCTTGTAGCCGCCGAGCCGGCTGGCGCAGAAGGCATCGAGCGCGGCGCTGTCGGGCACCTCGCCGGGCTTGAGCACGATGTGCGCGGCCACGGCCTCGCCCCACTTGTCGTCGGGCACCGCGAACACGCAGGCATCGGCGACGGCCGCGTGCTGGTAGAGCACCGCCTCGACTTCCGACGGATAGACGTTGAAGCCGCCGGTGATCACCATGTCTTTCTTGCGATCGACGATGTAGATGAAGCCGTCGTCGTCGGCGCGCGCGAGGTCGCCCGTGTGATAGCTGCCGTTCTTCAGCACCTCGGCCGTGAGTTCGGGCGCGCGCCAGTAGCCCGCGAAGACGTCGGGGCCGCTGACCACGATCTCGCCGATCTCGCCGACAGCGACGGGCTGTCCTTCGTCGTCGACGATCTCGACGCGCGATTCCAGGAAGGGCCGTCCGCAGGAGGCCAGGCGCTCGGGCATGGCGGCACGTGCGAACAGATGGTCTTCGACCGAGAGCCCGCACACGCCGGAGGTGGTTTCGCCGGCGCCGTAGCCCTGCGAGAGGATCGGCCCGAAGACATCCATGGCCTGCAGGATACGCGCGGGTGCCATCGGCGCCGCGCCGTAGCCGAGCCGCTTCAGGTCGGGCAGCGGCAGGTACTGGCCCTTCAACTGCGCGAGCAGCATGTTGATCATGGTCGGCACCATGAAGGTGTGGGCCACGCGGTCGGCGCGCATCTCGGCGAGAAAGCGCTCGGGCTCGAAGCCGTCGAACAGCCGGATGGTCGCGCCGCTGCACAGCGCCGGCACGAGCTGCATGCCCGAGGCATGCGTGATCGGCCCGACCAGGCCCAGCAGTTCGCCGGGCCGCATGCCGTCGGGGCGCATGAGGAACTTGCGCAACTGCGCCAGGCGGTTGCCGAAGGTCTGCATCGCGGCCTTCAGCACGCCGCTCGACCCCGAGGTGTAGTGCAGCACGGCCAGCTCGTCGGACTGCACGCGCGCGGCGTCGAAGCTGTTGCTGGCGGCGGCCAGTGCGGCCTCGTAGCTGCGCGCGCTGCCGTCCGGCTGGTCGATCAGCAGCAATCGGGGCGGAGCGGTCTGCATCAGGGGCAGGAAGGCCTCGGCCCGCGCGGCCGTGGTCACGATCAGTTCGGCTTCGCTGTTGGCGATCATCCCGGCGACCTCGACCGGTGAAAGCCGTGCGTTGATCGGCGCCTTCACCAGCGCCGCCTTGTAGCAGGCCAGTTCAAGCTCGACCACCTCGATGCAGTTCGGCAGGCACACGCCGACCCGCGCGCCGCGTGCCAGGCCGTGCGCGAGCAGCGCGTTGGCAAGGCGGTTGGAACGCCTGTCGAGTTCTTCGTAGGTGATCGAGCGCGCCGGGCTCTTGATCGCAACCTGCCGGGCGAATGCGCGGGATGCGCGCGAGACAAGGGCGCCGACGTTGGCGACCTCGAAGGATGGGGAATTCAAAAGGCTATCTCCTGTGCGCCACTTCCATGTGCGAGTGGACTGGCGCGACTATCGCGGCGCAGGGCGCCGGGGAGGAAATACCGTTTGCTGATGCGCGGCCATCACTATTTCTGATGGCCGGCCGCGATGGCTGCGGCGCTCGCGTCGGCGGAGCGGTGTCAGGGCAGGTCGGCGTCCCAGAGGCCCTGGCCGGCCATGCGGGTGATTTCCTCGCGCAGCACGTCGATCACGGCCTGCACGACCGGGTCGGCCGGGCGGTTCGCGAGCGTGGCCAGCGTGTAGCTGCGCAGCAGTTGCGGCTGCGTCACGCGCGCGCAGACCCAGCGTTCGTCCGTCAGGGCCGAGTCGTCGAGTGCGCAGGCCGGCGTGAAGGTGAAGCCGGCACCGGCCTGGTAGAGCGAGCGCAGCACGCGCGCCGAGTCATGCTCGTAGGCGACGTTCAGCTCGATGTCCAGCTCCGATGCCGCGTGCTCGACCGCCTGCCGGATGCTGAAACGGCGTGACTGCAGCACGAGCGGCAATTGCGCCGCGCGCGAGAAGGTGATTTCGTCGCGACCGCGGCGATGCCCCGCCTTGGGGGCGGCACGCCGGCGCTTGAGCAATGGCGCGGCGATGCCGTTCACGTCGAAGCCGCAGAGGAAGATCGATTCGCTTGCCAGTGGCTCGCACACCAGGCCTTCGAGTGCCGGCGTGTCGACCATGATGCCGACGTCAGCCCGGCGGTCGAGCATGGTCTTCTTCACCATCAGGCTCAGGTCGTCCAGCACGAAGACGCGCACGAAGGGGTGGCGCAGCTTGAGCTGCTTGAGCACCGGGCCCATCAGCAAGGACGACAGCAGCGACGGGATCGCGAGGGTGACCGAGCCCTCCAGCCCTTGCGTGGGGCGCTGGAAGCGTTCGCGCAACGCGGCCGCGTCGGACAGCAGCCGCCGTGCATCGTGGTAGAGCTGCATCCCGGCGGGGGTCGGCGTGACACCCGCATGCGAGCGCTCGAAAAGCTGGGCGCCGAGTTCGTTCTCCAGCTTCTTGATCTGCGCCGTGAGCGCTGGCTGTGCCACGTACAGCAGGGCGGCCGCCCGCGAGAGGCTGCCGGCTTCGAGCACGGTGATGAAGTAGCGAAGTGTGCGAAGGTCCACGGTGTCGTCGTTGTGGTTGGAGGAAAAGGCTGCTGTCGGGCAGGGCCGTTGCGGCCATTGTCGGCAGGAAAACTGCGGCCCGTGGCGGTCCGGGTGGCTGTGGGCACGATTGATGCATCCGGCTCATATATCTATCAGATAAATCCATTTCCATTTTCAATGCCACAAGCGTCCAATCTTTCGGCCGCGCCGGGCCACGGCGCACCGATACAAAGACCTCGGAGAAAATCATCCACATGAAACGAACACGCTTCGTGCTCGCCGCCGCAATGCTGCTGGCCGCGACTTCTGCCCTGGCCCAGAACTACCCCAACAAGCCCATCCGGCTGATCGTGCCGTTCCCCGCAGCGGGCGCCACCGACCTCTTCGCCCGCACGCTGGGGCAGAAGATGGGCGAGAAGCTCGGCACCACGCTCGTCATCGACAACAAGCCCGGCGCCGGCGGCGCCATCGGCTCCGACCAGGCCGCCAAGGCCGCGCCCGATGGCTACACGCTGCTGCTGGCAACCACCAGCACGCACGCCATCGGCCCCGCCATCAACAAGCTGCCCTACGACACGGTGCGCGACTTCACGCCCATCGCGCATGTGGGCGATGCGGCCAGCATCATGCTGGTGCCGGTCAATTCGCCCGCCAAGACGGTGCGCGAGTGGATCGACTACGCCAAGAAGAACCCCGGCAAGCTCAACTACGCGTCGAGCGGCAACGGCACCATCGTGCAGCTCACGGCCGAGCTGTTCAAGGCGCAGGCCGGCGTGTTCGTCACGCACATTCCCTACAAGGGCACGGCGCTGGCCATTCCCGACCTGATCAGCGGCAAGGTCGACGTGCTGTTCGACTCGCTGCCCACCGGCATGCCGCATGTGCGCGACGGCCGCCTGCGCGCGCTGGGCGTCACCTCGCTCAAGCGCAGCCCGCTGGCGCCCGAGCTGCCGCCCATCGCCGATACGCTGCCCGGCTACGAGTCGAACACCTGGTTCGGTTTCTATGGCCCGAAGAATTTGCCGGCCGATATCGTTGCGCGCATCAACAAGGCCGCGAATGAAGCGCTGGCCGATCCCGACGTGAAGGAAAAGCTCGCACGCCTGGGCATCGAGCCCGCGGCGCCGGGCACGCCCGACCAGTTCGCCAAGCTGGTGGCGGTCGACGCCGCCAAGTGGAAAAAGATCGTGGTCGAACGCAAGATCACCAACGAATAAAGAGCACGCCGACATGAACTTCGATTTCAGCAACCCCTACCTTTCCACCCGCATTCCGATCTTCGCGCGCAATGTGGTGTCGACCTCGCACCCGCTGGCCTCGCAGGCCGGGCTGCGCATCCTGCAGCAGGGCGGCAATGCGGTCGATGCGGCCATTGCCACGGCAGCGGTGATGACGCTGGTCGAGCCAGTGAGCAACGGCCTGGGCAGCGATGCCTTCTGCATCCTGTGGGACGGCAAGGAACTGCACGGCCTGAACGCCTCGGGCCCGGCGCCCAAGGTCTGGACGCCCGAATACTTCAAGGCCAAGTACGGCGCCGACGCCGCCACGCCGCCGATGCGCGGCATCGACTCGGTCACCGTGCCGGGCGCGGTGCGCGGCTGGGTCGCCATGAGCGATCGCTTCGGCAAGCTGCCGTTCGCCGACCTGATGGCTCCGGCCATCGACATCGCGGAGCGCGGCTATCTCGTGCCGCCGGTGGTGCAGGGCAAGTGGGCTGCGGCCACGCCGGTGCTGCAGTCGCAGCCGGGCTTTGCGCAGACCTTCCTGCCCTGGGGCCGCGCGCCCGAGGTGGGCGAGCTGTTCCGCTTCGCGGCAGCCGCCCGTGCGCTCAAGGCCATTGCCCGCACCAAGGGCGAGGCCTACTACAACGGCGAGATCGCCGAGGCGCTCGCCAAGTTCTCCGCCGAACAGGGCGGTGCGCTCACGGTGGCCGACCTTGCGGCCTACCAGCCCGAGTGGGTCAAGCCGATCTCGCGCGACTACCATGGCCACACGCTGCACGAGATTCCGCCGAACGGGCAGGGCATCGCGGCGCTGATCGCGCTGGGCATCCTGGAGAAGTTCGACATTGCCTCGCTGCCGGTCGATTCGGTCCAGTCGCAGCATCTGCAGATCGAGGCGATGAAGCTGGCCTTCGCCGACGTGTACCGCTACGTGTCGGAACGCAAGACCATGGAAGTGACCACCGAGCAGATGCTCGACGATGCCTACCTCGCCTCGCGTGCGCGCCTCATCGACGTGAAGAAGGCGCAGGACTTCAAGGCGGGCAACCCGGTCAAGGGCGGCACCATCTACCTCACGGCGGCCGACGAGAGCGGCATGATGGTGAGCTTCATCCAGAGCAACTACATGGGCTTCGGTTCGGGTTGCGTGGAGCCCGAGTTCGGCATCAGCCTGCAGAACCGCGGCCACGGCTTCAGCCTCAAGGCCGAGAGCCCGAACGTGGTGGCGCCGGGCAAGCGTCCGTTCCACACCATCATTCCGGCCTTCCTCACGAAGGACGGCCAGCCGGTCATGAGTTTCGGCGTGATGGGCGGCAACATGCAGCCGCAAGGCCACATGCAGACGCTGGTGCGCATGCTCGACTACAAGCAGAACCCGCAGGCCGCCTGCGATGCACCGCGCTGGCGCTTCAATGCGGGGCTCGAGATCAACGTCGAAGCCGCGATGAACCCGAACACCGTGCAGGGCCTGCGCGACCTGGGCCATCACCTCGAAGTGATCAACGACTCGTACCAGGACTTCGGCGCCGGCCAGTTCATCTGGCGTGCGGGCGAGCCGTCGGTCGAAGGCTATGTGGCCGCCAGCGACCCGCGCCGCGACGGCGTGGCGGCAGGGTACTGAGCAAGGTCTCGGGGTTGCCGCGATGATCGGGGGATGAACAAGACAGCCGCGTCGCTCGGCATCCCCTCTCACGACGGCGCAAGAAAAGGCTATGCGACCGGTCTGATCCTTGCCACGCTGGGCGCGATTGCGTTCAGCGGCAAGGCCATCATCGTCAAGCTCGCCTACCGCCACGGCGTGGATGCCATCACGCTCATCATGCTGCGCATGCTGTTCGCGTTGCCGCTCTTCGCGGTGATGGCATGGTGGGCGGGGCGCGGCAAGCCCAAGCTCACGTCACGCGACTGGCTCGGTGTGATCGGGCTCGGCTTCTCCGGCTATTACCTTGCGAGCTTTCTCGACTTTGCCGGGCTGGCCTACATCTCGGCCAGCTTCGAGCGGCTCATTCTTTATCTCAACCCCACGCTGGTGCTGCTGTTCGGCTGGCTCATGTACCGGCGGCGCGCCACGCGCCCGCAGGTGCTGGGCATGGTCGTGAGCTATGCCGGCGTGCTGCTGGTGTTCGGCCACGAACTGTGGACCGGCGGTGGCGGCAAAGGTGGTGGGGCGGCAGCCTGGGGCGCGTTCCTCGTGTTCCTGAGCGCGGTGAGCTATGCGGGCTACCTCGTCTACAGCGGCGAGTTCGTCAAGCGCCTGGGCTCGCTGCGGCTCGTGGGCCTGGCCACCACCGTGGCCTGCGTGCTGTGCATCCTGCAGTTCGTGCTGACGCGGCCGATGAGCGCGGCTTTCGAGGTCGCGCCCGAGGTCATCTGGTTGTCGGTGCTCAACGCCACGCTGTGCACGGCCGTGCCCGTCCTCATGGTGATGATGGCCATCGAGCGCATCGGCCCCGCGGTGGCCGCGCAAACCGGCATGATCGGACCCCTGTCGACCATCCTCATGGGGGTGGTGATACTCGGCGAGCCGTTCACACCGTGGATCGCCGCCGGCACCGTGCTCGTCATCGCGGGCATCTTCGTTTTCACACGCAAGGGGCGCCAAGCCCCTGCACGATAGGAGCAAACAACATGGATCTGGGTATTGCAGGCAAGACCGCGCTGGTGTGCGGCGCGAGCAAGGGGCTGGGCTACGGCTGTGCCGAGGCGCTGGTGCGCGAAGGCGTCAACGTGGTGATCGTGGCGCGCGGCACCGAGGCGCTGGACGCGGCTGCGAAGAAGCTGGCCGAGGCCGCAGGTGGTGCAGGCGCATCGGGCCCGTTCGTCAAGCACGTGGCGGCCGACATCACGACCGAAGCCGGCCGCGCGGCAGTGTTCGCACTGGGGCATGACTTCGACATCGTCGTCACCAATGCCGGCGGCCCGCCGCCCGGCGACTTCCGCAACTGGGACCGCGACGCGTGGATCAAGGCGGTCGACGCCAACATGCTCACGCCCATCGAACTGATCAAGGCCACGGTCGACGGCATGGCCAAGCGCGGCTTCGGGCGCATCGTGAACATCACGTCGAGTTCGGTGAAGTCGCCCATCGACATCCTGGGTCTGTCGAACGGCGCGCGCAGCGGCCTGACCGGTTTCGTGGCCGGCGTGGCGCGCACGCCCATCGCGGCGCAGGGCGTGACCATCAACAACCTGCTGCCAGGCTCTTTCGACACCGACCGCCTCAAGGGCACAATGGCTGGTGCGGCCCAGAAGTCGGGCCAGGACTTCGACACCGTGTGGGAAGCCCGCAAGAAGAACATTCCGGCCAGGCGCTTCGGCACGCCGGCCGAGTTCGGCGCCATCTGTGCTTTTCTCTGCAGCATGCAGGCCGGCTACATGACCGGCCAGAACGTGCTGGCCGACGGCGGCGCCTACCCCGGCACCTACTGACCCATCCGCACAGGCGCGCATGAGCGGGGAGGCCTTCCGGCAGATCACCCTGGTGTCGGTCACCGGCCTGCCCGACGCGCGCGGCGCGGCGATGGCCCTGCAACTGAGCCAGTCGCAGATGCCCGGCACCTGCGCCTTGCTGTGCAGCCCGCAAGCGCCCGACGACCTGGCGCCGGGCATCGGGCACGTGGCGATCGCGCCGATGAACTACCACGAGTACGGCTGGTTCATGATGTTCGCGCTCTGGCGCGTGGTGCAGACAGACTTCGCACTGGTGGTGCAGGACGACGGCTGGGTCGTCAATGCCGCCAACTGGAGCGACGAGTTCCTGGGTTGCGACTACATCGGTGCGCCGATCCACCTGGCGAAGATCGATTCGCCGCAGGGCACGTTCTGGCGCAACAGCTTTGACTGGGCGCAGGAACTGCACAAGACCGACCACATCGTCACGCCGATCCAGAACGGCGGCTTCAGCCTGCGCAGCCGGCGCTTCATGAAAGCACTGGTCAATCATCCGCACATTCGCGTCGAGATTCCGCCGCCCGATGTGGTGGAGGGCGATCCGCTCAGGATGCATTGGCAGCACAACGCGCTGCTCGAAGACGTGCAACTGAGCGGCGTGCTGCGTCCGACCCTCGAAGCCGTCGGCATGCGCTTTGCTCCGCTGGAGCTGGCGCGCAGCTTTGCCATCGAGCATGCGGGGCCGCAACTGCACCACGGCTACGACGCGATGCAGCTGTTCGGCCACCACGCCAAGGTGCGGCAATTGGTGAGCCTGGCGCCGCTCACGCTGCGTTCGCTGATTCCGTTGTCGCAGCTCGATAGCTGGTACGGCGAGCGCGAGATCCTGCAGATGTTCGAGCGCAACGGTTATCTCATCGAGTTCGCGCCCGAGCCGCCGCCGCATCAGGCGTGAGTCGAGGCGGCGCCTGCATGGCCGCCGACCTGGCGGGCAATGTCCCGCACCATCGCGAAAGTGCCAAACGTGGCACGATGCGCCTCTTCTTTTTCTGCGTGTGGAGACAGTAACGATGATCAGCAAAGCCGTCCGTATCGACCGTCATGGCGGTCCCGAAGAACTGAAGATCGTCGAGGTCGAAGTCGGTGAACCCGGCCCCGGCGAAATCCGCATCCGTCACAAGGCGGTGGGCCTGAACTTCATCGACACCTACCAGCGCAGCGGGCTCTATCCGTTCCAGATGCCGTTGCAGCTCGGCATGGAAGCCTCGGGCGTGGTCGAGGTGGTGGGCGAAGGCGTCACGCACCTGAAGGCCGGCGACCGCGCCGCCTATGCGAGCCAGCCACCGGGCGCTTACAGCGAGTTGCGCGTGATGCCGGCCAAGAACGTCTGCAAGCTGCCCGACGACATCTCCTTCGAGACCGGCGCGGCCATGATGCTCAAGGGCCTGACCACCCAGTACCTGCTGAAGAAAACACTGCCGGCCGAGGGCCTGCAGCCCGGCGACTTCATCCTGTTCCACGCAGCCGCCGGCGGCGTCGGCCTGATCGCCTGCCAGTGGGCCAAGGCCCTCGGCCTGCAACTGATCGGCACGGCCGGCAGCGATACCAAGTGCAAGCTCGCGCTCCAGTTCGGCGCGGCGCACGCCATCAACTACAGCACCGAGAACTTCGCGGCCCGCGTCAAGGAAATCACCGGCGGCAAGGGCGTGAAGGTGGTCTACGACTCGGTGGGCAAGGACACCTTCGAGGGCTCGATCGACTGCCTGCGTCCCTTCGGCCTGCTGGCGATCTTCGGCAACGGCTCGGGCCCGGTGCCGCCGATCAATCTCGGCACGCTTGCATCCAAGGGCTCGCTCTACGTCACGCGGCCCACGCTGTTCACGCACATGGCCACGCGCGAAAGCACGCAGGCCATGGCCGACGACCTGTTCGCGGTGGTGCGCAGCGGCGCGGTGAAGATCCCGATCGAGCAGCGCTATGCACTGGCCGACGTGCAGCAGGCGCACCGCGACCTGGAAGCGCGCAAGACCACGGGCTGCACGATCCTGACGCTGTAGGACCGCGCGAAAGGGTGGGGAGGGCGCCGCCAGCCTTGTCCTACCCGCGTGGGGGTGTCATGCCTTCGACTTGTGCCGGGCGCACTTTGTAGCCTGTGGCAAAAGCTCAGAGGCAAGCGTCATGAACACCGTCCGCACATTCATCGTCGAAGACAACCCCACCATCCGCGAGAACCTCGTGGGCACCTTGCGGGAGGTGGCCCGCGTCGATCCCATCGGCCAGGCCGAGTCGGAAGCCGAGGGCACGCGCTGGCTGACGGGCAACCCGTCGCAGTGGGACTTGGCCATCGTCGATCTGTTCCTGAAAGACGGCACCGGCTTCAGCGTGCTGCGAGCCTGCCGCAACCGCGACCCGATGCAGAAGATGGTGGTGCTGAGCAACCACGCCACGCCGGACATGCGCCGCAAATGCGCGCTGCTCGGTGCCGACGCGGTGTTCGACAAGGCCACCGAAGTGGAGGACCTGATCGACTTCTGCCTGCGCCAACGGCAGGCGCAGTTCAGGCGGGCGGCTTCTTCACCGGCGTCGTCGCGCCCGACTCCGCTGTCGCACTGAGCGCGGCGGTGTCGCGCACGATGCCCCACACCTGCTGCGCGAGCGGCGAGAGCGCGCGGTTGCGCCGGCGGATCAGCATGATCGCCCGCTGCACGCGCGGCACCAGCGGGCGCACGACCAACTGAGCCAGTCCTTCGGGTGGCAGCGACATGCCCGGCATCACGCTGATGCCGATGCCCGCCTCGACCATGCGAAAGACCGTGGTCGGATGGCCGAGCTGCTGCTTCACTTCGCACTGCGCGCCGTGGTGCTCCAGCGCCTGGTCGATCAGGCGGCGGCTGCCCGAAGCGTGGTCGAGCAGCACCAGCGGCTGCCCGTCGAGTGCCGCCCAGCGTACGGAAGTCTTCTGGGCCAGCCGATGCGCGGGTGGCACCACCAGCACGAAGGGGTCGTTCAGGATCGGCTCGCAATGCAGGTCGTCGGCTTCCGAAGGTTCGATCACCACGCCGAAATCGACCTCGCCGCTGCGCACGCTGTCCAGCACGTCCTGCTGGATGCGATCGAGCAGCAGGAACTGGATGCCCGGCGCCGTATCCGCGCAGACCGCGATGCACCCGGGCATCAGGTTGGCCGAGAGCGTAGGGCTGCTGGCCACCCGCACCTTGCCGCCGCGTGCACTGGCCAGGCCGGCCACGTCCTGCAGGGTCTGGTCGAGGTCGTCGAGCACACGGTCGAGCCGGGCCGCGAGCGACTGGCCGGCCTCGGTCAGCATCACCTCGCGCGTGGTGCGGTCCAGCAGCTTGAGGCCGAGTTGCGACTCAAGCTCCAGGATCGAGCGGCTGACGGCCGGCTGGCTCAACCCGACCTGGTCGCCGGCGCGGCTGAAGTTGCGCCCCTCGGCCACCGAGCGGAAGACGCGGAGTTGACGGAGCGTGACGTTCATGCGCTGGAATCATATATCCATCCGATAAATCCATTTCTCTTTTGAATCGCCAGCCGCTCCAATACGTCCCATGGCCCGTTCACGCTTTCTCCCCGACAACTTCACGCTCGCGCTCGTCACGGTCGTGACCTTCGCCAGCCTGCTGCCCGCGAGCGGGCGCATCGCACATTTCTTCGAAGGTCTGACGACCGTCGCCATCGGATTGCTGTTCTTCCTGCACGGCGCCAAGCTGTCGCGCGAGGCGATCATGGCGGGCATCACGCACTGGCGGCTGCACCTGCTGGTGTTCGCAAGTACCTTCGTGCTGTTCCCGCTGCTCGGGCTGGCGCTGCGGCCGGTGCTGTCGCCGCTGGTGACGCCGGAGCTTTACACCGGCGTGCTGTTCCTTTGCGTGCTGCCGGCGACGGTGCAGTCCGCGATTGCATTCACCGCGATGGCGCGCGGCAACATGCCCGCGGCCATCTGCAGCGCATCGGCCTCGACCTTGCTGGGCGTGTTCATCACGCCGGTGCTGGTGAACCTGGTCGTGCTGCCGAACGGCGGTGGCATCACCTCGTCGTCGTCGCTCGATTCGATCGGCCGCATCCTGCTGCAACTGATGGTGCCGTTCGTGGTGGGGCATCTGCTGCGGCCGGTGATCGGCAAGTGGATCCAGAAGCGGGCCGCCGTGCTGAAGTTCGTGGACCAGGGATCGATCCTGCTGGTGGTCTACACGGCGTTCAGCGCGGCTGTTATTGAAGGACTGTGGAAGCAGATTCCCGTGAGTGCGCTGCTGGGCTTGCTGCTGGTGTGCGCTGTGCTGCTGGCCCTGGCCCTGGGCGTCACGACCCTGATGGCGCGCAAGTTCGGGTTCGACGTGGCGGACGAAATCACCATCGTGTTCTGTGGATCGAAGAAGAGCCTGGCCAGCGGTATTCCGATGGCGAAGGTCTTGTTCGCTTCACACGCGGTGGGCGCGATCGTGTTGCCGCTGATGTTGTTTCATCAGATGCAGCTGATGGTGTGTGCCGTGCTGGCGCAGCGGTATGCGCGGCGCGAGCGGGATGCAGACCCGGCTGCCTTGACTGCGGCCAAGTAGCCGTTGCTTCCCGGAGCCGGAACTACCCTTCGATCTTCCCCAGCCGCGATTCCTTCAACCGGCTGGGCGCCAACGCCCCGGCCGATTCGAGGATCGGGTACGCAATCGAGCAGATGTGCGAGTTGATCCGCTTCAGGTCGCTGATCAGGTCGATGTGCAGTGAACTGGTCTCGATGCTCAGCGTTGTCTGGTCCGACAGGCGGTCCAGGTGGGTCGTCGCATAGGCCCGTTCCAGATCCCGGAACCGCGCCTTTTCTTCGAGCAGCTTCTGCGCATCCCGCACGTTGCCGTTCAAAAACACGCTCATGCTCAACCGCAGGTTGGCAACCAACCGCCCGTGCAGCTCGACGATCTCGGCCATGCCGGCCTGCGAGAAGTTGCGCTGCGGCTTGATCTTCTTGTCCTCGATGTCGATGATCACGCGCTCGATGATGTCGCCGATCTGCTCCATGTTGATGGTGAAGCTGATGATGTCCGTCCAGCGCCGGCTTTCCTCTTCGCCCAGCGCCTCGCGCGAGATGCGGGTCATGTAGTACTTGATGGCCGAGTACAGCTCGTCCACCGTGTCGTCGAGCTGCCTCAGCTCCTGCGACAGGCGCAGGTCGTTGTTGCGGATCACGTCGAGGGTGCCGATCAGCATGGTCTCGACGATGTCGGCCTGGTGCAGTGCTTCGCGTGCCGCGTTCGAGATGGCCAGCGAGGGCGTCGACAGCGCCGATGGATCGAGGTGATGCGGCCGGCTGGTGCCGGCCGGTTGTTGCGGCACCGGCAGCATCCGCGTCACCAGCTTGGCCACCCATTGCGTGAGGCCGATGAAGCCGACGCTGATGATGATGTTGAAGGCCAGGTGGAACAGCACCACGCCATGCGTCTGGTTGGGCAGCTCGGGCTGCACATAGCGAATCCACAGCCCGATGAAAGGCGCGACGAGGGCCACGCCCAGCGCCTTGAAGAGCAGGTTGCCGACCGTCACTTGCCGCACCGACACCGCCGACTTGGACGTGGTGAGCACCGCCAGCAGCCCGCTGCCGAGGTTGGCGCCGAGCACCAGGCCGAGCGCCACGTCCAGTGGCACCACGTTTGACGTGGCCATGGCCGCGACCAGCAGCACCACCGCCAGGCTCGAATACGCCACGATGGCCAGCACTGAGCCGATGGTGATTTCAAGCAGCACGTCGCTGTTGAGCGATGCGAGCAGCGCGCGCACGGCGGGCGAAGAGAACAGGGGTTCGGTGGCTTCGACCACCAGTTGCAGCGCGAGCAGCATCAGCCCCAGGCCGATCAGCACCCGCCCCACGCGCCCCGCAACGCTGGCCGAGCGCGTGATGAACAGCACCACGCCCACGAAGATGAACATGGGCGAAAGCCACGACAGGTCGGCCGAGAACAGCACCGAGATCAACGCGGTGCCCACGTCGGCACCCCGCATCACCGCCAGCGCCGCAGGGAGCGTGACAAGGCCCTGGCCGACGAAGGACGAGGTCATGAGCGAGGTGGCGGTGCTCGACTGCACGAGCGCCGTGACGCCGATGCCCGAGAGGGCGGCCGTGAACCGGTTGCGCATGCTCTGCACGAGGATCTTGCGCAGGTTGGCGCCGAACACGCGCAGCACGCCGGTACGAACGAGGTGCGTACCCCACACCAGCAATGCGACTGCCGCCAGCAGATTCAGAAGATGCTTCATGGGTGTCGGGTTCTGGCCTTTCTCTTGTTTTCGTTTTGCTTCGTTTCGACCCCATTTTCCACAAGTGGGCGCTTCAGTCGATCAGGGCTCCGTTGTCGTGGAAAGGATAAGGGCCTTCGAAGGTACCGGAAGCCGCCAGATGGGTGACCAGCCGGCCGCTGTGCGCCGACCATGCGTGCACCCGAAAAGCGGGTGGTTCGAGCGTCCAGGCAGAGGGCGCATCGGCTGCCAGGTCGAGGCAGACCTGGTGCGCCTGCGCCGGCGAGGTCGAGGCGATGGTGCCGCCGAAGCGCACGTCGATGGCGCGATGCAGGTGGCCGCAGATCACGCGTTCGACGTTCGGATGGCGGGCAATCAGCGCTTCGAGCGCGTCGGCGCCCTGCAGCAGCCCGATCTCGTCCATGTGGCCGATCAGCGTTTCAAAAGGCGGGTGGTGCATGGCGACGACAACAGGTTCATCGCGGCACGCGTCGAGCTGGGCTTCGAGCCAGGCCAGGCGCGTGTTGCACAGCGAACCATGGCTGGCGCCCGGCACACAGGTGTCGAGCGTCAGCAGGCGCAGCGCGCCCACGCGCACCGAGTACTGGATGAAGCCATCCGTGTCGGCACCGGTGCCAAGGTAGGCGTGGTCGGGGAAGCTGTGGCGCAACTGGTCGCGGTCGTCGTGGTTGCCGGGCATCAGGTAGACCGGCATGGTCAGCGGCGCCAGCAGGCGGGCCAGGTGCTCGTACTCGGCGGCGCGGCCGAAATCGGTCAGGTCGCCGGTGATCACCACGGCGTCGGGCGGTTGCCGCAGGGCCAGCACCGACTGCACCGCGCGTGCCAGATACGGCGCTGTGTCGATGCGGCCGTAGGCCAGCCGGCCCGGCTCGCGGATGTGCAGGTCGGTCAGTTGGACCAGGAAGGTGTTGTTGTTTGGCGTTGTCGTCATGCGCTGGTTTCCTGCGACGTCATCAGGCGATCCGGGTGGATGCGAAGACCGACCGCGTCGCCCGGACCGAAGGGGCTGTCGCGTCCCACATCGGCCATCAGCACGGGCTGGTCTTGCGTGCGCAGATGCAGCTGCACGCGGTCGCCAAGGAAGGTGCGGCGTTCGACGGTGGCGCTGCCCCAGTCGGGCTGGGGCGCGCCAACTTCGATGTCTTCGGGTCGCACCAACAGCATCGCATGGTCTTGCCACGCGCTCGGGCAGGGCACGGTGCAACCCCCGAGTCGGACAACGCCTTGCGCGATGGCTTCGGCCGGGCGTTCGAGCTTGTTGACCCGGCCCAGGAACTCGGCCACGAAAGGATGCGAAGGCGCGCGGTACAGGTCTTCGCCGCGGCCCACCTGCACGATGCGGCCGGCGCGCATCACCGCGAGCCGGTCGGCAATGGCCAGGGCCTCCTGCTGGTCGTGCGTCACATGGATGGCCGTGATGTGCAGGCTGCGCAGCAATTCGGCCAGTTCGTCGCGCAGCGATTCCTTGAGCTTGGCGTCGAGCGCGGCCAGCGGCTCGTCGAGCAGCAGCACGCGCGGACGCACGGCCACGGCGCGCGCCAGGGCCACGCGCTGGCGCTGCCCGCCGGAAAGCTCGGCGGGGCGCTTGTTCTCCAGACCACCGAGCCGCACAAGATCGACCAGTTCGCCGACCCGGCGTTTTTCTTCATCGGGCGCGATGCCGCGGATGCGCAAGCCATAGCCGATGTTGGCGGCCACCGTCATCTGAGGAAAGAGCGCGTAGCTCTGGAACACCATGCCCACGCCGCGATGCTCGACCGGGCGGTGCGTCACGTCCTGGTCGCCGAACACGATACGGCTGCCGGCGTCGGGCGCCTCCAGCCCCGCGATCAGCCGCAGCAGCGTGGTCTTGCCGCAGCCCGAGGGGCCGAGCAGCGCGAGCACTTCGCCGGCCTCGACGTGCAGGTCGGTGGGCTGCAGGCCGCGCGTGCCGTCGGCATACGTTTTCGCGCAGTTCGAGATGTCGACGGGAATGCGTTCAAGTTCCATGGCGTTTCTGCATCAGGTTGGCAAGGTACTGCAGGCCCCACAGCACCGGAAGAATGACGGCGAAAAAGACCAACGTGTACGCCGATCCGATCTCGATACGCATCGAGGCATAGCTGTCGGCCAGGCCTACGGGCAAGGTGCGCGTGAGCGGCGTGTGCAGCATCCAGGTGAGGTTGAACTCGCCCACCGAGAGCGTGAACACCATCAGGCTGCCCGCCACGATGGCGGGGAACACGGCCGGCACGAGGATGCCCAGGAAGCGCTGGCGGAAGTTCGCGCCCAGCGAGCGCGCGGCCTCTTCGAGCGCGAGCAGGTCGTCGCGCTCGAAGGCCGAGCTGACGGTGCGCACCATGAAGGGCAGCGTGAAGATCATGTGGCCCACGAGGATGAAGGCGAAGCTCTGGCGGAAAGCGGTGAGCTGGCCGTAGGCCAGGATCAGCGCCAGCGCGGTTGCCAGCCCCGGCACCGCGACAGGCAGCGTCAGCAGTTCTTCAAAAATGCGCGCGGCGCGCGAGCGGCTGCGCGCCAGCGCATAGGCGCAGGGCACGCCGATCAGCACGGTGCCGACGACGCAGGCGATGGCCAATGCGATCGACCAGCCGACGGTGCCGCCGTAGTTCTCCCACACCTCGCCGAGCCAGCGCAGTGTGAGGCCGCTCTTGAGGCCCGCGCTGTAGTTGTTGACCAGGCCCGCCATGACCGACAACAGCATCGGGGCGATCATGAAGAGGCTCACGATCACCGTGACGGCGAGCAGGAAGGGCGCTTTGGCTTGGGTGTTCTTGCGCATCGCTTGTGCCTCAACGTGCCACGGGGTTGGCGCCGAAGCGGCGCGCGACGAACAGCACCAGCCATGTCACGATGCCCAGCGAAATCGACAGCGACGCGGCGAGTGCGAAGTTGGCGTAGTTGGTGAACTCGTTGTAGATGGTGATGGGAATGACCTCGAACTTGCTGGCCAGCGTGAAGGCGGTGCCGAATGCGCCCATGGAGGTCGCGAACAGGATGGCGCCGCAGGCCAGCGTGGTGGGTGCAAGCTCCGGCATCCACACGTCGCGCGCTACGCGCAGCCGCGAGGCGCCGAGTGAACGGGCCGCCTCTTCGAGCTGCGTGTTCATCGACTCGGCCGCCGCCGTGTAGGTGGCGATGGCGCGCGGCAGCGAGAAATACAGGTAAGCCAGGAACAGCCCGAGCAGGCCGTAGGCGAAGGTGATGCGTTCGCCGAACAGGCTGTCGCTGAGGTCGGCCACCACGCCTTGCCGCCCGCCCAGCAGGATCACGAAGAAACCGATGATCACGCCCGGAAAGGACAGCGGCAGCGTGAGCAGCGACAACAGCATGCGCTTGCCCACGAAGGCATGCCGCGCGAGGTAGATGCCCACCGCCGCGCCCAGCACCAGCGTGGCCAGTGTGACGGTGATCGAGAGCACGACCGTGTTGGCCATGCTTTGCAGGTAGCGCGCGTCGGTCAGCACCGCGAAGTAGGTGGCCCAGCCTTTGTCGGCCGGCAGCGTGAGCAGGCGCACCACGGGCAGCAGCCAGAAAGCTGTGAAAAATGCGGCCGCCGGCGCGATGCAAGCCAGCAGGCGCCAGCGTGGGTTCCAGGCGTTGGTGGACTTCATCTCAGTGCTTCCATCTTGCTTTCTATTGCGGGGTGCTTGTGTTCTTGGCGCTGTTGTTCGGGGCGTTGCTGTTCTTCAGGGCGAGTGCGAATGACACCAAGTGCTCCCCTCCGCGAATGTCCCCCGCTTCGCTCCTCCTTTATTTCGCTGCGGGGAGCACCTGGTGTCATTCGCACAGGACGCGCTGCTGGTGTGCAGCCGATCAACCACCGCTCGGTCCAACGCTCGCGTCGATACGGGGCTCTTTTTCGCTAAATAAAGGAGGAGCGAAGCGGGGGACATTCGCGAAAAAGAGCACCGTGTCGGCGTGAGCGTCGCCCTGAACAACGGCCCGAAAAAGCCCTGAACAAACCCACCCACGCACAACGCGACGGATAGAAGAACAAGGCTTCATCCAGGACGCCGACTCAGCGTACTTCCTTCAGATACTCGTCGGAGAAGGCGCGCTGCGCGGCGGCCATGCGGCCGTAGTCCACGCTCTTGGCACGCGCGTATTCACTCGCGGGTAGGAACTGCGCCTCGATCTCCTTGGGCATTGCGCTGGCGCGCACCGGGCGCAGATATGCCTTGGCCCAGATGGCCTGGCCCTCGTCGGACAGCGTGAAGTCGAGCACCTTCTTCGCGTCGGCCGCATGCGGGGCCTTGGCGACCAGGCTCATCACGTAAGGAACGGCCAGCGTGCCTTCACTCGGGATGACGAAGGCGACGTTGGCCTTGTCCTTGTACTTGGCGCGGTAGGCGTTGAAGTCGTAGTCCAGCAGGATCGCGATTTCGCCCGAGAGCACGCGCGCATACGAGGTCTGCTTCGGCACGATGGGCTCGTTCTTCTGCAGGGCCTTGAAGTAGTCGATGGCCGGCTTGAAGTTGTCGAGCGTGCCGCCGCGCGCCTGGTTCACGGCCACGGCGCCGACATAGCCGACGAAGGCCGAGGCGGGGTCGAGGTACCCGATCAGGCCCTTGTATTCGGGCTTGAGCAGGTCGGCCCACGACTTCGGAATCGGCTTGCCCTTGAGCGCATCGACGTTGACCATGAAGCCGAGCGTGCCCGAGTGAATGGTGAACCAGTTGCCGGCCGGGTCCTTCAGGCCGTCGGGAATGTCTTTCCATGCGGCCGGCTTGTAGGGCTCGACCAGGCCGTCCTTGGCGGCCTGCACCGCGAAGGTCACGCCCAGGTAGGTGACGTCGGCCACGGGGCTGGCCTTCTCGGCCGCCATCTGCGCGAGAGACTGGCCCGAGTTCTTGTTGTCGGGCGGCACGGTGATGCCGGTCTTGGCCTTGATGGCCTTCAACTGCGTGCCCCAATCGGCCCATTCGGTCGGGCAGTTGTAGCAAATGGCGGTCTGCGCCATGGCGCTGCCGGCTGCGGCAGCGAGCGCTGCGGCCAGCACGCCGAGGCGGGCCATGCGATGGAAACGGAAAGACATGAAGAGCTCCTTGGATGGATGGGGCGGAGAACGAGGGAGAAGAGTCGGTCAGGAAGGGGCGATGTGTGGTTCGTGTTCGCGCGCGGCTGCGCACGACTCGCCGTCGCGGAAGGCGTGGGGAAGCAGCAGGCTCGCGTCGGCCTGCAGCGTGGTGCCGGCGGCCATCGCCTGGATCAGCAGCTCGACGCTGTGGCGGCCGATGTCGCTGTTGGGCTGGGCAATGGTGGTGAGGGCGGGTGTGAGGTCTTCGCCGAGCGCGATGCCGTCGAAACCGATCACGCTCAGGTCGTCGGGCACCGAGAGGCCGCTGAGATGCGCAGCGCGGATGCTGCGGATGGCGAGCAGGTCGTTCGAGCAGATCAGCGCGGTGGGGCGGTTGCGGGTCGCTTGCAACTGCTGCGAGAGCGCATCGACGGCGGTTTCGACGAAGGGCACTTCGATCAGTGGCGGTGTGTCGAGCCCGGCGTCGGCCATGCCCTTCAGGTAGCCGCGGTAGCGCTGTTGCGCGCGGTCCGACGCGGCGAGTGTGCCGCTGACCATGGCGATGCGGCGGTGCCCCAGCAACACGAGGCGCGTGACTGCATCAGCCACGGCGCCTTCGCTGTCGACGGAGACGCAGGGGTGGTCCGGGTGCCGGTTGTAGGCCAGGACGTAGGGAACACCGGCTGCCCGCAACCGGGGGAGGGCGGTCGAGGTCGAGGGGTTCGACACGACGAGGATGAGCCCATCGACGTTGCCGGCCAACAGCAGATGGACAGCGCGCTCTTCTTCGTCGAGCTGATAACCGGTGGTGACGGGAATGATGGCGTAGCCACCCGCGATGGCGGCGCGCGCAATGCCTTGCAGGCATTCGGCAAAAGTCGGGTTCAGCAGCGTGGGCAGCACGACACCGAGCACGCGGCTGCGCTGGGTGCGCAAGGTGCGGGCGCTGGCGTTCGGCACGTAGTGGAGTTCGCGTGCCACGCGCTCGACCAACTCCCGCGTGGCAGGGGTCACCTTGTCGGGGAAATTGAAGGCCCGCGACACGGTGGCCACGGAGACTCCGGCTTTGGCTGCAACGGCTTGAATGCTCATCGTGCGGTGTTCATGTAATCGATTACATTGAACCGCCGCAGTATGACCCCGCTATGACAGAGCTTGGAAGCGGGGAGAAACCCTTTGGGCTTCGAGCGAGATGGAGGGCCGCCTGGAGGTGCCCGTCTTACTCCCTCTCCTTCCGGGAGAGGGCAGGGGTGAGGGCAGCGGCATTCACGTCACGACAAGCGCCCGGTACGCGCTACGGCGCGCTCAGCCCCTCTGGGCCGCCGAGGAGCGCAGCATTTCGCGGATCAGGGCTCGCAGCTGTTTGAGCCGAAGGCGAGTTCTGCGAGACCCCGCGAAATGCGAGCACCGCAGGGAAGCCCGAAGGGCCGGCACAGTGGGGCTGAGCGCGCCGTAGCGCGTACCGGGCGCCACCCCAAAGAAGAACGCTACTTGCCGCGCCGCACGCGACGAATCTCGTCAACGATCAAACAGATCGCCCCAAGCGTGATGGCACTGTCCGCAGCATTGAACGCCGGAAAGTACCAGTTCCCCAGGTGGAAGCTCAGAAAGTCCACCACGTAGCCATGCATCATCCGGTCGACCACATTGCCAATGGCCCCGCCCAGAATGCAAGCCATGGAGAAGGAAAACAGCTTCTGCCCCGCGTGCGACCTCAGCATCCAGACGATGAACACCGCAGCCGCCACGCCGATGGCCGTGAAGAACCAACGCTGCCACCCCGAGTGATCCGCCAGGAATGAGAAGGCGGCCCCCGTGTTGTGCGCCCGCACGACGTTGAAGAAGCTCGTGACGTAAGTCCAGTCACCGAGCTTGTAGTAGCCCAGGATCAGCGTCTTGGTGAACTGGTCGATCATCACGATGATCAGCGCCAGCCCCAGCCAGGGCCAGATGCTGCCGCCGCGCGAACGCGACGATGCCGACATGGAGCGTGCCGCAGCCATCAGGCAAAGCTCCGCGATTCGCCGGCGCCGAACAGGTTGCTCGTGCAACGTCCGCAGATCGTCGGATGCGCCGGGTCGTGGCCCACGTCGTCGCGGTAATGCCAGCAGCGATCGCACTTCTGCGCGGTGCTCGGCGTCACCACCGTCGACAGTGTTTCACCCGCAGCCAGCTCGATCGCGGAGGCGATGAAGACGAACTTCAGGTCGTCGCCCAGCGAGCCCAGCAGCGCGAAGTCGTCGGCTGGCGCCGTCACCTGCAGGTTGGCCTGCAGTGACGAGCCGACCTTGCCTTCGGCACGCACGGCTTCGATGTTCTTGTTCACCGCGTCGCGGATCTCGCGGATGCGGCTCCACTTGGCCAGCAAGGCTTCGTCGGGCGCAGCGAACTGACTGTAGGTCTGCGCGAAGATCGACTCGCCCGGCTTGCCGGTGCCCACGAACTTCCACGCCTCTTCGGCCGTGAAGCTCAGGAACGGCGCCATCCAGCGCAGCATTGCCTGCGAGATGTGCCACAGCGCCGTCTGCGCGCTGCGGCGCGCCAGCGAGCCTGGAGCCGTCGTGTAGAGACGGTCCTTCAGGATGTCGAGGTAGAAACCGCCCAGGTCTTCCGAACAGTAGATCTGCAGCTTGGCCACCACCGGGTGGAACTCGTACACCTGATAGTGCGCGAGGATCTCGGCCTGGAACTGTGCCGCGCGCGCCATCGCGTAACGGTCGATCTCGAACAGCTGATCGAGCGGCACCGCGTCCTTCGCGATGTCGAAGTCGCTGGTGTTCGCCATCAGGAAGCGCAGCGTGTTGCGGATGCGGCGGTACGCATCGACCACGCGCGCGAGGATCTTGTCGTCGCCGGCGATGTCGCCCGAGTAGTCGCTGGCCGCCACCCAGAGGCGGATGATTTCCGCGCCCAGCTTGCTGCTGATTTCCTGCGGGTCGATGCCGTTCTTGAGCGACTTGCTCATCTTGATGCCCTTGGCATCCACCGTGAAGCCGTGCGTGAGCAGGCTCTTGTACGGCGCGCGGTCTTCCAGCATGCAGGCGATCAGCAGCGACGAATGGAACCAGCCGCGATGCTGGTCATGGCCTTCGAGGTACAGGTCGGCTTCGGGGCCGGTCTCGTGGTGCACGGTGGGGTGCGTGCCGCGCAGCACGTGATAGAAGGTCGAGCCCGAGTCGAACCACACCTCGAGGATGTCGGTGCTCTTCGTGTAGTGCGGCGCGTCTTCGGCACCCAGGATCTCTTCGACCGTCACGCGGCTCCAGGCCTCGATGCCGCCCTTCTCGACGACGTCGGCGGCCTGGTCGAGGATTTCCATGGTGCGCGGATGCAGCTCGCCCGAATCCTTGTGCAGGAAGAACGGGATCGGCACGCCCCAGCTGCGCTGGCGGCTGATGCACCAGTCGGGACGGCCGGCGATCATGTCGTGCAGGCGCGCCTTGCCGTTCTCGGGGAAGAAGCTGGTCTGCTCGATGGCGTCAAGCGCGGTCTGGCGCAGCGTCTTGGGCGCCTTGTCCTTGGTGAACACGCCTTCGCCCTCGTCCATGCGCACGAACCACTGCGCGGCCGCGCGGTAGATCACCGGCGTCTTGTGGCGCCAGCAGTGCGGGTAGCTGTGGGTGATGGTCTCGGTGGTCAGCAGGCGGTTGGCGTCGCGCAGCGCGGCGATGATGACCGGCACGGCCTTCCAGATGTTCTGGCCGCCGAACAGCGGGAAATCGGGTGCGTAGCTGCCGTTGCCCTGCACCGGGTTCAGGATGTCGTCGTAGGCCACGCCGTGGGCGATGCAGGAGTTGAAGTCATCCACGCCGTAGGCGGGCGAGGAGTGGACCAGGCCCGTGCCGTCGGTGGCAGTGGCGTAGTCGGCCAGGTAGACCGGCGCCACGCGGCGGTAGCCGGCATCCACGTCGTACAGCGGATGCTGGAATTCCAGGCCACCGAGTTTTTCGCCCTTGACCGTGGCGACCACCTTGCCGTCGAGCGCATAGCGGTTCATGCACATCTCGACCAGCGAATTGGCCACGATCAGCAGGCCGCGCTCGGTGTCGACCAGCGAGTACTCGAGCTCGGGGTTGAGGTTGATCGCCTGGTTGGCGGGGATGGTCCACGCGGTGGTGGTCCAGATCACGGCGAAGACGTCGCCGAGCAGCAGATGGTCGGCCTCGAAGGCCTTGAGCACCTTCTCGCGGTCGTTCGCCTTGAAGGCGACGTCGATGGTCTGGCTCTTCTTGTCGGCGTATTCGATCTCGAACTCGGCCAGCGACGAGCCGCAGTCGAAGCACCAGTACACGGGCTTCAGGCCGCGATACACAAAGCCGCGCTCGATCACGCGCTTGAACGCGCGCAGTTCGCCGGCTTCGTTGGCGAAGTCCATCGTCTTGTAGGGGTGGTCCCATTCGCCCAGCACGCCCAGGCGCTGGAAGTCGAGCAGCTGCTGCGCGATCTGCTCGGTGGCGTAGGCGCGGCTCTTGGCCTGCATCTCGTCGCGGCTCAGGTTGCGGCCGAACTGCTTTTCGATGGCGTTCTCGATCGGCAGGCCGTGGCAATCCCAGCCGGGCACGTAGAGCGCGTCGAAGCCTTCGAGCTGGCGCGCCTTGGTGATCATGTCCTTCAGGATCTTGTTCACCGCGTGACCCATGTGGATCTGGCCATTGGCGTACGGCGGCCCGTCGTGCAGGATGAACTTGGGCGCGCCGTGGCGGGCGTCGCGCAGGCGGTGGTAGCGGCCTTCGTCGTTCCATTCCTTCACCCAGCCCGGCTCGCGCTTGGGCAGGTCGCCGCGCATCGGGAAGGGGGTGTCGGGCAGGTTCAGCGTGGAACGGTAGTCGGTGGGGGTGGCGGCAGCGTCAGACATGTTGGGGTGCGAAACAGAGGGGCTTCGACAGGCTCAGCCCGAACTGCATTGAGCGGTCGGTGCGGAAGAAAAGCCGTTCGCCCTGAGCTTGTCGAAGGGCGGCAGCACGGGGCGTGCAGGGCTAAATTCGGTCGCGCGTGGTCTGGCGGTGGGTTTCGGCGTGGGTCGATGCAAAGAACGCACGTGCGTCGCGCCCATCCTTCGCGATGCCCGCTGTGAGGGCCTCGAGGCTGGTGTAGCGCAATTCGTCGTGCAGTTTGTGCAGGAGTTCCACGCGGACGATTTTACCGTAGGCCCCTTCGGTCCCGAGATGGGAGGGCCACTCCAGACAGTGCGTTTCCAGCAAAACACGGCCGCCGTTGACGTCGTTGGCGTCCAGCGAGGGGCGCACGCCAAGGTTCGCCACGCCGGGCAAAGGCTGGTCGGCCAGGCCGTGGACCAGCACCGCGAAGATGCCGTTGGCGGCCGGTTTCCAGTGCTTGAAGCGCAGGTTGAGGGTGCGAAAACCGTCGTCCTTGCCCGGCGCCGAGGCGCCCAGCGCGCGGCCGAGCTTGCGGCCATGGACCACGTGGCCCGAAATTGTGTAGGGCCGGCCGAGCAGCGTCTGCGCGTCGGCCATGCGGCCTTCGGCCAGCGCCTCGCGCACTGCCGAACTGGAAACCCGCAGGCCATGAACCTCGTAGCTGTTCATGCGCGCCACGTCGAAGCCGCGCTTGTCGCCGGCCGCATCGAGCATGGCGTAGTCGCCGGCCCGCTTGGCGCCGAAGCGGAAGTCGTCGCCCACGAGCACATAGCGCGCGCCCAGGCCGTCGACCAGTACGTTCTGGATGAATTCCTCGGGCGATTGCGAAGCCAGCCGGCCGTCGAAGGGCAGCACGATGGTCTGGGCCACGCCGCAGGCGGCCAGCTCGCTGAGCTTGTCGCGCAGCGTGCCGATGCGCGCCGGGGCCAGGTCAGGTTTCTTGGTGAGGGCGGCGAAATAGTCGCGGGGGTGGGGCTCGAACGTCATCACGCAGCTCGGCAGCCCGCGCTGGCGGGACTCGGTCTGCAAAAGCGCGAGCATGGCCTGGTGGCCACGGTGCACGCCGTCGAAATTCCCAATCGTGAGGGCGCAGGCGGGGGCTACGCCCGGGTGCCGGAAGCCGCGGAAAACCTGCATCGGTGAGTATCTTTTTGATAGCGCCTTTCGCCCGCCAAATGGGCGAATCAGGCCGTTTTGTCACAAAGCCGGTATATTGTGACGCAGTGCACTGATTGGCGTGGGTCTCCAATGCACTCCGTGTCCCTGGTCTTTCCGTGGTTCTTCCCTTTTTTGAGGAGACGTTGGTGAAGGTCTTGAAGCTGTCGGCCCAAGGGCTGCCCCAGTCATGGATATCGCTCGAACAGGCGGTGATTCACTATGCAGCGGACGAAGTGCGCTGGGAAGTGGGCGCGCAGGTCGCGGTGTTTCGTGGGGGCCACAACGCGATCACGGGCGAGCAGTCGCAGATTGCGATCAACAGCATCATCGGCACCAAGGGCGTGCCGCGCATCAATCCCTTCACCCAGCGTCCGGGCCTGACCAACAGCAAGTTGTTCTCGCGCGACCGCAATGTCTGCGCCTATTGCGGCGGGCATTTCCATGAAGACGAGCTCACGCGCGAGCACATCATTCCGTTCGCGCAGAAGGGCATCGACACCTGGATGAACGTGGTCACGGCCTGCAAGCCGTGCAACCACCGCAAGAGCAGCCGCACGCCGGAGCAGGCGAACATGCCGCTGCTGTACGCGCCGTATGTGCCCAGCCTCTGGGAAGACTTCATCCTGCGAAATCGCCGCATCCTGGCGGACCAGATGGAGTTCCTGATGGCGCACCTGCCGCAAAGCTCGCGGCTGCACGATACCTAGCTTCTTCAGCGTTTCCAGTCCGGCGGGCGCTTCTCGATGAAGGCCTGAACGCCTTCCAGCGCGCTCTCGTCCATCATGTTGCAGGCCATGGTCTGGCTGGCGTCGGCCAGTGCGGCTTCGATGCCGGTTTCGAGCTGGCGGTAGAACAGGGCCTTGCCGAGCGCAAGCGCCTGGCGCGGCTTGGCGACGATGCTGGCCACCAGCGATTCGACCGCGGCATCGAGTTCCGCTGGCGCCGCCACCCGGTTGACCAGGCCCTTTTCGCGGGCCTCCTGCGCGCTGATGAATTCACCCGTCACCAGCATCTCGAAGGCTTCCTTGCGCCCGAGGTTGCGCGACAGCGTGACGCTGGGCGTGGCGCAGAAAAGCCCCACGTTCACGCCACTGACCGCAAAGCGTGCATCGCTCGACGCCACCGCCAGATCGCAGACCGCGACCAGCTGGCAACCCGCGGCCGTCGCGATGCCGTGCGCGCGTGCGATCACCGGCACGGGCAGGCGCTGGATCGACAGCATCATCGCGCCGCAGCGCTCGAAGAGCTGCCGGTAGTAGCCCAGCGAGGGCTCGGCGCGCATTTCCTTCAGGTCGTGGCCCGCGCAGAAGGCCTTGCCCGCCGCTGCGATGACGACGGCGCGCACGGTGGCGTCGGCCGCGATCTCGCCGATGGCCTGCTCGAGTGCGCCGAGCATGCCTTCGGAGAGCGCGTTGAACGAGGCCGGTCGGTTCAGCGTCAGCGTGACCACGCCGCGCGCGTCGCGCGTGGCCAGCACGAAGGGGGCGGTGGTGTCGGTCATGGCGGCGCGACTCAGTAGGTCAGCTCGAGCACCGTGGTGTGCTCCTTGGCGGCGGGCCAGGTCAGGCCGGTGATGCGTTCGCCGTTGAACTCGCCTGTTACTGCACGCTGCGGTCCGCTGGCCGCGATGCGCAGCCGCGAAGTCGACACGCCCGCGCCCTTGGGCGGCACGCCCGCTGGCGGGCTCTGGCCGTCGAGGCGCATGGTGTCGCGCTGTGCGTCGAAGTAGCCCCGGGGCCGGGTGAAGACAACGACGGCATTGGCGCCATCGTCGGCCGGCAGGATGCGCTCGGGACGCAGGTGCACGAAGTTGCTGCTGTGCGGGAACGGGCTGCGGTAGATGTGCGTGGTGCCATAGCCCGGCGCACTGAGGACGAACTCGTAAGCGGTGTCGCCGCGCGCGCTGAAGGGCCCCCAGCGGCCGTCCGCACCGATGTTCTTGCTGTGCACCGCGTCGCCGCGCCGAACGCCCGTGGCCGGGTCGACGGCATAGACCGTCACCTGTCCGCCGTTTAGTGAAAGGTTCTCCGCCCCAACCGCACGGCCGTTGAGCACGACGTTTGCATCGGCCACCACCGCCGTGGTGCGCGGCGCCTCGCCGGTCAGGAACTGCCACGTCGCCGCAAACGCAGCGGGCGAGAACGAGGTCTCGCGGTGGTCGACGCGTGGCAGCACGATGTTGGTCGCGCCCTTGAGCGCCGGGCCGTCGAAGCCGATGTTGGTCGGCTTGCCGGGGGCGCCGATCCACACGCCGTCGGGCTGGGCGTACTTGTCGTTGTTGTCCGAGCGCAGCGTCAGCCATTTCACGCCGGGCGTGACTTCTTCGCCGTTCGCACCCTTGGGCGCATTGAGCTGCTGCATGAAGCCCGACAGGGCTGAGAACTCGTTGTTCTCGCGGAAACCCTTCACCGACCAGATGCCGTGCGCCGGATTGCCGCCCAGCACCACATGGCTCACCACCGCCGCACCGCCGCCGTTCTGCACGTAGTTGCGGATGGTGTTGCCGCCACGCGAATTGCCGATCAGCACGACCTTGCTGGCGCCCGTGGCCTTCAGCACCTTGTCGACTTCGGCCTTGAGGAACACGGCCGACTCGCCGGTCGAACTGCGTCCGGGTTGGGCCACGGCATCGTCGTCGCGCGCAAGAGGGTTGGGCTGGTCGACCGCAAACAGCCGCTCGCGCGGCCAGCCGTTCGACTCGAAACGCCAGATCGTCGTTTGCCACAGCGCCGCCGAATCGCCGTTGCCGTGCATGAACACGATGGGTGGGCGTTCGGTGAACGAAGGCGAAGGGGCGGTGGCGCAAGCGGTCAGCATGGCGGTCGATGCGGTCCCGATGAGGGCGAGGGCAAGGAGAGTACGGCGTGATGGCATGTGTCGTTCCTGGTCCGGATTCCAAGTAAAAACGCCCACCGGCGCAAGGCGGGCGGGCGTTGGATGCTAGGGGAAAAAGGCCGTCAGGCGAAGACGCCGGCCGTGTCTAGCATGCGGGCCGACACTTCGCCCAGGTGGTGCAGGGTGTCGCCGAAGGTCAGCTCCAGCTGCGTGAGCTTGCGGAAGTAATGGCTGCCGATGTATTCGTCCGTCACCCCGATGCCGCCATGCAGCTGCACCGAGTTGGCGGCGACGTAGCGCATCGACGTGCCCAGCTGGTACTTGGCGCGCGCCAACGCCTGGCGGCGTTCTTCCGCCGGGGCGTTGAGCTTGAGCGTGGCGTAGTAGCTCATCGAGCGTGCGAGTTCGAGCTGCATCTTCATGTCGGCGACGCGATGGCGCAGCGCCTGGAAGCTGGAGATGACCACGCCGAACTGCTTGCGCTGGTTCATGTATTCGACGGTGAGCGCGACCGTCTTGTCCATCACGCCGACAGCTTCGGCGCAGGTGGCGGCAATGCCGACATCGACCGCGTATTCGAGGGCGGCGAGGCCGTCGAGCGTGATCAGCGTGGCGTCTGCCTTGTCGAACACGACTTCGGCCGCGCGACCGCCGTCCTGCGTGCCGTAGCCACGGGCCTCGACGCCGCTGGCGCTGCGCTCGACCAGGAAGAGGGCGATCTTGCCGTCGACCTTGGCGGGCACGAGGTAGGCATCGGCTTCGTCGCCCACGGGCACCACGCTCTTGGCGGCGTTCAGCGACCAGCCGGTGCCGGTCTTGGCGGCGTGCGCGTCGCACACGTCGAGGCGGTAGCGGGCCTTGCGTTCCTGGTAGGCCAGCACCACGATGGCCTGGCCGCCGGCGATGCGCGGCAGCCAGCCTTCCTTGGTGCCTGCGTCGGCATAGCCGCCGAGCACCGCGCCGGCAATCAGCGTCTGCGCGAAGGGCTCCAGCACGATGCCGCGGCCCAGTTCTTCCATCACGACCATGCCGGCCACCGGGCCCATCCCCAGGCCGCCGTCGTCTTCGGCGATGTACAGGCCGCCCAGGCCCAGCTCGGCCAGTTCGTCCCAGGCCTCGCGCGAGAAGCCGCCCTTGGCCTCGATGCCGCGGCGGCGCTCGAAGTCATAGCCCTTGTCGACCCACTTGCGAACGGCGTCGCGCAGTTGTTCCTGGTCGTCGGTGAAATTGAAATCCATGTGCGTGTCTCCTCAGCCCAGAACCGTCTGCGCGACGATGTTGCGTTGCACTTCGTTCGAACCGCCGTAGATGGTGGTCTTGCGCATGTTGAAGAAGGTCGACGACAGCGGCGCGATGGCCGGATTGCCGCCCGGGAAGTTGCCCTGCCAGCCGGCTTCCATGGCTTCGCGGATCAGCGGCAGCGAATACGGGCCGCCGGCCAGCATCATCAGTTCGCTGTAGCGCTGCTGGATCTCGCTGCCGCGGATCTTGAGCAGGCCCGCGACGTCCAGCGAGTTCTTGCCCGAGGTCGCGGCCGACAGTACGCGCAGCACCATCATTTCGAGGGCGACGATGTCGACTTCTAGCTTGGCGATCTCGTCGCGGAAGCGCTGGTCGTCGTAGACGCTTTCGCTCTTGGCGATGCGCTTCAAGCGCTCGAGTTCGCGCTTGGCGCGGTTCACGTCGGCGATGTTGGTGCGTTCGTGCGAGAGCAGGTGCTTGGCATAGGTCCAGCCTTTGTTCTCTTCGCCGATCAGGTTCTCGGCCGGCACTTCGACGTTGTCGAAGAACACTTCGTTCACTTCATGGCCGCCGTCGAGCAGCTTGATCGGGCGCACGGTGACGCCGGGCGACTTCATGTCGAGCAGCAGGAAGCTGATGCCGGTCTGCGGCTTGCCTTCGTTGCTGGTGCGAACGAGGTTGAACATCCAGTCGCCGTACTGGCCGAGCGTGGTCCAGGTCTTCTGGCCGTTGACGATGTACTTGTCGCCCTTGCGCTCGGCCTTGGTCTTGACCGAAGCCAGGTCGGAACCCGAGCCGGGTTCGCTGTAGCCCTGGCTCCACCAGACTTCGCCGCTGGCGATGCCGGGAAGAAAGCGCTTTTGCTGCTCGGCATTGCCGAAGGCCATGATCACCGGGGCCACCATGACGGGGCCGAAGGGAATGATGCGCGGCGCGCCAGCCAGCGCGGTTTCTTCCTCGAACAGGTGGCGCTGGATGGCGGTCCAGCCGGGGCCGCCGAATTCCTTGGGCCAGCCGTAGCCCAGCCAGCCCTTCTTGCCAAGAATCTTGGCCCAGTTCTGCAGATCGTCGCGCGTCAGTTCGAGCGCGTTGTGTACCTTGTTCGAAATCTCTTTGGGAAGGTTTTCTTTGACCCAGGCGCGAACCTCTTCGCGGAACTTCTGTTCTTCGGGTGTGAAGCTCAAATCCATGCGTGCCTCGCTGTGTTGATCGGTTCACCGCAGACGCGGTGTGTCTCCGGAACTGCGAGTTTTAGCACGGTCGTGCTGTGAAACGGTGTCCGCGCGGCGACAAGCCGTGACAACAGCGCTTCAGGTCCCGCCGAATCCGGGCACGGATAATCCCGCCTCCCATGAAGAACATCGTGATCCTGATTTCCGGCGGCGGCTCCAACATGGCGGCCATAGTGCGTGCCGCCGAGCGCGACCGCTGGGCCGACCGTTTTGGCGCGCGCATCGCGGCGGTCGTGAGCAACAAGGCCGAGGCCGGCGGGCTGGCGCTGGCCAAGTCGCATGGCATCGACACCGCGGTCGTCCCGCACAAGGATTTCGCCAGCCGCGAGGTTTTCGACGAGGCGCTGGCGAAGGTTGTCGACGGCTATTCGCCGGCACTGGTGGTGCTGGCGGGGTTCATGCGCATCCTGACGCCGGGCTTCGTCGGCCGTTATGCCGGGCGGTTGGTGAACATTCATCCCTCGCTGCTGCCCGCATTTCCGGGGCTCCACACGCACCAGCGTGCCATCGAAGCGGGTTGCAAGGTGGCCGGGGTGACCGTTCACCAGGTGACCGCCGAGCTCGATCATGGGCCCATCCTGGCGCAAGCCGTGGTTCCCGTGTTGCCCGAGGACACCGCGGCCACGCTGGCGGGACGGGTGCTGGCGCAGGAACACCTGTTGTATCCACGTGCCATCGCCGGATGGCTGTCAGATACATCGAGTCACATTCGGTGAAGTTGTTTATATTCGCGGGTTTTCCGAGAGTTTCGAAGTGAAAACCCAATCGCTGATGCTGACTGTCGTTGCCGGTGCTGCCCTGATGGCAGCCTGCGCTGCTCCGGCGCCTGCACCCGCCCCGGCGCCCGCGCCGCTGCCGGAGCCGGTCTACCAGTGCAATGCGGATGGAGCCCGGTTCGCCATTGGCCAGCCACTGACACCTCAACTCGAAGCTGCGGTCCGTGCGCGCTCTGGTGCTAGTGTCTTGCGCGTGCTGAAGCCGAACGAGGCGGCAACGCTGGAATTGAATGGCGGGCGGCTCAATCTCGATGTCGACGCACGCAACCGCGTGACGGGCGTTCGCTGCGGTTGATGGAATTCGGGTTGCTATTGAAAATATAGCGACCCACGCAGGCAAGACGCACGGAACAGGCGTGCCGGACTAGATCGGGGTGAATCTTCGCTGCAGCGTGCCGTCGATCTCGATGGTTTCGCCGAACATTGCGGCAGGCCGGACCCAGAGTCCATGGGCACCATACAAGGCGCGGTACAGCGTCATCGGCTCGAGGGTTTCGCTGTGGCGCACGGTGCCGATCACCTCGTATTCACCGCCTTTGTAGTGGCGGTAGCGGCCGGGAGGTGTTTCGATCAGGGGTGGCAGGTCGTCGTCGTTCAACGGGGGCCTCTTTCTTCAAAAACTGTCGGGGCTTGATTTGACGGAGTCGGATGGATCGTGCTGATTTTGTTCACCTGGTTCGACTGAGCGAGCATGCCAGTGCGGACGACAGTGCGCGCTATCGACGCAGCGTTGCGGCTTTTGCCGCGCTCGGTTACCTGTGGGTGCTGGGCTGCCTGGGGCTCGCGGTGGGCATCATTGTCTGGGTGATTTCGTCGTTCGAGCGCGAGCGCTTCGGCTTGACGCGGGGCTGGCTCCTGTTGTTTGCCGCAGGTTTGCTGTGGGCCACGGTGCGAGCGCTCTGGGTGCGCTCCGACGCGCCCGAGGGCCAGGAGCTTTTTCGCGAAGATGCGCCGGCGCTCTTCGAGGCGCTGGATCGCATCCGCGCCAGGATCAAGGGGCCGCCGGTTCACCACGTCTACCTGGACGACGAGTTCAACGCCAGCATCCGCCAGGTGCCGCGCTTCGGGCTTTTCGGCGGCGCGGTCAATTCCCTGAGCATCGGCCTGCCGCTGCTGATGATGCTGGACCGGCGCCGGCTGCTGTCGGTGCTGGCGCATGAATACGGCCACCTGCGTGGCAACCACGGCAAGTTGAGCGCCTGGATCTACCGCACGCGGTTGTCGTGGCTCAAGCTCGACGCCAACCTGCAGCGCAACGAAGGCGTGATGGCGCTGTTCTCGCAGGCCTTCTTCCACTGGTACTTTCCGCGCTTTGCTGCCAAGACGTTCGCGCTCGCCCGGCAGGACGAGTACGAGGCCGACCGAATTTCGGGCCGGCTGCTGGGTGCTCCGGTGGCTGCCTCCGCCCTGACCGAGATTGCGATCAAGGGCAACTGGTACGCCAACGAGTTCTGGCCCTGGCACTGGTCGCGCGCCGAACACGAGCCGCAGCCGCCGGGGCCGTTCGCCGCCTTGCGCAAGCGCGTTCGCACGCCGCCCAGCGACGAATTTGCACGTCAGGCGCTGCGCGATGCGATGCGCCGTGTCAGTGACCTGGAAGACACCCACCCTGTCTTGCGCGACCGGCTCGAGGCGCTGGAGCAGAAGGCTGTCTTGCCCGAGTGGTCGGTGCGGCCGGCGCTGGAGTTGCTGGCCGATCGCAAGAAGTGGATCGAGCATTTCGACAACCAGTGGCGCCGCGCGCATGCCGCCGACTGGAAACAGCACCACGCGCACAGGTCGCGCATCCGCGAGCGCATCGAGGTGCTGGCCGCGCGTGGCGAGCACAACACGCCCGACGAAATGGTCGAGTGGGCCGACTCGGAGCGGCGGCTCGATCCGGCGGCGCCCGTGCGGGTCCGCTACGAGAGCGCCTTGCGCATCGCGCCGGAACATCCGGGTGCGTTGCGGGGGCTGGTTCAGATGCTGCCCAGCAGCGATCGCGCGTCCCGTCTTGTCGTGCTCGAACGGCTGCATCAATCGGGCGCCGCCAGCCGCTGGTGGGCGGCGAAGAGCGCCGTGGCCTCGCTCGAAGACCCCGACGCGGGGGGGCATGACGAAGAGGCGCTCAGGCTGTGGCGCGGCCGGCTCAAGGACGCGGAGGAAGCCGAGGCGCGCGCCTGGGAAGAAATCACTGGCACGCCTTTCTTCAGCCAGATTTCGCGGCACGACCTGAATGACTACGAGTTGGGCGAACTGCGGGCCGATCTCGTGCGCTGCCTGCCCGCTTCGCGGGCCTGGCTGGTGCGCAAGGACCTGCGTGAATTTCCGTGGCGCCGTGCCTACATCGTGTTCATCGAGCTGCCGGGCCTGGACGATGACGACCGCTGGCAACTGTGCCGCCAACTGGAGCACACCCTGACCCTGCCGGGTGCTGCGCTGGTGCTGTGGGTGGGCCATTCGCCCACTCTGGAAGACATCGAGCGGCAGGCTTTCGGGACGCTCTGGACGCGTCAGGCATAGCCCTTCGGGCTGCAGGCCCGGCTGGCTGAGACAATCGGGGGATGCACCCCAAAGCCCTGTTGGAGGCCACCGCCGATCTGGTCGGCCTTGTCCTGAAATTCGATCACCCGGCCGACCAGGTCGTTTCGCGCTTTTTCCGCGACCATCGCGAGTTCGGCCCGCGCGAGCGCGCCACGCTCGCCGAGACCGTCTACACCGTGCTTCGCAAGAAGCTGTTGTTCGATCACCTCTCGCCCTCGGGCAGCGGCTCGAAGGAACGCCGCATGGCGATCCTGGGTTTCTATGGCCCGCGCGATTTTTTGATGAGCGCACTCAACGACACGGAGAAGCGTTGGCTCGACAACTGCGACGCCGTCAAGCCGGAAGACCTGCTCGAACGCCATCGCCACAACCTGCCCGAGTGGCTGGTGGCGCCGCTCAAGGCCCAGTTGGGCGACGGTTTCTGGCCGCTGGTCGAAAGCCTGCAGCAGCCGGCGCCGCTCGATCTGCGCGTCAATACCCTGACGGACAAGCGAGCTGAAGTGAAGGCAGAGCTTGCGAAGGCTGCTATCAAATCGGTAGTAACCCCGTTCTCGCCCTGGGGCTTGCGCATCGATGGCAAGCCGGCGCTGACCAAGCTGGATGTCTTCGCCCGCGGCGCCGTCGAGGTGCAGGATGAAGGCTCGCAGCTGCTTGCGCTGCTGCTGGACGCCAAGCGTGGCGAGATGGTGGTCGACTTTTGTGCCGGTGCCGGCGGCAAGACGCTGGCCATTGGCGCCACGATGCGCAACACCGGTCGTCTCTACGCCTTCGATACCTCGGCGCACCGGCTCGATGCGCTCAAGCCACGGCTGGCGCGCAGCAAGCTCTCGAACGTCCATCCGGCCGCGATTGCTCACGAGCGCGACGACCGCGTCAAGCGCCTGGCGGGCAAGATCGACCGCGTGCTGGTCGATGCGCCCTGTTCGGGGCTTGGCACGCTGCGCCGCAATCCAGACCTGAAATGGCGCCAGTCGCTCAAATCGGTCGAGGAATTGACGGTCAAGCAGACGGCCATCCTGCAAAGTGCGGCACGGCTCGTGAAATCGGGCGGCCGGCTGGTTTACGCCACCTGCAGCGTGTTGCCAGAGGAAAACGAGGCCATTGCCGAAGCTTTTGCCGCCGCCAACCCCGATTTCGAGCCTCAGGACGCTGCGGAACTGCTGCAGGGGCTCAAAGTAGAGGGTTTCGAGGCACTTTGCGCTGGCGGGGCGGACGGCAGGCGCTACCTGCGGCTGTGGCCGCATCGCCATTCCACCGATGGCTTCTTTGCGGCGGTGTGGAACCGCAAATAGGCGCAGGACTCCAATCGAGGGTTAATCAGTGCTTTTCTTGAAGGGTAAAAGGCCTCGTTTTGGCCCTCCCGACTTAAAATCGCTGGTTATCTGAAGGCTGCACCTTCGTGTGGCCATGGAGTACCTGACTCAATGTTGCTTCCTGACTCCGCCGTTTTGAACGCGGCCATCCAATGGCTCGGACACGGCCTGTGGGATCTTGCTTGGTGGCAAGTGGTGTTGTACACGCTCGTCACCACGCACATCACCATCGCAGCGGTCACGATCTTCCTGCACCGCACGCAGACGCACCGGGCCATGGATCTGGGCCCGATCCCGTCGCATTTCTTCCGATTCTGGCTGTGGCTCGGCACCGGCATGGTGACCAAGGAATGGGTCGCCATTCACCGCAAGCACCACGCCAAGTGCGAAACAGAAGAAGACCCGCACAGCCCGCAGGTCAAGGGCATCGACGAAGTGTTCTGGCGTGGCGCCGAGCTGTATCGCAAGGAGTCGAAGAACAAGGAAACGATGGAACGCTACGGTCACGGCACGCCCGATGACTGGATCGAGCGCAACCTCTACACGCGCTACAGCTGGCAAGGCGTTGGCCTGATGCTGATCATCAACCTGGCGCTGTTCGGCACGCTCGGCATGGCCGTGTGGGCTGTGCAGATGCTCTGGATTCCGATCACTGCCGCCGGCATCATCAACGGCATCGGTCACTACTGGGGTTACCGCAACTTCGAGGCGCCCGACGCCAGCCGCAATATCTCGCCCTGGGGCCTGATCATTGGTGGTGAAGAGTTGCACAACAACCACCACACCTACCCGACCTCGGCCAAGTTCTCGGTCAAGAAGTATGAGTTCGACATCGGCTGGGTCTACATCCAGGCGATGCAGGCCATCGGTTGGGCCAAGGTCAAGAAGGTGCCGCCGAAGATGCAGATGGGCGACATCCAGCCCGTGGCCAACGAAAAGACGCTGGAGGCCGTCATTGCCAATCGCTATGAAGTGATGGCCGGCTACGCCCGTGAAATGCGCCGTGCGACCACCGAAGAGCTGGCCATGCTGAAGACCAAGGGTGCCGACCTGTCGGTGCTCAAGGCCGCCAAGCGCTGGCTGCACCGCGATGACGACAAGGTGCCCGCATCGGCCCGTACGCACGTGGTGCAAGCCCGTGCCGCCCACCCGGTGCTCGACAAAATGGTCACCATGCGCGAAGAGCTGCGTCAGCTCTGGCTGAACACCTCGCAGTCGCGCGAGCAACTGGCGGCCGATCTGGCGGCGTGGTGTCACCGGGCCGAGGCCAGCGGCATTGCAGGCCTGCGCGAGTTCTCGACCCGCTTGCGCGCTGCGCGCATCTAGGAAGAGCAAGCAGAGCGGTTCATCTGCTCATTGAAAAAGCCGACCTTCGAGGTCGGCTTTTTTGTGCCCGCCGTATTTGTATTTCCCAAATGAACGACGAAAGAGAAATAGACGGGCAACAAAAAACCCGCTGGATCACAGCGGGTTTTGTTTGGATAACCAAGGCCGAATTACTTCAGCTTGATTTCCTTGTATTCGACGTGCTTGCGTGCCTTCGGGTCGAACTTCATGATCGACATCTTTTCAGGCATCGTCTTCTTGTTCTTGCTGGTCGTGTAGAAGTGGCCGGTACCCGCGGTGGATTCCAGCTTGATCTTTTCGCGTCCGCCTTTGCTCGTTGCCATGATTCAGCTCCTTAAGCTTGGCCGCGTGCGCGCAGGTCTGCGAGCACGGCGTCGATACCGTTCTTGTCGATCAGGCGCAGAGCAGCGCTCGAAACGCGCAGGCGAACCCAGCGGTTTTCAGTCTCGACCCAGAAACGGCGATATTGCAGGTTCGGCAGGAACCGGCGCTTGGTTTTGTTGTTGGCGTGGGAAACGTTGTTTCCGACCATCGGGCCTTTGCCCGTTACGTCGCATACGCGTGCCATGTGGACACTCTTTCTTGAACAGCTGGCACCGGCGCAATCGTGGCGATTGCAGGGTGTTTTGCAGCTTGACCTCGCCAGAAACGGGTGGCGGTACCCCGGTTTTGCCGTAACCCAACCCTTGGTGAGGGCGTGGCCATATTTCGGCAAAGCCTCGGATTATAGCCCTTTTACCCGAGAGTGGGACTGAGCCTAGTCGTCCTGTTCGAGGAAGCGCTGCGCATCCAGCGCCGCCATGCAGCCCGTGCCGGCGCTCGTGATGGCCTGGCGGTACACGTTGTCCTGCACGTCGCCAGCCGCGAACACGCCCGGAATGCTGGTCATCGTGGCGAAGCCCTGCAGGCCGGAGCGGGTCAGGATGTAGTTGTCCTTCATCTCCAGTTGACCCTGGAAGATGTCGGTGTTCGGGTGATGCCCGATAGCGATGAAGCAGCCCTTGAGATCGATCTGCTCGGTGGCGCCGGTTTGCGTGTTCTTGATGCGGATGCCAGTCACGCCCGTGCCGTCACCCAGCACCTCGTCAAGCTGGTTGTGCAGCTTCAGCACGATCTTGCCTTCGGCCACCTTTTCCATGACCTTGTCGATCAGGATGGGCTCGGCGCGGAATTTGTCGCGGCGATGAACCAGCGTGACCTTGTTGGCGATGTTGGAGAGGTACAGCGCCTCCTCGACGGCCGTGTTGCCGCCGCCGATCACGCAGACTTCCTGCTCGCGATAGAAGAAACCATCACAGGTGGCGCACGCCGAGACGCCGCGCCCCATGAACTTTTCTTCCGAATCGAGGCCCAGGTACTTGGCGGAGGCGCCGGTGGCGATGATCAGTGAGTCGCAGGTGTAAGTGCCGCTGTCGCCGGTGAGGGTGAAGGGGCGCTTGCTCAGGTCGACCTTGTTGATGTGATCGAACACGATCTGGGTCTTGAATCGTTCAGCGTGTTCCAGAAAGCGCTGCATCAGGTCCGGACCCTGCACACCGTGCACATCGGCCGGCCAGTTGTCGACCTCGGTGGTCGTCATCAGCTGGCCGCCTTGGGCGATACCGGTAATGAGCAAAGGCTGGAGATTTGCGCGGGCGGCGTAGACAGCGGCGGTATATCCGGCGGGGCCGGAGCCGAGAATTAAAACCTTGGCGTGTTGGGGAGCAGACATGAGTAGAAAACCTAGGATATACGCTGCTTCAGCGTGTACATTTTCAGGGTGGTAGCGATATATGTGGAGTATCACCGCTCGGTTCAACACCGGGTGCACGGTGTTTTCAATGCGCGCGATTGTAGTAATCCATTGGCTTGCCTTTTGGACGACTCCGTGTGCTGTATCAGGGAATTGATAAATGTCGATGCTGTCCAACCTTGAATTGCTTCGGCGCGTTCCTTTGTTCGCGTCGCTAACGGCTACGCAATCCGCAAGCATCGCGGATGCGATCATCAAGAAGCGCTTCAAGCGCGCCGAAGTCGTTGTGGAGCAGGGCAAGAAGTCCGACGCGCTCTACATCATCCTGACGGGGCGCGCGCGCGTCACCAGCGCCGACAGCCGTGGCCGCGAAGTGATCCTGGCCACGCTGAACCCCGGCGACTACCTGGGCGAGATGAGCCTGATCGACGATGAGCCGCATTCGGCCACGGTGCGCACTGAAATCCAGTGCGACGTGCTCATGCTGGGCCGTGACGCTTTTGCGCGCTGCCTGCCCGAGAACTCCTCGATGGCCTACAACATCATGCGTGGCCTGGTTCAGCGCCTGCGCCATGCCGATCGCAAGATCGAGTCGCTTGCGCTGATGGACGTTTACGGCCGTGTGGCACGCTCGCTGCTCGAATTCGCCGTCGATGACGGCGCGGGCAACCTCAAGGTTCGCGACAAGATCTCCCGCCAGGATCTGGCCAAGATGGTCGGTGCCTCACGCGAAATGGTGAGCCGCGTGATGAAGGATCTCGAAGAGCGCGGCTTCGTGCAGACCCAGGACGACGGGTCGATGATCGTCAAGGAACGGCTCCTGTCTCTCGCCTGAGCCTCCGGGGCCGGGTCCGCCTTGGGCGACTGCCGCGGCCTTTTGTTGTAGTGTTCGTGCGTCCGGCTCCCGATTTTCTGGGTCGGGCGCCGTGTTTTTCATGACCTATTCGCTCAATACGCTTCAATCTTCCTCTGCCGCCGAAGGGCAACCCGTGCGCATGCGCGCCATGCGCTTTGCCCACGAAATCACGCTGATTGTCGGATTCGCGGCGCTGTTGTTCTGGCTGCTTGCGATGCTGAGCTTCACGCCTTCCGATACCGCGTGGTCGACATCGGGCACAGGGGGAGACGTCAAGAACTGGGGCGGCCGCATTGGCGCCTGGCTGGCCGATGGCAGCTATTTCCTGGCAGGCTATTCCGTCTGGTGGTGCCTGGCCGCAGGTTTGCGCGCATGGCTCTCGTCGCTGGCGAATTGGTTGCGCGGTGGCGAGTCGGCACCGGCCGAACAGCCCGCGCGCGGCCGGTTCAACCGCAGCCGCATTGCCTTCTGGGTTGGCCTTGTCCTGCTGCTGTGCGCGAGCACCATGCTCGAATGGTCGCGGCTGTACCGACTCGAATCCCATCTGCCAGGTTCTGGCGGCGGCGCGTTGGGCTACCTGGTGGGGCCGTCCAGCGTTCGCTGGATGGGCTTTACCGGCTCGGCGCTGGTGGCCATCGCCATCGGCGTGATCGGCTCGGCGCTGGTGTTTCGCTTTTCGTGGAGCCTGATTGCCGAGCGCATCGGCGCACGCGCCTATTCGCTGTTCGAGTCGCGCCGCGAAAAACGCGAAATGGCGGCTGACATTGCCATGGGCAAGCAGGCCGCCCGCGAACGCGCGGAGGCCGACGAACCCGCGTTCACGCGCGGCGGCGATTCGGGCAGGGGCAGCGAGCCCGCGATGAATCCCACATCGTCCGCTTTCACCGACGATGACGAAGAAATCCTCGTCGAGCCGCGCCCCAAGCGCCGAGCAGCTTCGCCGCCGGTACAGATCGAGCCCGCGATGACCGAAGTGCCCAAGAGCGATCGCGTCGTCAAGGAGCGCCAGAAGCCGCTCTTCAAGGAACTGCCCGACAGCAAGCTGCCACAGGTCGATCTGCTCGATGCCGCGCTGGTGCGTCAGGAGACGGTGTCGCCCGATACGCTCGAGATGACCTCGCGCATGATCGAGAAGAAGCTCAAGGATTTTGGCGTCGATGTGCGCGTGGTGCTGGCTTCTCCCGGCCCGGTGATCACTCGCTATGAGATCGAGCCCGCCACCGGCGTCAAGGGCTCGCAGATTCTCGGGTTGGCCAAAGACCTGGCGCGTTCGCTCTCGCTGGTGTCGATCCGCGTGGTCGAGACCATCCCCGGCAAGAACTACATGGCGCTCGAACTGCCGAACGCCAAACGCCAGTCGATCAAGCTCAGCGAAATCCTGGGCTCGCAGATCTACAACGAAGGCAAGTCGATGCTCACCATGGGCCTCGGCAAGGACATCATCGGCAACCCCGTGGTGGCCGATCTCGCGAAGATGCCGCACGTGCTGGTGGCCGGTACCACCGGTTCGGGCAAGTCTGTGGGTATCAACGCGATGATTCTTTCTCTGCTCTACAAGGCCGAGGCACGCGACGTTCGCCTGCTGATGATCGACCCGAAGATGCTTGAAATGTCGGTCTACGAAGGCATCCCGCACCTGCTGGCGCCCGTGGTCACCGACATGCGCCAGGCGGCCCACGGCCTGAACTGGTGTGTGGCCGAGATGGAGCGCCGCTACAAGCTCATGAGCAAGCTCGGCGTGCGCAACCTGGCCGGCTACAACACCAAGATCGACGAAGCCAAGGCGCGCGAAGAGTTCATCTACAACCCCTTCAGCCTGACGCCCGATGATCCCGAGCCGCTGCGCCGCGAGCCGCACATCGTCGTCGTGATCGACGAACTGGCCGACCTGATGATGGTGGTCGGCAAGAAGATTGAAGAGCTCATCGCCCGCCTCGCGCAGAAGGCGCGCGCCGCCGGCATTCACCTGATCCTGGCCACGCAGCGCCCCAGCGTCGATGTGATCACCGGCCTGATCAAGGCCAACATTCCGACCCGCATCGCATTCCAGGTGTCCAGCAAGATCGACAGCCGCACCATCCTCGACCAGATGGGTGCCGAAGCGCTGCTCGGCATGGGCGACATGCTTTACATGCCCAGCGGTACGGGCCTGCCGATCCGCGTGCATGGCGCCTTCGTGAGCGACGAGGAAGTGCACCGTGTGGTGGCCTACCTCAAGAGCCAGGGCGAGCCCGACTACATCGAAGGCGTGCTCGAAGGCGGCACGGTCGATGGCGACGGTGACGGCGACATGCTCGGCAGCGGCGATGCCGAAAAAGACCCGATGTACGACCAGGCGGTCGAGGTCGTGCTCAAGAACCGCAAGGCCAGCATCTCCCTGGTGCAGCGCCACCTGAAGATCGGCTACAACCGCGCCGCGCGCCTTGTCGAAGACATGGAAAAGGCCGGCCTGGTCAGTGCCATGAGCGGCAGCGGCCAGCGCGAAATATTGGTGCCTGCGCGCACGGAGTAATTCGCGAGCCGGGTGTCGGTATTCAGGTTACGTGCTGAAAGGCAATTTGCAAAAACACGCATTCGGTGTTGCAAATCTTCATGAAGACCTACACCTGCTTCAATTCGCGGCGGGTAGGGTCGATGCCCGGTGCCACAGCTTTTCCGAGGAATCCAAATTGAAATTGCGTCATTGGCTATTGATCGGCCTTCTCAGTTCTGCAAACGCATGGGCTGGCGGGCTTGAAAGCCTCGAAACCTTCGTGAAGACGGTCAAGTCGGGCCGCGCCGATTTCACCCAGACCGTGACGGCGCCTGCACGCGAAGGGCAACCGGGTCGCGTGAAGACGTCGACCGGCACCTTCGAGTTCCAGCGTCCTGGCAAATTCAAGTTCGACTACCAGAAGCCTTTTGCGCAAGTGATCGTGGCCGACGGCAAGACGCTGTGGCTCTACGACGCCGACCTGAACCAGGTCACGCAGCGCGCCCAGGCGCAGGCGCTGGGCTCCACGCCCGCGGCGCTGATTGCAGCGGCGCCCGATCTGCGCGCGTTGCAGGCCGATTTCGCGCTGGAAGCCGCGCCAGAGCGCGATGGACTGCAATGGGTCAAGGCCACGCCGAAGAACAAGGACGGCCAGCTGCAAAGCGTGCAGGTCGGTTTTCAGGGCGATGCGCTGGCGGCGCTTGAAATACTGGACAGTTTCGGCCAGCGTTCGGTGCTGAAGTTCAGCAAGGTCGAAGTGAACCCGTCGCTGCCCGCCAGCGTGTTCGACTTCAAGGCGCCAGCGGGCGCGGATGTCGTCAAGCAATAAGAGAAGCACAGCAGGCTTGGCCACCGCCCATCAACCCCTCGCCGAGCGCCTGCGTCCCAAGACGCTTGGCGAAGTGATCGGCCAGCAGCATCTGCTGGGGCCGGGCATGTCCTTGCGGATCGCCTTCGAGTCCGGCCAGCCGCATTCCTGCATCCTCTGGGGGCCGCCGGGTACCGGCAAGACCACCATCGCGCGGCTCATGGCCGATGCCTTCGACGCGCAGTTCCTGAGCATCAGTGCAGTGCTCGGCGGCGTGAAGGACATCCGCGAGGCGGTGGAGCGTGCCACGGCCGCGCGCGACGGGCTGGAGCAGCAACGCACCATCGTCTTCGTGGACGAAGTGCATCGCTTCAACAAGAGCCAGCAGGACGCCTTCCTCCCGCATGTGGAGTCGGGCCTCTTCACCTTCATCGGTGCGACCACCGAGAACCCGTCCTTCGAGGTCAACTCGGCCTTGCTGTCGCGCGCCGCGGTCTACGTGCTGCAGTCGCTCGGCGAAGACGACCTCAAGCAGATCGTCGTGAGGGCCCAGGCGATACAGGCCGTGCCGGCGATCGACGACACGGCGGTCGACCGTCTGGTGGCCTACGCGGACGGTGATGCGCGGCGCCTGCTCAACACGCTGGAGACGCTGGCCGTCGCGGCCCGCGCCGAGAAGCTCGACCGCATCAACGACGAATGGCTGCTGCGTGTGCTCGGCGAGCGCATGCGCCGCTATGACAAGGGCGGCGAGCAGTTCTACGACACCATCAGCGCGCTGCACAAGTCGGTGCGCGGCAGCGATCCCGATGCCGCGCTCTACTGGTTCGTGCGCATGCTCGACGGCGGTGCCGACCCGCGCTACATGGCGCGACGACTGGTGCGCATGGCGAGCGAAGACATCGGCCTGGCCGATCCGCGCGCGTTGCGGCTGGCGCTCGACGCGGCCGAGGTCTACGAGCGACTGGGCACGCCCGAGGGCGAACTCGCACTGGCCGAATGCGTGGTCTACCTTGCGATCGCGCCCAAGTCGAACGCGGTCTACAAGGCCTACAACGCGGTGCGCGCCCTCATCAAGAAGGACAGCACCCGCCCGGTGCCCATGCACCTGCGCAACGCGCCGACCAAGCTCATGAAGGAGCTCGACTACGGCAAGGGTTACCGCTATGCGCACGACGAGGAGGGCGGTTTCGCCGCCGGCGAGCGCTATCTTCCCGAGGGCCTGGAAGGCCAGGTTTTCTATGAGCCGGTCGAGCGCGGACTCGAAATCCGCATTGCCGAAAAGCTGCGCGAACTGCGCCGCCGAAACGCCGAACGAGACGATTGATACTGTCTTGCAACATGCGCCCACGCAGCGCATGACCTCACGCGCATACAGCATGAGGTGAGCGGGTAAACCCCGGTCAACACGCACCAAACCAGCGCTGGTGCGTGCTTACAATCCCGCCCACTAATCCGCCAGCGACACATGTTGGCTGGTTTTTTGCTTGTCAAGCCAAGGGCGCCAAACCGGTGCCTCGGTGGGTGCATGGCACCCCGCATCGGTGCAACACATAGGGAATCGCGTTATGGAAATATTGCTGCAGCAGATCATCAACGGTCTGGTTCTCGGCAGCATGTATGCCTTGATAGCCTTGGGCTACACCATGGTGTACGGCATCATCAACCTGATCAACTTTGCGCACGGAGAAGTGCTGATGGTGGGGGCACTCACCAGTTGGACCATCATCGGTCTCATGAAGGACGGTATGCCCAACACACCGGGCTGGCTGATCCTCCTCATCGCGCTGATCATTGCCTGCATCGTTGCGGCAACCCTCAACTTCGTGATCGAGAAAGTGGCCTACAGGCCGCTGCGCAACAGCCCCAAGCTCGCGCCGCTCATCACCGCCATCGGCATGTCGATCCTGCTGCAGACGCTGGCAATGATCATCTGGAAGCCTACCAACAAGGCGTATCCCAACCTCCTGCCGACCGATCCGATCCACGTGGGTGGCGCGGTCATCTCTCCCACGCAGGTCATGATCCTCAGCGTCACGGCCTTCTCGCTCGTGGTGCTGATGTGGGTGGTCAACTACACCAAGCTCGGTCGCGCGATGCGGGCCACCGCCGAGAACCCGCGCGTCGCGGCGCTGATGGGCATTCGCCCCGATATGGTCATCTCGGCCACCTTCATCATCGGTGCCATCCTCGCGGCCATCGCCGGTGTGATGTACGCCTCCAACTACGGCATCGCGCAACACGCGATGGGCTTCCTGCCCGGCCTGAAGGCCTTCACCGCGGCCGTGTTCGGCGGCATCGGCAACCTGGCCGGCGCGGTGGTCGGCGGCATTCTGCTCGGCCTCATCGAAGCCATCGGCTCCGGCTACATCGGCACCCTCACGGGCGGCGTGCTGGGCAGCAACTACAGCGATATCTTCGCGTTCATCGTGCTGATCGTCATGCTCACGCTGCGGCCCTCGGGCCTGCTCGGCGAGCGCGTGGCGGACCGTGCCTGAGGAGCGACGAATCATGAAGAACAGCAAGAACCTCGCTCTCTACCTCGTTGGCGCCATCGTCGTGCTCGCGCTGCCGCTGCTGCTGCAGTTGCAGGGCAACGCCTGGGTGCGCATCGCCGACATCGCACTGCTCTACGTGCTGCTGGCACTGGGCCTGAACATCGTGGTCGGCTACGCCGGCTTGCTCGATTTGGGCTACGTGGCCTTCTTCGCCGTGGGGGCCTACCTTTACGCGTTGATGGGCTCGTCGCACCTGACCGAGACCTTCCCCTGGTTCGCCCAGATGTTCCCGAACGGCCTGCACACCTCGCTGCTGATCGTGATTCCGCTGGCGCTGGTGGTGGCCGGATGCCTTGGCGTGTTGCTGGGCGCGCCCACACTCAAGCTGCGCGGCGACTACCTGGCCATCGTCACGCTGGGTTTCGGCGAAATCATCCGCGTGTTCCTGAACAACCTCGACCAGCCGGTGAACATCACCAACGGTCCGAAGGGCATCACCGCCATCGACTCCATCAAGTTCTGGGGGCTCGACCTGGGCAAGGCGTGGAAGTTCGACGGCTTCACGGTCTCGTCGGTGTCGCTCTACTACTACCTGTTCCTTGCGCTCGTGGTCGCCACAGTGATCATTTCGCATCGCCTGCAGATCTCGCGCATCGGCCGCGCCTGGATGGCCATTCGCGAAGACGAAATCGCCGCCAAGGCCATGGGCATCAACACCCGCAACATGAAGCTGCTGGCCTTCGGCATGGGCGCCAGCTTCGGCGGCGTTTCGGGCGCGATGTTCGCGGCCTTCCAGGGCTTCGTGTCGCCCGAGTCCTTCAGCCTGATGGAGTCGGTGATGATTGTCGCGATGGTGGTGCTGGGCGGCATCGGGCACCTGCCCGGCGTCATCCTCGGTGCCGTGCTGCTGGCTGCGCTGCCCGAAGTGCTGCGCTATGTGGCCGGCCCGCTGCAGTCGCTGACAGATGGCCGCCTCGATGCGTCCATCCTGCGCCAGCTCTTCATTGCGCTGGCCATGATCATCATCATGCTGCTGCGCCCGCGCGGCCTCTGGCCTTCACCGGAACATGGCAAGACGCTGACCAAGAAGGGCGGCGTGCCGGTCGATCCGACCCATGCCGCCGTGGCGCCGGGCTCGCTGCAGACCCATGCACCGGGCATCGACTCGCCCGCCGACGAATTGCCGGGTTCGGCTTCGCGTCCCATGTCCATCAATCCGTGAGTGCAGGAGACACAGACATGACGACAGAAACCATCCTCGACGTTCGCGGCATCTCCAAGCGTTTCGGCGGCCTGCAGGCCCTCTCGGACGTGGGCATCACCATCAAGCGCGGCCAGGTCTACGGGCTCATCGGCCCCAACGGCGCCGGCAAGACCACCTTCTTCAACGTGATCACCGGGCTCTACACGCCCGACAGCGGCAGCTTCGAGCTGGCCGGCAAGCCCTACCAGCCGACGGCCGTGCATGAAGTGGCCAAGGCAGGCATTGCCCGCACCTTCCAGAATATCCGTCTCTTCGCCGAAATGACTGCGCTGGAGAACGTGATGGTCGGGCGCCACATCCGCACCCATTCGGGTGTGTTCGGCGCAATTTTGCGCACCGGCAGCTTCAAGGCCGAAGAGGCCGCCATCGCCAAACGCGCGCACGAACTGCTCGACTACGTGGGCATCGGCAAGTTCGCCGACTACAAGGCGCGCACGTTGTCGTACGGCGACCAGCGCCGCCTGGAAATTGCACGCGCACTGGCCACCGACCCGCAGCTCATCGCGCTCGACGAGCCGGCCGCCGGCATGAACTTGACCGAGAAGATATTGCTGCGCGAGCTGATCGACCGCATCCGCAAGGACGACCGCACGATCTTGATCATCGAACACGACGTCAAGCTCATCATGGGCCTGTGCGACCGCGTCACCGTGCTGGACTACGGCAAGCAGATTGCCGAAGGCACACCGGCCGAGGTGCAGAAAAACGAAAAGGTGATCGAGGCCTACCTCGGCACCGGAGGACATTGAGATGACGACGATGACGAGCGAAGCAGAAACCCGGGCCACGGCCGCACAGGCCAAGGCCACCGGCAAGACGCTGCTGAAAGTCAGCGGACTGAAGGTGGGTTACGGCGGCATCCAGGCCGTCAAGGGCGTGGACTTCGAGGTTCACGAGGGCGAGCTGGTGTCGCTGATCGGCTCCAATGGCGCCGGCAAGACCACCACCATGAAGGCCATCACCGGCACGCTGCCGGCGGGCGCCGGGCATATCGAATTCCTGGGCCGCAGCATCAAGGGCCGCGGCGCGTGGGACCTGGTGGAGGAAGGCCTCGTGATGGTGCCGGAAGGCCGTGGCGTGTTCACGCGCATGACCATCACCGAGAACCTGCAGATCGGCGCCTACATTCGCAAGGACAAGGCCGCCATTGCCAGCGACATGGAACGCGTGTTCGTCACCTTCCCGCGCCTGCGCGAGCGCAAGGACCAACTGGCCGGCACCATGTCGGGCGGCGAGCAACAGATGCTGGCCATGGGCCGCGCGCTGATGGCGCGCCCCAAGGTGCTGCTGCTCGACGAACCCACCATGGGCCTGTCGCCCATCATGTGCGACAAGATCTTCGAGGTGGTGCAGACCGTGGCCTCGCAGGGCGTGACCATCCTGCTGGTGGAGCAGAACGCCAACCGCGCACTGCAACTGGCGGACCGTGGCTACGTGATGGAGTCGGGCCTCATCACGATGGACGGCGACGCCAAGGAACTGCTGCGCGACCCTCGCGTGCGCGCTGCGTACCTCGGCGAATAACCAACTCAGTCGACCTTCGCGCCGGTCGCTTTCACGACCTTCTCGTACTTGCCCAGTTCGCTCTTCATGAAGGCGCCGAACTGCTCGGGCGAGCTGCCCACCGGCTCGGCGAGCAGCGAGGCAAAACGGGTCTTCGTTTCCGGCGCGTTCAGCGCGGCAACGAAGGCCTGATTGAGCTTCACGATCACATCGTGCGGTGTGCCGGCCGGCGCCACCAAACCCCACCAGGTGTCGATCGAGAAGCCCTTGAGCGTGTCGGCCACTGGCGGCACGTCAGGCAGTGAACTGCTGCGCTGCAGCGTTGTGACCGCAATCGCTTTCAGCTTGCCCGAACGGATGTTCGGCGCCGCGGTGGCCAGGTTGTCGAAGTTGAAATCGACCTGCCCCGAGATCAGCGCCAACTGCGCCGGGCTGCCACCGTTGTACGGAATGTGCAGCGCGAAGATGCCGGCTTCCTTCTTGAACAGCTCGCCCGCCAGGTGGCCGGCGCTGCCGTTGCCGCCGCTGCCGTAGTTGAGCTTGGCGGGGTTGGCCTTGGCGTAGCGGATCAGGTCGGCCACCGTGTTGATGTTCAGGCGCTTGGCCGTGTCGGCATTCATCACCAGCACGTTGGGCACGCGGACCATCTGAGTGATCGGCGCGAAGTCGGTGGCGGCGTTAAAAGGAATCTTGCTGTAAAGCCACGGATTGACCGCATTGGTGGCCGTGGCCGCAATGCCGATCGTGAGGCCGTCTGCAGGCGCCTTGGCCACGATGTCCGCCCCGATGTTGCCGCCCGCACCCGGCTTGTTGTCGATGATGACCGGACCCAGCGTGTCCTTGACGCGTTCGGCCAGGATGCGTGCCGTGTTGTCGATCGGGCCGCCTGCGGCGTACGGAACAACAAGGCGGATCGGGCGTTGCTGCTGGGCGTTGGCGTGGCCGGCGCCCAGCAGTGCGGTGGCACTGGCAAGCAGGGTGAAGAGGAAGTGTCTTGTTTTCATTTTTTTCTGGGCTTTCAACGCCTCATGGACAGGAGCACCGCGGTCGCGGAGCAAGCTCCGTCGGGCCGTCGGCATTCCCCCTTGTTGAGCGCTGGGACGCGGCGTGCGCGTCGGTCAGGGAATGGCCTTGTCGGCCTCCGTGGTGAACGCGTCGGCAAAGAACTCTTCCTCGGGCAGGCCCGCCAGCGCCACATAGTCGCGCTTGGCCGAGTCGACCACGATGGGGGCACCGCAGGCGTAGACCTGATGGCCCGAGAGGTCCGAGAAGTCTTCCAGCACCGCCTGATGAACGAAGCCGGTGCGGCCTGTCCAGTTGTCTTCGGGCGTCGCGTTGGAAATCACCGGCACGTAGCGCAGGTTCGGCATGTCGGCCAGTTGGTCGCGCACCCATTCGTCCATGTACAGGTCTTCGGGCCGGCGGCCGCCCCAGTAGAGCGTGGCGGGCCGGTCGATAGCCTTGAACTTCATGTGCTCGAGCAGCGCCTTGATTGGCGCGAAGCCCGTGCCCGAGGCGAGCAGGATCATCGGCTTGTCGGAGTCCTCGCGCAGGAAGAAGCTGCCGAAGGGGCCTTCGATGCGCAGGATCTCTTTTTCCTTCATGGCACCGAAGACGTGGTCGGTGAACTTGCCGCCGGGCAGGTGCCGCAGGTGCAGTTCGATGCCCGTGCCCGGCTGGCTCAGCGTGTGCGGCGCATTGGCCATCGAATAGCTGCGGCGCGCGCCGTCGCGCAGGATGAACTCCACATACTGGCCTGCATGGAACTGCAGCGGCTCGCCCGCGGGCAGTTGCAGGCGCAGCATGATCACGTCGTGCGACTGGCGGGTCAGGGCCAGCACCCGCACCGGCATCTTGCGGATCGGGAGCGCGCCGGCCTCGGTCACCTGGCGCGATTCGAGGACGACGTCGCTCCTGGCGTGGGCGCAGCAGGTCAGCACGAAGCCGGCCAGTTGTTCCTCGGCGCTCAGGGCCTTGCTTTGATGGGGGCCGAGGGTGACCTCTCCCGAGAGCTTCTTGCACTTGCACGAGCCGCAGGCGCCGTCCTTGCAGCCATAGGGAAGGCCGATGCCTTGCCGGATGCCGGCTGCGAGGATGGTTTCGTCGCCATGAACCACAAAATGGCGCCCGCTGGGCTCGACGGTGATGGAAAAGCCCGCTTCGTGCGGTGCGGCAACAGTCATCGGTATTCTTCGGCTTGTTTTCAGCCTGTGTCTGAAAGGGAAAGGAAACGGGATTTTGCCTTCAATCAATAGTCCCTCCGGCGCACTGCCGGCGCGGTTCCGGCGCGAGCGCCTTCTGATCATCGGTTGCGGCGACGTCGGCCAGCGTGTTGCGCGCGACCTGCGGGGGCGCATGCAACTGGTGGCGCTCACTTCTTCGGCGGACCGGGTGGCTGCCCTGCGCGCAGCCGGAATTCGTCCGCTGGTGGGCAATCTGGACGATGCTGCCACGCTGCGCCGCCTGGCGGGCATCGCCACGCGCGTGCTGCACCTGGCGCCGCCTGCGCGGGACGGCGGCGCCGCCTGGTGGCGCGACCAGCGCACCACGTCGCTGGTGCGCGCGTTGCGGCTGCGCTCGGTGCCATCGGCTTTCGTGTATGGATCGACCAGCGGCGTCTATGGCGACTGTGGCGGTGCGCGCGTGAGTGAAACGCGCGGCGTGCGGCCCGATACGCCGCGCTCCCACCGGCGGGTCGATGCCGAGCGCGCAGTGCGCTGGCTGGGCCGCAGCACGGGCCTGCGCGCCAGCATCCTGCGCATTCCGGGCATCTACGCGCCGGATCGCGAAAACGGCACGCCACGCGGGCGCCTGCAACGTGGCACGCCGGTGTTGCGGCGCGAGGACGACGTCTACACCAGCCACATCCACGCCGACGACCTGGCGCGCGCCTGCGAGGCCGCGTTGTTCCGAGGCCGACCGCAGCGCATCGTTCATGCGTCGGACGACACCGAGTTGCGGATGGGCGATTACATGGACCTGGCGGCTGATCTGTATGGTCTGCAGCGTCCGCAGCGCGTGGCGCGCGACGAGGCCGAACGGCAGTTGCCGCTGCAATTGCTGAGCTTCATGGGGGAATCGCGCCGGCTTGACAACACGCGGCTCAAGAGGGAGTTGCGCGTGCGGCTTGCGCATCCGACGGTGCATACCGGCCTGCTCGAGGGGCACCAGCCCGTAATGGCTTAGGCTGCGAGTGGCTTTCTCGCCTCGAACGTCAGCGCGCCGGGACCGACGATGCCGTATGCCGGCTCGTCAAGATCCCATTCCGAGGCCTCGAAGCCGATAGAGCGCAGACGGTCGAGCATGTTCAGGCCGAAAATCGTCCAGACCAGCACGCCTTCATCGGGCCGTACCGGGTCGCCATGAAAGGCCTTCTCTTCGAGGTAGATGATTTCTCCATCGACGATCTTGGCGCGGACCTGATCCTCGGCAAGCAGCGGGCTGTACGGTACCGTGAAGATGTGGCGTCCACCGGGTTTCAGTACGCGGAAGATTTCCGCATGCGCTGCGTAGGGCTCCGGCATGTGCTCCATCACGTCGCTTGTCATCACGAGGTCGAGCAGGTTATCGGCAAAAGACAGGGCCTGAAGGTCTTCATGACGACGACCATCGACCATCTCACCGGACTTGTATTCGTCGCCGAAGTACTCCGAGCACACATAGTTCGGCAGTTCGGCCAGTTGCAGATGCAGTGCACCCGTCGTCTCGGTGTTGTAGATGGTGAAGTCGGGCGGAAAGTGCCAGCCCCCCCGTTGAGGCAGCCCGCATTGCTCGCGAATCGTGAAGGCCATCTGTCGTTGTCGGTTGAACGACTGACAGTTCGAGCAGCGGCCCGATTCGCGTGGATTGTCGGTGAACCCGGTAAAGCGGGCGGCCGCGCCGCAGACAGAGCACGCGCCTGAAAGCACAAGGCCTTCATCTGCATGTTCGGTATCGGGTGGGGTTTCTATGGAGTTGGCATCAAGCGCGGGCGGTGCCGACGGCTTCTGCCATTTCAATGTCGCCATGCGCAATTTGCGGATGGCCTTTTCTACGATGCTCATGTCCCTCGTGTCCCAACTCTTCTGATCAGAATTGGTGCAGTCTACCGCTCGCAGACGGGATTTCGTGAGGGTACGCCATCGTGTTTTGGCGCTAAATGAGTGGTGCCCGGGGCCGGAATCGAACCGGCACACCTTTCGGTGGGGGATTTTGAGTCCCCTGCGTCTACCAATTTCACCACCCGGGCACATCCGGAAGGAAGCCCAAAATTATGGCACAGTGGCTGGCATGAATTATCCGACGATCGAAGATGCCATCGGCAAAACCCCCCTGGTGGCCCTTCAGCGCATCGATGCAGCAGAGAACGCCAAGCGTGGCAACGTGATTCTCGGCAAGCTGGAAGGCAACAATCCCGCAGGTTCGGTGAAAGACCGGCCCGCGCTTTCGATGATCAAGCGAGCCGAAGAACGCGGTGAAATCAAGCCCGGCGACACGCTGATCGAAGCCACGTCCGGCAACACCGGCATCGCGCTGGCGATGGCTGCGGCCATCAAGGGCTACCGCATGGTCTTGATCATGCCGGAGGACCTTTCCGTCGAACGCGCCCAGACCATGAAGGCTTTCGGCGCCGAGCTGGTGCTCACGCCCAAGAGCGGTGGCATGGAATACGCACGCGACCTGGCCGAGCAGATGGTCAAGCAGGGCAAGGGCCGGGTGCTCGATCAGTTCGCCAACCCCGACAACCCGCGCATCCACTACGAGACCACCGGTCCCGAGATCTGGGCCGACACCAAGGGCAAGATCACGCATTTCGTGAGCGCCATGGGCACCACGGGCACCATCACCGGCGTCTCGCGCTTCCTGAAAGAAAAAAACCCGGCGGTGCGCATCATCGGCGCACAGCCGGCCGAAGGCTCGCGCATTCCCGGCATTCGCAAATGGCCGGCCGAGTACCTGCCCAAGATTTACGACCCGAGCCGGGTCGATGAAGAAATCAGTGTGAGCCAGGACGACGCCGAGGAAATGTGCCGTCGCCTGGCGCGTGAAGAGGGCATCTTCGGCGGCATCTCGGCAGCCGGTGCGCTGTGGGCCGCGCTCGAAGTGGCGAAGAAGGTCGAGAACGCGACCATCGTCTTCGTGGTCTGCGATCGGGGTGATCGCTACTTGTCGACAGGCGTTTTCCCCGCATAAGCAACGAACTGCTACGGTGCCCGTCCACGAGGCACCGCAAGCCCCAGAAAAAGAACAGAGACCACACCATGCCCCATCCCAAGTTTTGCCAGGTCTGTGCCACGCCGCTGGAGTGGATCGCCTTGATGGAAGACGGCGGCCCCAAGGAGCGCCTGCGCTGCCCGAACTGCGGCCACACCCACTGGAACAACCCCACGCCCGTGCTGGCGGCCATCGTCGAGTACCGCGGCCAGGTGCTGCTGGCGCGCAACGCGGCCTGGCCCGGCAAGATGTTCGCGCTGATCACCGGCTTCATGGAAGCTGGCGAGACGCCCGAAGAGGGTATTGCACGCGAGGTGAAGGAAGAAACGAACCTCGACGTCAGCGCCACGAAGCTCGTCGGCGCCTACGACTTCCAGCGCATGAACCAGATCATCATCGCGTACCACGTGGTGGCCGATGGCGAGGTGAAGCTCTCGCCCGAACTGGTCGACTACCGCCTCTACGACCTGCCGGACCTGCGCTGCTGGCCTGCGGGCACGGGCTACGCGCTGGCCGACTGGCTGCGCACGCGCGGCCACGAGCCTGTGTTCTTCACCGCTGCCGAAAACGAAGAGCGCCGCCGTGGGCTCAACCTGCCGCCCGAGGAGCCCAAGCGTGGAAGTTGATCGCGAAATCGACACGCGCGGGCTGAACTGCCCGTTGCCCATCCTCAAGGCCAAGAAGTCGCTCAATGACATGGCGAGCGGGCAACTGCTGAAGGTGGTGTCGACCGATCCGGGGTCAGTGCGGGACTTTCAAGCCTTTGCGCGCCAGACCGGCAATGAGCTGATGGCGCAGGAGACGGTGGGGAGCGACTTCATTCATGTGCTGAAGAGGCGCTGAACTGGATTTGAGGCCGCTGGCCCCCATCCCGGCCTTCCCCCGGGAGGGGAAGGAGAAAAACCAAGACCAAGACCGAAGCCGTTACAGCTTCAGGCTCTTGAGGTACTCGCGGAATTCGCTGCCCACTTCCGGGTGCGCCAGCGCCAGCTCCACCGTGGCCTGCAGGAAGCCTTCCTTGCTGCCGCAGTCGTAGCGGATGCCCTTGTACGCATAGGCGTAGACCGATTCCTTCTTCATCAGCGCGGCGATGCCGTCGGTCAGCTGGATCTCGCCACCCGCACCCTTGGGCTGGTTGCGGATCTCGTCGAACACGCCCGGCGTGAGGATGTAGCGGCCTGCCACGCCCAGGCGCGAGGGCGCTTCTTCGGGCTTGGGCTTCTCGACCATGCGATGGACCTTCACCAGGCCGTCCTCGACCGTCTCGCCGGCCACGATGCCGTAGCGTTTGACGTGCTCCAGCGGCACTTCCTGCACGGCCAGCAGCGACGCGCCGAGGCGGGCGAAAGCAGCGGTCATCTGCGCGAGCACCGGTTCGCCGCCCTCGGGGCCGACCATCAAGTCGTCCGCCAGCAGCACGGCAAAGGGTTCGTTGCCCACCAGGTGCTCGGCGCACAGCACCGCATGGCCCAGGCCCAGCATGCGCGGCTGGCGCACGTACGAACAGGTCATGTCGTCGGGCATCACCGAGCGGGCGATGTTCAGCAGTGCGGTCTTGCCGCTGGCCTCGAGCTGGCTTTCGAGCTCGTAGGCGGTGTCGTAGTGATCTTCGATGGCGCGCTTGTTGCGGCCGGTCACGAAGATCATGTCGCGAATGCCCGCGGCATAAGCCTCTTCCACCGCGTACTGGATCAGCGGTTTGTCGACCACCGGCAGCATTTCCTTGGGCTGCGCTTTGGTCGCGGGCAGAAAGCGGGTGCCAAAGCCCGCAACGGGAAATACAGCCTTGCGGATACGTGTCGATGGTGTGGACATGGGCAGTTCGGCGTCGGTTCGTTGGAAGATGGGAGGTCAGTCGAATCAGCAAACTGATGCTGGCGCGGCAAGCAAGTGCCGAACCATCATCCTAAACGCCCGAAACTTCCCGCGTCTGTCAGCCGAGGCGCACAAGCTGGTCGCGCAGGCGCTCCAGCGTGGCAGTGAAATCGGCCAGGCGCTTGCGCTCCAGATCGATCACGGCGGGCGGCGCCTTGGCCACGAAGGCTTCGTTGCCGAGCTTGCCGTGCACCTTGGCGATCTCGCCCTCGATGCGGGCAATTTCCTTGCCGATGCGGACCTTCTCGGCGGCCTTGTCGATTTCCATGTGCAGGCACAGGCGGGCCGCGCCGACCACTGCCACCGGCGCCGCTTCGGCTGCAGCCTGCCACGCGGCCTCGTCGTCGAAGACCTTCACTTCCTTCAGCTTGGCCAGCGCCTGCAGCACAGGCGCCGATTCGCGCAGGAAGGCCGCGCCTTCGGCATCGTCGGCCACCGCATAGAGCGGCAGGCGCACGGCGGGCGACACGTTCATCTCGCCGCGCAGCGTGCGGCATGCATCCACCAGCGCCTTGAGCCGCGCCACATGCGCTTCGGCCGCTTCGTCGATCTTCTCTGGCTGGCTCTTCGGATAAGCCGCGACCATGATCGACGCGCCCTCACGACCTGCAACCTTCGACACCTTCTGCCACAGCTCTTCCGTGATGAACGGAATCACCGGGTGCGCCAGGCGCAGCAGCGTTTCGAGCGTGCGGATCAGCGTGCGGCGCGTGGCGCGCTTTTGCGAATCGTCGCCGGTCTGGATCTGCACCTTGGCGATTTCCAGATACCAGTCGCAGAACTCGTCCCACGCGAACTGATAAATCGCATTTGCCACGTTGTCGAGCCGGTATTCCTCGAAGCCCTTGGCCACTTCGGCCTCGACGCGCTGCAGTTGCGACACGATCCAGTAGTCGGCGCGGCTGAACTTCAGGTAGCCATGCGCCGGGCCGCCGACCTTGCAGTCTTCCTTCGTGTGCTCCAACAGGCCGCAGTCCTGGCCTTCGCAGTTCATCAGCACGAAGCGCGTGGCGTTCCACAGCTTGTTGCAGAAGTTGCGATAACCCTCGCAGCGCTTGGAGTCGAAGTTGATGCTGCGGCCGAGCGAAGCCAGCGAGGCGAAGGTGAAGCGCAGCGCATCGGCGCCGAAGGCCGGAATGCCGTCCGGAAATTCCTTCTGCGTGTTCTTGCGAACGGCCGGTGCCGTCTCGGGCTTGCGCAGGCCCTGCGTGCGCTTGTCCAGCAGTTCGGGCAGCTCGATGCCGTCGATCAGGTCGACCGGGTCGAGCACGTTGCCTTCGGACTTGCTCATCTTCTTGCCTTGCGCATCGCGCACCAGGCCGTGGATGTAGACGTGCTTGAACGGCACCTTGCCGATGAAGTGCTTGGTCATCATGATCATCCGGGCGACCCAGAAGAAGATGATGTCGTAGCCCGTCACGAGCACGGTCGAGGGCAGGTACAGGTCGAGGTCCTGCGTCTTCTCGGGCCAGCCCAGCGAAGAGAAGGGCACCAGCGCCGACGAATACCAGGTGTCGAGCACGTCCTCGTCGCGCGTGAGCTTTTTGCCCGGGGCCTTGGCTTGTGCATCGGCCTCGTTCTCGGCCACGTACACGTTACCTTCCTCGTCGTACCAGGCCGGAATCTGATGGCCCCACCAGAGCTGGCGCGAAATGGTCCAGTCCTGGATGTTTTCCATCCAGTGGTTGTAGGTGTTGACCCAGTTCTCGGGCACGAAGCGCACTTCGCCCGACTTCACCACGTCGATGGCCTTCTGCGCGATCGACTGGCCGTCGGCGCCGGGGCGCGTCATGGCCACGTACCACTGGTCGGTCAGCATCGGCTCGACGATGGCGCCCGAGCGCGCGCAGCGCGGCACCATCAGCTTGTGCTTCTTCACCTCGATCAGCAGGCCCAGCGCATCGAGGTCGGCCACGATGGCCTTGCGCGCCACGAAGCGGTCCATGCCGCGGTACTTCTCGGGCGCGTTGTCGTTGATGGTCGCGTCGAGCGTGAGGATGCCGATCACTTCGAGCTTGTGGCGCTGGCCGACTGCGTAGTCGTTGTAGTCGTGCGCCGGCGTCACCTTGACGACGCCCGTGCCGAACTCCTTGTCGACGTAGTCGTCCGCAATGATCGGAATCAGCTTGTCCACCAGCGGCAGCTTCACGTGCTTGCCGATCAGGTGCTTGTAGCGTTCGTCTTCCGGGTGAACCATCACGGCCGTGTCGCCGAGCATGGTTTCGGGCCGGGTGGTGGCCACGGTCAGCGTGCCGCTGCCGTCTTCCAGCGGGTAGGCGATGTGCCAGAGCGAGCCGTCTTCTTCTTCGCTCTCGACTTCGAGGTCGCTCACCGAGGTCTTGAGCACCGGGTCCCAGTTGCCCAGGCGCTTGCCGCGGTAGATCAGGCCTTCTTCGTACAGCTTCACGAAGGTCTGCGTCACGACCGCCGAGAGGTCGTCGTCCATCGTGAAGTACTCGCGGCTCCAGTCCACCGTGTCGCCCATGCGGCGCATCTGTTCGGTGATGGTGTTGCCCGACTTCTCTTTCCATTCCCACACGCGCGCCACGAAGTTCTTGCGGCCCAGGTCGTGGCGGCTGACCTTCTGCTCCTGCAGCTGGCGCTCCACCACGATCTGCGTCGCGATGCCGGCATGGTCGGTGCCCGGCACCCACAGCGTGTTGTCGCCCTTCATGCGGTGGTAGCGCGTGAGGCTGTCCATGATCGTCTGGTTGAACGCATGGCCCATGTGCAGCGTGCCCGTCACATTCGGCGGCGGCAACTGGATCGCGAACGAATCGGCGCCTTCCTTGGGTTGCTGCGTGCCGCGGAAGCCCGCCTTGGCATAGCCGCGCTTTTCCCATTCCGGGCCCCAGTGCGCCTCGATGGCGGCGGGTTCGAACGATTTCGACAGGCTGTCGAGACCAGGTTGTGCGGAAGGGGTAGTGGGTTCGCTCATGGGGAATGCAAAACGGCACCCTCGGGTGCCGTTGGTGACAGAGGTGGGATTGCCGGGGATTTTACCGGCGCGGCTTCGGGTCATGGCAGCCACTCATAATTCCGGGATGCTCTTTCTGCTCTCCCCTGCAAAGTCTCTCGACTACGACACCCCGGTCCCCTCCGAAACCCCCGCCACCCAATCCCATTTCGAAGCTCCGCGCGGCCCCTCGGCCGAGCTGATCAAGCTGCTGCGCGAGAAGTCGCCCCAGCAGATCGCCGAACTGATGCACCTGTCGGACAAGCTCTCTGCCCTGAACGTGGCGCGCTACGAAGCCTGGTCTTCCAAAAGCACCGAGAAGAACGCCCGCCAGGCGGCCTTTGCCTTCGACGGCGACGTCTACGGCGGCCTCGATGCCCGCACGCTCACCAAGGCGCAGCTCGACTGGGCGCAAGACCACGTCTGCATCCTCAGTGGCCTCTACGGCATCCTGCGGCCGCTCGATCGGCTGCAGCCCTACCGGCTTGAAATGGGCACCGCGCTGGCCAACCGCCACGGCAAGGACCTGTACGCCTTCTGGGGCTCGCGCATTGCCGAGCACCTGAACGAGCGGCTGGCGGCCGACCGCACGCCGGTCGTCATCAACGTCGCCTCTCAGGAATACTTCAAATCGGTCGACCAGAAGGTGCTCAAGGCACGCGTGGTCGAATGCGTGTTCCAGGAGTGGAAGGGCGACAAGTACAAGATCGTGAGCTTCTTCGCCAAGCGCGCCCGCGGCCTGCTGGCCCGATGGGCCGTGCTGCACAAGGCGGCCACGCCCAAGGCGCTGGAAAAGTTCGACCTCGAGGGTTATGGTTTCGACGCAAGCGTGTCAACGGCCGAAAGGCTGGTGTTCAGAAGGAAAGTCTGATGTCTCAACCGATCAGTCCGGAACTGCGCGAATGGCTGGTGGCCCAGTTGGCGGCCGGTCATTCGGTGCCAGCACTGCGCGTGTCCATGCGCGCGGCCGGCTGGCACGATTCGGCCACCGACGTGGCGCTGGCCCAGCTCGAAGCCGGTTTCCCCGATGTCGAGGCGGCCCTGGCCCCCGCGCGCACCGAGATGCCCGGCCCCGACCTCGACGGCGCGCCGCTCTACCTCGATGCCGGCGACCGCCGCGTGCAGGTGCTGCACACGCTGCGGCATCCGCGCGTGATCGTCTTCGGCAACCTGCTGTCGACCGAGGAATGCGAAGGACTGATCGCCGCAGCCCGGGTGCGCCTGGCGCGCTCGCTCACCGTGGAAACGCGCACCGGCGGCGAAGTGCTCAACATCGACCGCACCAGCGACGGCATGTTCTTCGAGCGCGGCGAGAACGAGATCGTCGCGCGGCTCGAACAACGCCTTGCGGTGCTGCTGCGCTGGCCGCTGGAATACGGCGAGGGCCTGCAGATCCTGCGCTACGCCCCCGGCGCCCAGTACCGCCCGCACTACGACTATTTCGACCCCCAAGAGCCCGGCACGCCCACCATCCTCAAGCGCGGCGGCCAGCGCGTGGCCACGCTCGTGATGTACCTGCAGGAGCCCGAACAGGGCGGCGCCACCACATTCCCCGACGTGGGCCTTGAAGTCGCACCCGTGCGCGGCACCGGCGTGTTCTTCAGCTATGACCGCCCCGACCCCGCCACCCGCACCCTGCACGGCGGTGCGCCGGTGCTGGCCGGCGAGAAGTGGGTCGCCACCAAATGGCTGCGCGAGCGCGAATTCAAGTAATCACAAGGACGAGATGAAAGTCAACGCCAACGGCCTGCAGATCGAAGTCGACGATACCGGTGGCGAAGGACGCCCCGTCATCCTGCTCATCATGGGCCTGGGCATGCAACTGGTGGCGTGGCCCGCCGCCTTCGTGCAGCAACTGGTCGACGACGGCTTTCGCGTGGTGCGTCACGACAACCGCGACATCGGCCTGAGCCAGGGCTTCGACCATGCCGGCACCGGCAACATCGTCTGGGAAACCATCCGCCACCGCCTCGGCCTGAAAGTGCGCTCGGCCTACACCCTGCAGGACATGGCGCTCGATTCGCTCGGCGTGCTCGACGCACTGGGCATCGCCAAGGCGCACATCGTCGGCGCCTCGATGGGCGGCATGATCGCGCAGCGCATCGCGGCCACCGCGCCGCAGCGCACGGCCAGCCTCGTGAGCATCATGAGTTCGAGCGGCGCGCGCGGCCTGCCCGGCCCGCGCCGCGAAGTCGCGTCCATGCTCATGCGCCGCCCGCTGGGCAAGGGCGAGGCCGAACTCGTGGCGCACAGCATCAGGCTGCTGCGGCTCATCCAGAGCCCGGCCTATCCGCAGACCGATGAAGAATTGGCCGAGCGCCTCACCTTCAGCATGCGCCGCGCGTACCACCCGGCCGGCCTGATGCGGCAGATGCTCGCCATCGGCGCCGACGACGAACGCCCCAAGGTGCTGCCGCAAATCCAGCGCCCGACGCTGGTGCTGCACGGCGATGCCGATGCCCTCGTGCCCATTGCTTGCGGAGAAGACTCGGCCAAGCGCATTCCCGGTGCGAAGTTCATCGCCGTTCCCGGCATGGGCCACGACCTGCCGCCCCAGGTCTGCACCATCCTCGCCAACCACATCGCCCCGTTCGCCCATGCGGCGCACGCCAAGGATAAGCCATGAGCCTCGACAACCACCCCGACAACGCAAACACCCCCGAACAATCGCAACTGGGCCGCGCCTCGGCCTATGCCGACAAGTACGACCCCTCGCTGCTGTTCCCCATTGCCCGCGCCACCCAGCGCGAAGCCATGGGCATCAAGACCGGCGCGTTGCCCTTCTTCGGCGCCGACCTCTGGACCGCCTTCGAAGTGAGCTGGCTCAATCCGCGCGGCAAGCCGCAACTGGCCATTGCGCACTTCACCATTCCCTGCGAAACGCCGAACATCATCGAGAGCAAGTCCTTCAAGCTCTACCTGAACAGCTTCAACAACAGCACCTTCGCGAGCATCGACGCCGTGCGCGAACACCTGCGCACCGATCTCGCCGAAGCGGCATGGCGCGGCAGCGACCAGTCGGGCGGCATCGGCGTGAAGCTGCTCACGCCCGAGCTGTTCGACCGCGAGCCGGTGCATGAAATCGACGGCCTCGACCTCGACCGGCTCGACATCGAGTGCACCCACTACCAGCCCGCACCCGAGCTGCTGACCAGCGACACCACGCAGGTGCATGTGAACGAAACCCTGACGAGCCGCCTGCTCAAGAGCAACTGCCTCGTCACCGGCCAGCCCGACTGGGGCAGCGTGCAGATCCGCTACAGCGGCCCGCCCATCGAGCAGGCCGGGCTGCTCGCGTACATCGTGAGCTTTCGCAACCACAACGAGTTCCACGAGCCGTGTGCCGAGCGCATGTTCACGGACATCTGGAGCCGCTGCAAGCCGACCAAGCTCGCGGTGTATGCGCGCTACACGCGGCGCGGCGGGCTGGACATCAACCCGTTCCGCACGAGCTGGCCGCAGGCGCTGCCGGCCAATATCCGTACCGCGCGGCAGTAAGTCGCCGGGGCGCCGCTGAAGACCCTCTTCGTAAATCCGAAACCCGTAGCCCGCCCCCTGTGGCATTCTGGAATCGACCCCGCGAACCCGCGGTCGAACATCCGGAGCAGAGACAAAAATGGTTGAAGGAAAAGTGGTCGTCGTCACCGGCGCGGGCGGCGGCATCGGGCGCGACATTGCATTGGCCATGGCCAGCAACGGCGCCAAGGTGGTGGTCAACGACATTGGCGCCGCGCTCGACGGCGCACTCGCCGCCGAAGGCGGCGGCGCAGTGGGCAGCGCCGGCCCGGCGCAGCAGGTGGTCGACGAGATCCGCGCCGCCGGCGGCCAGGCCGTGCCGAACACCGACAGCGTGGCCGACGCCGCCAGCGCGGCGCGCATCGTCGAATGCGCCGTCGAGAGCTTCGGCCGCATCGACGCGGTGATCAACAACGCCGGCATCCTGCGCGACCGCTTCTTCCACAAGATGTCGGTCGACGAGTGGGATTCCGTGCTCAAGGTGCACCTGTACGGCGCCTACTACGTGAGCCGCGCGGCTGCCACGCACTTCAAGGAACAGAACGCCGGCGCGATGGTGCACATGACCTCGACCTCGGGCCTGATCGGCAACTTCGGCCAGGCCAACTACGCAGCGGCCAAGCTCGGCATCGTGGCGCTGTCGAAATCGATCGCGCTCGACATGCTCAAGTTCAACGTGCGCTCCAACTGCATCGCGCCCTTTGCCTGGAGCCGCATGATCGGCGCCATTCCCACCGACACCGACGAGCAGCGCGCCCGCGTCGACAAGATCAAGCAGATGACGCCCGCCAAGGTGGCGCCGCTCGCCGTGTACCTGGCGAGCGATGCGGCGAGCGCGGTCAACGGGCAGATCTTCTCGGTGCGCAACAACGAGATTTCGCTCATCAGCCAGCCGCGGCCGGTGCGTTCCGTTCATCGCTCCGAAGGCTGGACGCCGCAGAGCATTGCCGAGCACGCCATGCCCGCGATGCGCGCCAGCTTCTACCCGCTGGACCGCTCGGCCGACGTGTTCAGTTGGGACCCGGTCTGAGGTCAAACCCGCAGAAGGGCGCACACCGAGGCGCGCACCGCGCCATTCGCCGGACAATGCGCGTTCCTTTTCTCCTTGCTGCGGCTGCCCGGTGAACCTGCATTTCGACCTGTTCGACCTGAAACTGTTCGTCTACGTGGCGGACGCGCGCAGCCTCACGCGCGGCGCCGAGAAAGCCTGCATCTCGCTGGCCGCCGCTTCCACCCGCATCAAGCAGATGGAAGAGGCCGTGGGCGGCAAGCTGCTGCACCGCAGTGCGCAGGGCGTGACGCTCACCGCCGCCGGGCAGGCCGTGCTGTACCACGCCAAGCGCGTGATGCAGCAGATGGAGCACCTGCGCTGCGACATGCAGGACTTCGGCAAGGGCATCAAGGGCCATGTGCGCGTGTTTGCCAACACCACCTCCATCACCGAGTACCTGCCGCAGAAGCTGGCGGGCTTTCTCACGCAGCATCCGGCCGTGCAGGTGGACCTGCGCGAATACCTGAGCGAGGAAATCGTGCGCGCGGTGGCCGACGGCGAAGCCGACATCGGCATCCTGGCCGGCGACGTGCACACCGGCGATTTCGACGCGCGCGCGTTCGGCAGCAACCAGCTCGTGCTGGTGGTGCCGCTCACACACCATCTGGCGGGCGCGCCCTCGGTGGCCTTTGCCGACACGCTGGATGAACAGCACGTGGGCCTGCACCACGGCAGCGCGATCCATCGCTTCCTGCAGCGCCGCGCCGAGCTGGCGGGCCGGGGCTTCAACCCGCGCATCCAGGTCAGCAGCTTCGAGGCTATCTGCCTGATGATCGAAGCGGGCGTGGGCGTCGGCGTGCTGCCGGCGTCTTCGGCGCAGCGGTTGTCGATGGCGATGCGGATTGCCACTGTTTCATTGAGCGATGCATGGGCCGAGCGCGAACTCAAGCTCATCGCGCGCAACCGCGAGCAACTGCCGGCCTCGGCGCGCGAACTGTTCGACCACCTCGTCGCGCCCTGAAGGCGCGCGCCGCATGTCTGCTGACCTGAAATCGCTGCGCCTTTTCGTGGCCGTGGCCGACCACGGCAGCATCAGCGAGGGTGCCAAGCGCTGTCACATTGCACTGGCGGCCGCGAGCAAACGCATCTCCGACCTCGAAGCCCGCGCGCGGCTGCCGCTGCTGGTGCGCCATGCGCGCGGCGTCACGCTCACCTCGGCGGGCCACGGCCTGCTGTTGCATGCGCGTTCCGTGCTGTCGGCCATGGACCGGCTGGGCGCCGAACTCGATGATTTCCAGAACGGCGTGGCGGGCGTGGTCAGCATCACGGCCAACGCGTCGACCATCGCGCAGTTCTTGCCGGCGCAGATCGGCTCCTTCCTGCGGCTGCATCCGGTGCTCAAGATCGACCTGCAGGAGCGTGCCAGCACCGAGGTGGTGAAGGCGGTGCAGGCCGGCCTGGCCGACATCGGCGTGATCGAGGGCAACACGCCCGCCGAGAACTTGGAATGCCTGCCGTACCGAACTGACGAGCTGGCCGTGATCGTCGCGCGCGACCATCCGCTGGCCCGGCGCAAGCGCATCGGCGTGGACGAGGTGCTGCGGCACGACCATATCGTGGTGCGCGAAGGCACTGCTCTGCACCGCGTGCTGCTGAGCGCAGCGCTGGAGGCGCAGGTGCCGCTCAAGGTGCGCATGCAGGTCGGCAGCTTCGACATGGTGTGCCGAATGGTGGAGCAGGGCGTGGGCATCGGCGTGCTGCCCTATGCGGCCGTGCTGTCGCAGCTGCAGATCCTGCGCCTGCGCTGCCTGAAGCTCGATGCGCCCTGGGCGATGCGTCGGCACCTGCTGTGCGTGCGTCGGCAGCAAGACCTGACCGTGGCCGCGCGTTCGGTGCTCGAACACCTAGGTCGGCCCGACTGAGCCCGAGCCTTCGCGGGGCACGAAGCCTCGCGCCTGCCAAAAACGAATTGTTCTCCAGCGGCCGGCGCGCAAAGATGGCTCTCGACAGATCGAAAGATCACCAGATGGCCACAAAACAAAGGAGACATTCTTGAAGATCATCCGCGTCAGCGCCACGCCGCTGAACATTCCCGTCACCATCGACGTGGTGGGCCTGAACAAGCAGACCTCGCTGTCCCTGTGCCTGACCGAGATCGAGACCGACACCGGCCTCGTCGGCCACGGCATGACCGCCATCACCGAGGAAGAAATCATCGCCGCCGCCGTGCGCGAGGTGGCCGGTCCCGCGCTGATCGGCGAAGACCCGATGGCCACCGAACGCCTGTGGGACAAGCTCTACTGGCTGCTGTCGCCGCGCGGCCAGACCGGCTACGCCAGCCACACCATCGCCGCGCTCGACATCGCGCTGTGGGACATCAAGGCCAAGGCGCTCGGCCAGCCGCTGTGGCGCCTGCTGGGCGGGGCACGCGCCAAGGTGCCGGTGTACGCCACCTTCGGCTTCGGCTTCTTCGAGCGCGACCAGCTCGCCGCCGCCGCAAAGCTCTGGGTGTCGCAGGGCTTCCAGCGCCTGAAGATGACGGTCGGCAACCATGCGCTGGCGCGCCGCGATGAGCCGCGACCGCTCGATGAAGTCATTGCCGAAGACGTGCGTCGCGTTGCCGCCGTGCGCGAAGCCGTCGGCCCTGATGTGAAGCTGTACGTCGATGCCAACTGCGGCCTCGACCTGTTCCATGCGACCGAACTGGCGCAGCGCATCGAGCCCTACGGCATCAGCTTCTTCGAGGAACCGCTCACGCAGAACGATGTGCGCCAGATGGCCCAGTTGCGCGCGCGCACCCGCATCCCGCTGGCCTGCGGGCAGAACGAAGGCCTGGCCTTCCGCTTTCGCGACCTGCTGGTGAACCAGGCGGCCGACGTGCTGCAACCCAACGTGACCATCTCGGGTGGTTATTCGCAGTGCCTGAAGATCGCGGGCATGGCGCAGGCCTTCAACGTGCCCATCGACAACGGCGGCGCCTGGCCCTTCCACAACATGCATCTGCATGCGGGTGTGTCGAACGGCGGCTTGGTGGAGTACCACTACGTCGCGGTGAAGATGCTCGAGAAAATTTTCGACGGCCTGCCGGTGCCTGATGGAGGCTGGCTCACGCTGCCCGAGACGCCGGGGCTCGGCTTCACGCCCAACGCGGAGCGCGTGCGCGAGCTGGCGAAACTGCCGACCTCGCACGGCAAGGGCAAGGCCTGAACCGAGCGACGACACGCGAGACTTCCGAACACGACCAGGCCGCAAAGACGGCCGGCGACGACCCCAGAACAACGGAGACACGATGAACGCCAGCAGACAAGCGAATCGCCCGGCACGCCGGCATGCATTGCGGGCCGCAGTGGCCCTGGGCCTGATGGGTGCGCTCGCCGTGCCCGCTGCGTGGGCGCAGCAGAAGTATCCCGACAAGCCTATCCGCCTCGTGGTGGGCTACTCGGCCGGCGGTGGGGTCGATGCGGTGGCGCGCCTGCTCGGTGTGCGTTTGTCGGCGGTGCTGGGCCAGCAGGTGCTGGTGGAAAACCGCACCGGTGCCACCGGGCTCATTGCTGCCGATCTCGTGGCGAAGGCGCCGCCCGATGGCTACACGTTGATGATGGGCGACAGCGCGTTGCTCATCGCCAAGCTGCTGCAGCCGAAGATGGGCATCGATCCGTTGACCAGCTTCAAGCCGGTGGCGGGCGCTTTCATCTCGCCGCTGATGATCGTCACCGGCAACGACTTTCCCGCGAAGACACCGGCCGAACTGGTGGCGCTGCTCAAGGCGCATCCGGCACGCTATTCGTTTGCAACTTCGGGCGTCGGCACCGTGCAGCACCTGGGCTTCGAGATGCTCAAGCAGTCCACTGGCACGTTTGTCGTGCATGTGCCGTACCGCGGTGCCGCGCAGATCGTGCCAGACGTGATCGGTGGTCAGGTGCCCATCGGCGTGGTCAGCGCCACGGCCGCGATGGCGCAGGCCAAGGCCGGCAAGCTGCGCGCGCTGGCGCTGATGAACACCGCGAAGCTCGAAGGTGCGGAGAGTGTTGCGCCGCTGGCCGATGCGCTGCCGGGCTTCGATGTGGCGCCGCGCATCTTCCTGCTTGCACCTGCAGGCACGCCCAATGACATCGTCGAAAAGCTTTCGGCCGCGGTGAAGGCCGTGCTCGAAACGCCCGAAGCGGGTGTCGCTGCTGCCGCGCAAGGCACCTTGCGCGCCTATGCCACGCCGGCCCAACTGGGCAAGGACATGGCCGAAGAGACCACGCGATGGAAACGCATCATCACTGAGCAGCACATCGTGGCGGATGGGGGGTAGTTTGAAGCCTTTGCTGTTCAGGGCGACGCTCACGCCGACACGGTGCTCTTTTTCGCGAATGTCCCCCGCTTCGCTCCTCCTTTATTTAGCTAAAAAGAGCCCCGTATCGACGTGAGCGTTATGCGGAGCGGTCGTTGATCGGCGGTGCACCAGCAGCGTGTCCAGGTGCGAATGACGCCAGGTGCTCCCCGCAGCGAAATAAAGGAGGAGCGAAGCGGGGGACATTCGCGGAGGGGAGCACCTGGTGTCATTCGCACTCACCCTGAAAAAAACCAACCCACAACAGCAAAGCAATTGGAGCCACTGAATGACACAACCCCATCTAGGCCTGATCGTTCCCCCCGCAGCCGGCGCGGTGCCGGTGGACGGCCCCTTGCTCTACGGCGACCGAATTCGCTTCAGCGCGCGCGGCCTTGGCCTCGGTGAAATCTCCACGCGCGGCTACACGGAAGTGATCGACTCGGTCATCGGCAAGGCGCTCGAACTCAAGGCCGAAGGCGTCAGCGCCGTGTCGCTCATGGGCACTTCGCTGAGCTTCTTTCGCGGTGCTGAATTCAACCAGCAACTGGAAGCGGAAATGGCGCGCACCACCGGCCTGCCGTGTTCCACCATGAGCAACGCCATCATCAACGGGCTGCGCAGCCTGACGGTGCGGCGCGTGGCGGTGGCTACTGCCTACATCGACGAAGTCAACGTACACCTGCGACGCTACCTGGAGCAGAGCGACTTCGAACCGCTGGCGCTTGAAGGCCTGTCGATTTCCGACGTGCAGAAGGTCGGCGCGGTGCCGACGCAGGTGCTGGTCGACCTTTGCGTGAAAGTCTTCGAAGCCCAGCCCGGCGCGGACGGCATCCTCATCTCGTGCGGCGGACTGGTCACGCTCGATGCAGTGCAAGAGGTCGAGGCGCGGCTTCAGGTGCCGGTTGTCTCCAGTTCACCGGCAGGCTTCTGGGACCTGGTGCGCACGGCCGGGCTCGATGCGCGCTCGCCCGGCCACGGGCGCCTTTTTGCCTGAGTCGTTCTAGGCGAACAGGCGTTCGACCTTCGGCGTATCGGCCAGTTGCCAGATGCGCTGGCACAAGGCCTTCGCCTCTTGCGCCGTTGCGCCCTCGCCGTAGTGCGTCAGGCGCTGCATCTTGTCCTCGATCTCGGCGCGGCTCAGGCTGTTGCCTGGGTCGCCCTTGGGTTCGTCCACGCGGCCCTGCAGCGTGCGGCCATCGGCAGTGTGCACGCTGACCTTGCCGATCCAGCGTGCGGGGTAGGCGGTGTCGACTTCGGCGTCGAGCTGCATCGTCACCTTGTCGCGGAAGGCCGCCACTTCGGGGGCAAGAAAGTCGCGGTCGAACTCGCCCAGACCCGCGCGGCCGTGTACGGCGATCAGGCCCAGCACCGTGCCCATCGAGAACTTGCCCTGGTGCACCGTGGCCGGCACCGTCACGCGGCCCAGCACGTCGATGGCTCCTTGATGCACGTGCGTGGTCACGTGCGAAACGTCTGCCGGCGTGAGCTTGTTCTGCGTCATCACCTGCAGCAGCGCATCAGCCGCGGGATGGGTGTGGCGGCAGGAGGCGTGGTACTTGAAGGAGGTTTCGGCCAGCGCCCAGCGTGTGCCGAGCCCATCTGTGAGCTTCGCCGGATCGGCGTCGCTCGACATGCCCACGCCGAGGCCCTGTGCGCCTTCGAGGATTCTTGCGGCACCGGTGAAGCCGTCCTGCGCCAGGTAGGCCGACATCAATCCGCTGGCTGCGGCATGCGCGCAATGCAGTTGCTTGGAGTCGGCGGCATCGCGCAGAAACTCCCACACACCGGCCGACTGCGTGCCTGCCGAGCCGAAGGCATGCAGCATCTGTTGCGGCGTGAGATTCAGCAGGCGACCTACGGCGGCAGCGGCTGCGAGCGTGCCCGCTGTCGCAGTGGTGTGGAAGGTCTTGTAGTGGGAGCGTCCGAGGAACTCGCCGACGCGGATGCCGACTTCGTAGCCCGCGACAACCGCCGTCAACAACTGCGCGCCGCTCGCGCCGATGCTCTGTGCCACCGCGAGTGCGGGCGCAATCACCACGGCGGCCGGGTGAAACACCGAGCCGTTGTGCACGTCGTCCTGCTCGACATAGTGCGAGGCGGCGGCATTGACCAGCGCCGCGAACAACGGCGAGCTGGTGCGGCGCGAGGTCAGTATTTCACTGGGCCCATCGGCGGGCCCCATCATCTGCGCGAAGCGTTCGATGCTGCGTATGGGGCGTGACGTGCGGGCCGCGAGCACCGAGCCGAGCCAGTCGAGCATCAGGTCTTCGGTGCGGCGCAGCACGGGCGCGGGGATGTCGCCGAACTGTAGTGCGGCGGCGAAGGTGGCGAGCGTCTTGCTGGGGTGGTCGATGGTGGCGGAAGTCATGAAGGATCCTTTCGTGGAACACCGAGGAACCGGCTATGCCGGGCCTCAGGTGTTGCCCCCGGTAGGGGTTGGAGAAGCGACACGAAGTGCGCGAAGCCTGGGGGCGAGTCAAAAAGACCGGGGCAGGCCGAGCATGTGTTCGGCCACGTAGCTCAGGATGAGGTTGGTCGAGATCGGCGCGACCTGGTACAGCCGCGTTTCCCTGAACTTGCGCTCGATGTCGTATTCGCAGGCAAAGCCGAAGCCGCCGTGGAACTGCAGGCAGGCATTCGCCGCCTCCCAGCTCGCCTTGGCCGCAAGGTACTTCGCCATGTTGGCCTGCGCGCCGCAGGGCTGGTGCGCGTCGAACAGGCGGCAGGCTTCGTAGCGCATGAGGTTCGCCGCTTCGATCTCGATGAAGGCCTCGGCAATCGGAAACTGCACGCCCTGGTTCTGGCCGATGGGTCGGCCGAACACCACGCGCTCCTTGGTATAGGCCGTCACCTTGTCGATGAACCAGTAGCCGTCGCCGATGCATTCGGCCGCGATCAGCGTGCGCTCGGCGTTCAGGCCGTCGAGGATGTACTTGAAGCCCTGGCCTTCCACGCCGATCAGGTTCTCCGCCGGAATCTCCAGGTTCTCGAAGAACAGCTCGTTGGTCTCGTGGTTCACCATGTTCAGGATCGGCCGCACCGTCATGCCTTTGCCGATGGCCTCGCGCAGGTCGACGATGAAGATCGACATGCCTTCGGATTTCTTCTTCACGTCCGCCAGTGGCGTGGTGCGCGCCAGCAGGATCATCAGGTCCGAATGCTGGATGCGCGAGATCCACACCTTCTGCCCGTTGATGACGTAGCGGTCGCCCTTCTTCACGGCCGTGGTCTTGATCTTGGTGGTGTCGGTGCCGGTGCTGGGCTCGGTCACGCCCATCGACTGCAGGCGCAGTTCGCCGGTGGCAATGCGCGGCAGGTACTCGCGCTTTTGCGCTTCGCTGCCGTGGCGCAGCAGCGTGCCCATGTTGTACATCTGGCCGTGGCAGGCGCCGGAGTTGCCGCCGCAGCGGTTGATCTCTTCCATGATGACCGAGGCTTCGGTCAGGCCCAGGCCCGAGCCACCGTATTCCTGCGGGATCAGCGCGGCCATCCAGCCGGCCTTGGTGAGCGCGTCGACGAATTCGGCGGGGTAGCCGCGCGCCTCGTCGATCTTGCGGAAGTATTCGTTGGGGAACTGCGCGCACAGGTCGCGCACGGCGTCGCGGATGTCGGGGAAGCTCTTGTCGTTGGCGTTGTTCATCGGTTGCTGCTCGCTCAGTCCTGGCGCGGGCCGCCGGCTTCTTTTTCCACACGCTGCCAGATCTCGATGGCCATCGGGTCGTCGATCTCTTCGAGGATGTGGCCCACGAGCCCGATGGCGCGCGCCATCACGCCGAAGCCGCGAATGATCTTCCACGGAAAGCCGAACTCGGCGGCAATCGCACCGATGGCGCCCGTGGCGTTGATCGGCAGCGACTTGCCCGACACGCGCTCGGCTTCTTCCTGCACCGCCTGCATCAGCGCCACGTAGTGGCTGGACAAGCCGTTCTCCGCCGCGATCTGGAACAGGCGCGGCGTGCGCGGATCGATCGGCTTGTGCAATGGATGGCCCAGGCCCGGCACGATCTGCTTGCGCGCGCGGTGGTCGGCCACGATGTCCTTTGCCATGTCGGCGAGCGGGCGTGTCGGCTTCTCGCCGAACGGAATCGCCTCGTACAGCATCTTGGCGGCGCCTTCGGTGCTGCCCACGAACACAGTGCCCAGCCCGCAAAGGCCAGCGGCCACTGCTGCCTGCAGTGCCTCGGGGGCGCCCGCGTAGGTGAGGCGCGCGGCCAGCGCGCTGGGTGTGATGCCGTGCTCGACCAGCGTGACGACGATGGCGTTGAAGGTCACTGACTCCTGTGGCGTCGGGATGCGCCCGGTCAGCTCCAGGAAGGCCATGTCGCCCAGGTTCAGGTGGCCGAGGATCTCGGAAGGCAGGTCGCGCCCGCGAACGGTGATTTTGTCGGGCGTGCTGTGGCCGAGTTCGGTGTGCAGGGATTTCTTGATCTTGGTCATGGCGCGAATTTATGCCTCCTCGCGCAAGACTGCTCTGTGATTGCGAAACCCTCCCTTCGGCAAATGCAAATGCCCTGTGGCGGTGTCTTCAGGCACGCTGCGATTCGTCTTTGCAACGGAACGAGGCAGGCAAACTGGATGGACACCGAATCACTTGCGGCAGTGCGCGAAGCAGCGCTGGACTACTTCGCGCGCAGCCGCGCCATCGGCAGGCGCCGCACCCGCACCGAACAACCGGACGCTGACGAGGCGCTGGGCTGGCCTGAGATCGCGGCGCTTGGCTGGCCCGGCATGCTGGCGCCTGAATCTGCGGGCGGCCTTGCGTTGGGGCTCGACGGTGCGGCAGAAATCCTGCGCGCGGCCGGCGAGCACGTGGCGCCTGAACCGCTGCTCGCGGTGGCCGGCCTCAGCGCGCTGTTGCTGGCTCGGCTGAACACGCCGGGCGCGCACGCCTTGCTCCGCGAACTGGTTGAAGGCCGCAGCCTGCCCGCACTGGCCTGGCAGGAAAGCGCGGGCGACCTGAGCGCGGTGCCGCTGGCCTGTGGTTGCGAGGTGCACGGCGCAAAGGCCGGCGGTGTGCTTCTGCAAGGCGAAAAACTCATGGTGCTGCCCGGCGCCGCCGCCAGCGGCTGGCTGGTGTCTGCGCGCGGCGACGACGATGCGGTGCTGCTGTGGGTGCCGCGCGGCACCGAAGGCGTGACCGAGACGCTGGTGCCGCTGGTCGATGGCAGCCAGGCGGCCAACCTGCGTTTCGAGCAGGTCGCGCTGCCGCCTGGTGCCGTGCTGGCCCAAGGGCCTGCCGCGCAAGATGCGCTGCGCCATGCGCTCGCCGCCGGCCAGATCCTGCAGGCGGCCGAGCTGCTGGGCGCGGGGCAGGCGATGCTGGCCCAGACCCTGGCGTACCTGCGCACGCGCTCGCAGTTCGGCAAGCCCATCGGCAGCTTCCAGGCGCTGCAGCATCGCTGTGTCGACATGTTCATTCACCTCGAAGTGGCGCATGCCACCTTGAACGAGGTGCTGGCATTGGCCGCGCAGGATCTGTCGTGCAATCGGCTCGAAGCCGAGGCGAGCCGCGTGAACGCGCGTTGCACCGCAGCCGCGCTGCAGGCTTCGCGCGCGGCTGTGCAGTTGCATGGCGCCATCGGCTACACGCAGGAGTGCGACCTGAGCCTGTTCTACAAGCGCGTGCTGTGCCTTTCCGCATGGCTGGGCAACGTCACTGCGCATCAGCGCCGGCATGCCGCGTTGACGGACGAGGCCGACACGAGCGCAGGCCCGGCGGCGGCATGGACTGGCGAGTTCCCGCGACAGGCCGACTGGGCCGCGATGCCCGAGCCCGAGTTCCGCCGCATGGTGCGCGGCTTTCTGCAGCAGCGCTACCCGCAAGAACTGCGCTACCTGTCGCACCGCGCACGCTGGAGCGAGATGCGCGACTGGTACCTCACGCTGTCCGCGCAAGGCTGGATCGCACCGGCATGGCCGCAGGCGCACGGCGGCATGGGCCTGCCGGCCGACAAGCTCATCGCCTGGATCGAGGAGCTGGAGCAGTACGGCGTGGCACGCGCGCCCGACCAGGGCATCGTGATGATCGGGCCGCTGCTGATCCAGCATGGCACGCCTGAACAGCAGCAGCGCTTTCTGCCGCGCATCTTGAGCGGCGAGAACGTCTGGTGCCAGGGCTATTCCGAACCCAACGCCGGCTCCGACCTCGCGGGCCTGCGCACCGAGGCCTTGCCCGCGCGCGATGCGCAAGGCGATCACTTCATCGTCAACGGCCAGAAGATCTGGACCACGCTCGCGCAGGATGCCAACCACATCTTCATGCTGGTGCGTACCGACAAGGACGCGCGCAAGCAGGAGGGCATCAGCTTCCTGCTGTGCGACCTGCGCACGCCGGGCATCACGGTGCGGCCGATCCACACGCTGGCGGGCGAGCCGGAGTTCTGCGAGGTGTTCTTCGACAACGTGCGCGTGCCGGCCGAGAATCTGGTTGGCAAGCTGCATGGCGGCTGGACGATCGCAAAGGCGCTGCTGGGTTTCGAGCGCATCTTTCTTGGCAGCCCCAAGCAATCGCAGTACGCACTGGGCCAGCTGGCGCGGCTGGCGCAGGCGCGACGCCTGTTTGCCGACCCGGTGTTCGCGCAGCGCTTCGCGGCGCTGCGGCTCGACGTGGCCGACCTGACCGCCGCCTACACCAGCTTTGCCGACATCGTGCGGGCCGGCAAGCCGCTGCCCGCGTCGGTGTCGCTGCTGAAGATCTGGGCCAGCGAGACCTACCACCGCATCGGCGCGCTGCTGGTCGAGGCCGGGGAAGAGCAGGGCGCCGTTGCCGGCGACCAGCTGCTCGACGGGCAGACCTTCAACGTGCTGTCGCCGCTCATCGGCTCCACGGCCGCAATGATCTACGGCGGCACCAACGAGATACAGCGCAACATCCTCGCCCGGCAAGTCCTGGACTTACCGGCCTGAGAGATGTGAGCCGCCGAAGAAATACACAACAGGAGACATCGCCCATGACACCCATCGACTTCTCGCGCCGCCACCTCATGGCTGCGCTGGCGGGCAGCGCAGCGCTTGCGGCGTTGCCTTCCCGAGCCTTCGCACAACAACCCTTGCCGTCCCTCATCAAGCTCGTGGTCGGCTATTCCGCCGGTGGCCCGGTCGATGGCGCTGCACGCCTGCTCGCGCCCGCGCTGAGCCAGGAGCTGGGCACGCAGGTCATCGTGGACAACCGGCCCGGCGCCAGCGGCTCGCTCGGTGGCGATGCGGTCGCCAAGGCCGCGCCCGATGGCGCCGTGCTGTTCTTCGGCGCGAGCCCGACCATCACCATCAACCCGAATGTGCAGCGCCACATGGCCTTCGACCCGATGAAGGACCTGACGCCCATCGCGCCGCTGGTGGACTACACCAACGTGCTGGTGGTCAACAACGAGCTGCCCGTGCGCAGCGTGAGCGAGCTGCTGGCCTATGCGAAGGCGCGGCCCGGCAAGGTGTTCTACGGCTCGGCGGGCGTGGGCGCCTCCAACCACCTGAGCGGCGCGCTGCTGGAGAAGATGGCGGGTGTGCAGATGACGCATGTGCCCTACAAGGGCAGCGCGCCGGCATTGGCCGACGTGATGGGTGGCACCGTGACGATGATGTTCGACATCATCGCGACCTCGCGGCCCTTCATCCAGTCGGGCAGGCTGCGCGCGCTGGCCGTGACCTCGCGCCAGCGCAACCGCATGCTGCCCGATGTGCCGACCATGATCGAGTCGGGCGTGCCCGGCTACGACGTGGGCGGCTGGTTCGGTCTGTACGGCCCGGCGCGCATGGACCCGGCGCTGGTCGCGCGCATGAACGCCGCCGCGCAGAAGATGCTGGCGCGCGAAGACATCGCGCACCGGCTGCGCGATCAGGGCTACGACGTGTGGTCGGGTGCGCCGGAACTGCTGGCGACCAAGGGCGTGTCCGACCGCAAGCTCTGGGCGAGCGCGTCCAAGGGCATCGAGGCGGAATAGACGATGCAGCGTATTCATGAGTTGCTGGAGGCGCGTGCGGTCCGCACGCCCGATGCTGTCTTTCTTTTCGAGCCCACGGGCACCACGACCTATGCGGCGCTGCAGGCGATGGTCGACGTGGCCGCGCAAGACCTGCGGGACGCCGGCGTGCGCGCGACCGACCGCGTGGTGCTGGTGGCCGAGAACTGCGCCGCGCACATCGTGCTGCTCATGGCCTGCAGCCGCGTCGGCGCGTGGTCGTGCGGCGTCAATGCGCGCATGTCGCCGGGCGAGATTGCGGCGATCGTCGAGCGGGCCGATGCGCGCCTGTGCTGCTTCACGACCGGCGCTTCCGAATCGGCGGACCGGCATGCGCAGCGGGCCGGTGCGGTGCCGGCTGCATTGCCGGGCGTGATGCGCTCGGCCGTGCGCGCCGACGCACGCACGGAACCCGATGCGGCGCTGGCCGACACGGCCGCGATCATCTTCACGTCGGGCACCTCGGGCACGCCCAAGGGTGTGATGGTGTCGCACCGAGGGTTGCTGCATTTCGGACGCGTGTCGGCCACCGTGCGCGCGCTGAATGAACGCGACCGTGCCTACGCCTTCCTGCCGATGACGCACATCTTCGGCATCGGCACGGTGCTGATGGCTGCGCTGACTGGTGGCGCGTCATTGGTGCTGCGCAGTGCCTTTTCGCCGGCCGACATGCTGCAGGCGCTGGCCGACGAACAAGTGTCGAACCTGCTCGGGCCGCCGACCATGTACGCGCGCCTGCTGGCCCACATCGATGCGGAAAACGTGGTGCCGCGTTTTCCGCATCTGCGCTACGTGTACACCGGCTCTGCGCCGCTCGATCCCGCGCTCAAGCAGCGGGTGGAGCGGCTGTTCGGGCAGCCACTGCACTACGGCTACGGCCTGTCGGAGTACGCCGGCTCGGTGTTCCTCACGCGCACTGAATCGCCGCGCACCGACACGGCGGCCGGCCATGCGGTGGAAGGCGGCGAGGCGCGCGTCGTTTCCCTCGACGGGCAGGACGCTGCACAAGGCGACACCGGCGAAATCTGGCTGCGCGGCCCCGGCCTGATGCTGGGCTACTTTCGCGATGCGGCGGCTACCGCACAGGTGATGCGCCCCGGCGGCTGGTACGCCACCGGCGACCTCGGGCGCTTCGGCGAGGACGGCGCGCTGTTCGTGGTTGGGCGGTTGAAGGAAATGATCATCCGCTCGGGTTTCAACGTCTACCCGGCCGAGATCGAGGCGGTGATCGGCCGCTTCGCCGGCGTGCACCTGTGCGCGGTGGTCGGCGTGCCGGAGGCCGACGGCAACGAGCAGATCGTCGCCTTCGTCGAGATGAAGCTCGGCGCGGTGCTGGACGAGGCCGCCTTGCGGGTGCAGCTGGTCGAGCACCTGTCGCCCTACAAGCGGCCGGCCCGCATCGAGGTGATCGACGCGATGCCCACCACGGCCAACGGCAAGCTGCTCAAGCGCGAGCTGCAGATGCGCGCCCGGCAGGCCTGAAGGCCACCTCTCGGATATTTCCTGCAAGCAGGCGCGCTGCCGTCCTCCAGCCCGACCCCGGGGCGCGCCGCATCCTCGCGGCTTCAACAAAGGACACCACACCATGGCCGATGACCTGAGCAAGCGCGGGCCGCAGGATGCTTCCCGCATCAACGTCAACGAAGCGCACGAGGTTCGCTACTGGACGCAGGCGCTGGAGGTGAGCGAGCAGCAGTTGCGCTCGGCCATCGCCGCCGCAGGCGTCGAGGTGAAGGACGTGCGCACCTATCTCGGCAAGCCCTGAACGACCGGGCAGGCCACGCGGCCATGCCTTTGCGGCCCAGGCCGTCGTAGGCACGTTCCTACGTCCGGCGCGGGGGGCGGGCACGATACTCGTGGCCTTCTCTCCCTCGTTTCAGGAAGTACCCCGTGACCGTGCCTTTCGTCGCCCCCAGCCCTGCAGGCCGTGCTCGCGCCCGCGCGCAGGCGTTCCCCGCATCCGGGCCGATGACCCTGCTGCCCTTGGTCGCCGCGCGATGAAGTCTTCTCCCGGAGCGCGCAGCTGGATCGCCGCTGGCGTGCGCCATGAACTGCTCACGCGCGCCTTGCCGGCCTTGCGGCACGACATGGCCGCGCCCGTCTCGGTCGTTCGCATGGCATTGCTGATGCTCAAGCGCCAGGTGAGTGCCGTCACCATCGATGCCGCTGCCTGCGAAGAGCGGGTGGCGCTGATCGACAACCAGGTGTCCGAACTGGTCCATGCGATTCGCTCGCTGCGCGATTGGGAGCTGGCCACCGCAGACGACGGCATCACGCGCAGCGCGCTGGTGGCGCAGTGCGTGAACCTGATGCGCTCGGCCTTCGACCTGCATGGCGTGTCGCTGGTGACCGACGACGCTCTCGAACCCGGGGAAGACGAACCGCGCTGGCCTTCGGGCGCCGCGCTGCGCTATCTTTTTCTGGGCGCGCTCGGCTACCTGCACGACGGTGTGGCCGAAGCGGGTGCGATCCGCATCGATGCGGACGGCCTCGATGCGCTGTGCCTGCGCGCCTTGCCGCGCGAGCCCGGCGCCACGCATGCCGTGCTCGACGCGCACCGCGCACCGCGTGCACTGGCCATCGATGCCGTCGCGCTGCAGAACCTGGCCGAAGACCTTGGCTACACCATCACGGTGGAGCGCGACAGCGTGCGCCTCGGGCTCGCCACCGGCGGCTGAGGCTTGCCGCGTCCGTTGGCCGCATGCCGCTCGCGCGCCTGGCCTTGCCGGTGCGTGCGCAGGAAGGCCAGCAGCCGGCGCTCCGCCGCATACAGCCCACGCGATGGCCGCGCCGTGCCACGGCCGGTGATCTTCTGGAACAGGGCGGTGGTTTCTTCATCGTCCGCAAGCGCACTGCCCAGCGCCAGCACCGCCGGGTGCACATAGGCCTTCTTGCAGACCGCCGGCGTGTTGCCGAGTTGCCTGGCAACGGCGGCCAGGATGTCCTTCGCGCTGTAGCGGTTGCCATCCGCGGCGGTGCGGCCCGGCCCGCAGGCCAGGCGCGTGAGTTCCAGCGCCTGCACCGTGCCGTGCCAAGTGCGGAAGTCCTTGGCGGTGAAGCGCTCGCCCTGTGAGGCTTCTGCGAGGTAGTCGTTGACATCGGTGGACGAGACGCTGCGCAGTTCCCCGTCGTCTTCGCCGGCGTACTGGAACAGCGCCTGTCCGGGCAGTTGCTGGCAATGCCGCACCACCCTGGCTACGCGCGGATCGTCGAGCCGGGCTTCGTGCATCACGCCGCTCTTGCCGCGAAAGCGCAGCCGCAGCGCCGCGCCTTGCACCGCCGCATGCCGGTTGCGCAAGGTGGTCAGGCCGTAGGAGCCGTTGCTGCTCGCGTATTCCTCGTTGCCGATGCGCAGCAGCGTGGTGTCGAGCAGGCGCACCAGTGCCGCCAATACCTGGCTGCGGCCTGGCGCCTTCTGGCCCTTCTTGTCCGACTGCGGCAGCAGGTCGCGCGCCACGCGGGCACGGATGCGCGGCAGCGCGAGCGCGAAGGCTTCGAGCCGGTCGAACTTGGTCTCGTCTTTCATCACGCGCCAATCGGCGTGGTAGCGGTACTGCTTGCGTCCGCGCGCGTCGATGCCGGTGGCTTGCAGATGGCCGTTGGGCAGCGGGCAGATCCACACTTGCGTATAGGCCGGCGGAATGGCGAGCATGCGGATGCGCGAGACCTCGTCCACGTCGCGCAGCCAGTGGCCCTCGGCGTCGCGGTAGCGAAAGCGCTCGCCGTGTTTCAGGCGGTGGATGCCCGGCATGTCGGGGTTCACATGCACGAGGCCGTTGGTGATGGGCGTCGGCTTCGACGCAGGCTTGGCGGCGGAAGGCGAGGAAGAAGCGGGCATGGGCTTTGCGTCAGTGCGGTACTCCGAGCTTTTGCCTGCACCGACAATCGCAGGCTGTAGGACGCCGCACACGTTGCCGGTGCGCTGGCTGCGCTTGTTGCCTCTGTCCTGTGTTTTCCTTTCTTCTTCTTGTCTTCTTCTTACCGAGTTCCAGAATGTTCCCTCGTTGGTCTTCCTTTGGCACCCGCCTGCTGGCGCTGTGCGGCGTCGCGCTGCTTGCCACCGCCTGTGCTTCCACCTCGACTTCGCCCGCAACGACCGCGCCTGCCACGGCGGCCGTTGCGCCCGTCAAGGTCAAGGTGTTCGTCGCTGCCATGTTCGAGATCGGCAAGAACACCGGCGACCGCGCCGGCGAGTTCCAGCACTGGTACGAGCGCTACTGGATGAACACCAAGCCGATGGCCGTGCCCGGCGCGCTGCAGCCCGTGTACTGCAACGTCGACGGCGTGTGCGGCGCGGTGCTCGGCATGGGCAAGGTCAACTCGTCGTCGTCGATGCAGGCCATCCTGCTGAACCCGCAGTTCGATTTCTCGCAGGCCTATTACGTGATCTCGGGCGTGGCCGGCACGCCGCCATCGCGCGGCACCATCGGCGAAGTGAGCTGGGCCACTTGGCTGGTGGACTACGACCTGGGCCACCGCTGGGCGCCCGAAGAAAACAAGGCCGGCGAGCCGACCTTCATGCCGCGCAAGGGCTACGAGGAATACCGCCGCTTCAAGATCAACCCCGACCTCGTGAGCTGGGCGATGAAGCTCTCGGCCGACACGCCGCTGAAGGACTCGGAATCGGCGCGCAAGTACCGTCTGCGTTACCCCGACGCCGCGGCCCGTCGCGCACCTTTTGTCGGCACCGGCACGCACATGACCGGCGACACCTTCTTCCACGGCCCCGGCATGTCGAAGCAGGCGCAGTACATCGCGAAGCTCTACGGCGCCGACGACTACGTGATCACCGAAATGGAGGCCGCCGCCATCACCCTCGTGATCAAGCGCGCGCACGGCACCGACCGGGTGATGAGTCTGCGCGGCGCGGTCAACTTCGACCAGGGCAGCCCGAAGGAAACCACGCTGCAGCATCTGGACCCGGCGCCGGGCGAGACGGCGGGTGGCTTTGCCGAGACGGTGGAGAACATCGAACTTGTCGGTAGTCGCGTGGTGGATCACATCGTGGCGAATTGGCCGCAGTGGCAGGGCGGTGTGCCGAAGCCCTGAACTTCTGTTTACTAAGCCATGCGGATGCTCGTGATGCGGGTTCATTCAGGGCGGGTGCGAATGACACCAGGTGCTCCCCTCCGCGAATGTCCCCCGCTTCGCTCCTCCTTTATTTCGCTGCGGGGAGCACCTGGCGTCATTCGCACAGGGGCACGCTCTGATTGATCCTGCGATCAACGACGGCTCTGACCGCTCACGTCGATACGGGGCTCTTTTTAGCTAAATAAAGGAGGAGCGAAGCGGGGGACATTCGCAAAAAAGAGCACCGTGTCGGCGTGAGCGACGCCCTGAAGAACAGCGGCGCGAAGCCCGCGGCCCCGAACAGATCGTTAGACAGGCTCTGACCGGGTTTCGGCGATAGATTGCAGAGGCAGCCTGAAAATATACGCATTGCGTAAATTTCATGAAGAAATCGCGCTCATGGCGTATATTTGCGCCCCATGAGCCAGCAACAAGACATCCTGCGCGACGCCATGCGCCGCCTCAATCTGACCCGCGACGCGTTCTCCGAACGCCTGGGTGTTCGCCGCCGGGCACTCGACACCTGGCTGCTGCCAGCCGACTCCGGCGAATCACGGGCCATGCCCGAAATGGTCGGCAAATTCGTCGCCGAAATCCTTCAGCGCGAGGCGCAAGCCACCGTCGGCGCAGACGACCGCCCACTCGGCCAGCGCATCGCAGCCGAGGGCCGGCCGCACCTGCTGTCGGTGGCGCAGTTCGAGCGCGACAGCCTCGAAGACCTGTTCCAGGTCGCCGACGTCATGCAGCCCATCGCGCGGCGCCAGAAGGTCACGCGCATCCTCGAAGGCGCTGTCCTCGGCAGCCTCTTCTTCGAGGCCAGCACCCGCACTCGCGTGAGCTTTGGCGCCGCGTTCTGCCGGCTCGGCGGCACGGTGTGCGACACCACGGGCTTCACCTTCTCGTCGATGGCCAAGGGCGAATCGATCTACGACACCAGCCGCGTGATGAGCGGTTATGTCGATGCGCTGGTGGTGCGCCACCCTGAGCAAGGTTCGGTGGCCGAGTTCGCACGTGCCACCAACATCCCGGTCATCAACGCCGGCGACGGGCCGGGCGAGCATCCGAGCCAGGCCATCCTCGATCTGTACACCATCCAGCGCGAGTTCTCGCGCATGGGCAAGCTGGTCGACGGCACGCACGTGGCGATGGTGGGCGACCTGAAGTACGGCCGCACGGTGCATTCGCTGATCCGGCTACTGTCGCTGTACCGCGGGCTGAAGTTCACGCTGATCGCGCCGCCTTCGCTGGAAATGCCGGCCTACCTGCTCGACCTGGTGTCGCGCAACGGCCACGTGATCGAGCAGACCCAATCGCTCGAGGAAGGCCTGCGCGGTGCGGACGTGGTCTACGCCACCCGCATCCAGAAGGAGCGCTTCGCGGGCGAGGAAATCGAGGGCTACACGCCGGAGTTCCAGGTGCGCAAGGCGCTGGTCGACACGGTCTGCAAGCCCGACACGATCCTGATGCATCCGTTGCCGCGCGACGGTCGCCCGGGCGCGAACGACCTGAGCATCGACCTCAACCACGACCCGCGGCTGGCGATCTTCCGGCAGACGGACAACGGCATTCCCGTGCGGATGGCGCTGTTCGCGGTGCTGATGGGCGTGGAGCACCAGGTGGCGCGCTCGATGCGCGATGCCGGCTGGCGCTCGCCTCCGCACATCGGGCCGGACGACGCGGATTTCGACGGGCTGGACTGAGCCGCGACGGCGGCAACGCTCAGGGCGTTGCCGGTTGCAGGTGCCAGGTCACGGTGAAGTCGAAGGGTGTCCAGCGGCTGACGGTGACGCCCGCCTGCCGCAGGCCGCGCCCGATCCAGGTGTTGCAGGTCTCGAAGAGGTTGTAGCCGCCCTCGGCTTCGTAGAAGGCGTCCTGGTTGTCGTAGTGCGCGCCTGCAATGGGCGTCGCGCGGCCCGAGGGCAACGTGCGTTGCACATAGCCGACCAGTTGCGCGTACTGGCCCTGCGACAGCGGCAGGTTGAAAGCACCGCGCCCCAGTTGCCCGCGCTGCAGGTAACTCACATGCATCAGCGAGCGGTTGCCGCCCGACAGCGCACCGAAGGCGCGCGAGGCCGTCAGGTCGGCCCAGGTGGGCGTGTTCAGGTAGAACTCGCGGTCGCCCCAGCCGATGGCGATGAACTCGGCGTCCGGCGGCACGGCGCGAAAGTCCGCGAGCGGAAAAAGCTGCTGCCAGTCGACGGTGGCCGAGCGGACCGGGAACACGTAGTCGGTGTGCACGCCATTGCTCAACACCCAGGCCTGCACCTCGGGTGCATTCGCTGCGATGGCGTCCGAAGGCTTGTTGGCATTGGCGGGCCACAGCACCAGCGCGCTGGCCGTGGCGACATAAAGCCCGACCAAGGCCACCAATCCCAGCAGTGTGAATGCGATGCGCTTGAGCCAGCGTTTGATGATCATGGTGTCGAGGTTCAGAAAAGCGATGCGGTGGTCGATGTCGACTCCGCAGTCGTGCGTTGCCCGCCCGCACCTGCCGGTGCCAGCGCCTCGGGGCTGCCGGCCTTGGCGAGCGCGCCCACGCGCACGCCCAGCAAGCGCAAGGGGCGCTCCAGCGGCACGCGCTTGAGGCATTGCCCACCGACCTGCCGGATGGTCTTCCCGTCGTCGGTGAAGCGGTCGATGGTCTGGTCGCGGGTGGCGATCTTGAAGTCGTCGTAGCGCAGCTTGATGCCGATGGTCTTGCCCACGTAGCCCTTGCGCTGCAGGTCTTCGGCCAGCTTCTCGCACAGGTGGGTGAAGATGGCGCCCAGCTCGGCGCGGTCGCGCACCGCATGCAGGTCGCGGTCGAAGGTGGTCTCGCGGCTCATCGAGACGGGTTCGCTCTCGGTCACCACCGGTCGGTTGTCGCGGCCCCAGGACACCTCGTGCATCCACGCGCCGGTGGCCTTGCCGAAGGTGGCAACGAGCCAGTCTCGGTCGCGTGCCGCAAGTTGGCCCACGGTCTCGATGCCGAAGCGCTTGAGTTTTTCGTCGGCCTTGGGGCCGATGCCGTTCACCTTGCGGCAGGGCAGCGGCCAGATGCGCGTTTCGAGGTCGTTCTCATAAACGACCGAGATGCCGTTGGGCTTGTTGAACTCGCTCGCCATCTTGGCGATGAGCTTGTTGGGTGCCACGCCGATGGAGCAGGTCAGGCCGGTGTTGTCGAAGATGGCTTTCTGCAGCAGCCACGCCAGCGAACGCCCGCCGTCGCGCTGGCCGCCGGGCACGTCGGTGAAGTCGATGTACACCTCGTCCACGCCGCGGTCTTCCATCAGCGGCGCGACCTCCAGGATGACTTGCTTGAAGGCGCGCGAGAAGCGACGGTATTCATCGAAGTCCACTGGCAGGATGATGGCCAGCGGGCACAGCTTGGCGGCCTTCATGAGCCCCATGGCCGAGCCCACGCCGTACTGGCGCGCGGCGTAGGTGGCGGTGGTGATCACGCCGCGGCCTGTGTAGTCCTTGAGCAGCGGAAACGAGTCGACCGGAATGTCGGCCAGCGTGCCGCCTTCGGGCAGGTTGCGGATGGCCTCGTCCACGCGTCGACGCCCGCCGCCGATCACCACGGGCAGGCCCTTGAGCTGCGGATAGCGCAGCAACTCGACCGACGCGTAGAAGGCGTCCATGTCGAGGTGGGCGATGCGGCGGATTGGTGGGGCTGACGGGGGCTGGGAACTCACGGAAACGATTGTCTCGCGGCTTGGGCGGTCATGCCTGTCCGGGGGCTCAGTTCCGGCGATGTTTGGCTTTGTGTTTTTGTTTTGGGCGTTGCTGTTTCGGGTGCGGGTTCGGGTTCATTCGGGGCTTGTGCGAATGACGCCAGGTGCTCCCCTCCGCGAATGTCCCCCGCTTCGCTCCTCCTTTATTTCGCTGCGGGGAGCACCTGGCGTCATTCGCACTTGGACACGCTGCTGTTGATCCTGCGATCACCGACCGCTCCGAATAACGCTCACGTCGATACGGGGCTCTTTTTCGCGAAATAAAGGAGGAGCGAAGCGGGGGACATTCGCGAAAAAGAGCACCGTGTCGGCGTGAGCGACGCCCTGAATAACAGCGCCCCAACCCTTCAGCGCGTCTCAACAGTCGCGAGCAATGGCGACTCGAACATCGCCACAGGCGAGATCACCGGTTCATTCATCGGCACCTTGTCGCCATAACGCTCGCGCATCTTGGCGCGCACCGCCGGGTCCGTCAGATTGAACTCGCGGATCTTCTGCAGCTCGCCGATGCGGATGCCCAGCGCGCGCTGATAGAGCTTCCACACAAGTTCGGAACAGTAGATGCGCTGGTCCGACCACTCGAAGGTCAGGTCGTACGGACGGCCCGCGAAGTCCGAGGTCTTCGCATGCAGGCGCGCCACGGCGGCGGGTGTCAGCAGCTTGTCGGCATCGCGCAGGCGCTTGACCACATAGTGCCCGCCGTTGCCGCGCGCCGTCCATTGCGCGAGCGGCGTGTAGCGCACCGTCGATACGGCCTCGAACACATAGGGCTTGCCATCGCGCAGCAGCACGATGCCCATGTGGCTGTAGCGCGAACCGGTGGCGCGCTGCACCGCCACGCTCTGTGCCGAGCGCGAGGTGTGGAAGATGATGTCGCCGTCTTTCAGCGTGGCTGCGGCATGGCCTGTGCTGCAGAAAAGAACGGACAGGAACAGCGCGAGCGCGGCGGGGAGCTTGGTCATGGTGCCGCGCATTGTCCGGCACGTGCGGGCCCTTATTTTTCCTCGGGCGGCACGGTGCTGTCGCCCGCATCGGGTGGTGGTGCCATCTCGCGCATGAGCCGGTCGAGCGCTTCCTCGTTCATCGGCTCGGCCGGTGCCAGCGCGGTCGGCGAAGTGCGCAGCCAGCGCGTCGTTTGCGGCAACGCCATCACGCCGGCAGTCACTGCGGCGAGCACGGCCAGATAGGGAATCAACGAGCACGCGATGGCCGCCACCGGCGGGCGCGGCGCAACCTGGCCGCGCGCGAGCACCAGCGCATAGCCGAAGGGCGGCAGCAGAAAGCCCGCCTGCAGCACCAGCAATGTGAGCGTGGCAATCCATGCCGCGTCGTCGAGCTGTGCCAGCACCGGCGGCATCACGATGGGCACGATCAGGAAGATCAGCTCGAAGGCATCGAGCACGAAGGCGCAGGCCAGCAGCACGGCCAGCACCACCATGAGCCCGAGCATCGGATGGCCCTGCAGCGACAGCATGAGCCGCGCGATCAGCCCGTCGGTGCCGAAGCCGCGCAGCAGCAACGAGAAGGTGGTGGCCGCCGCCAGCAGTGCATACAGAGCGCCGGTGAGTGCCATCGCATCGTCGAGCACCTGCCACAGCACCGGGCGCGTGAGCTGGCGCGACACCAGGCCCCAGCCCAGCAACATCACGCAGGCGGCGGCCGCTCCCTCGACTGCGCGCACCCTGCCGATGGTCACCAGCACCAGCAGCGCACCGATCAGCAGGGGCACGAGCAGCAGCGTCAAGCCTTCGCGCCGGTCGATCGGTTCGCGCTGCGCGCTCGGCAAGGGCTTGCGCCGCGCACCGAACCACGCGACCGCGAGCCAGCCGAGCAGCAGCGCCGCCGCGGGCACCAGCGCGGCCTGCAGGATGTCCTGCGTGTTGACGATGCGGTTGGCGGCACCGGCGGCGGCCGTGGGCAGCGACAGCTCGCGCGCCATGTTCACGCCCTCGGTGTGTGCGCGCAGCATCGCATCGCCGAGCAACAGCAGCACCAGCGAGGGCGGCACGATCACGCCCAGTGTGCTGGTGACTGCAACGAGCGCGGTGCGCCGGTCGGCCGGCAGGCCCTCGCGCGCCCAGCCCTTGCCGGCGGTGCGCGCCAACGTGAGCAGGCTGGCACCCACCGAGCCGTTCATCGGCGCGAGCATCAGGCCCAGCAGCATGCCGGCCAGCTCCGGCGCGGCGCGTGGCACGACGAAAGCCAGCAGCTTGCGCAGGCCGTTGTACAGGTGCTCGGCCAGCGCCAGCCGGTTGAGCAGCGCACCGACCAGCGCATAGAGCGCCAGGGCTTGCAGCAGGTCGTGCTCCAGCAGGCCGACGATGCGCCACGGCAGGTTCTGCAGCAGCGCGACATCGAAGGCACCGAGCGCCAACCCCGCCACCGCGCCCAACGTGCACACGCCCAGCAGCACGGCGTAGGTCGGCCAGCCGGTGGTCATCATCAGCACCAGGGCCAGCGCGAGCAGTGCGAGTCCGATCCAGGCCATCTGTGCCTATGCGGGCCTGCTGCGTTCGTGCCAGAGGTCGAGCGCGCTCTGCACGGCCAGCAGCACGGCGAGCAACAGCAGCGCGACCTTGATCATGAAATAGCCCGGATTGAAGGTGTCGGGGAACAGCTCCATCGCCATCACCGCGCGCACCACCGGCACGGTGGCCGTCACGATCAGGAACAACGCCCATGGCAGCACGCACAGCGCCGCGCCGATGCGGCGCAGCCGCGCGAAGCGGCCGGTGGTGTCGGCGGCCAGATCAGGCCGGGCCACGAGGTGCGCGCCGCGCCGCCCCGCATGCCGCAGCGCCACCGCCACATAGAGCGCGAACAGCCATTGCGCCAGGTCATTGGCCTGCGTCGGGCCGTTGCCCGAACCGGCGAGGTCGCGCAGCGGCCATTGCAGGAAGAGCAGCAGCGCAATGGCAATGGCGAGCGGCATCGCGGCGCGGTCGATCAGGTCGAGCACGCGCAGCGTCGGCGGTGGTTGAGGTGTTTCGGGTAGATCGGTGTCGATGGGCGGCATCATGCGCCGCTGACGCTAGCCCCCGAACCTGACTGCCACCTGCGATGACGAAGGGGCAAGACTTGCGCACTGCAGCATGCCGGTCCATCATCCGCGCCATGCAAACCGTCGCCTCCATTCTTTGGCGCAGGCTCGATGCACCGGGCCACGACGCCTGTCGTCTCGAACGCAACGCTTCGGCCTGGCAACTCGATGGCGCCGCCGTGTTCCGCATGGAAGACGGCCGCATCGGCCAGTTGCACTACCGCGTGCGCTGCGACCTGCACTGGCACACGCAATGGGGCACCGTGCGCGGCTGGCTCGGCGAAGCGGCCATCGACCTGTCGATCACCCGCGATGCGCGCGGCCACTGGAAGCTCAACGACGAAGCCGTGTCCGACATGTCGCACTGTGTCGACCTCGACCTGGGCTTCACGCCCGCCACGAACCTGCTGCAACTGCGGCGGCTCAACCTTGAGAAAGGCGAGAGCGCCGATGCACCGGCAGCATGGGTCGACCTGGACGGCGGTGGCGTGCTGAGTGAACTCATGCAGCGCTACGAGCGGCGCAGCGAGAGCGAGTACGCCTACGAGGCGAAGCGCTTCGACTATGCGCAGGTGCTGGTCGTCACGCCGGACGGCTTCGTGAAGGACTACCCCCGTCTCTGGACTGCAGAGCGCTGATCAGTCAGTCGAACTGCGACCGGTCGCCCGCCACCAGCTCGCGGTTGCGCCGACGGTCGATGGTGATTTCGTGTGCGAAGTCTTCGATGCTGCCGCCAGCCGGCAGGTTGTAGGCGCCACGCAAACGCGCAAGCACGGCGTCGCCGCGCAGCACGCGGTTGATCTCCATGTTGAGCCGCTGCACCACCGAAGCCGGCGTGCGCGCCGGCGCGAAGATGCCGAACAGCGAATCGCGATTCGCCTTCTCGAAGCCCAGTTCCGCGAGCGTCGGCACCGCAGGCAGCGCCTCGATGCGTGCAGGCGCGCCGACCGCCAGCGCCTGAAAGCGGCCGCCCTCGATGTACTGCAACTGCTGCGCAGCCACGTTGGTCGACAGCACCTCGAACTGCCCGCCGAGCGCATCGTTGAGCTGCGGACCGCCGCCCTGGTAGGGGATGTGCGTGATGTCGGTGCGGCTTTGCATGCGCACCTGCGCGAGCACCATGTGGCCGATGGTCGCCACGCCCGAGGTGGCCCAGCGCACCGCCCCGGGTTGGCTGCGCGCACGCGCGATCAGCTCGCCGAAGCCGCGGCCGGCGAAGGCCGGCGTGCCGACCACCAGCACCGGCGTGCGCATCACGCTGGCCACGGGCGCGAAGGCGCGCAGCGGGTCGTAGGGCACGCGGGCGATCAGCGGATGCAATGTGAGCGGGCTGATGGCGGAAAAGGCCAGCGTGCAGCCGTCGGGCGTGGCACGCGCGAGTGCATCCATGCCGAGGCTGCCGCCCGCGCCGGGGCGGTTCTCGATCAGCACCGGCACGCCGAGCGATTGCGACAGCGGATCGGCCAGCACGCGCGCCATGCCGTCGCTCACGCCGCCGGGCGGGTAGACCACGATCAGGCGCACTGGCCGATTGGGCCAGGGTGATGGCGCTGCGTAAGACAGCCGCGGCATCGCGCACACAGCCGCCAACCCCGCGCCCACGCGGCGCATGAAGTGGCGGCGCTGGAGCGGTGGCACGGTCATGATCCCGGATTCTCGGCCGCGAGCTTGCGCAGCAGCGCAGCGAAGTGCTGTGCGGGCAGGTTGTCTTCTTCGGCGCGCGACACCAGCGTGAGCGGCGCGTCGAGCTGCCCGCCATCGGCCAGCTGCGTGTAGGCGATGGCGTGTGCATGCACACCGGTCATCGAGGCCGGCACCACCGACAGGCCGACACCCGCGGCCACGAGATTCAGGTTGGTCATCATGCGATCGACTTCGGCCACCACGCGCGGGCGCAGGCCCTTGGCGTGGCACAGCGCGAGCAGCTCGGCATAGAGGCCGGGCGCGCCCGGACGGCGCACGAGGATGATGCCTTCCTCGCACAGCTTCGACAGCGGCAACGGCCGTGAAGTCTTCTTGCCGGCCGCGAGGGCAAAGCGGTGGTCGCTCGGCATGGCGACCCACACCGGCTCGCGCAGCAGTGTCTCGAACACCAGCCCCTCGGGCCGCGCCACCGGCACGCGCAGCAGGCCGCAGTGCAGCCGGCCCGCAGCCAGTGCGTCGGTCAGCTCTGCCGCGTTGTCTTCGCGCAGTTGCAGTTCCACGTTGGGGTGCGCGCGGCGGAACGCGCGCAGCGCCTCGGGCATGAAGCGGTGCGCCGCGGCCGAACTGGTGAAGCCGAATGCGAGCGTGCCGGCCTGGCCGCTGGCCACGCGCGCCATGCGCTGCTTCATGGCGTCCATGTCCTGCAGCATGCGCAGCGCCTCGACCTGGAACAGCCGGCCTGCGTCGGTGAGCGCCACGCCGCGCGGGTGGCGCTTGAACAGCAGCACGCCCAGCTCGCGCTCCAGCGCCTTGATCTGCAGGCTCAGCGGGGGTTGCTGAATGCCCAGTTGCTCGGCGGCGCGCGTCATGTGGCCGGTGCCTGCAACGGCCACGAAGTACCTCAGTGCCCGGATATCCATATGTTTTTCATATTGAAAGTGCCTCTTTATTTTATTTGACCCGAAGTCACTCGTGAATCTATCGTCCGGCCGCCCATTCAAAAAGCAGCCCGATGAGGCTGCATGCCGGAGACAAGACCATGCGCTCATTGCGCCCCGCATCGATGATTCATCGCGCCCTTCGTGCGTGCCGTTCGTTCGGCCCCGCGATCGGCATCTCGCTCGCACTGGCCGCCTGCGGTGGCGGCAGTGGGGGAGGGGGCTCGGGCTTCTTCCCGAGCCTGCCCGTGAACCCGCCCACCAGCGGCAACGGCAACAACCCGCCCGACGGCCCACCCGACAACCCGCCGCTTGCGCCTGTGCAGCCCGTGCTGTCCTGCGCGGACCTTGCCGGCAAGAGCCTGCCCGCCGCACTGATCAGCCTGCCCACGCAGGGCGCCACCGTCACCAGCGCCACGCCCGTGGCGGCGGGCGCTGCCGGCAACCAGTTGGGCGATTACTGCCGCGTGCGCGGCACCATCCAGCCCGTCGATGCCAGCGCGGGCGCGATCAACTTCGCCGTCAACCTGCCCGAGAAGTGGAACCAGAAGACCATCCATTTCGGCGGCGGCGGATTCGACGGCGTGCTCATCGACGGCACCGAGGTCATCCGCTTCGGCCCTGCCGACAAGCCCGCGCCGCTGGCGCTCGGCTATGCCACCTACGGCGACGACTCGGGCCACCAGTCGAGCAGCATCACCGACGGCAGATTCGCGGCCAACGACGAGCAACTGGCCAACTACGGCGGCCTGTCGCTCAAGAAAACGCGCGACGTGGCACAGGCGCTGGTGCTCGCGCGCTACGGCGTCGCGCCGAGGCACGCCTACTTTCTCGGCACCTCGACCGGCGGGCGCGATGCGCTCAGCTACATCCAGCGCTGGCCGCTGGACTACGACGGCGTGATCGCCAACGAGCCCGCGCTCAACTACACCGGCACGCGGCTGTCGAACGTGGCGGTGGGGCGCGCGCTCTACAACAACAACGGCGCGGGCTGGATGGACCTGAGTGAGACGCTGATGGTGCAGAAGGCGGCGATGCAGGCCTGCGACAAGCTCGACGGCGCGGCCGACAACATCGTGAGCAATGTCGAGAGCTGCCGCATGCTCAATGCGCAGATCGTGGCGTCGCTGCGTTGCCCCGGTGGGACCAAGACGAGCAAGACCTGCCTGTCGGACGCGCAGATCGCCACCGTGAACGCCATTGAATTGCCGCTGGACTTCAGCACCTATTCGCTGGCCAACGGCGTGAAGCGCGCGGGCGGCTACAACCTGCTCGAAGGCGCGCTGGTGGCGGGGCCGTACACCACGCGTGATCTCGGCACGCGCAGCGTGCCCGGCAATCCCGCCACGTCTTCCGACGCCAACATGTACGTCACCGGCGACCAGTGGGTGAAGTTCTTCGTCACGCGCATCGCGGGCTTCGACACGCTGACCTTCGATCCGGTGAACCCGGGCAGCTATGCCGCACGCGTGACCGATGTGTCGAACCTGACCGACGCGACCAACCCGAATCTTGCGCCGTTCTTCGCGCATGGTGGCCGGCTCATCATGCTGCACGGCCTGGCCGACGAGGTGATCAGCCCGAACTCGACCATCGACTACTACAAGCAGCTCATCGCCACCGTGGGCCAGGCGGCCGTCGACCAGAGCGTGCGCTTCTACACCGTGCCCGGCATGGGGCACGGCACCGGCAGCTTCATTCCCAACTGGGATTCGCTGGCCGCGCTCGAGGGCTGGGTCGAGGCCGGCCTGGCGCCCGCCACCGGCGTGGCGGTGGACGCCGTGGCCGGCACCTATGGCCGCACGCGTCCGCTGTGCCAGTTCCCGGCATGGCCCAAGTACCGCGGCAGCGGCAGCCTCGACGCGGCCGTCAACTACAGCTGCGTGACCGAGGTCGGCGATCCGCTGGCTTGCCCGAACCTGCCTGCGTCCGTGACCAGCTACAAGGGCGGCAACAGCTTCGGCGAAGAACTGCGCGTGCAGATCGACCCGGCCACCATGGCCTATACCGTGACCATCGATGCGAGCCTGCAGCGCGCCGCTGGCACGCAACGCACCGGCTCGCTGGTGTCGGAGAGCAACTGCAGCTATGCCAGCGCCGAGAGCGGGGCGGTCTTCACTTTCGCGCCGGGCGGCGTGCTGCTGGGCGGCGTGCTTCCGCCCAGCGGCGGCGGCTTCTCTCCATTGGTGGCATTCCAGAACACCTTCGAGAACTCGGCGAACCCGAAGGTGTTCAACTCGGTGGCCTTCATCTTCAATGCGGTGGGCGTGGAAATGGGCAAGGATGGCGCGGTGGCATATTCGGCGTCGGGGCGGCTGCGCAATGCCGGCAGCTTCCAGTACTGCCATGACCCGGTGTCCAACAGCTTCATGTTCTACGACCAGACCTGCAAGTTCACGGAGAAGGGCTACATCACCTACAACGGCACCCGTGGCGCTTTCGACATGTACACGACCTCGACCACGAAGGCCGGCACCGCCGACACCACAGGCGGCACGCTCACCGGCTCGATGGTGATCGGACTGGTCAACGGTGCGCCCGTGCAGTTGTACCTGCGGCGTGCGTCCACCCCCGTACTGGCCGCCGACTCTTTCACGGGCCTGGACACCGTCATCGACCCGGGCCTGCGCATGCATGCGCCGCAACTGGCCCTGGCGTCCGGTGCGGCCGACGGCAGTTACGTCACGGCCAGTGTCAAGGGCGAAAGCCATGAGGCTGCCGTGTCGGGCAACAGCTTCAATCTTGGCGGTGCCGCAGCAACCCTGACCTACAGCACGCTTCTGCCGGGCGTGGTGCAGGCCGATGCGGGCCGCCCGGGCAGTTTCATCTTCAACAGCGGCGTCCTGGGCTTCGTCTCCACCGACGGAACGAACGCGGCGCTGGAACTCGGAGTACGCCATTGAAAAAAACACTGTCCAGCCTCGCGGCATTCGCGCTGATCGGCGCGGCGCCGATGCTTTCCGCGCATGCGGCGCCCACCGGGCCCAAGGCCGCCACCTGCCCCACGCCGGTGCCCGAGGCCGCGCGCTGCTACACCGGTGAGGACGGCACGGGCGCGCTCTACTGGATCGCTATCCCGAAGGACTGGAACCGCGGCGTGCTCGTGATGCACGCCCACGGCGGCCCCGAGACCGGTGCGCCCAACCTGGCGCGCAGCGCGGAAGACCTCAAGCGCTGGGCCGTCACCGTGAAGGCCGGCTATGCCTGGGCCGGCTCCACCTACCGGCGCGGCGGCTACGGCGTGACCATGTCGGCCGAAGACACCGAGCGCCTGCGCCAGATCTTCGTGCGCCATTTCGGCCAGCCGCGCCGCACGCTGCTGCACGGGCAAAGCTACGGCGGCGGCGTGGCCGCCAAGGCGGCCGAACTGTACGCACCCGCAGGCGGTGCAAAGAGCCCTTACGACGGCTTGCTGCTCACGAGCGGTGTGATCGGCGGCGGCAACAACAACTATGACTTCCGGCTCGACCTGCGCGTGGTCTACCAGTACGTCTGCCGCAACCATCCACGCTCCGACGAGCCGCAGTACCCGCTGTGGATGGGCCTGCCGATGGATTCAAAGCTCACGCGCGCCGACCTTGTCGAGCGTGTGAAGGCCTGCACCGGCGTCGGCATGCCCGCCGCGCAACGCACGCCCGAGCAGGCGATGCGGCTCAAGACCATCCTGTCGGTCGTGAAGATCCAGGAGCGTTCGCTGCTCGGCCATCTGACCTGGGCGACCTGGCTGTTCCAGGACCTCGTGCAAAAACGGCTGGGAGGCCACAACCCCTTCGGCAACATCGGCGTGCGCTACAGCGGCTCGGCCGACGATGCGGCGCTCAATGCCGGCGTGTTGCGCTACGCAGCCGATCCGCAGGCCAAGGGCGCATTGGCGGCCGACAGCCAGCCCACCGGCCGCACCTCGCTGCCCACGGTCGGGCTGCATGCCATCGACGATCCGACTGCGTTCGTCGAACTCGAAAACGCCTACCGCCGCATCCGCGATGCGGCCGGCACCGGCGGCAACCTGGTGCAGAGCTTCAGCGCCGAGCACGAGCACAGCTACCTGAGCGATTCGGAATACCCCGCGCTCTTCGCCGCGCTGCTCGACTGGATCGACAAGGGCGAGAAGCCCACGCCGGAAGGCCTCGCGCAGCGTTGCAAGGCGCTGATGCCGCGCTATGACACCGACGGCAAGAACGGCTGCCACATCCAGCCCGCGTGGCAATCGCCCACGCTCGAAAGCCGCGTGCCTTCGCGCGCCCCCTGAATTCCCTTGATCCACTTGACGGAGACTTCATGAAAAAACTGTTCGCCCTCGCGGCGATTGCCCTTGCTGTCGGCGCGCACGCGCAAGACTTCCCGAGCGGCAAGTCCATCACCATCGTCGTGCCTTTCGCGGCCGGCGGCCCCACCGACCGCGTGGCACGCGACCTGGCCGAGGCACTGCGCAAGCCGCTGGGCGGCGGCACCGTCATCATCGACAACGTGCCCGGCGCGGGCAGTTCCATCGGCGCAGCCAAGGTGGCGCGCGCCACGCCCGATGGCTACACGCTGCTGCTCAACCACATCGCGATGGCGACCGTGCCGAGCCTGGTGCGCAACCTGCCGTTCAAGGTCGAGAGCGATTTCGAGTACCTGGGCATCGTCAACGACGTGCCGATGACGCTGATCTCCAAGCCCGGCATTCCCGCGACCAACTACAAGGAACTGACGACCTGGATCGCGGCCAACAAGGGCAAGATCAACATCGGCAATGCGGGCGTGGGTTCGGCCTCGCACCTGTGCGGCCTGCTGTACCAGAGCGCGACCAAGACCGAGATGACGGCCGTTCCCTACAAGGGCACGGCGCCGGCCATTACCGACCTGATCGGCGGCCAGATCGACCTGCTGTGCGACCAGACCACCAACACCACGCCGCAGATCCAGGCCGGCAAGGTGAAGGCCTTCGCGGTGACCACGCCCAAGCGGCTCGCGCTGCCGATGCTCAAAGACCTGCCCACGCTCGACGAGGCGGGCCTGAAGAATTTCCAGGTGACGATCTGGCACGGCCTGTATGCGCCCAAGGGCACGCCCGCGCCGGTGCTCAAGAAGCTCAACGATGCGCTGAAGGTGGCGCTGAAAGACCCGGACTTCATCCACCGCGAAGAGCTGCTGGGTGCCGTGGTCGCGACCGATGGCCGCATCGAGCCCGCGGGTCACAAGAAGTTCGTGACGGAAGAAATCGCCAAGTGGACGCCGATCATCAAGGCGGCTGGCGTCTACGCGGAATAGTCGCGTTGCAGCGACAGGCAGGAAGCGCCGCTCAGAGGGCAGAGGCCGGCGCTTCCCCTGTCCATCGCGCATGCGATGCGCTCAGGTGATGGAGCATTGCCGCCACGGCAGCTTGTGGGTCTCGCGCCTCCAGCGCACGGTAGATCGCCTCGTGTTCGACGAAAGCGGCCTTCCAGGCCTGCGAGTCTTCCGTGCGCGCACTCATTCGCGATGAGATCGGGCTGTGCCGCCCATCGAAAAGCTCCCCCACGAGCCTGACAAGCACAGAGTTGCCCGTCATCTCCGCAATGGTGAGATGAAAGCGCCGGTCGTTCTCGATCTGCATGCGTCCGTGCAGGCCGTCCTGGCGCATGTCCTCCAGGCAACTCTTCACGCGGTCCAACTGGTGTGAGGTGACGCGGGCCGAGGCCAGCGTGACCACCGAGCCTTCGAGCATCGCGCGGGCCTGCATCATTTCGGACGGGCTTTCGCCGACCGCCGGCGTCTCGCGCTCGGAGGTGTCCTGCGCTGCACAGACATAGACGCCCGAACCCATCCGTATCTCGATGCGCCCGTCGATCTCCAGGGCGATCAGCGCTTCGCGCAGCGAAGGCCGGGACACCCCCAACTGCAAGGCCAGTTCCCGCTCCGGAGGCAAGCGTGCGCCGGAAGGCAGGTTGCCGTTCCGGATGAAAGCGCGGATCTGGTCGGCGATCTGCTGATAGAGCCGTCGGGTGTCGGCGGGTTTGGCGGGAGGAAGCATCTGGGTTAACTAAAGGACTAGGCGGGGCTATCTGGTCATGCCAGTTTGACACCCTGAACCCCGTCGATTTGCGCTCATCGTGCCTTCTTTCTTACGGGGAAACCCGAAAAGGGTTTGTTCTGGTAAGGCCAATTTTGCCTTATGGCAAAGTGGTCATACCAAATTGGTAAGGCCAAAAAAAGCTGCCGCACACCGGCAGGTGTGCTTCTGGTTGCCTCGCCATCCTGGAACAACAAAAGGAGACAAGACGATGAAGATGAATTTCGGATCCATCGCTCTGGCAGGCGCCCTGTGCGCCTGTCTCGGCATCGGTGCTACGGGCGCTCAAGCCCAAAGCAGCGTGACGCTCTACGGTCGCGTGGTGGCAGGTGTCGACTACCAGAACAACATTGCCGACGCGTCGGGCAAGGGCGGCGGTACCTTGTGGCGCCACGCCGGCAACCAGTGGGGCACCAGCATGCTGGGCGTCAAGGGCACGGAGGACCTGGGCGGCGGCATGGCCGCCCTGTTCGTGCTCGAAGGCGGCTTCGATCTGCCCGCGGCCAAGCCCAACGGCGCCGACCTGCTGCTCAACCGGCGCGCGTATGTCGGCCTGCAGGACTACTGGGGCAAGCTGGTGCTGGGCAAGAACCTGGCGATCTCCAACGACGTTTGGTACATCGACCCCACGGGCCAGCAGTTCATCGGCACCGCCACGCTGGTGCGCGGGCGCAACTGGCAAGGCAACGACAACGGCATCGAATACACGACGCCGACCTGGGGCGGCTTCAGCGCCACCGTGCAAACGGGCCTGGGCGAGCAGACCGACGGCTTCACCAAGCTGCGCAAGGACGGCATCTCGCTGGTCTACGCCGCATCTTCGTACGAAGTGCGCGCCATCTACGACGTGGCGCGCGACAAGAACGGCAAGTACTCCGACCTGTTCAACACCTCCAAGGAGTTCACGCTCGGCGGCACCGCCACCTTCGACGACCTGAAGATGTTTGCCGGCTACCAGCGCCTGTCGGCACCCGATGCGCCGCTCAATGCGCCGAGCAAGGCCAACCACTACTGGGTCGGCGCCAACTACAAGGTCACGCCCTGGCTGACCTTGATCGGGTCCGTGTTCCGTGTCACGCAGAACCGCAACGCCGGCAGTGCCAACCTGTACATGCTGGGCGCCAACTATGCGCTGTCCAAGCGCACGTTGCTCTACGCGTCGATGGGCAAGGTCTTCAACAGCGCCACGGCCAACTTCTCGGTGGAAGCCACCAACAACAACCCGCCCGCAGGCGGTCGGCAGACCGGGACGTACTTCGGGATGAGCCACACGTTCTGACGCCGGCCGGTATCACTGCAATCACCAGGGGAGTCGAAAAAATGATGACTGGAGGATGTACTGTGTCCGCACCTGCAACGCACAAGAAGGAAGGGTGCCGGCCTTCTTTTATCGGCGGCGCAATGGCTGCGATGGTCTTGATGCTCGGGCTGCAGGGGTGCGGCGGCGGAAGCGGCGGTGGCGGCTTCTTTCCGCCACCTGCTGGCGGCGGCAACCCCGTGGCCCCAGCCGATCCGGTCACGCCGGTGGACACGGCGAATCTCTATGTCTCTCCAACCGGCAACGATCAAAACCCCGGCACGCAAGCCCGGCCTTTCGCCACGCTGAAGCAGGCTGTGCTGAAGGCCGCCAGCGATGCGCAGGCCGGCGCCGTGCCGCCTGCAGGACGGACGATCTTTCTCGATCAAGGCACGCACTACCTGACCTCGACCGTGGTGCTGGGGCCGGAGCTTTCGGGCACACCAGGCAAGCCCTTCGTGATCACGGCGGTGCCCGGCATGCAGCCCGTGCTCAGCGGCGCGCGAAAGCTGGCTGGGCTGCAGTGGGCGACCACAGGCAACGGCGTCTGGACCGCCGCCACCGATGGCACCGATTTCGACGACCTCTACATCGACGGCGAGCGCCAGGTGCGTGCGCGCTATCCCAACTTTCAACCCCGCGACCCGGCCGGCCCGAGGATTTTTTTCAACGGCAGTGGAGCGGCGACGGACTCCGCGCGCGTTGCGAACTGGAAGAACCCCAAGGGCGGGTACGCGCATGTGATGCTGAACGGCGAATGGGGCGACATTCACTACCAGATCAAGGGCAAGAAGCCCGATGGCACGCTCGATCTGGGCGAGGGGACCGGCAACTACCGCATGGAGCAAGGGCCGGATTGGAACGTGAGCTTCGTCGAGAACATCTTCGAGGAACTCGATGCGCCGCAGGAGTGGTTCCATGACGTGGCCGCCAGAAAGCTCTACTTCATTCCGAAGACGGGTGTCGATCCGAGGACGGCATTGCGGGTCGAGGTGAGCGGCGGCGTCGACAACGGCCTGGTCGAGCAACTGATCGTGTTGAAAGGCTCGGAGGCCACGCCGATTCACGACGTGGCGATCAAGGGATTGACGCTGACGCAGACCGGCAACACCTTCATGAAGACCACCGAACCATTGCTTCGCAGCGACTGGAAAGTCTTTCGGGGCGGTGCCATCTACATCGAAGGTGGCAAGGACCTGGAGGTTGCAGGCAACGACATGCATGCGCTGGGCGGCAATGCCGTGTTCGTCAGCGGCTACAACCGCGGCATTGCCGTGCGGGGCAACGAGATCCAGGACATCGGCGCCAGCGCCATTCTTTTCGTGGGCTCGCCGGAGGCGGTTCGCTCGCCCGGTTTCCACTACGCCGCCAGAACAAGCTACACCGACATGGACAAGACGGTCGGGCCGAAAACCAATGCCTACCCGGCCCAGTCCATTGCCGAAAACAACCTGATCCATGACATCGGCTTCAGGGAAAAGCAGGCGACAGGCGTAGAGATCTCGATGGCGTCAGAGATCACGGTGCGCAGCAACAGCATCTATGGCACGCCGCGCGCGGGCATCAACATCGGCGACGGCACCTGGGGCGGCCATGTGCTCGAGTACAACGACGTATTCGATACCGTGCTGGAGACCGGCGATCACGGCGCGTTCAATTCCTGGGGGCGCGACCGGTACTGGGGCCAGTTGCCGGCGGGCAACGGCGGCGTTGCGAATCTGGACCTTGCGGCGAACCCATTGATGCCCTTCCTGGATGCGATGAAGCCCGTCACGATCCGCAACAACCGCTTTCGTTGCGACCATGGCTGGGACATCGACCTGGACGACGGTTCGACCAACTACGTGATCGAGAACAACGTCCTGCTCAAAGGCGGGCTGAAGAACCGCGAGGGTTTCAAGCGCATCAACCGCAACAACATCCTGGTGAACAGCACCTTCCATGCGCATGTCTGGTTTGCGAACAGCCTGGACCATTTCGAGCACAACATCGTGATGGGGGCCTATCAGCCGATCGGCATCAACAGCGGCAACAAGGGCGAACTCGTCGACAACAACCTGCTGCCGACCAGCGCCGCGCTGCAGGCGGCGCAGGCAATGGGGTGGGATGCGAACTCGAAGTACTCAGGCGATCCCATGTTCGCCGATGGCGCCAAGGGCGACTTCACGGTCGCGGCCAGCTCGCCGGCCCTGACTGTCGGATTCCAGAACATCGCCATGGACAAGTTCGGCGTGCAGGACCCGCGGCTGAAGCCCAAGGCCCAGAAGCCGATCTTCGACCCGCTGAACATTCAGGTGGTGACGCTGGAAACCCCGTCCGACTTTCTGGGTGCCAAGGTCAAGTCGGTGGAAACGGAAGGCGAGCGTTCGGCCGGCGGGTTGCCCAGCGTGGCGGGCGTGCTGGTGCAGTCCGTGCTGGCCGGATCGGATGCGGCGAACAGCGGCGTACTGGCCAACGATGTGTTCCTTCAGGCAACCGTTGCAGGCCAGGCGAAGAACATCGTGGACAGCAACGACCTGAATGCCGCCCTGGGTGCAGAAGCGGCGAACGGCAAGCTGCATGTGAAGGTCCAGCGAAACAATCTGCCGGTGGAGTTCGATCTGCTCTTCCCGTCGTCGGCTGTGCACAACGACGATTGGTCGGGCATCGTCTACACGGGCAACTGGGGGAGTTCGACCGGACGCAGCCAGTCTTCGGGCGACTTCAACTTCGACATTCACTACACCCAGACGAATGGCGATGCGATGAGCGTCACCTTCACCGGAACCGGCATCCGCGCACTGGCGCCTGTCGATACGACGGCGGTGCAGTTCTCGGCCTCGCTCGACGGTGCAGCGGCGCAGAACATCACGATCCCCGCGGTTGCCGTCTACAAAGGCCAGAGAACGGCCTACAGCGTGTCGGGCTTGGCCACGGGCTCGCATACCTTGGTGCTCAAGAAGGTGTCGGGTGCGTACTTTCAGCTTGATCGCGTCGACGTGACGAAATAGGCCGGCCGATGAAACCTACCTCCAACCCGACAACATCGCAACGCTGTTCGCAGCGATTGACGACGGCCTCGTGCTCTGAATGAATGAGCCCCGCCATGGACCCAAGCCCCACTGCCGATGATTTGAAACGCATGGCAACACGCATCGACTCGCATCAGCATTTCTGGCAGCCCGCGCGCGGCGACTACACGTGGCTGCGCGCCGATGTGCCGGTGTTGGCACCGCTGGTGCGCGACTTCATGCCGCAAGACCTGATGCCGCTGCTGGAGGCGCACGACGTCACGCAGACCGTGCTGGTTCAGGCGGCCGACTCGCAAGCCGAGACCGACTTCATGCTCGAACTCGCGACGGCCCACGAATTCATCGGCGGCGTGGTCGGCTGGGTCGACCTGAGCCGGCCCGAAGCTGCTGCATCGCTGGAGCGCATGGCGCGCCACCCGAAGTTCAAGGGCGTGCGGCCGATGCTGCAAGACCTGCCGGATGACGACTGGATCGTGCGTGCGCCGCATCCCGACGCGCTGCAGGCGCTCGTGCGGCTGGGCCTGCGCTTCGATGCGCTCGTGAAGCCGCGGCATCTGGGCGCGTTGTTGCGCTTCCTGCGCGAATGGCCGCAACTGCCGGTGGTGATCGACCATGCGGCCAAGCCGCCGGTCGGTGAAGCCGACGGCGAAGTCTTCGCCGCATGGCGCCATCGGATGCGCGAGATCGCTGCGCTGCCGCAGCAGGTCTGCTGCAAGTTCTCGGGCCTGTGGACCGAAGCGCCGTCCGCGATGTACCGCGATGCCGACGTTGTGGCCCACGCCGTGCGCCCCGTGTGGGAGCACCTGCTCGAATGCTTCGGCCCCGGCCGCCTCATGTGGGGCAGCGACTGGCCCGTGCTCACGCTCGCGGGTGATTACGCAGGCTGGATCGCCGTGAGCGAAGCCTTCATCGCGCAGTTGTCGACCGGCGAGCAGGCGCAAGTCTGGCGCGGCACCGCGCAGCGTTTCTACGACCTTCAGCCCGCTTGAACATCGCATGCAGCAACCCATCGTCACCATCCGCGACCTGTGCAAATCTTTTGCCGGGGTGCGCGCACTCGACAAGGCACAGTTCGATCTGCTGCCCGGCGAGGTGCACGCCCTCATGGGCGAGAACGGCGCCGGCAAGTCCACGCTGATGAAGGTGCTCGCGGGCGTCTACAGCAAGGACTCCGGCGAGGTGACGTTCAACGGTCAGCCCGTGGACATCGCGAGCCCGCGCGCCGCACAGGCGCTGGGCATCGGGATCATCCATCAGGAGCTGAACCTGATGAACCACCTGAGCGCGGCGCAGAACATCTTCATCGGCCGCGAACCGCGCGGGCGCCTGGGCTTGTTCATCGACGAAGAGGCCATGAGCGCCGAAACGCAGCGCATCTTCGAGCGCATGAACCTGCGGCTCGATCCGCAAACGCCTGTGGGCGAACTCACGGTTGCCAAGCAGCAGATGGTGGAGATCGCCAAGGCGCTGTCCTTCGATTCGCGCGTGCTCATCATGGACGAGCCCACCGCCGCGCTCAACAACGAAGAGGTGGCCGATCTGTTCCGCATCATCGGCCAGCTCAAGTCGCAGGGCGTCGCCGTGGTCTACATCTCGCACAAGATGGATGAGCTCAAGCGCATCGCCGACCGCGTGACCGTGATGCGCGACGGCCAGTACATCGCCACCGTGCCGATGGCCGACACGCCGATGGACTCGCTCATTGCCATGATGGTCGGGCGCCAACTCACTGAAGTGGAGAACGATTTCCCGGACACCTCGGGCAACGAGATCGTGCTGGAGGCCCGCGGCATCACACGCGGATCGATGGTGCGCGATGCGAGCTTCGTGCTGCGCAAGGGCGAGATCCTGGGCTTTGCGGGGCTCATGGGCGCGGGCCGTACCGAGCTGGCGCGCGCCGTGTTCGGCGCTGACGCCATCGACTCGGGCGAAGTCCGCGTGCGCGGCAAGAAGGTGTCGATCAAGTCGCCGCAAGACGCGGTGTCGCACGGCATCGGCTACCTGTCGGAAGACCGCAAGCACTTCGGACTTGCCACCAGCATGGACGTCGAAACCAACATCGTGCTGCCCAGCATGAAGAAGTTCGTGTCGATGGGCGTGTTTCTCGACCAGGCCGCCATCGAGGCGGCCGGCCAGCGCTACGTGAAGCAGCTCAACATCAAGACGCCTTCGGTGCACCAGCAGGTGCGCCTGCTCTCGGGCGGCAACCAGCAGAAGATCGTGATTGCCAAGTGGCTGCTGCGCGACTGCAGCGTGCTCTTCTTCGACGAGCCCACGCGCGGCATCGACGTGGGCGCCAAGGCCGAGATCTACCGCCTGCTCAATGCGCTGGCAGAGCAGGGCAAGGCCATCGTGATCATCTCGTCGGAACTGCCCGAGATATTGCGCATGAGCCACCGCGTGCTCGTGATGTGCGAAGGCCGCATCACCGGTGAACTGACGGGGCGCGAGGCTTCGCAAGAAAAAATCATGCAGCTCGCCACCCGCCGCGAAGTTGCTTCCGCCGCAGCCCATTGATTTCGACTGGAGATAATTCTTGACGACCCCCACCGCCACCACCGCTGCATCGCCTGGCTTCTCGCTGAAGGCGCGGCTCTTTCGCCCGGCCACGCGACAGAAGATGCTGGCCTTTGCCAGCCTGATCGTGCTGATGGTGTTCTTCAGCGTCGCGTCGCCGCAGTTCCTGCAGGCCGACAACCTCGTGAGCATTCTTCAGTCGACCGCAGTGAACGGCGTGCTGGCCATTGCCTGCACCTTCGTCATCATCACGGCGGGCATCGATCTGTCGGTGGGCACGCTGATGACCTTCTGCGCCGTCATGGCCGGCGTGGTGCTCACCTACATGGGCATGCCGCTGGCGTTGGGCATTGCGGCCGCCATCTTCTTCGGCGCGCTGGCCGGCTTCGTGTCGGGCGTGCTGATCGCCAAGCTCAAGATCCCGCCCTTCATTGCCACGCTCGGCATGATGATGCTGCTCAAGGGCCTGTCGCTGGTGATTTCGGGCACCAAGCCGATCTACTTCAACGACACGCCCAACTTTTCTGCCATCTCGCAAGACTCGCTGATCGGCTACGTCATTCCGTCGCTGCCGATTCCGAACGCGGTTCTCATCCTGTTCGTGGTGGCGATTGTTGCGAGCATCGTGCTCAACAAGACCATCCTCGGGCGCTACACCTTCGCGCTCGGCAGCAACGAAGAAGCGGTGCGCCTGTCGGGCGTCAACACCGACTTCTGGAAGGTCATTGTCTACACGGTGAGCGGAGGCATCTGCGGCATTGCGGGCCTGCTGATTGCCTCGCGCCTGAATTCTGCGCAGCCCGCATTGGGGCAGGGCTATGAACTCGACGCGATCGCGGCGGTGGTGATTGGCGGCACCTCGCTCAGTGGCGGCACCGGCACCATCGTCGGCACGATCATCGGCGCCTTCATCATGAGCGTGCTGACCAATGGTTTGCGCATTCTCTCGGTGGCGCAAGAGTGGCAAACCGTCATCACCGGCGTGATCATCATTCTTGCGGTGTACGCCGACATCCTGCGCCGCCGCAGCAACAGCAAGCACTGACCCGATTTCTACAACCACAGGAGACTTTGCATGATCAAGAGAAGAGCAGTCACAGCCACGCTCGGAGCGGCCCTCATCGGCCTGTCGGGTTTTGCGCAAGCGCAGACGCAAGAGATTTACATCCCGCTCGTGTCCAAGGGCTTCCAGCATCAGTTCTGGCAGGCCGTGAAGTCGGGGGCCGAGCAGGCAGGAAAAGACTTCAAGGTGAAGGTCACCTTCGAAGGCCCCGAGACCGAAGCCATGGTCGACAAGCAGATCGACATGCTCTCCGCCGCGCTCGCCAAGAAGCCGCAGGCCATCGGCTTCGCCGCGCTCGACAGCCAGGCCGCCATTCCGCTGCTGAAGAAGGCGCAGGCCGCGAAGATTCCCGTGGTGGCTTTCGACTCGGGCGTGGACAGCGACATTCCCGTCACCACCACCACGACCGACAACAAGGCCGCCGCCGCACTCGCCGCCGACAAGATGGCCGAGCTGATCGGCAAGTCCGGTGAAGTCGCGCTGGTGGTGCACGACCAGACCAGCCGTACCGGTGTCGACCGGCGTGACGGCTTCGTCAACCGCATCAAGTCGACCTACCCGAACATCAAGATCGTGAGCGTGCAGTACGGCGGCGGCGACCAGCTCAAGTCGACCGAGATCACCAAGTCGATCTTGCAGGCCTCGCCCAACCTCAAGGGCATCTTCGGCGCCAACGAAGGCTCCGCCATCGGTGTGGTCAATGGCGTGAAGGAGATGAAGCGCAACGGCAAGGTCGTGATCATCGGCTACGACTCCGGCAAGCAGCAGAAGAACGCCATCCTCGACGGCAGCATGGCCGGCGCCATCACGCAGAACCCCGTGGGCATGGGCTACAAGACCGTGGAGATGGCCGTGAAGGCGATCAAGGGCGAGAAGCTGCCCAAGATCGTCGACACCGGGTTCTTCTGGTACGACAAGACCAACATCGCCGATCCCAAGATCGCGGCCGTGCTGTACGACTGATTTTTCCTGGAGACCTGAAGACCTCATGACCATTGTTCGATCGATGCGCGTCCTCGACGTGCGCTTTCCCACCTCGCAGCAGCTCGACGGCTCCGACGCGATGAACCCCGACCCGGATTACTCCGCGGCGTATGTCGTGCTGGAAACCGATCAACCGGGGCTCGAAGGTCACGGCCTGACCTTCACCATCGGCCGTGGCAACGAGATCTGCTGCGCGGCCATCGAGGCCATGCGCCATCTGGTCGTGGGGCTCGATCTGCAGTGGGTGGCGCAGGACATGGGCCGCTTCTGGCGGCACATCACCTCCGACAGCCAGTTGCGATGGATCGGCCCCGACAAGGGGGCGATCCATCTTGCGACCGGGGCCGTGGTCAATGCGATGTGGGACCTGTGGGCCAAGTCCGAAGGCAAGCCCGTGTGGCAACTGGTTGCCGACATGAGCCCCGAGGAACTGGTGCGCTGCATCGACTTTCGCTACATCACCGACTGCATCACGCCCGAAGAAGCGCTCTCGCTGTTGCGTGATGCGGCTGTGGGCAAGGCCGAGCGCGTTGCCACGCTGCAGGCCGAGGGCTACCCCTGCTACACGACTTCGGCCGGCTGGCTCGGCTACTCCGACGAGAAGCTGCGGCGGCTGGCGCAAGAGGCGGTCGATGCGGGCTTCAACCACATCAAGCTCAAGGTGGGGCGCGACCTGCAGGACGACATTCGCCGCCTGACCGTGGCGCGCGAAGTGCTCGGGCCCGATCGCCATTTGATGATCGACGCCAACCAGGTCTGGGAGGTCGACCAGGCCATCGACTGGGTACGGCAACTCGCCTTTGCCAAGCCCTGGTTCATCGAAGAGCCGACCAGCCCCGACGACGTGGAAGGCCACCGCAAGATCCGCGAAGGCATTGCACCGGTCGTGAAGGTGGCCACCGGCGAGATGTGCCAGAACCGCATCATGTTCAAGCAGTTCATCATGCGCGGCGCCATCGACGTGGTGCAGATCGATGCGTGCCGGCTCGGTGGCGTGAACGAGATTCTGGCGGTGATGCTCATGGCCGCCAAATACAAGCTGCCCGTGTGCCCGCACGCCGGCGGTGTGGGCCTGTGCGAGTACGTGCAGCACCTGTCGATGATCGACTACCTCTGTATCTCCGGCATGCGCGAAGGCCGCGTGATCGAGTACGTCGATCACCTGCACGAACACTTCGTCGAGCCCTGCGAGATTCGCGGCGCGGCGTACATGCCGCCGAAGGGCGCGGGCTTTTCCATCACCATGAAACCCGAATCGCTCGAACGCTATCGCTTTCGCGGATGAGCAGACAAAGGAAAGGCACAGCACAACCATGGACCTGCATCTGAAAGACAAGGTGGTGATCGTGACCGGTGGCGGCAGCGGCATCGGCGCGGCCATCTCGCTCACGCTGGCGCGCGAAGGGGCGGTGCCGGTGATCTGCGGCAAGAACCCGCTCGATGCGCCTTTTGAAGAAGAGCTGCGTGCACTGCAGCCGCGTGCGCTGTTCATCCAGTTCGAGCTGATGGAAGAGGCCGCTTGCGCCAAGGCCATTGAAAGCACCATCGCCGAGTTCGGCCGCATCGACGGGCTCGTCAACAACGCGGGCGTGAACGACAGCGTGGGCCTCGAAGCAGGGCGCGAGGCTTTCGTTGCATCGCTCGAACGCAACCTCGTGCATTGCTATGTGATGGCGCATTTCTGCCTGCCGCACCTGAAGGCCAGCAAAGGCGCCATCGTCAACATCTCGTCGAAGACGGCGGTGACGGGGCAGGGCAACACCAGCGGCTACACGGCGGCCAAGGGCGCGCAACTGTCGCTGACGCGCGAGTGGGCCGCATCGCTGCTGGAGGATGGCGTGCGCGTCAACGCGGTGATTCCGGCCGAGGTGATGACGCCGCTGTACCAGCGCTGGATTTCGGCTTTTGACGAACCCGACCGCAAGCTCGCGACCATCACCGACAAGATTCCGCTGGGACGACGGATGACGACGCCGCAGGAGATTGCGAACACTGTCGTGTTTCTGCTGTCCGAGCAGGCCTCGCATACGACGGGGCAGTGGGTGTTTGTGGATGGCGGGTATACGCATCTGGATCGGGCGTTGACCTGATCCTTTTCTCTCCCACTCATTCACTCTTCTCTCCGGAACGAACGAGCCGCCCATGCGCCACTGCCTTGCCCTCGACCTGAAAGACGACCCGAAGCTGATTGCTGAGTACGAGGCGTACCACCGCAGCATCTGGCCCGAAGTGCGCGCGCATCTGCATGTGCATGGGGTGACGGGTATGGAGATCTATCGGCTTGGCACGCGGATGGTGATGCTGATGGAGACAGACGACGCGCGGTATGACGCGCAGGCGATGGCGCTTGCGTCCCAGAGCGATTCGAAGATCGGCGAATGGGAAACGCTGATGTGGAAGTTTCAGGCGCCTACGCCCTGGACGCCTGAAGGGGAGAAGTGGGTGGCCATGGAGCGGATATTCGCGCTGTAACGAAAAACGGACCCCGAAGGGTCCGCTTGCTGGATACCGACTGCCCGTTTACTTGGGTGAGTAGGTCATCTTCGTCACGAGCTGCGACGATTTCGCATCGCTGCCCTTGAGCAGTTGGCCTCGATAGGGGCCTTCGGCAGCCAGCCACAACTCTTGGGTGGCGTCCTTCGAGATCACCGAGGCACCGATCGTTATCTTCAGCGAGAGCTTGCAGGTGTCGAACGTGCCCAGCGGCGTTTCCAGCTTCTCGCGGCCGTGGTAGGTCAGCTCGCCAGTGGCCGGGATGGAGAGCGAATCGCTTTGGCCATAGAAAGTGCGATTCTTGGTGATCGATAGTTTCTGGTTGACTACTTGACCGGGTTTCATGTCGATCGGAAAAGAGAACGGCGGCTCGAAGGCCTGGGAATCGGAATTGACCTGACTCTTGGGGAAGTCGGCGGGACGCGTGGCCGCAAGCTCTGGATCGATGGTGAGTTTGTAAGTCGTGGACTTACCGTAAAGCAGGATATTCCCACCGACAAAATCCCTGTACTCTTTTTTTACGGTGTTCTCCGTTACCTGCAGCATTTGGACCGTTTCAGATCCGACGTTGATGGCAATAGGATTGGCGCCGGCAAACATTTCTCGGCCCTCGGTCACGCTCTTTCTATGGGATGGCGCGGATACCGGGTCGGCTCCCAGCTTCGCCGCCTCGAGTTCGACCGTTGTTCCTTCGCGGAAATCGGCTTCGTTGAAACAAGGGGCCGAGTTGTCGGCCACTGGCGCCGATGGCGGCGGTGCCGGCGCTGGCGCAATTGGCAATACCGAGAATCCGCCGCCGCCTCCTCCCCCGCCGCATGCGGAAATCGCTACAGCTGCGGCTGCAATGGCAAGCAGCCGGACGCGCGGCATATTGTTGAGACCTGACTTTTTCAAAATTCCTCCCTTTTTTATGAGGCCGCAATTATTGGCGGCGATCTTCTTCTTGCTACGACAGGCGCCCGTGATTCATGTAGATCGGTTTCTCGTTGGTGTGGAACAAGTCACAAAAGCGGGCCGAGGCTTCCGAGGAGGTTTTTTATGTGCAATAAGCAGATAGCTCGCATGGGCGTTCATTGCGCACCGCTCTGACTTTCGGCTGCACGCAATGCCTGAATCGTTACCTCGGCTGTATTGATCCGCCGCTGCAATTCCTCATTGACCAACCGCACCAGTGCACTGAGTTCGGTGCGCGTCGGGCAGACCTCTTCCGTGTCGTTCACGTGCTGCGGGGCGATGAGTTTTTCGAGACACGCATATGCACGCTGCACGACGTGAAGGCCGTCGATGTCATCGCATGCCTGTAGCGCGAGAGATTCGGCGCTGGTGGTCTCAGAAGACTCGAAGGGCTGCGCACGGACGCGCGAGCGGCTTTGGTCTGGATGACCTCCAAGGGTTTCGGTTTGCTGAAACCGCGGCACCCAACGCCAATTGAGGGCGGCAGCTCGACGGGTTGGCGTACCGGGAAACCACTTGCGTGAAGCCGGCCGGGCTCGCGCCCGCCCATCGAGTCGCCAAAAAACTGGAGGCACGAACGACAAAGCCGCAGACCCTGCGGGGTGGCTTCGGCTTGCGTCGCAGTGATTTCAACGGGACGCTAATCCCGATCACGCTCTGGCGTGACCGGCGCCGTATAGCCATGCAGATACCTGCGGTTCAAGCAGGCATTCCCACTGCCTTCAATGATCGTGATGCAAGTAACTCGCCTGTCTCGGCAGCCGCAATCTCACCAGGAACGCAATCACCATCATTTTTGATGCGCTGCAAATGGCGATCATCTTCGCGTTGTAAGTCAAAGCCCGTAGATCAAAACTGTGACCCAGAAAGCGCCCCAGAGCGCGGCGATTCCAAGCAGGAGCGCTACCGTCAGATAGATGGCGAGATAGGCGAAGCGGACTGCGAGGTTGGCGGTGCTCGGCACACAACGCCAATAGATCAGCCCCAACCAAAGAACGAGCGTACCTGCAATGATCGAAACCGAAAGGCCGGAGGTCGTCAGGATCCGGTTTCGCTCCAGGCTGGTGAAGAGCAAATTGAGAACCGGAATGAACACCGCCCATGCCAGCAGGTTCAACACCAGACGCAAGCGAACGCTCATCGAATGGCCTCGCCCTTGAAGAAGTAGCCGGGCGCCGAGCGCGGCTCGGTGGCGAGGTTCTGAACTGTCATGTGGACTCTCCCTGTCGGGCCGTTGTGGCCTCTTTGAAATCATAGGGAGAGTCGACCCGTTCGCTCTGGCCGGGCCGTGCCAGAAATCTTCAATGATCGTGATGCAAGTAACTCGCCTGCCTCGGCAGCCGCAAGCTCACCAGAAATGCAATCACCATCATCCCGCTCACATACCAGAAGAACACCGACTCATGCCCCAGTGACTTGAGCCCCAGCGCCACGTACTCCGCCGAGCCGCCGAAGATCGCATTGGCGACCGCATAGGCCAGCCCCACGCCCAGCGCGCGCACTTCGGGCGGGAACATCTCCGCCTTCACGATCCCGCTGATCGAGGTGTAGAAGCTCACGATGGCCAGCGCGACGATGATGAGCACGAAGGCCATCACCGGACTCGTCGTGTATTGCAGCGCGGTCAGGATCGGCACGGTCGCCAACGTGCCCAGGCCACCGAACAGCAGCATGTTGTTGCGCCGCCCGATGCGGTCCGACAGCGCGCCGAAGATCGGCTGCATGCACATGTAGACGAACAGCGCGCCGGTCATCACGTAGCTCGCGGTCTTGATCGGCAGGTGCACCGTGTTCACCAGGTACTTCTGCATGTAGGTGGTGAAGGTGTAGAAGATCAGCGAGCCGCCGGCCGTGTAGCCCAGCACCGTCAGGAAGGCGGGCGTGTGGTGCTTGAACAGCGCGGCCATGCTGCCGGCTTCCTTGTTGGCCTTGGCTTCGGCGCTTTGCGTTTCATGCAGGGTGCGGCGCAGCAGCAGCGCGACCACGGCGGCGATGGCGCCGATCACGAAGGGAATGCGCCAGCCCCAGGCCTTGAGTTCGGCCTCGGTGAGCAACTGTTCGAGCGCCACGATGACGAGCACCGCGAGCAGTTGCCCGCCGATCAAGGTGACGTACTGGAACGACGAGAAGAAGCCGCGTTGGCCCCTCAGCGCCACCTCGCTCATGTAGGTGGCGGTGGTGCCGTATTCGCCACCGACCGACAGGCCCTGGAAGAGCCGGCAGACCAGCAGCAAAAAGGGCGCCCACGCGCCAATCTGTGCGTAGGTCGGCAGGCAGGCGATGACCAGCGAGCCGCCGCACATCATGGTGACGGAGATCAGCATCGAGGTCTTGCGCCCGAGCCGGTCGGCCACGCGGCCGAAGAGCCAGCCGCCGATGGGCCGCATGAGGAAGCCGGCCGCGAACACGCCGGCGGTGTTGAGCAGCTGTGCGGTGGGGTCGGACTTGGGAAAGAACGCCGGCGCAAAGTACAGCGCCGAGAAGGCATACACGTAGAAGTCGAACCACTCGACTAGGTTGCCTGAAGAGGCCGCCATGATCGCAAAGACACGGTGGCGCTTTTCTTCGGCCGTGTAGTGCGGTGGGGACGAAGAAGCGGAAGCCGTCTGGCCTCCATGGGTAGGCGTGACTGCGCTCATGGTGCCTTTGCCGCCGTGCAGGCGATGTTGTTGTTGCCAAAACATTCTGCGCCTGCACGTGGCCGCGCCGTGTCAGCCGGCGCCGCATCAGCCTACCCCTGAAGGGGCCTTGTCCGCTTGCCCTTGCGGGCTTAGAAGGTGCCCGGCAGCAGGATGCTCGAATCGACGTCGTCGATGTTCGTGCGGCCACAGAAGGCCATCGTGATGTCGAGTTCCTTGTGGATGAGCTGCAGCGCGCGCGTCACGCCCTCTTGCCCGTGGGCGCCCAGGCCGTACAGAAAGCTGCGGCCGATCATGGTGCCGCGTGCGCCCAGTGCGCGGGCTTTGAGCACGTCCTGGCCGCTGCGGATGCCGCCGTCCATCCACACTTCGATCTCGCTGCCGACGGCTTCGGCGATGGCGGGCAGCGCGGCAATGGAAGAGGGCGCGCCGTCGAGCTGGCGGCCACCGTGGTTGGACACGATGAGTGCATCGGCACCGCTGGACGCGGCCAGGCGCGCGTCTTCCACGTCCATCACGCCCTTGAGGATGAGCTTGCCGCCCCAGAGCTTCTTGATCCACTCCACGTCGGCCCAGCTCAGGGCCGGGTCGAACTGCTCTGCCGTCCACGACGACAGCGACGACAGATCTTTCACGCCCTTGGCATGGCCCGCGATGTTGCCGAAGGTGCGGCGCTTGGTGCCCAGCATGCCCATGCACCAGCGCGGCTTGGTTGCCAGGTTGATCAGGTTCTTCAGCGTGGGCTTGGGCGGCGCGGTCAGGCCGTTCTTGATGTCCTTGTGGCGCTGGCCAAGAATCTGCAGGTCGAGCGTGAGCTGCAGGGCCGTCACGTTGGCGGCTTTGGCGCGTTCGATCAGGCGCTCGATGAAGTCGCGGTCCTTCATCACATAGAGCTGGAACCAGAAGGGGTGCCGGTCGGTGTTCTCGGCGATGTCTTCCAGCGAGCAGATGCTCATGGTCGAGAGCGTGAACGGAATGCCGAAGGCCTTGGCCGCGCGGGCGCCCAGGATCTCGCCATCGGCGTGCTGCATGCCGGTCAGGCCCGTGGGCGCGATGGCCACGGGCATGAACACCTCCTGGCCGACCATGGTGGTGCGGGTGGAGCGGCCTTCCATGTTCACGGCCACGCGCTGGCGCAGCTTGATCTTCTGAAAGTCGCTCTCGTTGGCGCGGTAGGTGCTCTCGGTCCAGGCGCCGGAGTCGGCGTAGTCGTAGAACATCTTCGGCACACGCCGCTTGGCGATCACCCGCAGGTCTTCGATGCTGGTGATCTTGGAAAGGTCGGACACTGGGAGTCTCCTTGGTTGTCTTTGTGGGTTGGCGCTGGGCAACCGGTCATTATCCGCAGGGGCCCCGGGGCATCATCTGAAAAGACCTGCGCCCGCATCTGAAAAAAATTCAGGCCCGGTGCGTGCCCGGCTCAGTCGCGCAGGGCCTGACGCAGCCACTCGACAAAAGTGGCGCACTCCCAGCGCTCCATCGCGCCTGGCCGCCAGCAAAGAAAGTAGGCATTGGGCGAGGGCACGCTGCGCGGCGAAAGCCGCACAAGGCGCCCGCTCTCCAGCCAGGCGCTGCCCAGCCGCAGGTGCATCAGCACCACGCCGAAGTCTTCGGCCGCCGCATCGAGCGCCAGCCCGAGGTCGTTGAACTGGTGGCCGGTGGCGGGCTCCGGCAGGCCCACGCCGCAGGCCTTGAACCAGGTGCGCCATGACTCCAGCGGCGTGCGCAGCAACTGCGCGCGCGAGACCTCGGCGTCGGTGGCAAAGCCGTCGAAGGGGCCGTGGCGTTGCAGGTAGGCGGGGCTGCAGACCGGCGAGACCTCGTCGGCCAGCAACTGGAAAGACTCGCGGTCGTGAAATGGCCCGGTGCCGAAGCGCAGTTCGATGTCGGCCTCTTCGACCGTCGTGTTGCGCACCGGCGCGGTCACCTGCAGCATCAGCTCGATGTTCGGGTAGGCGTCGCGAAAGCGGGCCAGCCGGGGCAGCAGCATCTGGCGCGAGAAGGTGGGCGTGACGGCCACGCGCAGTCGCCGCACCTGCGATTCGGGTTCGCGGCCGGGCACTTGCTGCAATGCCGCAATGGCTTCCCGCACGCGGGCCAGGTAGGCCATGCCGTCGGTGCTCAGGCTGAAATCGCTGCCCGTGAAGAACTTGAGCGCCAGTTGCGATTCGAGCTGGCGGATGCGGTGGCTGACTGCGCTGGGCGTCACGTTCAGCTCTTCGGCTGCCAGGTTCACGCTGCGCAGCCGAGCGACCGCCTCGAAGGCCTGCAGGCCCTGGGTCGAGGGGAGACGCGGAGAAACCATCTGTTGTGGATGAAGGTAGCGGGGGTCGATGGTATCTAACGCTTCCGGTTGCTTGTGGCGGAACCCGGGTCGTTCACGTGGGCGGGCGTGAAGCGCCGACGCTGGCGCCCAGCGCCTGAAGCAGCCGGCGCAGGTCGTCGACAGCTTCGCGCGCCAGTGCTGCATCGCCCATCTGCGCTTTGACGATGGCGCCGTCGACACCGAGTGCTGCCGCCTGTGCCAGCGCCATGCGCGCGGGTGCCGCGGCGGGCAGCAGGCCCGTGATGACTTCGACCATCTCGTGCTTGTGCTCGCGTGCGCGTTGCGCGGCACCTTCCACGCTGGCACCGATCTCGGCCGTCGAGTTGATGAACGCGCAGCCGCGAAACGCCGGATCGGCGAACCACTCGGCCATCACGTCGGCCAGCAGCGGCAAGGCGCCTTTGTCGTCACTGCGCTCATGCGCGCCGCGACGGCCCAGCGCATCGACGAACCACGCCATCCACAGGCCATGCCGATGGTCGAGAAAGGCACGCACCAGGTCGTCCTTCGACGGGAAGTGCCGGTAGAAGGTGACCTTGGTGACGCCCGATGCGGCGATCACGCGGTCGATGCCGGTGGCGCGGATGCCGTCGGCATAGAAGAGGTCGTGCGCGGTGAGCAGGATGCGCTCGCGTGCGGGCAATGCGGAGATGTCCATGCGGCGATTGTAGGCATGTAGACAGGTCTGTCTACTCATGGCACATTGCGGGCCTTCGCCACTTCATCCTTTGCAGAAAGACCGCCATGGAATCCCGCCCGCCGCTGCCGCCCTTCAACCTTGAATCCGCCACGAAGAAAGTCCAGGCCGCCGAAGATGCATGGAACACGCGCGACCCGGTGCGCGTGAGCCTAGCCTACACGTCCGATACCGAATGGCGCAATCGCGCGGACTTCGTCAATGGCCGCGAACAGGTGGTGGAGTTCCTCACGCGCAAGTGGGAGCGCGAGCACGACTACCGGCTGAAGAAACAGTTGTGGGCCTTCATGGGCAACCGCATCGCGGTGCGCTTCGAGTACGAATGGCACGACGCGGCGGGGCAGTGGTTTCGCAGCCATGGCAACGAGAACTGGGAGTTTGCGGAGAACGGGCTGATGCAAAAGCGCTTTGCGAGCATCAATGACCAGCCTGTTGCGGAGGCGGATCGCAAGTTCCATTGGGAACGCTGACCCGGTCTTGCTCCTTCCCCCAGAGGGGGAGGGGGCAAGACAACAGGCATGTCTGTTGCTTGGCTTGTCGCACCCATTCATCTCAAGGAGCCCGCCGCATGAACCGCAACGACGTCACCGAAAAAATCATCACCGTGAAGGTGTCCAAGGGCATCCAGTGGGCCGACGTGGCAAAGAAAGTCGGACTCTCGAAAGAGTGGACGACCGCCGCATGCCTGGGCCAGATGACGCTCGACGACAAGCAGGCCAAGGTCGTCGGCAAGATCTTCGGCCTCACGCCGGAAGAGCAGAAGTGGCTGCAGGTCGTGCCCTACAAGGGCTCGCTGCCCACGCCGGTGCCGACCGATCCGCTCATCTACCGCTGGTACGAGGTGGTGAGCGTGTACGGCACCACCATCAAGGAACTGATCCACGAGGAATTCGGCGACGGCATCATGAGCGCCATCGACTTCAGCATGGACATCCAGCGCCAGCCCGACCCGAAGGGCGATCGCGTCAACGTGGTGCTGTCGGGCAAGTTCCTGCCCTACAGGAGCTACTGACGCAGTCGCGAGGCCGGGGAGCGATCACCACGCGTGCGCGGTCGGCCGTGGCCTTGCGGCCGGGCGTCGCGTCATTCCCGCAATGCCGTACCCCTCGATCGCGCCGGCGATCGAACGTGCCACAGCATCGGCAGGCTCAGCAAGGCGCCGCCGCGTGCGCATGCGCTCGACGGTGTAGCTGGCCGCGATGTGCTCGGCCAGCGGGTCGCCTGCTGCGGCCACGTCGGGGCTCACCACCGTGACGTGCAGGCGCCCTTCGTGCTCTTGCCGCAGCCCTTCGGAGATCGCATTCACCGCGTACTGCGTGCCGTGGTACACGGCCGAGTCCGCCGACAGGCCCTGCACGGCGATCGGCGCCACATTGACGATGTGGCCCCAGCCCTGTTCCTGCATCGCCGGCAGCACGGCCGCGATGCCGAGCAGCACGCCGCGCAGGTTCACGTCGATCATGAGTTCCCACTCTTCGATCTTGCGGTTCCACAGCGGCGACAGCGGCATCACGCCCGCGGCGTTGACCAGCACGTCGATGTGGTCGTGCGTCTCGAGTGCGAACTCGGCGAAGGCTTCCATGTCGGGGCGATGCGTCACGTCGAGACGCTGAAAGCTCGCCGTGCCGCCCGTGGCATTGATTTCGGCCGCGAGTGCTTCGAGCCGGTCGGTGCGCCGCGCACCGAGCACCACGCTGGCGCCGCGCCGCGCCAGCAGCCGCGCGGTGGCTTCGCCGATGCCGCTGCTCGCACCGGTAATGAGGACGACTTTTTCCTGGATTGCGCTCATACAAAACTCCTCGTGCGGGTCGGTGAACCATGGCGCAAGGGACGCGCCGGGCATGCAGAGAAGTCTCGCGCCGATGGGGTTTGGGGCGGTATCCGGATTGAACAAGGTTCTTGCCTGATCCTGCGAATACGCGGAATCGATGGTCACGGGGCTGTCGTACTTTCGCGGTAGAGCGGCCAGCACGCCACTGTCCGGTTTCTGTCGGGTTCTTGCCTGTTTCTCGAAATCAACGAAACCTTCCGCTGCGTCCGCGAGCTTCGGTCCGAGCGCTCAAGCAGCCTTCCCCGACGAAGCCCTGAAGTCCCGCGGCGACAAGTCATAGGCCCGGCGAAACGCCCGCGTGAAATCCGAGGGGCTCTTGAACCCGACGCCATATGCCACGTCGGTCACCATCAGATGCGGATACCGGATCAGGTCGTCGGCCGCATGCCGCAGCCTCAGGTGGCGGATGTACGCGCCCAGGCCGCCTTCGTGCTGGAACATGCGGTACAGCGTCGGGCGTGGCATTCGCAGCGCCGTCAGCACGCTCTCGGGCGACAGGTCGGCCCGGTGCAGGTTCGCCTGAACGTAGCGCCGCACCTGGCCGAACATGGCGGCACGCGCCGCCGCGCGTGCATTGCCGCTCAGTTGGGCCTGCTTGCCGAAGCCCGCGATCAGCAGTTGCGCGCCCGCGCGCACGGCGGCATGCGCCGCCGGAGCGCTCAGTGTGGCGATGTCCTGGCCGAGTGCGGCGATGTGCGCCATGGCCAACCGGGCGATCGGCGTGTCGCCTTGCATCGTGCGGCCGTGAATGGCTTCGGGGTCCGGGAAGATTTCTTCCACCAGCGTGCCCGGCACGAAGAAGGTGAGCACGTGGCACGCGTTGCGACGCATGCGTACCGGCTGGCCCATGTCGAGCGCCAGGATCTTCGCCGCGGAAGATGCGTCATGGCGTGTCGCTGAGTGGCGCACGGTGACGCCTTCGACATCGCCTTCGAGGAACAAGTGGAAAGCGTAGTCGCGCACCGTGTCGGTCGAGATGCGGGCGAGCGAACGTTCGAGCACCATCGCGTCGGACCGGCAGTCGGTGAAGACGATGTCGCCGACGCTGTAGCGATCGATGGCCGCCCGGAATGGCATTTCGGTTTCGCGCGAGGAGGGCAGCACATCGATCACGTGGCCCACGCGATCCCGCCAGGCCAGCAGTTGCCGCCGCGGCGGTTCTGCCTGCACGCTGAAGTGGCTGTGGGGCAGGCCGTTCTGGAGCGTGGAACGGACGCCGGGCTCGAGGTCGCGCAAGCTCATCGAGGGTGTGTGGAGGCTGGCTGAGAGGTCGTTGGAAGAAGAAAATACGAAAAAAGTGCCAAAAATCCCGGATTCCGAGCAGATTCTTGCAAGAACTGAGACGCACGGTCAAGCCTGCTGAGGGCCGGCGAGCAACCTCATGGGTGACGTGACCGCAGAGCCATGCATGCGGCACCGCTCCATCGGCGGCACCCCCATACCCTTCTTGAGCGAGCGCCGACACCCATGTTCAGAGGAAAAATCAAGCAAGGCGCCGCCAACGTGAAAGGCGGCAGTGCTGGCGCGGCGCGCCGATCGGCAATAGGCGCCGGACCCGTGCGCTGGTTGACCCGGAGCGTTCCGGGGCAAGGCAAGATTTTTCGCAGGAGCCTGGGCGTCAAGCGCTGGGGCGCGCAGGCGCGCATCGCGGCGATCAGGAAGCGATCGCGCCTGGTGGAGCAGATGTGCGGCCTCGCGTGGAAGCAGCCCGAGACAGAAGGCAGGGACGGGGCGGCCCGTTCCATCAACTCGAAGATGCCGCTCCTTCCCGCGCTGCTGAAGCCCGAAGCCTTTCGCCAGAACAACACCATCGCGGCCCGCGCCGATCGCTTCAGGGCGGCACGCACGACAGGGCCGCAGTACTGGATCGCACTTCCTCAACCAACCGATGCGGCAACCGAGGCTCCTGTGCGGATCGAAGGCGCCATTGCATGGCCCGCAGCGCCTGTGGCCAGGGTTTTCTTGCAGCCCGAAGAGCCCATGGAGTGGACCGTGGCCGACGACCATGACCTGCTCGCGGACTCAGCAGCGGCCGCGGGCGCCGTCGGCTCGCTCTTCACCGAGGCGAACGAGGGCGACCTCGCTTTCCTGATGCGCCTGATCGCGCAGGGCGAAACCGCGATGGCGTCCCGGCTCGCGCGGCGCATCCTGGGGTCGAAGATCGCGCCCGAGAAGCCGGCGCCAGTGCCCGTCAAGGCGACGCGCACGCGCAAGGCCTTGTCCTCCGGTCCGGACCGCTCACGGCGATTGCTGTCGCCGCGAGAGATCAAGGTGCTGCGGATGATTTCGCAGGGCCTGAGCAACCGGCAGATCGCCGAGACGAGCCATCGATCGCTCCACACGGTCGATACCCAGGTGAAGAACATCTTCCGCAAGCTGGCCGTCAAGTCGCGCGCCCAGGCCGTTCGCGAGGGCATGCAGAAGGGGCTTCTCGAGCCGGAGACTTGCGGCTGACCCGCAAGGCAGCGCGGGAGGAAGCGATGCCCGCTGCTACTTCCTGCAGTCGCCGCCGACGGACACCGTGCCGTCCTTGCACTCGGTGAGCATCGGCGCGACGGTCGGGCGCGCAGCGGACGGGCCGGGTCCGACATCGCGCTCGTACATCACCTTCTTGCTGCCCAGTTCGCAACTGCCCACGGTCTGGCCATTTGCCGATGCGTTGGCATCGACGACGGTCACGGTGAAGCGCGTCACGCCGGCCGCGGCGATGCTCGACTCGATCCGGGCGCGCAGGTCTTCGCAGTTTTCGGCGCTGTGGGCCGCGCCGGCGAGGGCCGCCAGCGCAACGGCAATCAACAACCCATGTTTCATGGTGGTCTGCCTTTCAAACAAAAGGGGCTGCCTGCGCAGCCCCTTCTTGCATCAACCCTGTGCCGAAGCCAGCGTCGCGTTGAGCGTTGCGCTCGGGCGCATCACCGCCTCGAACTTCTTCGGGTCGGCCAGGTAGTAGCCGCCGATGTCCACCGGCTTGCCCTGCACGGCCGCGAGTTCGTCGACGATCTTCTTCTCGTTGGCTGCGAGCGACTCGGCCAGCTTCTTGAACTTGGACTGCAGCGCCGTGTCATCGGTCTGCGCGGCCAGTTCCTGGGCCCAGTACATGGCCAGGTAGAACTGGCTGCCGCGGTTGTCCAACTGACCGGTCTTGGGCGAGGGGTTCTTGTTGTTGTCCAGCAGCTTGCCGGTGGCGGTGTCCAGCGTCTTGGCCAGGATCTTGGCTTGTGCGTTGCCGGTCTTCAGGCCCAGGTCTTCCAGGCTCACGGCCAGCGCGAGGAACTCGCCCAGCGAATCCCAGCGCAGGTGGTTTTCTTCCACCAGTTGCTGCACGTGCTTGGGGGCCGAGCCGCCCGCGCCGGTTTCGTACAGGCCGCCGCCGGCCATCAGGGGCACGATCGACAGCATCTTGGCCGAGGTGCCCAGTTCCATGATCGGGAACAGGTCGGTCAGGTAGTCGCGCAGGATGTTGCCGGTGGCGCTGATGGTGTCCAGGCCGCGCACGACGCGTTCCAGCGTGTAGCGCATGGCGCGCACCTGGCTCATGATCTGGATGTCCAGGCCCGAGGTGTTGTGCTCGTGCAGGTACATCTTGACCTTGGTGATCAGCTGCGCCTCGTGCGGGCGGTAGGCGTCGAGCCAGAACACCACCGGCATGCCGGAGTTGCGCGCGCGGTTGACGGCCAGCTTCACCCAGTCGCGGATCGCGGCGTCCTTGACCTGGCACATGCGCCAGATGTCACCCTGTTCCACGTCCTCGCTCATCAGCACTTCGCCGGTGTCCAGGTCGGTGATGTTGGCGACGCCGTCTTCCGGAATCTCGAAGGTCTTGTCGTGCGAGCCGTATTCCTCTGCCTTCTGGGCCATGAGGCCGACGTTGGGCACGGTGCCCATGGTCTTGGGGTCGAAGGCGCCGTGCCACTTGCAGAAGTTGATGATCTCCTGGTAGATGCGGGCGAAGGTCGATTCGGGCATCACGGCCTTGACGTCCTTCAGGCGGCCGTCGGCGCCCCACATCTTGCCGCCGTTGCGGATCATCGCGGGCATGGAGGCGTCCACGATCACGTCGTTGGGCGAATGGAAGTTGGTGATGCCCTTGGCCGAGTCGACCATGGCCAGTTCGGGGCGGTGCTCGTGGCAGGCGTGCAGGTCGCGCTTGATCTCGTCCTGCGTGCTCTGGGGCAGCGTGGCGATCTTGTTGTACAGATCGACCATGCCGTTGTTGACGTTGATGCCCAGCTCGTCGAACAGCTTGCCGTGCTTTTCGAAGGCTTCCTTGTAGAAGATCTTCACGCAGTGGCCGAACACGATGGGGTGCGAGACCTTCATCATGGTGGCCTTGACGTGCAGCGAGAACATGACGCCGGTCTTGTGCGCGTCCTCGATCTCCTTTTCATAGAAGTCCAGCAGCGCCTTCTTGCTCATGAACATGGAGTCGATGACCTCGCGGTCCAGCAGCGCGACCTTGGACTTGAGCACGACGGTCTTGCCGCTCTTGGTCAGCAGTTCCATCTTGACGTTGCGCGCGCGGTCCAGGGTCATGGACTTTTCGCCGTGATAGAAGTCGCCGCCGTGCATGTGCGAGACGTGCGAGCGCGAGGCCTGGCTCCAGTCGGCCATGCTGTGCGGGTTCTTGCGCGCGTATTCCTTCACCGCGTTGGGCGCGCGGCGGTCGGAGTTGCCCTCGCGCAGCACCGGGTTCACCGCGCTGCCGGTGCACTTGTTGTAGCGCACGCGGATGTCCTTGGCCTCGTCCGTGGTCGGGTTCTCGGGGTAGTCGGGGATCTTGTAGCCCTTGTCCTGCAGCTCCTTGATCGCGGACTTGAGCTGTGACACCGAGGCGCTGATGTTGGGCAGCTTGATGATGTTGGCCTCGGGCTTGAGCGTGAGCTTGCCCAGCTCGGAGAGGTTATCGGGCACTTTCTGGTCGTCGCTCAGGAATTCGGGGAACTCGCCGAGGACGCGGGCCGCGACGGAGATGTCGCTGGTGACGACGTCGATACCGGCCGGGTGGGTGAAGGCGCGGATGATGGGCAAAAACGCGTAGGTCGCCAGCAGGGGCGCCTCGTCGGTCAGGGTGTAGACGATGGTGGGTTGCTTCGAGCTCATGCGCTTGCTTCCGTAATGCTGTGTTGTCGGGTGGCAGGGAGTTCAGGCGGGATCTGACCGCCAGAACCGCCGATTGTCGCCGGGCGCGCCGGTGAGATGCCATTTCACGGCCGGATCACCCCGCGGCGGCCTGTGTCAATGCAGCGGCAAGTCGATGCAAGCCGCGAGCGGGACCGTGTCGACGCGCGCGGCGCTGGCGACCAGCACAGCCTGCGAGGCTTGCCCCGAAAAGCCGGCGAGCGTGGCCCACAGGCAGCGGATCGACGCGGCATCGAGCCCGGCCGTGGGCTCGTCCAGCAGGAGCAGCGGGCGTCCCGACGCCAGCCCGGCCGCCATCCAGACCTTGCGCTTCGAACCCGTCGAAAGCATGTACATCTTCTTGTCGAGGTGCGGGCTCAGGGCGAAGCCTTCGACCAGGGCCTGCCACTTTTCTTCGCTGAAATGCGGGTTGCCCTTGTTCAGGGTGGCCGCGCATTCGCGGGGAGTGACTTCGTTGAACCGGTCCGTCGTGGGATCGACGAAGAACACGTTCTGGCGATAGGCCTCGGGTGCGCTGTCCAGTCGCGCGCCGGCCGCGGTCAACCGGCCGGTGGCGGGCAGCAGGCCGGCGATCACCTGGAGCAGCGCGGACTTGCCGGTGCCGGTGTCGCCGTACAGCAGCGTGACACCCGGGCCGATGGAGGCGTTCCAGTCGGCGGCGAGTGCGGGTTGACCCGGATATGCGAAGCCGAGGTCCTGGATCTGGAGAAGGGGGCGGGGGAGGGGAGAGTCGGTCGTGTTCACGCGGCGGTTTTAACTCATAGGGCGATGACGGCTGGCTACCATTCGCGCATGAAAAAACTCCTCACCGTCGGCGCCGGCAGCTTGCTCCTCGCCCTGGGGCTCGCGGGCCCCGCCATGGCCGCGCCTTCGGCGCAGGTCTTCGTTGCGGTCAAGGCGCCGGAGTCCGTCGATGCCGAGTGGCGTGCCCACCTGTGCGCCTTGCTGCCCCAGCCCTGCGACGCCCAGGCGCTGACGCTGCACCGGCCGCGCGGTGGCGCGCCCGGCGACTACGTGGTCATTTCAGAGAAGCCGCTGGCCATGGCGCGCCTGAAGCGCAATGCCGCCACCGCCGCCTGGCAGCTCGATCGCCTGCACGACTTCTCGAACTACGTGGCCTCGCTGCAGCAGGACCGCAAGAGCGACGACCCCGAGGTGTATCTCAGCCTCGCGCCGGCGCTCTATCCACTGGCCGAAGGCCGCTGGGCCGCGGCCGTGACGCAGCGCCAGTCCGAAAGCTACTCGGGTGGTGGCGCGTCTTTCGTCACGGCCGACTTCGTGCCGCTGGACACGCCGCCGGGTCAGCCGGCCAAGGCCGCGCACGAAGGTGTTCCTTACTGGTGTTCGCGATCGATCCGCGCCTGCTTCAGCGAGAAGGACTACAAGACCTCGCAGCACTGCCACGACGAAAGCCGCGGCAGCCTGCGCATTGCCTACGACGAGCCCGCCAAGGCAGGCGAGCCCTATGCGTGGCGCTACACATGGCTGCAAAGCGACTGGCCCGCGAACACCGGTCCCAGCGCCAACAAGCGCACCACCGTCAGCTTCACCGACGACTCGACCGAAGGGCTCGACTTCTGCGGCGGCGGCATGCAGTAGTTTTTTCGGCGTGCCATCAGGCCTGAGCGGCCCGAGTGGCACACAAACTGCTTAGAGAAATCGATCCAGGAGAAATGCCGGCTCGATGCTTCGAGTTAGTGCATTACCGAAGGCGATAGCCCAGAACGCTCAGGTCCCAAGACTGGATTTTTTCTAACGCTGGAGAGCGTTGCCCGGCGCCGTTCAAGGTGCCGAGGGCAGCCGCCGAAGGGGCAAGCCATGTGCGATGTGCGCGCATGGTGAATCTCTCAGGCCAAAGGACAGCAGGGGCACGCCGCGCCAACGCGCGGGGTGTCCTTGTTCGCTTCCGGAGCCTGTGTCCATGACTTTCATCCGAGCGCCTCGCGCATCCCTGCCATCGGCTTTGCCGCGGCGGCGGCCCGCGCGTGGCCGAAGCCTTTTCACGTTCACACCTTCCCCATTCCTTCCACCGGAGAACTGAAGCATGCTGTCGAAAAAAAACCTGATGACAACCCTCCTCGCGGGCGCGCTGTTTGCCGCCGCTTCGGCGAGCAGCTTCGCGCAGGATGCGGGCAAGGTGCTGCGCCTCGTGCCGCAGTCCGACCTGAAGATCCTCGACCCGATCTGGACCACCGCCTTCGTCACGCGCAACCACGGCTACATGGTCTACGACACGCTCTTCGGCGTGGACGAGCGGGGCAAGGTGCTGCCGCAGATGGTCGACAAGTACACGACCAGCGCCGACGGCAAGACCTGGAACTTCACGCTGCGCAAGGGCCTGGCCTTCCATGACGGCAAGCCTGTCACCTCCGACGACGTGCTCGCCTCGCTCAAGCGATGGGGCCAGCGCGACGGCCTGGGCCAGAAGATGTTCGCCGCCATGGACAAGACCGAGGCGGTCGATGCCAACAGCTTCAGGTTCGTCTTCAAGGAGCCCTTCGGCATGGTGCTCGACGCGCTGAGCAAGCCTTCGTCGAACCCGCCCTTCATCATGCCGGCGCGCGTGGCCGCCACCCCGGCCGACAAGCAGATAGACGACGCCACCGGCTCCGGCCCCTACATCTTCAAGAAGGACGAATACCGCCCCGGCGAAAAGATCGTCTACCTGAAGAACACCAAGTACGTGCCGCGCGCCGAGGCGCCCTCCGGCACGGCCGGCGGCAAGAACGTGTACGTCGACCGCATGGAATGGATCGTCCTGAAGGACGCGCAGACGCAGGCCAATGCGCTGGCCAACGGCGAGGTCGACATGATCGAGTGGGTGCCGTCGGAGCAGTACACCGCACTCAAGAACAACCCCGCCATCACGCTCGACAGCCCCGTGTCGAAGGGCTCGTTCGCGCTGCACCTGAACCACCTGATCCCGCCCTTCGACAACCCCAAGATCGCGCAGGCCGCCTTCATGGCCATCAACCAAGAGGCGCTGATGCGCGCCCAGCTCGTGCACAAGGAGCTGTACAACAGTTGCGCTTCCATCTACCCCTGCGGCTCGGCCTTCGCGTCCGACAAGACCGGCTACTTCACCGGCAAGCCGCAGTTCGAGAAAGCCAAGGCGCTGCTCAAGGAAGCAGGCTATGACGGCAAGCCCGTGGTGCTGATGTACCCGGCCGACTTCGCGGTGCTCAACAAGTTTCCGCCGGTGATGGCGCAACTGCTCAAGCAGGCCGGCTTCAACGTCGACATGCAGTCGATGGACTGGCCCACGCTGGTCACGCGCCGCGCCAAGAAGGACCCGGTCGACAAGGGCGGCTGGAACCTCTTCATCACCGGCTGGGGCATTGCCGACAACATGAACCCGATGTTCTTCGCGCCGCTCACGGGCAATGGCGAAAAGGGCTGGTTCGGCTGGGCCACCGACGACAAGCTGGAGCAGCTCAAGTCCGACTTCCTTGCCAGCACTGACGAACCCAAGCGCAAGGAGTTGGCCACCGCCATCCAGCAGCGCGTGTACGACACCGGCATCTACGCGCCCATCGGCGAATACAAGCCGCTCACGGCCTACCGCAAGGGCGTGGTGAGCGGCGTGGTGCGCTCGCCGGTGGCCGTGTTCTGGAACCTGAAGAAGAACTGACGCGGCCGGACCCGGGAGTCACCCATGCTGCTCTTTCTTGCACGCCGCATTCTCTCGACCGTGCCGGTGCTCGTCATCGTCGCGCTCATCGTGTTCCTGATGCTGCGGCTCGCGCCCGGCGACCCGGCCGCCGCCATCGTGGGCGACAGCGGCACCAGCGAGAACATCGCCCGCGTGCGCGAGCAACTGGGGCTCAACCAGTCGCTGCCCGTGCAGTTCTTCCACTGGAGTGCGCAACTGCTGCAGGGCAACCTGGGCGAGTCGTACTTCATGAAGAAGACGGTGGTGGAACTGATCGGCCAGCGCATCGAGGCCACGGTGTCCCTCGCCGCCGTGACGCTGGTGGCCACCATCCTCATCGCGGTGCCGCTCGGTGTGATCGCAGCGTGGCGCCACGGCGGCTGGCTCGACCGCATGCTGATGGGCTTCTCGGTCATGGGCTTTTCAATACCTGCGTTCGTGATCGGCTACGTGCTCATCTGGATCTTCGCGCTGCACCTGCAGTGGCTGCCGGTGCAGGGCTATCAGCGACTGAGCCAGGGGCCCTGGCTGTGGATCAAGCACCTGATCCTGCCGTCGATCACGCTGTCGATCATCTACGTGGCGCTGATCGCGCGTGTCACGCGCGCGGCCGTGGCCGAGGCGATGACCGAGGACTACATCCGCACTGCGCGTGCCAAGGGCATCTCCGAGACGCGGCTGCTGATGCGCCACGCGCTCGCCAACGCGGCCATTCCCATCGTCACGGTCATCGGCATCGGTATTGCGCTGCTGATCGGCGGCGTGGTGGTCACCGAGACGGTGTTCGCCATTCCGGGGCTCGGGCAGCTCACGGTCGACGCGGTGCTGTCGCGCGACTTCCCGTTGATCCAGGGCATCACGCTGTTCTTTTCCGTCATCTATGTGCTCATCAATCTGCTGATCGATGTGAGCTACCTGGTGTTCGACCCCCGCATCCGGTACTGAACGAAGTGAACGGAAACACCATGACCGATTCGACCCTTCCCCTTCCCCTTGCCACAGTGCCAGACATCGCCATCGAAGCGCTGGCACCGCCGCAACGGCGCTCGCTGCTCAAGCGCATCCTGGCCGACTGGTCGGTGCGCGCGGGCGGCAGCGTGTTGCTGCTGCTCGTGCTGATGTCGCTGGCCGCGCCGTGGCTCGGCACCATCGACCCGACCGCCATCGACCCCGGCAGCGGCAACCTCATGCCCGGCACGCGCGGCGAGTTCAACAGCCTGGCCGGCGACACCTTCGAGCACCTGTTCGTGATGGGCACCGACAGCCTCGGGCGCGACATCTGGAGCCGCACGCTGTACGGTGCGCGCGTGTCGCTCACGGTAGGCATTGCCGTGGCCGCGCTCGCCATGGTGTTCGGCATGCTCGTGGGCCTGCTGGGCGGTTACTTTCGCCGCATCGACGGCGTGATCATGCGGCTGATGGACGGCGTCATGGCCATCCCCGGCATCCTGTTCGCGATCAGCCTCGTGGCGCTGTTCGGCGGCACGCTGCTCACCGTGGTGGTGGCCATCGCGGTGCCCGAGATTCCGCGCGTGGCGCGGCTGGTGCGCTCGGTGGTGCTCACGGTGCGCGAAGAGCCGTATGTCGAGGCGGCGATTGCGCTCGACACGCCGACCTGGAAGATCCTCGTGCGGCACATCCTGCCGAATGCGATTGCGCCGCTGATCATTCAGGCGACTTATGTGTGCGCCTCGGCGATCTTGGTGGAAGCCATCCTGTCCTTCCTCGGCGTAGGCCTGCCGGCGGACATGGCGACCTGGGGAAACATCATGGCGGAGGGCCGCGCGCAGTTCAACCAGTACCCGCACAACGTCCTGTTTCCGGGCATCTTCCTGGCGCTCACGGTGCTGGCGGTGAACATCCTGGGCGACGGGCTGCGCGACACGCTCGATCCCAAGTTCAACAAGCGCGGAGGCTGAGCCATGGCACAAGCCCCCGTACTTTCCGTTCGCGACCTTGCCATCGCATTGCCGCGCGGCGGCGACCGGCCGCATGCGGTCGACAAGGTTTCCTTCGATGTGCCGCCGGGCAAGATCGTCTGCCTGCTCGGCGAATCGGGCTCGGGCAAGTCGGTCATTGCCAATGCGGTGATGGGCCTGCTGCCCGCAGGGCTCGTGCCGGTGCGCGGCACTATCGAACTGCAGGGCGAGAACCTGCTCGCCGCGCCGACATCGCGCCTGCGCCAGTTGCGCGGCCCGTCGATGGCCATGGTGTTCCAGGAGCCGATGACCGCGCTCAACCCCGTCATGACCTGCGGCGCGCAGATCGACGAGATGCTGGCGCAGCACGTGCGCATGGGCAAGGCCGACCGGCGGCAGAAGATCCTCGCGATCATGGCGCGCGTGCGGCTGCCGGAGCCCGAGCGCATCTTCGCGTCATACCCGCACCAGCTCTCGGGCGGGCAACGCCAGCGCATCGTGATCGCGATGGCGCTGATCCTCAAGCCCGCGCTGCTGATCTGCGACGAGCCGACCACCGCGCTCGACGTGACGACGCAGGCGGAGATCCTCAAGCTCATCCTCGAGCTGCAGACCGAGAACGGCACGGCCGTGCTCTTCATCACGCACGACTTCGGCGTGGTGGCCGAGATTGCCGACGAGGTGGTGGTGCTGCAGCTCGGCGCCATGATCGAGAAGGGCGACAAGATGGCGGTGCTCACGGCGCCGCGCGAGCCCTACACGAAGATGCTGCTCGATGCGGTGCCCGAACTGTCCGCGCACAAGCGCCCTCCGGTGGCGGACGCCTACCCGCTGCTCAACGCTGTGAACATCTGCAAGACCTACGTCACGGGCAGTTGGCCCGGCAAGCGGCGCACGGTGAAGGCGGCGCGCGATGTGTCGCTCGCGGTGCGGCCGGGCGAAACCGTGGGCATCGTGGGTGAGTCGGGTTCGGGCAAGTCGACGGTGGCGCGCTGCATCGCGCGGCTGATCGACCCGACCTCGGGCGACATCTTTGCCGATGGCCGGTCGGTGGCGCACGCCAAGGGGCGCGCGCTGTCGCCGTTTCGGCGCACGGTGCAGGTGATCTTCCAGGACCCGTACCGCTCGCTCAATCCAAGGCAGACCGTGGGCGCGTCCATCGTCGAAGGGCCGGTCAACTTCGGCATGCCGCACGACAAAGCCTGGGCGCGCGCCGAAGAGCTGATGCGGCTGGTGCGGCTGTCGTCCGATGCGCTGCACCGCTACCCGAGCGAGTTCTCGGGCGGGCAGCGCCAGCGCATCTCGATCGCGCGCGCACTGGCCTGCGACCCGCAGGTGCTGATCGCCGACGAGGCGGTGTCGGCGCTCGACGTGTCGGTGCAGGCGCAGATCCTGCGGCTGCTCGACGAGATCCAGCAGCGGCTGAAGATCGGCATTCTCTTCATCACCCATGACCTGCGCGTGGCCAGTCAGATCTGCGACAGCGTGATCGTCATGAGCCAGGGTGAAATCGTGGAGCGTGGCGAAGTGCGCGACGTGTTCTTCGCGCCGCAACACGAATACACGCGCAAACTGCTGGCTGCTGCGCCCGGCCGCGACTTCGCCTTTGCACGCAGTTGAAATTTCTTCGTTCCCACGTCAATGAAAAAAAGGATGTCATGAAAGTCTTCATCGCCGGTTTCCAGCACGAGACCAACACCTTCGCGCCCAGCAAGGCGGACTGGGCCGCCTTCAACGCGGGCTCCAGCTTTCCGCCGTACCGGCGCGGCGCTGCGATCGTCGAGGCCTATGCGGGCAGGAACATTCCCGTCGGCGGGTTCATCGACGCGGCGCGCGAGAAGGGCTGGTCGCTGGTGCCTTCGGCCTGGGCCGGCGCCACGCCCTCGGCGCACGTGACGGAAGACGCCTTCGAGCGCATCTCGGCCGCGATCACCGAAGACCTTGCAGCCGCGCTGGCCGATGGCGGCATCGACGCGGTCTACCTCGACCTGCACGGCGCGGCCGTGACCGAGCACCTGGAAGACCCTGAGGGTGAACTGATCGCGCGCATCCGCATGTTGGTCGGGCCTGACGTGCCCATCGTCGCGAGCCTGGACTTGCACGGCAACATCACCGCGCAAATGCTGGCCGAGGCCGATGCGCTGGCCACCTACCGCACCTACCCGCACATCGACATGGCCGACACGGGCCGGCTCGCAGCGACGCTGCTGGAGCGCCGCGTGGCGCGCGGTTCGCGCGAGCCGCTGCATGCGCGGCGGCTGAGCTTCCTGCTGCCGCTGAACGTGCAGTCGACCATGATCGAGCCGGCCGCATCGGTGTACGGATTGTTGAAGGAACTCGACGCGAAGCACGACGCGGTGCTGAGCTTTGCCACCGGCTTTCCTGCCGCCGACATCGCCGAGTGCGGCCCGGTGGTGTGGGGCTACGGTGATGACGCCGGCACGGCGGTGGCCACGCTGTATGAGCGCATCGACCAGCCGCGCTCGCAATGGCGGCTCGACGTGCTGGCGCCGCGCGTGGCGGTGGCGCGGGCGTTGGAGCTGGCGGAGGGTGCGAGCCGCCCGGTCGTCATTGCCGACACGCAGGACAACCCCGGCGCGGGCGCCGACAGCAACACCACCGGCATGCTGCATGCGCTGCTGGCCGAAGGCGCGGGCAAGCGCTTTCCGGGGCAGGTGGCGTTGGGCTTGATGTTCGACCCGGCCGCCGCAGCCGCGGCGCACGAAGCCGGCCTCGGCGCGCAGATCCGCATCGCGCTCGGCACCTCGGTGCCCACGTGGGGCGGCCAGTTCAGCGATGCGCCGGTCGAGGGCCTGTTCACTGTGACCGCGCTCAGCGACGGCCAGGTGCAGGGCAAGGGTCCGATGTCGCGCGGCGGTACGGTGTCGCTCGGCGCTAGTGCCTGCCTGGAGATCGACGGCGTGCGGATCGCCGTGGCCAGCGGCAAGAGCCAGATGCTCGATCGCGAGTTCTTCCGCTACCTGGGCATCGAGCCCGAGGCGATGAAGCTGCTGGTCAACAAAAGCTCGGTGCATTTCCGCGCCGACTTCGCGCCCATCGCCAGCACCATCCTCGTGGCCAAGGCGCCGGGCCCGATGGCTGCCGACCCGGCCGATCTGCCGTGGACGCGGCTGCCCGCCACGATGGCGCTGCAACCCTGAGCAGCCGACAGATTCTTCCCCTCCAACCTCAGAGAACACGATGCCGCAGAACGCACAGCACTACCTTGAGTACATGAGAAAGAACGCCGCCGAGTTCGTCACGGTGCGCCAGCAGATCCACCAGAACCCCGAGCTTGGTTTTGAAGAGTTCGGAACCAGCGACCTGGTGGCCGGGCGCCTCACGGCCTGGGGCTACGAAGTCGAGCGCGGGCTCGGCGTGACGGGGCTGGTCGGGCGCCTCAAGCGCGGCGGCGGAACGCGCGCCATCGGCATCCGTGCCGACATGGACGCGCTGCCCATCGAAGAGAAGACCGGCCTGGCCTACCGCAGCGGAAGGCCCGGCATCATGCACGCCTGCGGCCATGACGGCCACACCGCGATGCTGCTCGGCGCGGCCAAGTACCTCGCGCAGCACGGCGAGTTTTCGGGCACGCTCAACCTGATCTTCCAGCCGGCCGAAGAGGGCATGGGCGGCGCCGTGAAGATGATGGAAGACGGCCTGTTCGAGAAGTACCCCTGCGACGCGGTCTATGCCATGCACAACTCGCCGGGACGGCGGCAGGGCGACCTCGTGTTCCGCGAAGGCGCGGCCATGGCCTCGTCGGACTACGCCACCGTCACGCTCACCGGCGTGGGCGGGCACGGCGCCATGCCGCATCGCTCGGCCGACCCGATCGTTGCCGCGTCGAGCATCGTGATGGCGCTGCAGACCATCGTCTCGCGCAACGCCGATCCGCAGGAGATGACCATCGTCACCGTCGGTGCCATCCATGCCGGCAAGGCGAACAACGTGATTCCCGAAACCTGCGTGCTGGAGATCAGCGTGCGTTCGCTCCATCGCGAGATGCGCGAGCTGCTCGAAAAGCGCGTGAAGGCCATCGTGAATGCGCAGGCCGAGAGCTTTGGTGTGAAGGCGCACATCGACTACCGCAAGGGCTATGCGGTGCTGGTGAACACGCCGGATGAAACCGAGTTCGCGCGGCGCATCGGCCGCGAGCTGGTGGGCACGGAGCATGTGGAGCCGCAAGGCCCGGCCGTCACCGGCAGCGAAGACTTCGCGTTCATGCTGGAGAAAAGGCCCGGCTGCTACCTCTTCATCGGCAACGGCGCGCCGGGCCAGCACGGCGGTTGCATGGTGCACAACCCCGGCTATGACTTCAACGACAGCAACCTGCCGATCGGCGCGGCCTACTGGGCGCTGCTCGCCGAGAGCTACCTGCAGTAAGCGCGCTGCGGTGACGCGCTCAGTGCCTGGGCACCGTCACCGCACCCACATGCAGCGTGCGCCCCGCGCCGAGGCCCGCGATGACCAGCGCAATGCCCAGCCCGACGAAGAGCCAGGCCGATGCGCGGAAGCTGCCGGTCCATCCGTGCAGCAAGCCAGCCACCAGCGGACCGAAGGCCGCCACCATGTAGCCCACGCCCTGTGCCATGCCCGACAGGTGCGCGGCCACGTGCGAATCGGGTGAGCGCAGCACGATCACCGTGAGCGCCAGCGCAAAGGTGCCGCCTTGCGCAATGCCCAGCAGCACGGCCCAGAGCCACACACCTTGCAGCGGCGCGAACAGCATCGCCAGCATGGCCGTGACCGTGAGCGTTGCGAGCACCACGGCCAGGCCGCGCTGGTTGCGCAGCTTCACGGCCAGCGCCGGCACCACGAGGCAGGTCACCACCTGCGTCATCACCGACAGCGACACCACATAACCAGCCGTTTCGCTGCCGAGCCCGCGCTCGCGAAGGATCGGCGCGAGCCAGCCCATCACGATGTAGGCCAGGGCGGATTGCAGCCCCATGAAGAAGGTGACCTGCCAGGCCAGCTTGTCGCGCCAGAGCCCGCGCACGGTGAAGCCCGATTCGCTCGCCACCGGCTTCAGCGGCAGCGCCTGCGGCGCCCAGATCAGCGTGACGAGCGCGGCCGGCAATGCCCACATCGCAAGCGCCATCGTCCAGCCGCCGCCCAATGCATGTTCGATCGGCACCGTCAGGCCCGCGGCACTGGCGGCGCCGCCGCACACGGCCATGGTGTACAGGCCCATCATCAGCGCCGCCTGCTTGGCGAAGTCGCGCTTGACCAGCCCAGACAGCAGCACGTTCGACACCGCGATGCCGCTGCCTGCGATGGCCGAGGCCAGGAACAGCAGCGGGATGTTGCCGGTGCCGCGCAGCACCGTGCCCAGCAGGATCAGCACCATGCAGCCGAGCAGCGTGCGCTCGGTGCCGAAGCGGCGGCCCAGCCACGGCGCGAGCGGCGCGAAGACGCCCAGGCAGACGATCGGCAGCGTGGTCAACAGGCTCGCGGCCGTGGCCGACAGGCCGGTGGCCTTGATGATTTCGGGCAGCACCACCGACAGGCTGGCAAACACCGGCCGCAGGTTGAACGCGATCAGCACCACGCTGGCGCCGAGCAGGATGCGTCGGCCGGTGCTCGGCGCAGGCGTGGGGCGTGGCGGGGGTTGGCTGTCGACCTCGGCGTCGATCAGCAGTTCTTCGGTGGTGCCGGGGTGTGCGGGCTGGGTGCGTGGCGTCGAGGTGGAACCGGGGGAGAGCGTGATCGAACTCATGCCGCGCCCAGCGACAGCGCGTTGATCATCGGCGCCATGAAAGCGCGCACCGCAGCGGCCGCGATGTCGGGGTCGCCACTGGCAATGCCTTCGACGATGGAGCGGTGCGCGGCCTCGTCGGGTTCGGGCAGGCTGCTGCTCATCGTGCTGGCGATGGTTTCCTTGATATAGCCGGTGACGAAGCGGCAGGTCTCGGCCAGCGCGAGGTTGCCCGACACATCGACGATGGCCAGGTGAAAGGCGAGGTCGCGTTCGATGAAGCCGGCGCCACTGTCGCTCGCATCGGGCACGCCTCGCTTGTCGAGCAGGGTGTTCAGCCGGCGCAGGTCCTTCGCCGTGTGGCGCACCGCGGCCAGCCGCGCCGCTTCGACTTCGAGCGCGCGGCGCACCTCGAACTGGTCGCGCAGGCTGGCGCGCCGCATCTTCTGCAGGCTGGACGAGGGATCGAAGCCCGAGCGCACATAGGTGCCCGAACCCTGGCGCACTTCGAGCAGGCCGCGCGACACCAGCGTCTTGACGGCTTCGCGCACCGTGCCACGGCTCACGCCCAGCAGCAGCGCAAGTTGCGGCTCGATCGGGATGCGACTGCCAACCGCCCAGCGTCCGGCGGAAATTTCGGTGCGGATGCTGTTGGCGGCGGAGTCCGCCAGGGAGGTGCGAGGCGCTTGGGCAAGCATCAGGTGAGCCTATTCATTCAATGATTGGACGAATTTTGACGCCAAAGCAGAGTCCGGGATGCCCGCGAGGTGGTTGTCCACCTTGCGGCTCTGCCAAGGTTCAGCACTCTTGTTCGCAGGATTTTGCAAGCTGGATTCGCAGATTTATGGCCAAACGGTGAACTTTTCCCGCCATTTAGGAAACGTTGCATCAATTGTTACCAATCATCAACTCGATGGCTGAAAATGAAACTAAAGGTCACTTATGAATCAGTAGGTTGCCTTGGTCCTGCATTGTGGCCCTGCGCCCTGGCTTGCAGGCGCGTTCAGGGAGAAAACAAAAAACGGATCTCGCCGGGCTGAAATGAAGGATTTTTCTTTGTCGGATGTGCGGCTTTTCACGAAAGCCGCCCAGCTTGGAGGACTGACTCCCGCTGCCGACGTACTCAATGTGCCCAAGGCCTCCGCGTCGCGTCAGCTCCAGAGGCTGGAAGCCACGGTGGGGCACCTGCTGTTGCATCGCGGCTCCGCCCGCTTCGCGCTGACGGAAGAAGGCCGGGAATTCCTGGTGGCGGCCCAGCACGTGCTGACCATCCTCGACGACGTCATGCTGAACCTGTCGTCCGGCGGCGGCGCCGTGAATGGACGCCTGCGCATCGCCGTGCCTCATTACTACGGCCGGGAACTGCTGATGAGCCACCTGCCGGCCTTCATGACGGCCTATCCGCAACTGGAAGTGGTGGTCGAGACCGGCAAGGACCGCGCGGACCTGTTCCGCGACGAGGCCGACCTGGCCATCCGGCGCGGCCGCGAAGGCTGCGACGAGCTGGTCGCACGCCATCTGAAGCACGAACCGCTGACGCTGTGCGCCGCGCCGGCCTACCTGGCGCCGTTCCCGCGCATCGAGAGCCTGTCGGACCTGGCATCGCACTTCTTCCTGACCACCGATGCCGAGGGGCGCAAACGCGAAATCAACCTGGCGACTGCTGAAAAGATCCACCGGGTGCGGGTGGAAAGCGTATTTCAGTCGGACGATCTTGAATTGATCCTGCAATTGGCCATGTCGGGCAGGGGCATTGCATTGGTTCCCGTGTCGCTGGCCCGGGCGCAGATTGAAAGCGGCCTGCTGGTGCCGGTGCTTCCATCGCTGAATTTGAAACCGCAGGAAATCAATCTGGTTTATTTGCCGTCTCGCAGGAATTCTCCAAAGATCAAAACCTTCGTGGATTACGTGCTCAGTATTTTCAAATCATCCTGATCCCGCCAACGGCCATCGACTGTCAAGCGTCGAGCGGCCCGTATTTCTTCTTTTCCTGAATTTCACTGCAAAAAACGCAGCGGGAACACCCTTGCCTGGATCTTTGCCGCCCTCGCGCGACAGAGGGAAGAGGCGCGTTTGAAACCGCCGGTTGTCGAAACCGGAACCTTAATTCCGAATCATGGGTTGTCGGATCTGAGGGGTGCAGAACAGCGTTTTCGAATATACATTCCGTCACTCCAAAAATAAAAGTTAACAAATGTTGACGGGACCCTGACTGCGACTGAGAAATCGCAGCAGGCCGGCAGCCAGCGCCTGCTTCGAAGCCATTCGAGCGCAAGCGACTGTTGTTCTCCCCAATGCCAGCCCATGCAAGGCCGGCGTTTCCCATTGCGGCCCGAGCCGCTTATTTCACGCCCGGTATTTACCGGGGGTGGACTCCTGTGTGTCCTGAATTCGGAGCAACCATGTCCATTAAAAAACTGACTCAATTCGCTTGCCGCCGCGGCATCTCCCATTTCGCTGCCCGCATGGGCGCCGGCGCGCTCGTCGTTGCAAGCCTGAGCGGCCTGGCCGGCACCGCCATGGCCCAGTCCACCGCCGCCACCGAGGCTGCGCAGAAGACGCAGAACAAGGCCGTCGCCGTCGTGCTGACCCAGCACAAGGTGGTGAAGGACGCGCAAGGCAAGGAGCAACTGCTCGACGCCGGCTCGGTGAAGCCCGGCGATGTGGTCGAGTACCAGGCCACCTACACCAACAACACGGGCAAGCCGGTCACCGGTCTCGTGGCCGACCTGCCGATTCCCGAAGGCCTGGCCTACCTGCCGCGCAGCGCCAAGCCGGGCGCCACGCTCGTGCAGGCCGCGACCAAGGACGCCGTGTTCGGCCCCGAGCCGCTGACGCGCAAGGCGGCCGGCAACAAGACCGAACCCGTGCCCTACGCCGACTACCGCGCGCTGCGCTGGAGCCTGGGCCAGCTGCCCGCCAACGGCAGCGCTGCCGTGAGCGCGCGCGCCAAGGTCGAGACGGTCGTGCCGCCCGCACCGCCGGCCGTGGTCGGTGCCGCGCGCTGACCCACCCGCTTTTCATGTTCCCGTTCTTTGACAACCGAGGAGAAATCACGTGATTCCCACCCTGCCAACCCGGCGCAGCAACGGCTTCAGGCCGGCTGCGTCGTGGGTCGGCGCCGCAGCGTTGACGCTGGGCTTCCTGTTCGGAAGCCCGGCTTCTTTTGCTGCCGCACCGCCCGCCAACACCGTCATCGGTAACCAGGCCTCAGCCACTTATTCCGATGCGGCCGGCACCACGCAACTGGCCACGTCCAACCTGGTCCAGACCACGGTGCAGCAGGTGGGTTCGTTCACGCTCGACTCGGTCAGCAGCGTCACCACCACCGTCATCAACACCAAGATCGGCGCCGTCGGCTCCACGGTCTACGCACCGCACACGCTGACCAACACCGGCAACGGCAACGACACCTTCACGATCAAGGTCGACGCCGACACGGACAAGTTCTCCAAGGTCGAGGTCTATGCGGACGCCAACGGCGACGGCGTGCCCGACAGCACCACCAGCCTGTGTACTGCCACGGGCGCCGCAACCTGCGACGTTCTGGCGCTGCCGGTGGCCGGCAACAACGGCGTGTTCCGCTTCGTCGTGGCCTACACGATTCCCGGAACGGCCAGCGGCGCGGGCACTGTCCCCGCCACCTTCGACACGGCGACCCTTACCGCCACGCCAGGCACGCCGGCGCTGTACACCGCGCCGAACACCTCGGCAGCCGTCAAGGACGACATCCAGCTGACGACGGCTGCGGCGTTCAACGTCACCAAGACGATCGGTGCGCCGTCCGTGTCCGCTCCCGGTGGCGGCGCATGGCCCACGGCTGCCAACGGCGGCCAGCGTTCGTCCTCGGCAAGCTGCGCGACGGCATGGTCGGCAGGCCTGGCTTCCAGCGCGACCTGCCAGTACACGGTCTACACGCTCACCTTCAACAACACGGGTGGCGCCCCCGGCAGGTTCGCCATGTCCGACACGCTGCCCAGCGGCATGACCTACGTCGCGGGTTCCGCGGTGTGGAGCAGCGTTCCCGGCACGGCATTGGGCGACGGCGCGGCCGGTGATCCGACCGGCATCGACTTCCAGGTCAGCGGCAACACGCTGAACACCGTGGTCGCCTCGCTCGGCCAGAACGTCACGCAGACCGTCAGCTTCGTGGTGCTGGTGAACACCAGCGCCGCCATCGGCACCTCGACCACCACCAACGTGGCGAAATTCGAGCCGACCACCGTTCCCCTGACGACCACTGCGGCGTCCATCGGCACGCCAGGCTCCAGCACGAACCCGTCGGCGTACACGGTGCTTGCCAACTACGGCGTCGTCGTGGGCGCCAACGGCTCGACCGCCGCCAACGCCGCCGACACCACGCCGGGCACGCCCAACGGCACCGCGAACGACCTGACCACGCGTGCGTCGGTCGTGGCCGGTGGCAGCGTGAAGTTCACCCAGACCGTGTTCAACGCCGGCACAGGCAGCGACACCGTGAACCTCTCTGTGTCGTCGAATACCTTCCCGGCCGGCACGACCTTCCTGTTCTTCGCGGCTGACGGCTTCACGCCGTTGCTCGACACCAGCGGCGACGGCGTGCCCGACACCGGCCCGATCGCGGCTGGGAGCAGCGTCGGCATCGTGGTGCAAGCCAACGTGCCTTCGGCCACGGCTGTCGGCGCGGGTCCGTACTCGGCCACGGTGGCGGGTCGTTCCGTGGGTGACGGCACGAAGATCGACGCCACGCTCGACACGGTCACCATCGTCGTGGGCTCGCTGGTCGATCTGACCAACACCGCTGCCGGCACGGGCACGGGTTCGGTCGGCGACGGCGACCTGGGCCCCGGCCCGAGCCCGAACCCGACCACGACCAACGCGACCGCGGCCGGCACCGGCACGGTGTTCGCGCTGTTCGTCAAGAACAACGACACGAAGAACAACACCTACAACCTGGCGGCCAGCCAGTCGACCAGCTTCCCCGGCTCCCTGCCGGCGGGCTGGACGGTGAAGTTCGTGGCCTCGGGTGGCACCTGCGCGTCCGCGGCGATCACGTCCGTGGCGGCCAACGCCGGCGTCCAGGCGCAGGTCGCTGCCTGCGTGACGCCGCCCGCGACGCAAGCGCCGGTCACTGCACAGAAGATCTACTTCCAGGTGCAGTCCACCGCCACCGCTTCGACCGGCGTGATCGTGTCCGACACGAAGACCGACGCAGTGACCGTCACCGTCCCCCTGACGTACAGCGCCACGCTCTCGCCGAACAACAGCGGCCAGGTCGCACCGGGCGGCACCGTGGTGTACCCGCACACGCTGAGCAGCACCGGCAGTCAGAGCTGCGGCGCGTACACGCTGACGGCAACCGTGCCATCGGCTGACGCTTCGCTCGGCTGGACCACCGCGATCTACCTCGACGTGAACGGCGACGGCCAGATCGATGCCAACGACACGCTGGTGACCAACTCGTCCGCCCTGACGCTGGCCGCGAACGGTTCGCAGAAGCTGCTGGTGCGCGTGTTCGCACCGGGCGGTGCGACCGCTGGCGCCACCGACACGGTGAGCGTGACCGCGACCTTCACGGCCAACTGCGGCGCGCCGACGGCGACCGACATCAGCACGGTGATCACCGGCCAGATCCGCGTCGTCAAGACGCAGGCTGCCAGCGCCGCCTGCAACGGCGTGGCCGACACCGCGTTCGCTGCAACCCCGCTGACGCTGAAGCCCGGCCAGTGCATCGTCTACAAGGTGATTGCCACCAACGAAGGCACAGCACCGGTCACCAACATCGCCATCAACGATGCGGTGCCCGCGTACACCGCGCTGAGCGCGACGCAGCCCGCTGCGCTCACGCAATGCACCTCGACCGGCGTGAGCGGCACGGCACTGGCCTATGCGCAGACCGCCACCGCCGTGAGCTGCGGCAGTGCGGCCAACACCGTGGCCCCCAGCGGCACGGCCACGCTGCTCTTCTCCGTGAAGATCAACCAGTAACGACAAGGGTTTGAGTCGCCGGTGGGCCTCGGGGTCCGCTGGCTTTCGCGAGGCGCTGCCTTGGCCGCGCCTCGCCTTTTTCCCTTGCCGCTTTCGCACGACAGCAGCCATTTGTGTCGCTGCCGCTGCAGCAGCGCGCGAGCGCGCCTGTCCCCCAGGCGGCAGAGGAAAGAGTTCTTTCTTTCGATTTGTGATGAGGTCCGCCCGCCATGCGCGCGTGGACCGACGGAAGGTGTGTCGCGTGCAATTTCTTGTCGAGTCTCCGAGCATCCGCTCGCACCGGTGGCGAGGCGGCAGGGCCGCCGCCACCGTGGCGGCGTGTGTCCTGGGCTTCGTCCTGAGCAGCACGGGCGCGCATGCCGCGCCGGCCCCCGGCGGCACCGTCATCCGCAACGTGGCCACCGCCACCTACGTGCCGGCCGGCCTGCTGCAGACCGAGACATCGAGTTCCAACGGCGTCAGCGCCAACGTGATGGCGGTCGAGTCGCTGCTGCTCACGCAGGACCAGGCGGTCAGCCGGCCGCCGGCCAGCATCGTCACGCTGAGCCACGTGCTCACCAACACCGGCAATGTGCCGTCGACCTACACACTGGGCCTTGTGAACAACGGCGCGGGCTGCCCGGCCGACACGCTGGACCTGTCGTCGCTGCGCGTGGTGCGCGACGGCAACAACAACGGCGTGGTCGATGCGGCCGATCCGGTGCTGCCGCTGGGCGTCGGCGGCGCCCTGGCGCTGCAGCCGGGGCAGGGCGTCGCGCTGCTGGTGCAAGGCACCGTTCCGGCTGTCGCGATGGGCAGCGCCTGCGTGGCGTTGACGGCCACCACCGCGTTGCAGAACATCAGCGCGGTGAACCGCGACACCGTCAACGTCGGTGATCTCGCGGTGCTCGCGCTCACCAAGTCGGCGAGCTATCCGGGCATCGTCGAGCCGGGCAACACGCGCATCGACTTCAGCGTGTCGGGCACCAACATCGGCGCGCGCGACGCGCAGCCCGGCAATACCGCAGCGCCCGCCGGCACGCGGGTGACGGTGAACAACACGCCCACGGCCTTGCTGCTGCTGCGCGACGTCGTGCCCATCGGCACACGCTACATCGCGGGCACGCTGCAAAGCACAGCGGCCGGCGCGGTGCGCCTGTTCCGCCTGCAGGGCGATGCCGAATTCAGCTACCGCACGGCGGAAGATGCCTCGGCCATCGAAGTGGCGATCGGCGTGCCGGTCGCGCTCACGCGCAACGCATCGATCGCCATGCAGTTCGCGGTGCAGGTCAAGGCCGACCAGAGCGGCGAGATCCGCAACACCGCGCAGGGCTTCTACAACGACGGCGTGGCACCGGCGGTGGCGCCGTCGAACACCGTGCTCATCACCACGAGCCAAAGTCGCATCGGCGTGGCCAAGGCCGCGTCCGCGCCCCGCATGAACCGAGGCAGCGACGGCCAGCCCGATGGCACGGCCACCGTGACCTTCGATGTCAACGTGCGCAACTACGGCTCCCTGTGGCTCTATGGCGTGCAACTGCCCGACCTGATGGAAGGCAGCGGAGCCACGCAGTTCGGCAACTACACCACGGCCGCCTTGCCGGCCGCGAACCAGTACACCGTCGTGCCCGGCACGCTGGCCATCGCCAACAGCCAGGGCAACGGCACCGCGGTGGCCGTCAACAACGCCTTCAACGGCACGGCCTCCGGGCAGAACCTGCTGGCGCCGGGTGCGGTGCTGCCGGTGGGCGGGCAGTTCACCGTGCGCTTCGACGTGCGCTTCAATGTCGCGGGCCGTGCCTCCACGCTCTACAACACCGTGCGTGCGCAGGCGGCGCTTGCGGTGGGTGCCCTGCCGACCATCTTCGACGATTCGGTCAACGGCAGCAACCCCGATGCGGACGGCGACGGCAACCCGAACAACGACGCCTCGCCCACGCCGGTGTCCACGCAGTTGCCCACGCTCTCGCTGGTCAAGACGGTGTCGCCGCCGCGCCGCATCGCGCAGGGCGTGTTCGAGCTGGACTACGTGCTGAAGGTCAGCAACACCGGCATTGCGCCGGCGCCGAACGTGCGGTTGATCGACAACCTCAACTGCACCTTCGACATGGACAAGCCCGAAACCCATGTCGCCGCGTGGGAACTCACCGCTGTGCCCAAGGCGCGCAACGGCCTGCTCGATGTGGCGGGCGGCTTCACCGGCCGCGCCGCCTGCAACCGCGAGACGCTGACCAGCGCCGACCCGTTCAAGCTGCCGACCGAAGCCGCGCTGAGCCTGACCGACGGTGCCCGCGCGCTCGCACCGGGGCAGAGCGAAGAGCTGTCGTTCACCGTGCGCATCACGCAGAAGGCCGACGCGATCGGCAGCCGCCTGGCGCTCACCAACAAGGCCTGGGCCGCGGCGTTCGACCAGAACACCGTGAACGTCACGCCGGCGATGCTGGTGGTGGCGAGCGCGAGCACGGCGCAGTCGCTGGTGGCCGACCCGGAAGGCACGATCTACAACTCGCTCACGCGCGAGCCCGTGGCCGGTGCGGTCGTTACCTTCGCACGGCAGTCGTGCCGCAGCGGGCCGGTCACGCCGGTCACGCCGGACGACCTGTTCGGCGGCTCGTCGGGCGTCTACACCTTCCATGCCAACGGCAGCGCGTCGATGACCACCGGCGCCGACGGCGGCTACCAGTTCTTCCTGCAGTCGCCTCCGGTCACGGGCACGTGCACCTACACACTGGACGTGACGCCACCGGCGGCCAGCGGCTATGCATTCCCGTCGCAGCTCATCACGGTGACGCCCGGCACCCTGGATCGCTGCGGCGCCATCGTGCCCAACGGCGGCCCGCCGAAGGGCTCGGACCCGACCACCCACTACTTCTCGCTGAACGCGGGCTTCGACGCCTCGGGCGCGGCCTGCGACGTGGTGCACAACCACATTCCGCTCGACCGCGGCAACGTGCTCGGGCTGGTGCTGCGCAAGGAAGGCAGCAAGCGCGAGGTCGAGTTCGGCGACTTCATGGACTACGCGCTGGTCGTCACCAACAAGACCGGTTTTCCGTTCACCGGCGTGAGCCTGGCCGACAGCCTGCCGCCGGGCTTTGCCTACGTGGCGAACAGCGCGCGGCTGAACGGCGCCGTCACCGCCAACCCGGTCGGCGGCGCGGGGCCGCAACTGCTCTTCAACTTCCCGTCGCTGACCCTGGCCGCCGACCAGTCGGCCGTGTTGCGCTACCGCGTGCGCATCGGCGTGGGCGCGCCCACCAACGGCGACGCCATCAACCGCGCCCGCGCCAACTCGGGCCGGATGCAATCGAACCTGGCGAGCTGGACCGTGCGCGTGACCGGCGGCGTGTTCTCCGACGACGCCTTCCTGTTCGGCAAGGTCTACATGGACTGCAAGCGCGACGGCAGGCAAGAGGGCTCCGACGAGATCGGCGTGCCCGGCGTGCGCCTGTACATGGAAGACGGCACGCACGTCGTCACCGACGTCGAAGGCAAGTGGAGCCTGTACGGCCTGAAACCCATCACCCATGTGCTGCGTGTCGACCAGACGACCTTGCCTCTGGGCGCGCGGCTCGAATTGCTCGACAACCGCAACGCCGGGCGCCCCGAGAGCCGCTTCGTCGACCTGAAGAAGGGCGAGTTCCACAAGGCCAACTTCGTCGTCGGCAACTGCGACGCACCGGACGTGATGAAGGACGTGATCGCGCGGCGCGCCGCCATCGCCGCCATTCCCGACACCGAAGCCGAGGCGCAGGTGCGCATGCGCCTGGACCCCGAAGGCCGCATCGTGCCGGTCGGCGATGTGCGCTCGCTGCCCGCCAGCGGCCAGGCACTTGCCACGGGCAGCACCGGCGCCAGCACGCTCGCCACTTCGGCCCCGCTGATCGCGATGCCTTCGGCGCCCGCCGGCGCGAGCGGCTTCGTCAACGGTGCAGCGGGCACCATGGGCGGCACGCTCGGCGCCAGCGCCGCACCACCGCCCACACCCGCAGGCAGCCTGTTCGCCGCGCTGAACGGCCTGCCCACCAACGCACAAGGCGCGTCGGCCACGGGCGGCGGCGCGGCCGGTGTGGGCGCTTTTGCGAGCCGGCCAGTCAACACGAACACCGCGATGCTCGAGCCGCGCAGTTCGCCATTGCTGGCGCAGGCCGTGCCCAGCCCCATCGAACTCGAAGCGCTGCTGCCGCAGATCGACAACAACGCCCCCGGCTTCATCGACCTGAAGGATGGCGACACGCTGCCCGGCCTGCTGGTCAATGTGCGCGTCAAGGGCGAGGACGGCCTGGCGCTGCGCTTGAGCGTCAACGGCAAGGCCATCGAGGAGCGGCGCGTCGGCAAGAAGACGCAACTGCCCGCCAAGAAGCTCGGCGCCTGGGAATACATCGGCGTGGTGCTTCAGCCCGGCACCAACCGCCTGCAGCTCGAAGCGGTGGACCCCTTCGGCAACGTGCGCGGCACCGTGCAGCAGATCAGCGTGATCGCGCCCGACAAGCTCGGCGCCATCCAGATCGACGTACCCGAATCGGCGCAGGCCGACCTGCGCACGCCCGTCATCGTGAAGGTGCGCCTGACCGACGCGGCCGGCGTGCCCGTGACCGCGCGCACGCAGCTCACGCTGGAAGCCGACCGGGGCCGCTGGCTCGACGAGGACCTGAACCCGGCCGAGCCCGGCACGCAGGTCTTCATGGACGGCGGCGTGGCCGAGTTCCGCCTGCTGCCGCCCGGCGAGCCCGGCGATGCGCGCATCCGCGTGACGGCCGGCAGCTTCGTGAAAGAAGTGCGCCTGGCGTTGATGCCCGAGATGCGCCCGATGATCGCGGTCGGCATCGTCGAAGGCGTGCTCGACTTCACCCAGCGCGGCGGCGTGCCGCTGGGCGCCATGCCGGCCGGCGCGGCCTTCGAGTCCGAACTCACCGGGCTGGCCGACGAGGGCAACAAGAACAGCCGCGCCTCGGCCCGCACCGCCTTCTTCCTCAAGGGCACGGTCAAGGGCGAATACCTGCTGACCGCCGCCTACGACTCGAACAAGACGCGCAACGACCGCCTGTTCCGCGACATCCGCCCCGATGAGTTCTACCCCGTGTACGGCGATTCGTCGGTCAAGGGCTTCGATGCACAGAGCACGCAGAAGCTGTATGTGCGCATCGACAAGAACCGCTCCTACCTGCTGTACGGCGACTTCACCACCGCCAGCAGCACCGAGGTGCGCAACCTGAGCCAGAACAACCGCGCGCTCACGGGCCTGAAGCACGTCTACGACGACGGCAACGTGCGCGCCACCAGCTTCTTCTCGCGCACGGCGCAGACGCAGCAGGTCGAAGAGTTCCGCGCCGTCGGCACTTCGGGCCCGTACTACCTGAGCGCCAAGGGCGGCGAGTTCGTCGACAACAGCGAGCAGGTCGAGATCGTGGTGCGCGACCGCAACCAACCGAATCTGGTGCTGCAGCGCACGACCGTGGCGCGCTTCGTCGACTACACCATCGAGCCGCTCACGCGCCGCCTGCTGTTCACGCACGCGATTGCCTCGGCCGATGCCAACCTCAATCCGCAGTCCATCCGCGTGACCTATGAAGTCGATGCGGGCGGCCCCAAGTTCAACGTGGCCGGCACCGACGTGCAGGTGAAGGTCACCGACAACCTGCAACTGGGCGTGGTCGCGAGCACCGACGAAAACCCCGAGAACCGCCGCAAGCTCGGAGCCGTCACCGCCGTGGCGCGCGTGGGCGACAACACCACCATGGCCGGTGAGTGGGTGCGTACCGAGTCCGACAAGAACGGCAAGGGCAACGGCGGGCGCATCGAACTGCGCCACCAGACCGCCGACCTGGCCGTGGTCGCGCTCGCCAGCAAGACCAGCACCGGTTTCGACAACCCCGGCGCCAGCTTCTCGGCCGGCCGCACCGAAGCCTCTGCGCGGGCCGAGTACCGCATCGACAGCACCACCGCGCTGCGCGGCGAGGCGATCTATAGCCAGGACGCATTGCTCGAAGGCAGCCGCCGCGGCTTCACTGCCAGCGTGCAGAAGAAGTTCGGCGACCAACTGGTCGGCGAAGTGGGCCTGCGCCACGGCCAGAGCGGTGCGGGGCTGGGCAGCAGCTCGGGTTTCGACTACGGCCAGATCTCGACCTACAGCGGCAACCTGGGCAGCGGTGTCGGCGCCAGCAACGTCACCGCGCTGGGCGGCGCGGCCAACGCCAACGCACATGCCGAAGAGCTGACCACCCTCCGCGCGCGCGTCTCGGCCCAGATGCCGGGGCTGCCGCAGGCCAATGTGTTCGTCGAAGGCGAGCAGGACATCCGCAAGTCCGACCGCCATGTGCTGGCCGTGGGCGGCAACTACGCGGTGACCGACAAGACGCGCATCTACGGCCGCTACGAGCTGGTTTCCAGCCTCTACGGCCCGGACGAACTCACGTCGAGTTCATCGAACAACGTCGGCATTCTCGGCATCGAGAGCAGCTACATGGAGGGCGGGCGCGTGTACAGCGAATACCGCCTGGCCGACAGCCTGGACGGCCGCGCCGCGCAGGCGGCCACGGGCGTGCGCAACACCTTCAAGATCAGCGAAGGCCTGAGCGTGACCGGCGGCATCGAGCACACGCGCCAGCTCGGCGGCTATCGCAACAGCGGCAACAGCGGCACGGGCTATTCGGGTGGCCTGGGCCAATCGACGGCCATCACCGGCGGCCTGGAATACATCACCGAGCGCATGAAGACCAGCGGCGTGCTCGAAGCCCGGCACGGCGACGACGCCAACACGCGCCTGTTCAGCGCGGGCTTCGGCTACAAGCTGGACCGCTCGTGGAGCCTGCTCGCGCGCAGCGTGATGAGCGACAGCGAAGGGCAGGGCACCAACGCCGGCAACGAGCGCCACCTGTCGCGTCACCAGATCGGGCTGGCCTACCGCCCGGTCGATACCGACAGCTGGAACGCGCTGATGCGCTACGAGCGCCGCAGCGAGCGCGTGGTGGGCACCGGCAGTTCGACCGGCGCGCTCGACGGCGGCAGCGTGTTCGGTTCGGGCTACGGCAACGCGAGCCTGCCCGGCACCACCAGCGCCGACATCGTGTCGGCCCACTTCAACTACAACCCGCGCCCCGGCACCGTCGTCAACGGACGCTATGCAGCCAAGTGGTCGCGCGCCGACGACGGCCTGCTCAAGAGCACCTACTGGGCGCACCTGCTGCAGGCGCGCTACACGCAGGACATCAACAAGGACTGGGACTTCGGGGTGCAGGCCGGCCTGCTGTACGGCAAGGACGGCGCGCTGCAGAAGACGGTGGGCGTGGAAGTGGGCTACCAGGTCATGAAGGATCTGTGGGTCTCGGCCGGCTACAACTTCGTGGGCCTGAAGGACCGCGACCTCACGGCCAACGAATACACCAGCAAGGGCGCCTACATTCGCCTGCGCTTCAAGTTCGACGAGACGGGGCTCGGCTTCCCCTCGGCCGGCGCGCAGCGCCAGGCGAAGGGCCGGGCGGGCGACGCCGCGCCGGTGACCGCAGATGACAAGAAATGATTCGGCCTTCAAGGCGGAACAGATGACTCAAATTCCAACTTCGCATCGAGCCCGGCCTGTGCGCAGCCTTCGCTGGCTGTGGGCGGGCGCGCTGGCACTGTCCGCGCTGTCCCTTTCGGCGCCGGCCAGCGCCGCCCAGGTGGCCTGCACGCCGCAGACGGCCTACAACACCTGCGTCCAGATCACCTACAACGGTGCGGACCAGCCCTTCACCGTGCCGGCCGGCGTGAGCGCCGTGCTCATCAAGGCCTGGGGTGCGGGCGGCGGCGGGCCGAACACGAGCTACTACACGGCGCAACGCGGCGGCGGCGGCGGCGGCTTCGCCACCGGCACGCTGGCGGTGACGCCCGCCTCGACGCTGGGCATCCGTGTCGGCCAGGGTGGCCGGATGAACGACATCACGGGCGTCTTCGGCGGCGGTGGCGCGGGCGGCAACGGTGCCAACATCAGCCGGGGCGCCAGCGGCGGCGGCCTGTCGGGCGTGTTCCTGAGCGCGAGCTACACGCAGGGCAATGCCCGGCTCATCGCCGGCGCGGGTGGCGGTTCGTCCCCGGGGGCGGATGTGGGCACGCCGAGCGGCGCCGGTGGCGGCGGTCTCGTCGGCGGCAGCGATGGAACGAGCGGAAGCGGCAAGGGCGGCACGCAATCCGCGGGCGGCGCGGCGGGCAGCGGCGGCTCCTGCAACCTCGGCAGCGCGACCGGGGGCGGCGCACTGCAGGGCGGTCAGGGCGCCTCGACCAACCAGAACCAGAACGAAGGCGGCGGCGGCGGTGGCGGTGGCTACTTCGGCGGCGGCGGCGGCATCTGCCAGGGCACCGACCCCAACGGCATGGGCGGCGGCGGCTCCAGCTACCTGGCACCGGCGCTGACCGGGAGCAGCACCGTGGGCGGGTCGAACTCGGCGTCCGACAACACCGGCGGCGCGGCTGCCAATTCCGGCGACGCGCACTACGTTGCCGGTGTGGCCGCGGGCGGTGGCGGCAATGCCAGCGGCGGCAACGGGCTCGTGGTGATCCAGTACAACCTGCCGATGCCCGTGCTCACCTTGGGCAAGACGGCACCGTCGACGGTGGTGCAGAGCGGGGCGATGACCTACACCCTGAGCCTGACCAACAACGGCACCGCCGCCACGGGCACCACCGTGATCGTGCGCGACCGGCTGCCAACGGGCGTGAGGGCCACGGCGGTTGCGCCGGGCGCCAATGTCACGTCCGTGAACTGCGGCACGATGCCCAGCGCAAATGCGGCGTTGCTGAGCTGCACGATGACATTGCCCGCCGGGGGCATACCCATCGGGGAGACGCGAAGCTTCACGCTCACCGCCACCGCGCCGGCGACCGTGAACACCGTGGTCACCAACTACGCGAGCGCCGAAGTCGACGGCAACGGCGTGCCTGCCACCAACCCCAGCGCGAGCTGCGTATCGAACGCCACGGTCAGTTGCGCCAGCGCCAGCACCACCGTGGTCGGACCGGCCGCGCCGGCACGCTCGGGTGAACGCACCGTCACCGACAACATGACGGCCAACGGCACCGACCAGGACGTGCTCGAAGCCATCGTGCGCGACGCGTCCAACAACCAGTTGCCGGGCATCGTGGTGACCTTCGCCGCGACGCCCGGCGTGGCATTCAACGGCGGCGCGATCGGTGCAGCGGGCAGTTGCACCACCGACGCCAGCGGCCTGTGCAGCGTGACGGCAACCAGCACCATCGCAGGCACCAAGAGCAGCGTGGTCAGCACCTCGACCGGTGTGCTGACGGGCTCCTTCACCTTGAACGGCAAGTCCTACGGCCCGAGCCCCGCCAGCTACACCTTCGTGGTCGGCACGCCGAGCGCCGCCCAGTCGGGCCTGCGCGTGGCCACGGACAACCAACTGGCCAACGGCATCGCCAAGGACGTGTTGCAGGTCTACGTGCGCGACGCCAGCGGCAACCCGGTGGGCGCGGGTGTCGTCGTCAACTTCGGCGCCACGCCCAACGTGGCCTTCGGCACCGGCGCGGTGGGCGCGGCCGGCAGTTGCACCACCACCAGCGCGAGCCAGTGCGACATGCCGGCCGCCAGCACGGTGCCCGGCAGCTACGCCACCACGGCCGTGACCCTGGGCGGTGTGGAGCTGGGCGGCAGCTTCACGGCTGGCGGCAACACCTACCAGCCCAGCCCTCAGCCCTACAGGTTCGGTGCGCTGCCGACGGTCACGATCCAGAAGACTTCGCTCAACGGCACCGGCACCTTCGACTTCACCGGCACCAACGGCCTGACGGCGCAGAGCATCACCACGCTGTTGGCGAACACGCCGACCAGCGCGCCGACGCAGACGCTGGCGGCGGCCGGCACGGTCACCACCATCACCGAGGGGGTGCCGCCTGCAGGTTTCTCGCTGACCACGGCCGCCTGCACCGGCATGGGTGCGGGCGGCACGGCCACGCTGTCGGGCCGCGTGCTCACGCTCAATGCGGCGGCCACCGCGCCCGGCAGCAACCTCGTCTGCACGTTCACCAACACCGGCCTCACCGGCCCCACCTCGCCGCCGATCCCGCCGACAGTGAGCTGTGCCACCAACGCGGCGGTCTTCAACACCGCCTACGCCGGCCCCAACGGCCCGCCGTTGTCCGGCGGCCGCGACAGCGTGTGGGAATCGGGCGAGGGCTCGGCCACCGGCGGCCCCGGCAGCGTGGCCGCGTGGCAGCGTTCGTTCGTGGGCAACAAGGCGCCCGGTGCGTGGATCAACTCGCCCTTCAGCAACGCCAACTGGAACTCCAACTACGACCCCAGCCATGCGGGCAACGTGGATGTCTACCACCGCTTCACCTTCAACATGGACGGGACGGTGAACCCGGGAACGTTCTCGCTGAAGCTGGATTTCTACTCGGACAACTCGGTCGCCGAAGTGTTCGTCAATGGCATGCTGCAAAGCGTGCCGGGTGTGCCGCAAGGTGGCGCGGACCCCTACAACTTCACCGGCTACAAGGCCGGCCAGCAGGCCAGCGCCACGCTGTCGAGCAACTGGCGCACCGGCAGCAATACGGTCGTTGTCCACGTCAAGAGCGGGCCGCCCAACGAAGGCTTCCTGGCGCAGGCCACCACCGCCGCCGTCTGCGTGGCGCCCACCGTGGCGCTGTCCAAGACCACCACCGGCGGCGCGGGCGGGCCGTTCAACTTCACGCTGAGCAACACCACACAGACCAACGGCGTGGTGAGCACCATGGCGGCCGGCACGGCCGTGCAGGTGGACGGCAACACGGTGGCGGCGGGCACGCAGCCTTTCTCGGCCACGGCTGCGGCCGCCCCGATCACCATCACCGAGCCGGCGGTGCCGGGCTGGAACCTGGCGAGCGCCCTGTGCACCGATGCCGGCACGCCGATCGGCAGCCTGGGCAGCGGCGCCAATGCGCGCACCTACACGATCCCCGCCGAGAGCGTGCAGTACGGCAAGCCGCTGCAATGCCTGTTCACCAACGCGGCCTCCGCCACGGTGACGATCAGCAAGGTGAGCAACGGCGGCACTGGTGCCTTCGGCTTCACGGGCAGCAACGGCCTGGCCGCGCAGACGATCACCACGGCCACCGCCGGCACCGCGGTGGCCGGCGCGATCCAGACGCTCGCCGCGCCGGGCGTGGCCACCACCGTCACGGAAGATGTGCCGCCCGCCAACTACGCGCTCATCGGCGTGAGTTGCACCGGCCTGGGCGCGGGCGGCACCGCCACGCCCGACCTGCCCAACCGCAAGGTCACGCTCGACGCGGCGGCCACCGCGGCGGGCAGCAACATCGCCTGCACCTTCACCAACACCTTCACGCCGCCGTACCCCAAGGTGCGGATCGTGAAGACCACCACCGGTGGCAGCGGCGCGAACGTGTTCGGCTTCGCGCTCAGTGGCCTGTCGGCATCCACCGACAGCATCACTGTCACCGGCGCGGACACCGTGAGCGGCGCCGCCAACCTCACCGGCACCGCCGGCCTGGAAGCGACCATCAAGGAAAGCGCGCCCGCCGGCTGGCCCGCCAACCCGATCAGCGCGAGCTGCGTCGATGCGGCCAGCGCCACGCCCACCACGCCCTTCGGCACGCTCGTGGGCAACCAGCTCACCTTGCCCGCGGCGCGCATGGTGGCCGGCGCCGACATCAGTTGCACCTTCGTCAACGGCTTCGGCTACAGCGTGTCGGGGCGCGTGTTTCTCGACAACGGCATCGGCACAGGTGGCACCGCGAACGACGGGCTGATCAACGGCGCCGAGGGCGGCATCGCTGGCGTGCCCGTGCGGCTGACCAACTGCGGCGCCACCGTGATCTCCACCGCCACCACCGACGGCGGCGGCAGCTACGCGCTCGACGTGCCTTTCGGCACCGCCGCGAATACGCCGCTGTGCGTGGAGCAGACCAACACCGCGTCGCGCCTGTCGACCGGCGCCTCGTTCAGCAGCGTCAGGCTGCCCTCGGGTTCGGCGGTGGCGAGCGGTGGCACCACCTACACCTACACGCGCGCCGGCACGCCCGACCGCATCGCCTTCACCTGGAACGGCAGCGGCCATGCAGGCCTGAACTTCGGCGACGTGGAGCGCAACACGCTGGCCGCCGATGGCGCCAAGAGCGGACTGCCAGGCAGCACGGTGAGCTATGCGCACACCTTCATCGCGCGCACCGGCGGCACGGTGAGCTTCAGCATTTCGAGTTCGGTGGACACGCCGGCCATCGGCGGCTGGAGCGGCAAGATATTTGCCGACACGGGCTGCACCGGTTCGCTGCAGCCCGGTGCGGCCTTGCTCTATCCGCCCTCGGCGCCGGTCACCGTGGTGGCGGGGCAGAACGTGTGCCTGCTGATGCAGGAGTTCATTCCGGCCAGCGCGGGCAACGGCAACAACAACCGCAGCACCGTGCAGGCCAGCTTCGACTTCACCAACGCCGGCCCGGCGCTGAGCGCGAGCTACACGGTGCTGGACATCACCACGGTGTCGAACAGCGCACTGGAGCTGAAGAAGGAAGTGCGCAACGTCACGCAGGGCGGCAGCTTCGGCGTCAACAACCAGGCCAAGTCGGGCGAGACGCTGGAGTACCGCGTCACCTACATCAACAACGGCATGACGCCGATCACCGGCATGACGGTCAACGACACGACGCCGCAGTACACCGCCTTCGTCGCCGCGCAGGCCGGCACCACGCCGGCGTCGTTGACCGGCTGCAGCAAGAACACGCCGGCCAATGCGGCGCCCGCACCGGCGGTGGCCTGCGCCGCCGCGCAGACGGTGGGCGGCACTGGCGGGCTGCGCTGGGCATTCGGCGGCTCGCTGGCGCCGGGCGGCACGGGCGAAGTGCTGTTCAGCGTGAAGGTGGACTGACTTTCTTCACACCTTGTGCGCGGTGAGCGGACTACCAGCTTCCGGAGGCGCCACCGCCACTGCTGGAGCCGCCACTGCCCGACGACGAGGAGGAGCTGTCCGACGAACTGCTGCTGCTCGAAGAACTGCTTGACGAACGGCTGCTGCTGCTCCACCCGCTGTCGCGATCGTCGTCGTCGTCGTCGCCATCACCCCGGCGTCTGCTGTTGGTGGGGAAGAAACCGAACACCAGCGCGATGAAGCTCACCAGCGCCATGCCGATCCAGCTTTCGTCAGGCTCCGGGCCCGGCCGCAGCTCGACGAACGCGAAGCCGATGGCACCGGTCACCAGCGCGAGCCGCACCATGAACCAGGGCACGCTGCGCTGCCAGTGGATGCGCACGCCGACCACGACCGCCGCGAGGCCGATGCCGACGAAGCAGGTGACGAACACGCCCACGATGACCCACGGCAGCTTGTCCGCGCCCAGATAGAACCCCAGGCCGATGAGCGCCGCGATCGCCAGCGCGATGCAGATGAACACGTAGCGTGCCGTCTTGAACCGGCCCGACAGGTAGCCGACCCCGTACATGAAGCTGACCGGCATGAAGAGGATGAACGGCATCGCGAGGTTCATCAGCGCCAGTGCCGCAGCCGCCGGTCCGGCCGCGAGCAGGCCCAGCACCACCGGCCAGCGTCGCGGCTTGGGGCCCGGGGCCTGTGTCTTCAGGTCGGCCCACAACGCGGCGTCGCGTTGTGCTTCGTGCTCGGCCAGCCGCTGGCCCTTGCGGCCCCGCTTGCCCGTGCCTTGCGACACCACGCGCGGCTCCGAAGGCGGGCGTGGCCGGCTTCCGTGCCACGCGCCCACGCCGAGGGTCCAGAGCACCACGGCGAGCGAGGCCAGGTTGGTCTGCGACTGGCTGGCGTTGGTCGAGAACATGTCGATCAGGCGGCGCAGCAGCGACGGCTTGCGTTCTTGCGGCGCGGGCGGTTCTTCTTCCAGCGCCGTCACCGCCGGCGGTGGCGAAAGAAGCTGTGACAGCGACTGCACCGCGGCCCGCACGCCGCCGGCCACATCGCCGTCGCGAAAGCGCGGCTTCATCTCGTTGTCGATGATGCGAGCGGCCTGGATGTCGGTGATCCGGCCTTCCAGGCCCGTGCCCACGTCGATGCGCATGCGGCGGTCTTTCAGCGCCACCAGCAGCAGCACGCCGTCGTCTTCACCCTGGCGGCCGAGCTTCCATTGCGCGAAGACGCGCGCGGCGAACTGTTCGATGGATTCCTCGCCCGTGGTGGGCACGATCAGCACCGCGAGCTGGGCCTGCGTGCTCTGCTCCACCTCGGAGATGTCATGGCGCAGCGTGCTGGCATCGTCCGCATTCAGCGTCTTCGCGAGGTCGACCACGCGCGATGTCATCGCGGGCACGGCAAGCGGCTTGGCCTGTGCGGGCGCACAGAGCACGCACATTGCTGCCACTGCAGTGAAGAGCCAAAGCCAGGCCCAGGCCGCCATCGGTCTTGCGCGGGATTCCATCGGTATCGGTCCTCCTGAGATGGCGAGGTGTGCGAAGCGCGTCATCCTCATCTGCGTGCGCTCTTGGTCACGACGCCCGCGCCGCGCACTTCGACCTTGCGCTGGTCGACCACCTTGCCGTTGGCGTCCACCAGCTCGATCACATGTCGTCCGGGCCAGGGCAGCCACTGCGCGGTGTTGCCGCGCGCGAAGTGCTTGCCGTCGATGCGCCACTGCACGCCACGGCCTTCGGACTCGAAGCGCACGCGCTGGCGCAGCGGCGGGATGTCGGGGTCGAGCGCGAGGATGGTGCCGTCGGCCGGCGAGGTGATGCGTGCGGAGGGGCCGTCCGTCGACGTGCCCACGCCGGTGTCGAGCGCGAACAGCGGCTGCTCGGTGCCCTGCAGGAACCATTCGCTGCGCGCCGCTTCGAGCGCGTTGCCATCGGCACCGGGGCCGAATTCGACGCGCGCCTCGACCAGCCCCGCGGGCGGTGTGGGCGCGCGGCTGGGCTCGCGCGCGTGCAGGAAGCGCATCACCTCGGCCCATACCGGCGCGGCGCCGCTGGTGCCGCTCACGTCCCACATCGACGCGCCGCTGGCGTTGCCGACCCACACGCCGACCGTGTAGCGCTGCGACCAGCCCACCGCCCAGTTGTCGCGCATGTCCTTGCTGGTGCCGGTCTTCACGGCGGTCCAGAAACGGGTCGAGAGGATGCTGTCCAGGCCGAAGGTGCGCGTGCGCGCGTTCGGGTCGGAGAGGATGTCGCCGACGATGAAGGCCGCGCGCGCATCGAGCAGCGGTGGTGTGGCTGTGGCCTTGGTCTTGTCGGCGGCGGGAACGGGTGGAATGGGTGGCCGCGCGGTGAGCGTGGTGGTGCCGTAGCGCCCGCCGTTGGCCAGCATGCGGTAGGCATTGGTGAGCGACAGCAACGACACCTCGGCGCTGCCGAGCGCCAGGCTGTAGCCGTAGTAATCACCGCTTTCGCGCAGCGGCAGGCCGGCGGCGCGCAGCTCGCGCGCGAAGGACTCGGGCGACACCATCACCAGCGTGCGCACGGCCGGCACATTGAGCGAGGCGGCCAGCGCGGTGCGCGCCGACACCGGGCCCTTGAACTGGCGGTCGTAGTTCTGCGGAATGTAGAGGCCGTTCGCGGTGTTGATCTGCGCCGACGAGTCATCGATCAGCGAGGCGGCGGTGATCCGCTTCTCGGCAATCGCCTGGCCGTAGAGCAATGGCTTGAGCGTGGAGCCCGGCTGGCGCAGCGCGGTCACGCCATCGACCTCGGCCGCCTGGCTCAACGGGCCGGAAGAGCCGACCCAGGCGAGCACCTCGCCGGTCGCGTTGTCGAGCACCACGAGCGCGCCGTCTTCGACATGGCGGCCACGCAGTTCGCGCAAGTGGCGCTGCAGCGTGTCGAGCGCAAAGCGCTGCAGTGGCGCGCGCAGCGTGGTCCGCACGCTCGCCTCTTTGTCTTTCTCCTTCCCCCTCTGGGGGAGGGCCGGGGTGGGGGCTGCCCCCGCATTCGCATCCCGAATCTCCCGCAGCACACGCCGTGCCGCATGCGGCGCAATGCCCTCATTGGCCTCGAAGGCCCGCCGCTGCACCGCCGCACTCGTGAACATGTCGAGCGCTTCGCAATCGACCTTCTGCCCCGCCTCCATCACGCGCAGCACTTCGCAGGCGCGTTGCGTCACCACGGCCGGCTTGGCGTTGGGCGCACGCACCAGCGCGGCGGCAACGGCGGCTTCGCGTGCATCGAGCCCGCTCGGCGCCTTGCTGAACAGCGTGCGCGAGAGCGCATCGATGCCCACGATCTCGCCACGGAACGGCACGGTGTTCAGATAAGCCTCGAGGATCTGGTCCTTGCGCCAGTTGCGCTCCAGTTGCGCGGCGGCCACCGTCTGGCCGATCTTCTGCGTGAAGCTGCGCCCGCCGGCGGCGCGGCGCAGGTCGTCGTCGAGCAGGCCCGAGAGCTGCATCGTGATGGTCGATGCGCCGCGCGTGCGCGTGTTCCACAGGTTGCCCCAGGCGGCGGCCGACACGGCGCGCCAGTCGATGCCGCTGTGTTCGTAGAAGCGCTTGTCCTCGCTCAGCACCATGGCCGTACGCAATGCAGGCGACACGTCGGCCAGCGCGGTCCACTGGCCGCGCCGCACGGTGGCGTCGGTGCGCACGCGCTGCAGCAGTTCGCCGTTGCGGTCGAGCACGGCGGTGTCGGACGAGCGGAAGTCGCGCTTGACCTCGTCGAAGCTGACCAGGGCCCAGGCCGGGTGTGCGCAGGCTGCCAGCAAGACTGCAGTGGCAAGGGCCTTGCGGCGGAAGCTGAGGGACGTGGGCTGCATGAAGGGCACGGGAGATCTCGAAGGGCGACCTTGGGCATTCTCTGCGATGCGAAGCAGGCTTCGGCCCGCCTTGGGGACGACGGGAATTGCACCTACTCCGGGACGGGGCCGTGGCCGCCGCGTTGCCGTGGGGCATGCGGCCAGAGTGAACCACACACGGCGCAAGGCCCCACCCACATCCGGTAACGAACTTCACGTGCGGGCTTCAATGAAGCAACCTGCGCGTGACCGGCGTGGCCTTCAATGCCCTACCGGCTCGCAGGAGGCGAGCCCGGTTCCATAACCACTCCAAGGAGAAACGCATCATGACGAAGACATTAGCGATCCTGCTGGCCGCATCGGCCATCCTGGCCGGCTGCGTGGTCGCACCTTACGACCGCCCGCCACCGCCGCGCGGCCATCAGTACGGCGACCGTGACCGCGACGGCGTACCCAACCGCGCCGACCGCGACCGTGACGGCGACGGTGTGCCCAACCGCTACGACAGCGCACCGAACAACCCGTACCGCAACTGACCGACGCATGCAAAACGGCCGCGAAGCATCACGCTTGGCGGCCGTTTGTTCGTGGGCGTTTCAGTTGCCCGCGTGCCTTAGCCGGGCCGGCGCGCCATCAGCGCCCAGATGCCCGCCGCGCTCAGCAGCGAGCCGCCTGCGAAGTTGAAGCGCCGCTGCGCGCGCGGCGAAGAAAGAAGCTTGCGCGCCGAGCCCGCGAACACCGCATAAAGCGTGGCGTTGGTCGCGGCCAGCACCACGAAGGTGACGGCGAGCACCCAGAGCTGGCGCGTCACGTCTGCCGTGGGGCTGATGAACTGCGGCAGGAAGGCCACGAAGAACACGATGCCCTTGGGGTTCAGCGCCGTCACGAGGTAGGTGTTGGCGAACAGGCGCAGGCGCGAGGCGGGCGCGGCCGGCGCGGCGATCTCGGTGGATGTGATGCCGGCGCGCAGCAGCTTGATGCCCAGGTACAGCAGGTACAGCCCGCCCACCCATTTCACGGCCGTGAACCAGAAGGCCGAGGTGGCGAGCAGCGCGCCCAGCCCCAGCAGCGAGACCACCAGCGCGGTCGAGTCGCCGAGCGCCACCGCCGCCACCAGCGGCACGTTCGCGCGGCGGCCATGCGACATGGAATAGCTGATCACCGTGAGGATGGTCGGCCCCGGAATGATCAGCAAAACGGCAGAGGCCGCGACGAAGGCGAGCCAGAGTTCGACGGGCATGAAGTTGTCTCCTGATGGTGGTGTTGTGTGGGGGGAAAGCGATGCGCTTCGTCAGTTTCCGATGGCCGTGCGCGCGACGTGCCAGGTGCCGCGATGCCCGTCCACGTAGCTGATCGGCGAGTTGGCGAGGTCGTCGAGTTCCGCGTCGTCCAGGCAGGTCACGTTCACGCCGTAGGCGCTCGCGCCGGTCTCGGGCGAATGGCCCACGCCGAAGGAGCGCACGCGGCAGTGCCTGCAGACGATGTAGTGGCTGTTGCGGGTGTCGAGCATCTGCTCGCTGAGTTCGGATTCGCCTTCGAGCAGGCGGAAGGCATCGGTCGCGACGATGGCCGGCCAGAAGCGTGTCTGGGTGCAGATGGCGCAGTTGCACCGCAGGGTGCCCAGGCTCAGGTCGATGTCGGCTTCAAATCGCACGGCGCCGCAATGGCAGCCACCGGTGTAAGTCTTTTTCATGTGCTTGTTCGCGCTGCGTCGGGCAGCCGCCAAACACCATATCAAATGCCGTGCCGCCGGGCAGCGGCGGGGTTTTTCAGTGGGGCACCGTGCTGCCGAAGCGGGCAGCCGAGCGGGCCTTGGCGCGTTCGGCCTCGATCGCGCGGTCCTTGGGCTCGGCCGTCGTGACCATCGATTCGATCAGGCGGGTGGCCGTTGCCGTCACTTCATCGACCGCGCGCTCGAAGGCTTCCTCGTTCGCTTTCGACGGCACGCTGAAGCCGCTGAGCTTGCGCACGAACTGCAGTGCGGCTGCGCGAACCTCCTGCTCGGTGGCAGGGGGCTCGAAGTTGTAGAGGGTCTTGATGCTGCGACACATGGGCGCTCTCCAGTCGGCGGGTGGGTGGCGCCGGCCAGTCTATCTAAGCAGGGCCATCGCGTGGGCATCGTGGTAGATGCCGTCGATCAGGCTGGCGCGGCGCACGATGCCTTCGTGTTCGAAGCCAAGCCGCTCGTACAGCGCCTTGGCATTGAGGTTGTCCGCGCGCACGTTCAGCGCGATGCGGGTCAGCCCGCGAGACCACGACTTGTCGATGGCCGCCTGCAGCAGCCTGGCTCCGAGGCCCTGGCCGCGCGCCTCGGGCAACAGGGCGATGCCGAGGATGCCGATGTGCGCCCGCGAATGCCCGAACACCGGTGCCACGTCGCACCAGCCGACCACCTTGTCGCTGTCGTCCACCGCCACGAAATGCGGGAAGTCGCTGGCGATCACGTTGCGGTAGAAGGCGATCGATTGCGCCAGCGGCGGGGCTTCAGTCAGCGCAAGGTACTTCTGCTCGCGCGCGACGATGTCGAGCGCGCGGTGCAGGCTCTCGAAATGCGATTCGGCTGTAGGTACGACGATGACAGTGCTCATGGCCTGGGTTCCTCCGATGCGCGAAGCCGCGCCTCCAGTTGCGCCTTCACCTGCGGCCACTCGTCATCGATGATGCTGAAGCGCACCGAGTTGCGCTTGCGGCCGTCCGGCATGATCCGCTCGTGGCGCACGATGCCTTCCTGCCTGGCGCCCAGCCGCAGGATGGCCGCACGCGATTTCGCGTTGATCTCGTCGGTGGTGAGCTGCACGCGCACGCAGGCCATGTCCTCGAAGGCGTGCCGCAGCATCAGGTACTTGGCTTCAGTGTTGACGAAGGTCTTCTGCCAGGAGGCTGCGATCCACGTGCTGCCGATTTCGAGCTTGCGGTTGTTGCGGTCGATCTTCCAGAAACGTGTCGAGCCGATCACGCGGCCGGTGTCGCGGATCACGGTTGCGAACGGCATCACGGTGCCCACGGCGCGGCCGTCGAGGGCAGTGCGCAGGTAGGCCTCGACCGTGGCGGCCGAGGGCACGACGGTGAAGGGCAGGTTCCAGAGTTCGCCATCGGCGGCGGCATCGACAAGGGCGGGTGCGTCGGATGCGAGCAGCGGGCGAAGAAGAATCCGGGGGCCGGTCAGGGAAGGTTGTTGGCGCGACATGCGCCAAACGATAGCCGAACCGGGGGCCGCACCGCCGGCGCAGCCCCGCCGGATGCCGCCGCACTCAGCCGAATTGCAGCGCAGCCTCCACGGCCAGCGCCGCCGCGGCCAGCCGTGCATCGTCACCGCGCACCGACGACAGCATCAGCCCCACCGGCAGTTCGCCCGGCGCATGGCACGGCAGGCTGAAGGCGCAGCCATCGAGCAGGTTGATCGCAAAGGTGTTGCGCAGCAGCAGGCCGTTGGCCTGGAAGAAGGCGGCGTCTTCGGCCAGCGCGGCGACGGACGGCGCGACGATCGGCACGGTCGGGCAGATGAGTGCGTCGAAACCTTCGAGCGCGTGTTCGACACGGCCGATCCAGTCGCGCCGGCGGTCCTGCATGGCGATGTAGTCGGCGGCGCGCACTTCGGTGCCGAGCGCGATGCGTGCGGCCACGCGGGCGTCGAAGCCGTCGCGGCGTGCGGCGAATCGCTCGCGGTGCACGGCCGAAGCCTCGACCGGAGAGAAGCCGCCGGGTGCGTTGACGGTCGCGATCTCGGCGAGTTCGGCGAGCGTGATGTCCACCACCTGCGCACCCGCTTTCGACAGCGCATGCACGGCGCGCTCGAAAGCGCGCGCCACCTTGGGCTCGATGGCATCGAACATCAGCGTGGCCGGCACTGCGAGGCGCAGGCCTTGCAGCGGGCGCCTGCGCACGGCCAGCGGTGCATCGGCAATGGCCGCGTCCACGGTCAGGCAGTCTTCCACCGACCTCGCCATCGCACACACGGTGTCGAGCGAGCGTGCCAGCTCGAAGGCGCCGGTACGAGGCACGCGCGACTGCGTGCTCTTGAAACCCACGAGACCGCACAGCGCGGCGGGAATGCGGATCGAGCCGCCCGTGTCCGACCCGAGGCCGGCCACCGCAAGCCCGAGCGCCACCGACACTGCCGCGCCCGACGACGAGCCGCCCGGAATGCGCGGCGTTTCCGCATCGGCCGGGTTGCGCGGCGTGCCATGGTGCGGGTTGATGCCCACGCCGGAGAACGCGAACTCGGTCATGTTGGTCTTGCCGACGATGGCTGCGCCCTGCATACGCAGTCGCGATACGGCAACTGCATCGCGCACGGCTGGTGGTTCGCCTGCGCACACGGCGGAACCGGCCATGGTGGTTTCGCCGGCGACGTCGTAGAGGTCCTTGATCGACACGGGCAGGCCGGCGAGCGGGCCGAGCTGCACGCCGGCCTTGTGCGCCGCATCGGCATGCCGGGCTGCTGCACGCGCCGCGTCGGCGTACAGGCGTGTGAAGACGTGCTGTGCCGAAGGTTGCGCGGCCGCTTCGAGCACCTGCTCGATCAGTGCTTCATGCGACAGCGCGCCGCGCGCGATGCGTTCGCGCAGGGCGGCGATGGTGAGCTTGCTGTTCGCCATCACGCCACCACCGGCAGTGCTTCGACCGCATAGCGATGCACGATGCGCCGCTGCAGGCGTGGGTCGTGCAGTTCGATTTCCATTTGCGCGGCGGGGCGGATGCCTTCGCCTTTCGCGTTGGGCAGCGCGCCCAGCGTGCCGCAGGTCATGAACAGGCCTTCGGGCGCCGCACCGGTGCCAGGCATGCCGTCGCGCAACGCGGCCAGCGGCCGGATCGATGCGAGCGTGCCGCGCTGGTAGTCCACCCAGCGGCCGTTCTCGAAGATGCGCGAGTGCAGTTCGATCTCGTCCTGATGCGCCTGCACGTCGCGCCAGCGCCATGCGACCTCGGCCACCGGCTTGGCGCACATCTGCTTGGAGACAGCGACCGAGTAGCTCTCGACATGGCGGTCGGTGTGGTCCGACGCCACGCTCAGCCACCACTCGCCTTGCGAGAAGAAGAACACGGGCTCGGCCTCGCCGGAGCTTTGGTCGCCCAGTGCCTCGATGGCCGGCGACTGGGTCAGCAGTTGGGCCGCGACGCGGTAGTACAGCGGCACGCTCGATGGGCGCGGCACGCCGAGCGCGGCCAGTTCCTCGATGTGGTGTTCGATGGCCGCAGTGTCGCGGCCGGTCCATCCCGCCACCACCAGCGCGGTGGGTTCGATGGAGTGAAGTTCGATGGACCGTGCGCCGTCGGCGCTCACGGTTTCGCAGGCAAAACGCAATGGCATGGCGGTCTCAGGCTTCCAGCGGTTTCTTGGCGGTTTCGCGCGCCACGAAGAGCGCGACCAGCGTGACGCACAGCGCGCCCGCCACATACAGCGACACGGCCACCGTGCTGCCCCACGACTTGAACAGGCTGGCGATGATCAGCGGCGCGAAGCCACCGCCCAGGATGCCCGCCAGCGTGTAGGCCAGCGACGAGCCGGCATAGCGCACGCGGCCCGGGAACTGCTCGGTCACGAAGGCGGCCTGCGGGCCGTACATCATCGCGTGGATGATCAGGCCGACCACCACCGCCGCGCAGATGGCGACAGGGTGCGCGCTGTTCATCAGCACGAAGAACACGAAGGCCCAGACGATGCCCAGCAAGGCGCCGGCAATGTAGACCGGCCGGCGACCGATGCGGTCCGACAGGCTGCCGAAGTAGGGCACCGCGATCGCGTTGCAGGCCGCGCCGATCATCGTCGCGGTAAGCGCCAGTGGCCGCGACAGGTGCAGCACCGTCGTCACGTAGGTCAGCGTGAACACCACGACCAGCGCGTACAGCACGTCGGAGCCGATGCGCGAGCCGCCCGCCACCAGCAGGCGGCGCCAGTGCTGCGTGAGCACTTCCTTGATGGGTGTCTTGGCGGTGGTCTTCTTCTCTTCCATCTCGCGGAACACCGGCGTTTCCTCGACACCGCTGCGCAGCCACAGCCCGAAGATCACCAGCGCCACGCTGGAGATGAACGGAATGCGCCAGCCCCAGGTCTGGAAGTCTTCCGGGCTCAGCCAGGCCGACACGATGGCGATGAAGCCGGTGCCGATCAGCGTGCCGCACGACGGGCCGACCTGCGTGAACGAGGCGTTGCGGCCGCGCTCGTCGGGCTTGCCGTGCTCCATCGACAGCAGCACTGCGCCGGCCCATTCACCGCCCAGCGCCACGCCCTGCACGAAGCGCAGCGCGACCAGCGCCACCGGCGCCCAGATGCCCCAGGTGGCATAGGTCGGCAGCAGGCCCATCAGCCCGGTCGACACGCCCATGATGACCAGCGTGGCCACCAGCACGAAGCGCCGGCCGAGCCGGTCGCCCAGATGGCCGAACACCACGCCGCCCAGCGGACGCGAGATGTAGCCGACCGCATAGGTCGAGAAGGCGAGGATGGTGCCCGTCAGCGGATCGAACGACGGGAAGAACACCGCGTTGAAGACCAGCGCGGCCATGATGTTGTAGACGGTGAAGTCGTACCACTCCAGCGTGGTGCCGATGGAGCTGGCCATCGCCAGCCGGCCCATCTTGGGCGGGGCGCCGGTGGGGACGGCCGCCGTTGCGGGAAGCGCATGTTCGGTCATGGAAGTACCTTGTTCGGTGAAGACGTTGGAATCGGATCAGTTCAACTCGGCCGCGAGCAGCTTCCAGCCGAGCGCGAGCAGCCAGCCGGTGGCGGGGTCGGCGTCGAAGGCCGTGGCGGCAAAGCTGCGTGCGGTGCGCGCGGCGTCGGCGCTGCTGGTTTCCACCACCAGCATTGGTTGCAGCACGCGGCCTTCGGTGGCTTCGCGTGGCAGCGGCGTGCTCAGGGCGGTGTCGGGCATCAGCAGGTACGACTGCACGAAGCCTGCCTGCTCGGACAGTTGCTGCCCGATGGCGGTGGCCTGCGCAACCAGCGCCTCGGTATCGGCGGCCACGGGCAGCGGCAGCACGACCACGTGGCTGCCGCTGCCGAAGCCGGTAACGGCACGTACGGCGCACACGCGGCGCACCGGCTGGCGCATGCGGTCGAGGTTGGCGATGGACCACGGCGTCTGCTTCTCGAACGCGGCGCGGTAGCCGGCGGTGCCGAACACGGCCAGCGATTCGGTGCGGTACAGCCCCAGGTACTTGCGGCCGCCTTCGAGCGAGGAGTAGCGCGCGCCCGACAGAAAGCCGGGGATGCGCACGCGCTCTTCGACGTGCTCCTTGTCGTACCAGCGGTTGAAGTCGGCTTCGTCGGCCGGCTCGACATCGGAGGCGACGAACAGCAGGCCGTTCGCGTTCGCCGCGGCGGTTTCAGGGGAGGAAGAAGCGGGAGTGGTCATGGCGGCGGAAGAGCGGGCGGGCCTTCGAAAAATGAAGGCGCGATCTTCCGTCGCAGGGTCGTACTGTCACAAACGAGTTTTTCTGGGCGACAGCCACAAGAATTACTGGCCCCTTTGTGGGGCCTGAATGCGCCATTCCGAGGGTTATCCCTCTGCTGTGGCGCTCCAGGTTGGTGCGATTGCAGAGGCTGTGAACTGGTCGGACGCGCGGCAGGCCAGCTCGGCCACGAGGCGGATCGCGTCGGAGTCGGCCGCTTCCAGATGGCTCACCACGATGCGCTGCGGCGAGATGAGCGCGTCGCACTCAATGATCCGCACGTCGCCGCTGGCCACGTATTCATAGCAGGGCGGCAGCGGCACCAGCGCATTGCCGAAGCCCGCCTTCACCAGCCGCGCCAGTGCCGAGATCGAGCTGACGCAGTGCACCTTGCCCAGCGGAATGCCGGCCGCGCGGTACAGGTTCTTCAGTGCCTCGTGCGGCTGCGAGCCGGGGCTCATGGTCAGCACGGGCTGGCGCAGCAACTGCTCGACGGTCTGCGTGCCTTCGGCGCCGATCGGGCCGACCCAGCCCATCGGCATCGGCAGGCAGGGCGTGCTGACGATGCCCGCACCGGCGATGTGGTCGGTCTGCAGGGCGATGTCGAGCGCGCCTTCGCGCAGGCCACGGTGCAATGCGCGCGTGGTCTCGGAGGTGAGCTGTACCTCGATGCCGGGGTAGGTGGAACGCAGGTTGGTGAGGAAGCCCAGCAGCCAGGTGTGCACCACCGTCTCGATGGCGCCGATGCGCACCAGGCCCAGGATGTCGCCGCGCGGACGGCCCAGCGAGACGATCTCGCGGCGCAGCTCCAGCAGGCGCTCGCCGTAGTCCATCAGCCGCACGCCCACCGGCGTGAGCCGCAGCTCGCGCGCGTCGCGCTCGAAGAGGCGCGCGCCGATGTCTTCTTCGAGCGAGGCGACGCGGTTGGACACGGCCGCCTGCGTGATGTGGAGCCGGTCGCTCGCCGCACGGAAGCTGCCGAGCCGCGCGGCCCACAGGAAGGCTTCGACAAATCTTGTATTCATGAGGGCACCTGCGGGGCATTTTGCCCGCAATGCGCCCGCCTCAGGGTGTGGCGCCCTGGGCCGGAAGAATGCCCATCTGCGCGAGCAGCGCACGGCCCAGCGGAATGCGCTTGGCGAGATCGGCCTCGCCGTGCATGTCGATGTTCAGCGCGAAGCTCTTCACGCTGCCGTCCGCCAGTGCAACCCAGCCGACCCACCAGCCGATCGACAGGCTCGGTGTTTCGTACCAGCCGGTCTTCGCATGCAGGGCGTAGGCGGGCGTCTGCTCGATCAGTGTGATCTCGTGCACCATGTCCTGGCTGCGCGCGGACATCGGCAGCGTGCGCTGCGCGAGCCGCATCAGAAAGCGCACCTGTTCCACGGCCGATATCTGCAGCGTGTTGTTCACCCAGAAGCGGTCGACCTGCGTGCCCAGCGTCTCGTTGCCGTAGTGCAGCTTCGCGATCCATTCGTTCATGCGCGCCAGGCCGATGCGGCGCGCCACCTCGCGGTAGAGCGGAAAGTTGGAGACGCGGATCGCCTCGCGCAGGTTCATGTCCCGCTCCCATTCCTTGCGGGGCAGCGGCTTGCCGTCGTAGGGAAAGATTTCGTCGATGTCCTTCACCGCGCCGGTCTCTAGCGCGATCAGGCTGTTGGGAATCTTGTAGGTCGATGCGGGGCTGTAGCGGCGCTCGGCGCGTTGGCGGTCGACCACCGTGAGCTTCGAGGTGGTGCTGTCGAGCACCGCCCAGGTTCCCGGCGTGCCAGCCTGCTTGAAATACTTGGCGAGGTCAGAGCGTTCTTCGACATGGGCGAGGGGCGTGGCTGCATCGGCAAAGCGGCCGTGGCTGGCGAGCAGGGCCGCCAGCAGGCCGCCGCCGCTGTGTGCGAGGAAGCTGCGGCGGTGTTGTTGGGTGTGGATCATTCGATCTCCTTGGAGTTTTGCGGTGCCCGAGGTGTGGGCGCCGGGAATGATCCGGTGCGCGGCAGGCAGCAACAAGCCGCGCGGCCAGCCGCTTCGTCACGGCCGTAACGCCCGTAACGGCGAGGGCGCGTCAGGTGCGAGGGGGATGCGTCGCGTCCACCGGCGACGCGAGGTCGCGGGCGACTGCCGCAAGAAATTCCCGGCAGGCCGCTTCCGGACTCCTGTTGTCGAGGATGTCCCTGACCTGCTGTGTCGGATGCGTGAGTTCCAGTTCGATTTCTTCGACGAACAGGGCCAGCTCTTCAGGCGTGCGGTCTTGCCGCAGCACATCGGCGATGCGTTGCGCCTCCGCGAGCGGTTCCGTCGTGAACAGGACGCCGTAGAGCGCCAGGCTGATCGGGTGACCCCATCGGTACGTCAGCGGGCCACCGACCTTTTGCGCGTAGTGACGCAGGCAGGCCGGGCATTGCAGGAAGGCGATCGTTTGCGGGGGTTCGCCGGGAAGCTGGCGCAGCGCCGTCGAGGGGCAGCGCAGGCAGTTCGGTTCGCTGCCGCTGCCCTGCGGCATGCCTTGCATGCGAGGCTCAGGCACCGCCCGAATAGAAGAACTCTTCCCGCACGATCTTGCCGTCCTTGACCGTGTAGAGGCCCATCTCTTCCATCATGAAGCGCTGGCCGGTGGGCTTCATCGTCACGTCGAAGCGAAAGCCGACGATGAACTGGTCGTCGTTCGGCCACGGGCCGGCGACCTGCATCGAGTGAACTTCATGGTTGGCGACCCACCATTCGCCCTTGGCCTGGATGGCCGCCAGGCCCACGGATTCGCGCTGTCCGCCGGGCGGGGCGCTGGCTTCGACGCTCACTGCCTCGGGTGCGTAGAGCACCTTGGCATCCTGAAATTTCCCTTGCTTGCACAGCGCCACGAGTTTGCTGGCGATTTCCGTTGTGTTCATGCGTTTTCTCCTGAAGAAGAAAGTGGGGGATGGGCCGGACGGCGAGTGTAGGCCGATGCGGCTGTCAGCGCCTGTTTGGCGCGTCCGATGGTGTGTTGAGCGATCGCATGCTGTCGACGGCTTCCTGCGAGACCCACAGCAGCGTGTTCAGGTAAGTCTCGATGCGGTCGACCAGCGCGCTGCGCGGGCCCTCGCGCCATTCGGCCGAGCCGTAGAACGCGGCTTGCTCAGCCTGCAGCGCCTCGCGGCTTTCGTAGGCGCGCACGAGGTGGTAGGTCTCTTCCTCATGATCGCAGCGGCCGTAGGCGACCACGTCCATCCCCTTGATGCGCAGCATCGGCACGGCCTGCGTGTGCACTGCCTCGTGGAAGGCGGGCAGGGTGCCGGGCTTGAGCCTGTAGGTGCGGATTTCGATGAGGCGCTTCATGAATGATCTCCCGATGGCTTTGGAAGGCCGTGACAAGGCTCACGCGGAAATTCGCGGCGCTTCCACGTCGTACAGATGCGCGGCGAAGTCGTACTTGTATTCATGGTCGCCGGCATAGGCCAGCGCGATCTTGCCGGTCCAGGCGATGTTGAAGCGGTCGGTGCCTGCGATGCGGTCGAAGCGGATGCGGTGGTGGGCTGCTGCGTCGTGGCCGAGAAGATAGATGTGGAAAACGTTGTCTTCCATGTCCTCGGGTGGTGGCTCGTCCACGCTGGCTTCGAGGCCGTCGATCCGCGCGAGGCTGAAGTCGGACAGGGAGCACACCGCGAAGCCTCCGCCCGAGCCCCAGTTCGTCGACGACAGCGTGCAGCGGTGGTAGTTGTTCCAGACGATGGGCGCCTCCCAGTCGGAGGGGGAGTCGATCTCTTCGTCTTCGGGCTCGTCGATCTCGCGCTGTGCGTCGTAGTCTTCGCTGCGCAGGTGCAGGTCGAACCACACCTGGTTGTTCTTGACGGAGGCCGTCCAGCGGAACTGCTCGATGGCATGGCCTTCGGGCCAGGGGTTGCCGGTGAAGTGAATGCGGTCGTGAATCGTCATGGTGCGGGCGCCAGTCGCCGTCGATGCATGCTGCTCATGTGTCGTTCGGTTGCAGAAGGTCCCACCGGTTGCCGCAAAGGTCCAGGAAGACGGCGACCGTGCCATGCGGCTCGTGGCGCGGCGCTTCGAGAAAACGCACGCCGTGGGATGTCATGTGTTCGTGGTCGGACTGGAAGTCCGTGGTGTGCAGGAACAGGAAGACGCGCCCGCCCGCCTGCTTGCCGATGCTGGCGGCCTGCTCGTTGGTCACGGCCTTGGCCAGCAGCAGCGTGGCGCCGCCATTCCTGCCGGGCGCGACCACCACCCAGCGCTTGCCCGGCCCGCGCGGCGTGTCTTCGACCAGCTCGAAGCGAAGCGCTTCGGTGAAGAAGCGGATGGCTTCGTCGTAGTCGTGGACGAGGAGGGTGACAGTGGCGAGGTGGCGGGGCATCGGTAGAAGAGGCGGATTCAGCGCATGCGAATGAAGTACTCACGAAGATGCTCTTCAGGAAATCCGTTGTCTGCGCCGCCCAGATACACCCACATGGTGTTTGCATCTTCAAAGTTGTAGACGGTGATCGAGTCGTTGCCGGAGACGGGTGTTGTGGAGCGCACAGCAACAGTGTTGCGCGTGTGTCCGATCTGGCTGTAGGGATGAGTCTCCTTGAAGCCCTGAAACCAGTGCGTCTGACCACCACCGAAGCGCATGTTCCCGTCGGGCATGTCGTAGGCGACCAAGTCTTCTGTGAACGTGACCGTCATCTTCCCCATCAATTGAGAGAGAAATTCCAACTTCTTGTCGTCGAGGCGTGCACGCTCCTTGTTGAATTGGATCGTGCGAACGGCATCGGACTTCCATTGCCCAACAAGAACCGGTTGTGCTTGTGCTCCGAATTGAAGGAAAGACAGCAAGCCAGCAACGGCGAGCGTGCGCATCGGTGCCATCGCTCAGGAAAAAACGATGGCCGTCCTGTGCGCAATGCTCAGCCGTGCCGATTCGTAGAGCAGCAGCCACGCCGCGTATTCCCGATGAAGGCCTTCGTCGAGATCGATCAGGCCATTGATTCGTTCGGCTTCCTTGTCCGACAGCTGGCCGTCGACAAGGGCGATGCCGAGCGCGGGCGCCACCAGCACCAGCTCATCGCGCAGGCGGTAGGACGAGCCGAGCATGCCGCCGGTCACTTCTTCTTCGTCGTCCGGGCTGGAGTACAGGACCTCTTCGAAATCGACCGGCACATAGAAGCCTTCCGCGTCCGAGTGGCGGATCAGGTGGCTTTCCGATTCAAAGAGCGCGTCTTCGACCACCGGGTCGTCCGTGGGATCGACATCGTCTGCCAGCGGCGTTGCCACCCAGTCGGGCGACTGCGCGCGGTATGCGTATGCCAGGCGCAGGTAGTGGATGAACGAGTACGGAAAGCTGCGCAACGACGCACGCGAGTGCAGCGGCGGCAGCTCGCGGGGCTCGGCATGCGGCGGCAGGCCCGCCGACGCCAGCAGCTTGTTCGCCACCGCCAGCTCCTCCTGGCGCCACCCGGCGCCTTCGGTGTCGTTCTCCAGCAAGTAGGCCAGCGTGCCGACGCTGATGGCGAGGCCCATGGTGTGTCTCCCTTTTCTTCGTCAATCAGTCGGTCGGTCCGTTGCGATGCGATGCGGCCTACTTCGCCGCCTCTACCTTCACCCGTGCATTCGGCGACTCGCCGAACATCTCGGGCGCGTACATCGCCTCGACGCGGCTCGGCGGCAGCGCGAAGTCGCCGACGTTGTTCAGGCGCACGGTGTATTCCATCTTCACCACGCCCTTGGGCATGTACTCGTAGTAGCTGCGGAAGGCCTCGAAGCTGCGTTCTTCAAAAGCCGCCCAGCCGGAGCCGGACTTCTTCTCGCCCTGCGTGGCGATCTGCGAGTCGCGGCCCAGGCCGCCGCCCAGGATGGTGGCGCCGCCCGGAATCGGGTCGCTGATGACGACCCAGGTCATGTCGGCACTGGCGTTCACTTCGAGCGTGATGCGCAGCACGTCGCCGCGGGTGTACTTGCCCGCGGTGGCCTGCTCGACCGGCGTGACGGTCTTCTTGATCGCATAGCCGGCGGCGAACGGTGCCTTCAGTTGCACGGCGGCAATCGACTGCAGCGTGAGCCACGGCTTGCCGGTGCCTTGCTGCGTGACGAGAAGGGTGTCGCGCACCGGTGCGCCGGAAGGCGATGCGGCCCAGGGCAGGAACATGCTGTTGTTCTTCAGGTTGCCCGGCGAGGCGGGTGCGCCGAAGAAGGTGGTCTGGTTCGGTGCGCCGGCGGCGTCGGTGGTCTTGACGCGCTCGACCTTGCTCCAGTCGACCTGCGCCTTGACGGCACCCAGCGTGGCGGCGGTGACGCCGGACACCGGGGTGCTTTCAAACACCTTCGAGAACTTCTCCAGCGCGAGGCCTCCCCACAGGTTGGCGGTGGTGGTGTGCCATGCGCCGTTCTGCTGGCGGCCGATGAAGCCGTTGGCGAGCTTGCCGATGTCGTCCTTCCAGGCCGGGTCGTCCATCACGCTGAGCAGCAGGCGCGCGGTGTTCACGTCGCCGTTGGTCATCAGCCACCACCAGTAGTCGTCCTGCTCGGTGCTGAAGATCAGCTTGGTGCCTTGATAAGACAGGCGCGCCTTCAGCACGTTGTTGGCTTCGTCCAGGCGCTGCTGGCGCTGCGGCACGTCCTGCACGCGCTTGAGGATGTTGAGCCAGTCGATCACCGCGCTGGTGGGCCACTGGTTCGGCGCGATGGTGATGCTGCCGAGCATGCTGCCCTTGGCCTTGCCGTAGCGCGAGAGCGCTTCGAGCGCGGCGAGCTTGCGCACGTCCAGGTCCTTGCGCGGGCTCCAGAACTCGCGCGTGATGCGGCCTTCGACAAAGGCGATCAGGCCCGACTCCATCGGCGCGCGCACGTCGTCCGCCAGCGCGAAGGCCGGGTTGAGCTGTGCGGCCTCGTTCGTCGCCGCGAGCAGGTACGAGGTCAGGATGTCGCTGCCGCGATTCGCTTCACCGTCACGCGGCGGGAAGTAGTTGGCCAGGCCGTCGCTGTCCAGGTAGGTGGGCAACGTTGCCAGCACGCCCTGCCACATCTTCGCGTCGCGCAGGCCGACCGATTTGCTGGTCTTCTGTTCGAGGCAGATGAAGGGGTAGTTGGCGAACCAGTCGCGCACGCCCGGCAGGCCTTCGGCCAGCTTGGGTTGCAGCGACAGCTTCAGGCCACCACGGCCGGGCAGGGCATCGGCGGGCGGCGCCACGTCGAGCGTGAACGGCCCGTCGAGCTGCACCAGCGTGGCTTGCTGCACCGTGAGCGGCACCGAAGGCACGATGCGCTGGCGCACCTTGAGCGCATCGCGGGCACCGCCGATGGTGTCCTTGGCCTCGATCTCCCACAGGATGGCTTCGGCACGCGTCTGTGCGAGTTGCGCGGGCGCGGTCACGGTCCATGCGACTTCACGCGCTTCGCCGGCCGGGATGTCCACGGTCTGCGGCTCCAGTGTGAGCAGGGTGGCGCGCGGCGTGGCCTCGACCTTCATCGGCTTTTGCGTGGTGTTGCGCAGCGTGATCTGGGCGCGGAACTGGTCGTCCTCGCGCACCAGCGGCGGCAAGCCGCTGATGATCTGCAGGTCCTGCGTGGCCTGGATGCTCATTTGCCCGGTGCCGAACAGGCTGGTGCCCGAGTCAGCCACGGCCACGATCTTGAAGGTGGTGAGCGCATCGTTGAGCGGCACCGTCACCACGGCCTGGCCGTTGGCGTCGAGCACGATCTTCGGGTTCCATACGAGCAGGGTGTCGAGCAGTTCGCGCGTCTGGCCCTTGCCGCCGCCGCCGCCCGCGGGCACGGCCTTGCGCCCGTAGTGGCGCCGGCCGACGATTTCCATTTGCGCGGTGGAGGTGCTCACGCCCCAGCTGCGTCGCTGCAGCATCGCGTTGAGCAGGCCCCAGCTGTCGTTGGGCATCAGCTCCAGCAGGGCCTGGTCGACTGCAGCCAGTGCCACTTCGGCACCTGCTGCGGGCTTGCCGTCGGGCAGCTTGGCGGAGATGGTGATCTGCGCCTTGCTGCGGATCGGGTAGCTGGGCTTGTCGCTGGTGACGGTCACGTCGAGCTGGTGGGCGCGCGTGCCGACACGGATCTCGGCCATGCCCAGGCGGTAGGCGGGCTTGCTCAGGTCGACCATCGCTGTGGGCGCGACGTATTCCTTGCCTTCGTACCAGAAGGCGGTCCACCACTCGCGCGGTGCCTTGAAGCCCCAGGTGAAGAAGCTGTACCACGGCACTTCGCGCAGGCGGCCGCGCAGGGCGAGCACGCTGACGTAGGCGTTGGGGCCCCATTCGGGCTTGACCTCGAGCGAGACGGTCGGGTCCTTGCCGTCGAGCTGCACCACGTGCGTCTCGATGATGCCTTCGCGTTCCACCGCGACCAGCGCGGTGGCAAAGCGGAACGGGCTGCGCACCTGGAACTTGGCGATCTCGCCGGGCTGGTAGCTCTTCTTTTCAGGCAACACGTCGATGCGGTCGTTGTCTTCGCCGCCGAACCAGAGTTCGCCCTGCTTGGTGACGTAGACCGAGCTGACGGCCTTGCTGTCGCGGCCGTCGCTGTCGGTGGCGCTGGCCACGAGTTCGACTTCGCCGGCTTCCTTCAGCTCCGACTCGCACAGCAGCAGGCCGCGCGAATCGCTCTTGCCGCTGCAGACGGTGCCGATGTCCTTGGTCTCGGTCTTGTTGTCGTAGGTGTAGAAGCCGCCCACCATGCGCTTGCGGCTGGTGGTGGTGATGCGCGCCACGGCACGCACGTTGAGCGTCACGCCGGCCTGGGGCTTGCCCGTGAGGTCGAGCGCAAGCGCCTGGAACTTCAGCTTCTGGGCGGTGGAGACCCAGCCTTCGGTCTTGATGCCGGCGATGACGGCGGCCGGCCACAGCGTCTGCGTGCTGCGGATGGTCTGCACTTCGCCGTTCGGGTCGGCGTAGGTGGCTTCGAGCAGCAGCTCGCGCGGTGCCTTGACCTTGGGCACCTTGTCGATCGAGACCTTGCCGGCGCCGTCCTTGTTGAGCGTCACGGGCAGCTTGTCGGCGATCACGCGGGTGTCGCTGGTGCTGTTGATGTCTTCCTCGCCCGAACCTGTGTCGGCGGAGGCGGACTGCGTGCCGTCGGCCTGTTCCGCGCGCGGCGGGTTGAAGCTGAAGGCGTCGTAGTCGGGAAAGCTCAGGCTCTTGCCGCGCACCATGGCCGACACGCGCACCGGCAGGTTGGCGGCGCCACCGCCGGCCACGTAGTTGATCTGCACGTCGGTGGGCACCGTGGTGGTTGCCACCAGCGGCTTCTTGTCGGTGGGCGTGATGCGGCCTTCGAGCACGGGCAGGCGGAATTCCTCGACGCGGAACATGCCGGTGCTGAAGCTGCGGCTGCCGCCACCTTCGTTGTCGTCGCTTTCACCGTCGCCGTTGGTGTCCTTGCCACCGGTGCGCAGCACCACTTCGTACACGCCGAGCTTGGCGGCCGGTGGAATGGGGAAGGTGTTCTCAGCGCTCAGGCCGCCGGTGGCGGTCTTGCGCCAGTTCAGCGGCTGCGTGAAGCGCTGGCCGCTGCCCGTGTGGGTGATGACCAGGGTGTCGGGCCGGCTTTCCGGCAGGCCGAAGCCCTTGCTGGTCTGCGTGCGGATCAGGCTCTTCATCGACACCGTTTCGCCGGCGCGCAGCAGCGTGCGGTCGAAGATGGTGTGGGCGATGCGGTCGGGCTCGGGCTGCAGGTTGGTCGGCACGTTGAAGCGCCAGGGCTCGATGCCACGCTGCCAGTCGCTCCAGGTGAAGGCCAGGTCTTCGATGCCCTTGTCGTCCTTGGCGCGGGCGCTCACGAACCATGCGCCGTTGTCGTATTCATTAGGGCCGTTGCATGACGGCGCCTGCGGCGAGATGCCGTTGAGCATGACGATGCCGTTCGCGTCGGTGGTGCCGGTGGCCACGGCCTTGCCGTCGCAGCTGGACACGCGCACGTCGGCGCCCGCCACCACCTTGCCCTTGTCGAGCGTGGTGACCCAGGCCATCGAGTTCTCGCGGCCCAGCTTGAAGTGCACGGCCAGGTTGGTGGCCAGCGCGGTGGTGCGCACGTACATCGTGCGGCCGGCGTTGTAGCGTTCGTCGAGCAGCGCTTCACCGAGCTTCTGCGAGGCGATTTCGAGCACGTGGAAGCCCGGCGTGAGCGGGATGCCGATGACTTCGAAGGGGCGCGGGTCGCCGGCGTCGGACTTGGGCATGTCGAGCGCTTTCACGCCCGGCTGTCCTGCCAGCAATGACAGCATGCGCGTTTGCAGCGACGTGCGGTCGTCCTTGTCGATGACCGGGGGCAGCGGGCCCTTGATGTCCTTGCGCGCCTGTTCGCGCGTGACGCTATAGCTGTCGTAGCGGCGCACCTTGCGGAACCACGCGATGATGTCCGCGTCGGTCTTCGGGTTCATGTCGCTGACCTTGCCGGGCGTGAGCGCATTCACCATCAGTTGCGGCTCTACGCGGCGCACGGTGACCGGCATCATGGCCGGGGTGTCGGGCTCGGCCAGGCGCTCGACCACGCCGAAGGGCGAGGCGGCGAACTTGGCCAGCGGCGGCATGGAACCTGTCGCGACCTTCATCGGGAAGTTGCCGGGCGATGCCAGCGGGCGGCCCGAGGCGTCCTCGAACTTCGAGGGCAGCTCGATGCTGTACTGCGTGCTCTCGGACAGCGGCGGCTCGAAGCTCACGCCGTTGACCACGTCATCGTCGCTTTGGGTGCCGCCGTCGTTGTCGAGCTTGGCCTTGATCGTCTTGTCGCCCTTGAGCTGGATCTGCGAGGCCAGCTTGCGCGTGACCGGCGCGTTGAAGGCGAGCTGCATCGGGCGCAGCGGCAGGCAGGCGGCCTGCGCGTTCTCGCGCTCGCAGGTGAAGGACACAGCGAAGGGCTCGCGCACCTGGTAGTCGAAGCGGCGCTCGACGTTGTTGGCAACACCCGACGGCGTGGCCACGCCCTTGCCGTAGACGATCTGCACCTTGGCACCGGGCGTCAGCGTGCGGTTGCACTGCATCGTGATGAAGCGCAGCGGGTCTTTGGCGGCTTCCTTTTCGCGGCTGAAGGCCTTGAGCAGGCCGGTGCGCTGTTCGCCGTCGAGCAGCTTGGCCGGAATACGCTCGCCAACGCCGTCGGCCGAGCACCAGACATTCTTTTGCACGCTGTCGAGCGTGGCCGCGCCGTTGAGCTCGAGCATGAACATCTGCTGTTCATCGATGCGGGTGTAGGTGCCGGGCATGTAGTTGCGCACGAACGGGCCGCCCGTGTTGAACTGGTAGCGCTCGGGGCCGGTCAGCTCGCCGCTGGCGGGCTTGAAGGTGGGGATGCGGGTGACCGTGCAGCGCACGCCGGGCGGCAGGTCGTTCTCGAAGTCGTAGACCCAGGCCTTGGCATCGGTCCATCGGCCGGTGCCCTTGCCGGCCTGCGCGTCGGTGCAACTGACCGAGAGCGGCGCGGGGGCCTTGGGGTCGCCGAAATTGACGGCGGCCTGGTCGAACTTGGCGACGATCTGGCGCACGCGCGCGACCTCGCCTTGTGGGGACAGACTGGTGATCTGGAGGGCAAAGCCCGGGCCGGCCATGAGGACGCCACCGGCCAGGAGCAATGTTGGAAAGAAACGGTTCACTTATATCTCCACCTGAAGGCAGCGCGCAGCGTAGCCGATTTGCGAGGCAGTTCGGCAGTGCCAAGGGTCATATGGCGTTGGCATAGCCGCTTTGTTTTAGGCGGCGGCCGGATGTTCGGGGTGCTTGCTGCCGTTCAGGGCGACGCTCACGCCGACACGGTGCTCTTTTTCGCGAATGTCCCCCGCTTCGCTCCTCCTTTATTTAGCTAAAAAGAGCCCCGTATCGGCGCGAGCGTTGGACAGAGCGGTGGTTGATCAGCGGTACACCAGCAGCGTGCCCAGGTGCGAATGACACCAGGTGCTCCCCGCAGCGAAATAAAGGAGGAGCGAAGCGGGGGACATTCGCACAGGGGAGCACCTGGTGTCATTCGCACCCGCCCCGAATGAACCCGCCCCAGCGCGACTTCAAGCCAAACGCAGCAAGAGCTACACCAGTCTTCTTACAATCCGTACCGTCTTGCGTGCGCCGCGCAGGCCGCCACCAAGACCTCGCCGCCGACCGATGAAACGCTACTGGGAAATAGACGCCTTGCGCGGGCTGATGCTCGTGCTGATGACCGTCACCCATCTCCCCACGCGCCTGACCGATCCGCTGGGTCAGCCTTTTGGTTTCGTTTCGGCCGCCGAAGGCTTCGTGCTGTTGTCGGCCTTCGTGGCCGGGCTGGTCTACAGCCGCATCGGTTACGTGCGCGGGGTGGACTCGATGCGCACGGCCTTCTGGCGGCGCGTGCTGAAGGTCTACCTGTGCCAGGCAGCCATTCTTCTGTTCCTGTTCACGGTGATCGCGGCGCTGGGGCTGCACATCGACCAGCCGGCGGTGAAGAACCTGGTGTCGTACTACCTGGCCGAGCCGCGCGACGGTTTCCTGTACGGGCTGCTGCTGATCTACGAGCCCGCGCTGCTCGACATCCTGCCGATGTACATCTTTTTCATGCTGCTGAGTCCGTGGGTGCTGGCCTTTGCCATGCGCCATGGCTGGACGCTGGTGATGGTGGTCAGCGTCAGCGTGTGGGCGGCGGCGCAGTTCGGCTTGAGCGAATGGGTCTACGGGCTGGCCGTGCGCTACCTGGGCGTGCCGGTGCCGTTCCATGAGATGGGCGCCTTCAACACCTATGCCTGGCAGTTCCTGTGGTTCGCGGGGCTGTGCATCGGCGCCACCCGCAGCGGACCCGCCGCGCGGCCGCTGCGCTTTCCGGCGTGGCTGCTGGTGCTGGCGGCCGGTATCGCGCTGTACGGGCTTTACTGGCGCCACACCGGCATCAACGGGCAGGCGCCGTTCGGCGGCGATGTGGAGCTGAACCTGCTGTTCGACAAATGGCAGCTCGGGCCGCTGCGGCTCGTCAACCTCGTGGCGCTGGGCATCCTCGCCGTGCGCTTCGGGCCCTGGCTGATGCGCAGGATTCCGCGGATGCACTGGCTGGAGGCGATGGGTTCGGCCTCGCTGCCGGTGTTCTGCGCACACCTCGTGGCGGTGCTGCTGGTGCTGACTTTCTATGGCGACAGCCAGACGGCGCGGCCCTGGTGGGGCGACGGCCTGCTGCTGCTGGCGGTGTTCGTGGGGATGTACTTCGTGGCGCGCTTCACGCGCGGTGCGGATCTGCCGCCGCCGGCGGACGATGTGCCTTCGGGGCCCGCGCCGGCCTGAGCCGCGCGGCCGCCGGGATCAGGGCAGCGAGGTGGCGACCGGTGCCGGCGGAATGCTCGGCAGGTGCGGCGCGATCACCGAGTGCCACAGCCGGTAGCCCTCATCCGTCATGTGCAGCTTGTCGCTGCGAAACAGCTCCGGGCGCGGCCGGCCATCGGCGCCGATCATCGGCGTGTAGATGTCGATGTACTCGCTGTTGGGCAACAGGTTGAGGTAGGCCGAGATCACATGGTTGGTCTCGCGGATCTGCGGCATGAGCTGCTCGCGCGACGGGCTGGGCTTGACCGAGATGAAGCTGATGCGCGCATTGGGCAATTCGGCGCGCACCGCGTTGGCGAAGCGCGCGAAGCTGTCGAGCACCTGCAGCGGTGTGCGGCCTTCGGCCAGGTCGTTGTCGCCGGCATAGACCATCACCTGGCGGGGCTTGTAGCGCACCACGAGGTCGCGCGCGAACAGGCTGCAGTCGAACAGTGTCGAGCCGCCGAAGCCGCGATTGACGATGCCGCCGGGCACCCGGGCGAAGTCCTGCTGCATGCGGGTCCACATGCGCACCGTGGAGCTGCCGACGAACACCACGCCGCCGGGCCCGGGAAAGCGCTCCTGGTCGGCGCGCGCAAATGCCGCGAGCTCGTTGTGCCAGCGTTCCTTGGCGGCCAGATAGTCGCGCGCGGACGCGGCCTCGGCGGCGGCCGTCTCGGATTCCTGGGGGAAGAAGGCAGGCTGGGCGTGCGTGGCGAGCGCCGCCGTCAGCAGCGCGACCGCGGCCAGCGCGGTTTTCATCGAAGACATGGGGAAGGCAGGCAACAGGTCAGATGGTTTTTTCGATCAGGGCGCCCTTGAAGACCACGGGGCCCTTGGGTCCGCTGCCTGGCGGGACGCCGCCCTTGGCTTCCAAGGTAACGGCCAAGGTCGGTACGGCGTGCACATCGGATTCCGATGCAGCCAGCCGCAGGCCCGGCGCATTGTCGAGTACGCCGAGCGAACGCGGTGCACCGCCGGGCGGCAAAGCCCACAGTTGCAGCGACTTGTCGCCAGCTTCGGCGTAGTTGCCCACGCGTTGCAGCACCAGTTGCTTTTTCTTCGGGTCGAAAGTCACGAGCATCGAGGCGGCCGATTGATCGTCGGACAGCACGGCCACGTACTGCACCGCCGGGGCGTTGTTCAACTGGTCGCGCAGGTTGAGCCCGACCACCACGGCCAGCACGGTGGCCAGCGCGCCGGCCGCCGTGGCGCCGCGCCAGAGCGCGAGGCTGCGCAGCCAGCCGCCCGGCTGCGGCTTGGCGGCGGCGTTGGCCGCATCGCGCTGCCGCTCCATGGCGTGCTGCGTCTTCTCGGCGTCGATGATGTTGCGGATGCGGGTCCACACGGCCGCATCGGGAACGATGGGGCTCTGCAGCTCGGTCATGCTCGCGAGCCGGCCTTGCCAGACCAGCGCCGCGGCGCGCACCGGCGCCTGTTCGCGGGCCATGGCTTCGAAGCGGCGGCGGGCGCCGCCGCGCAGGGTGCCCAGGGCGTGGCTCGCAGCCAGCAGCTCGAGCAGTTCGGGGTGTGCGATGAGATTCATAGGGCCGCCTTCTTCGTCATCGCCTTCATGCAAAGCGTCCCATGCAGACGCGCAGTTTTTCCAGTCCGCGCCGGATCCAGGTCTTGACCGTGCCGAGCGGCAGCTTGAGTTGTTCGGCCAGCTCGCCGTGGCTCATCTCGCGCAGGTAGGCCAGGCTGACCACCTCGCGCTGGCGGCCTTCCAACTGGCCCAGGCACTGGTGCAACGCCCAGGCCTGCTCGCTGGCATCGGCGGTATCCGCCGGGTTGGGCGCATTCGACTCGAGGGTGTCGGCCATCAGCTCGTCGAATTCCTGGGTGAGCTGGGCGCGGTCGGCGGTGCGCCGTCGCAGCAGGTCGAGCGCGCGGCTGCGAACGATCAGCCCCAGCCACGCCAGCGGCGGACTGAGCGAGGACCGGTAGTCGCCGGCGACTCGCCAGACGGTCAGGAAGGCTTCCTGCAGAACGTCCTCCGCCCATTCGCGCTGCCGCACGACGCGCATGGCCAAGCCCATCAGCTTGGGCGAGGTGCGGTCGTAGAGCTGCCGCAGGGCGGCTTCGTCGCGATGGCCGATGCGATCGATCAAGGCCATCAATTCGGCGTCCGGGCTGGGTGCTGTCATTCGCGGATTGTGGGCCATGGTTGCGCATGCCTGATATACGGCCCGCGCGGCTGGTCGGATTCAGGCCGGCAAAGCTGGCGGGGAGCTGTGTTCAGGCACCGTCGGCGGGGCTTGAAGTGGCCCCCGGTTGGCCGTCGATTGGATACATTTGTTAACGTATACTGCCCCGCAAAATCGAGCGGGGCCGCGTGCGCGCGGGGGGAAGAATGAAGCAAAGCAAGACGGTCAAAAACCACGCAGAACCGTGACGAAGCTTGCGAAGCAACCCGCAAGACCTTCGAGAAGATTCGCATGGTCAACGACCAGGTCGGCAGCATCCTCACTGTCTTCATCCGGCGCCTGGAGCGCGAACGGGGCCAGGTGCGCCTCGGCAGCCGCGTCGTCATGAGCCAGGGCGAGTTCGTTCGCAAGTCAATAGAAGCAGCAGCAAGATAGAAAGCAGGCCATCGCCATGATCGTCGACAGGGATTCGCTGCCGCCTCCGCCGCCGTTCTGGCACCGGCTCAACAGCTTCTTCGCCTTTCCGTTCCAGATGCGGCCGCTGGCTTACGGCCTGGTGCTGTCGTTCTGCAGCCTGCTGTTCGAGGCCGTTTTCTTCTTGCCCGACGCCTTGGCCTTCGTGCTCATCGAGATCGGCATCATGCTGGCCGCCAGCCGCTACGGCTTCAAGATCATCGCGCTCGGTGCGCGCGGCATGCGCGACTCGGCCGACTTCGGCCGTGAGTCCAGCGACGACTGGACCTACCTGCCCTGGAAGCTGTTCGCCATCTCGGTGGTGCAGGCCTTCCTGATCGGCTGGCTGGCCTGGTACGCGCCGATGCTGGGCACGGTCGGGTTGTTCGTCATGTCCTTCACCTTTCCGGCGGCGGTCATCGTGCTGGTGCAGTCCGGCAGCTTCTTCCAGGCGATGAACCCCGGCCATGTGATGGACGCAATGCGCATCATCGGCTGGCCCTATGCGCTGCTGTGCTTCTTCCTGTTCCTGCTGAGCACGGGCGCGCAGATCGCCATTTCGATGGTGGTGCCGGTGTTCGACGGCCGCATCATCCTGCCGATTGTCAATTTCGCGTTCATCTACTTCGGCTGGGTCATGGCGAGCCTGCTGGGCTACGTGATGTTCCAGCACCACGCTGCCTTCGGCATCGACGCCGTGCCCGGCAGCGAACTGGGCGACGGCGCCCCGGTGGACCGCCGCACGCCCGAGCAGATCGCCGCGCAGCGCACCGATGCCGAAGTGGCGCAACTGATCACCGACGGCGACCTGGCCGCCGCGCTCGGCACTGCGTACGAGGCGCAGCGCACGGCTGCGTCGGACGACCTGTCGGCGCAGCGCCGCTACCACCGCGTGCTGACGATGCTGCCCGACAAGCAGGCCACGATGCTCGACCAAGCGCGGCGCTTCATTGCGCTGCTGATGCGGCGCGACCTGGGGTCCGAGGCGCTCAAGGTCTTCAAGCTCTGCCGTGAGCGCGACAAGACTTTTTCGCTCGACGACCCGGCGATGGTGATCGCGATGGCGCGTGCCGAATGGCGCAACGGCGACGCGCACGCCACGCTGGCGCTGCTGTCGGGCTTCGACCGGCGCTTTCGCGGGAACGAGGCGATTCCGCAGGCCTATGAGTTGGCCGCCCGCGCGCTGGTGCAGGGGCTGGGCCGCGCCGACATGGCGCAGCCGATCCTGACGACGTTGGAGTCGCGTTATCCGGACAGTGAGCAGACGCAGGAAGTGCGCTGGTTGCTGCGGCCGGCGGCGCCGGCGGCATAGGGACGGGCGCGGGCTTTCGGCCTGCAGGATTGTTCATCAGGTGAGAGATCGCGGCCGCTGGCATCGGAGGCCGACGCGCCCCGCCTGCAGCAGGCGACTATTGCGCAAAGCTTTCACACGTCCAATCGAATGTAGTTCGTAAGAATTACACGCGCTAGAGAGCGGTTGCGTGTTGTTTTTATCTGTGACGAAGTGCCTCGCTTGCAAGGGTTTTCCCTTTGCATAATCGCTCCCCCCGTTTCGTGCGTCTTGTCACAGGTCACGTTCCGGAAAAACAACTGTCAGGGAGCGCCAGAACATGAATCGCCATTTGCACCGCATCGTCTTCAATGCCGCGAGAGGCATGCGCATGGTGGTTCAGGAAACGGCTACGAGCACGGGCAAGGGATCGTCCAAGGCGACAGGCGGCAGCAAGACGGCGTCGTCGGTGGCCGCATCGGTACTGACAACAACCGCGCTCTTCGGGCTCCTGGGGCCGATGCCCAGCCAGGCCCAGATCGTCGGCGCCCCTAACGTCCCGGGCAACCTTCGCCCGACCGTACTGGTTGCGCCCAACGGCCTGCCCTTGATCAATGTGCAGACGCCGTCCGCCGCAGGCGTTTCGCGCAACGTCTACAACCAGTTCAACGTCGGACCCAACGGCGCGATTCTCAACAACAGCCGCGCGAATGTGCAGACCCAGCTCGGTGGTTTTGTGCAGGGGAATCCGCACTTGGCCACTGGTCCGGCGCGCATCATCCTCAACGAAGTCAACGGCGGCATTCCGAGCCAGCTTCGCGGCTATATCGAAGTCGGCGGGCAACGCGCTGAAGTGATCATTGCCAACCCGGCCGGCATCAGCGTCGATGGCGGGGGCTTCATCAACGCGAGCCGTGCCACGTTGACCACTGGCACGCCACAGTTCAGTCCATCAGGAAGTCTTGACAGCTTTCTCGTGCGCGGCGGCACCATCAGCATCGATGGTGCGGGCCTCGATGCCAGCAAGACCGACTACGCGGCAATTCTTGCCCGTGCCGTGCAGGCCAACGCGGGCATCTGGGCCAGCGAGCTGAAGGTTGTGGCCGGGGCCAATCAGGTGTCGGCGGATTACAGCCAGATCAGCCCAACCACAGGCACCGGTCCCGTGCCCACCTTCGCACTCGATGTAGCCGCGCTCGGCGGCATGTACGCCGGAAAGATCACGCTCATCGGCACCGAAGCGGGCCTTGGCGTTCGCAATGCCGGCACCATCCAGGCCGCACCGGGCACCCCCGTGCTTGCAGGGGCAGGTCAATTGGTGGTGACCAGTGCGGGCCGCCTTGAGAACATCGGAGCGATCCAGGCCACGGCCGATGCGAACCTTGCGGCATCGAACCTTGCCAATGGCGGCCGCATCAGCAGCGGCGGCAATCTGAAGATTGCGACACAAGACACGCTGGCCAATTCGCTCAACGGCGCGGGCGGCACGCTCGAAGGCGCGCGCGTGGAGCTTGCCAGCGTCGCGGGCAACATCGATAACCGCAACGGCGGCACGATTCGCCAGACGAGCAGTGCAGCCCTTGCCATCTCCGCGCCAGTCTTGAGCAACACCGCCGGTGGCGTGATCGGACTGGAGCCTGTCGCGGCAACACCACCGCAGTCTGGAAGCGAAACAAGTCCAGGCACAGGCGGCGCCGCCATCACCCCAGGCTCGCCCGGCGCGGGAAGCGGTTCTGGTTCCGGCGCAACCATCACGCCTGCACCGTATGTTCCTCCGTCGCCCGGCGCGATCACCGCTGCAGGCGGGATCCTCAACGATGGCGGTCGCATCTATGCGGGCGGCCCGATCTCGCTGGAGAGCGCGAACATCATCAACAACGGCGGGACCTTGAATCTCGCCAGCATGAGGGTCAGCCAGCCCACCTTCGACAACCGCGGTGGCACGGTGAACATCAGCAACGGTTTCAGCGCCAATGTCGAACGCTTCGACAACATGGGCGGGGAACTGAATGCGGGCAGCCTGAACATCGCGAGCAGCGGTGATCTGATCAACGTCGACGGCGCGCTCACCAGCGCCACCGATGCCAACCTCACGGTCGGAGGCAAAGCCGACAACACGCGTGGGACGATTTCCGCGGCGGCCGCCTTGACCGCGAATGTGGCGGGGGCGACGAACAACAGCGCCGGCACCCTTGCTTCCAATCAAGGCCTGACGTTCAACACCAACTCTCTGGACAACACCAAGGGCAGCATCCAATCGGCACAGGCCGGGGTTCGGCTCACAGTGACCAGCCAACTGGCCAACGGCAGTGGTGGCGCCATCGGTGCGACTTCGGACCTGAACGTTCAGGCAGGCACGCTTGTCAACGGTGGAAGCCTGCGCGGCGCCAATGATGTCAAGGTTGCGGTCGGGGGCGCACTGACCAACGACGGCAGCATTACCGCAGGCCGAAACACAACGATCACGACGGGTAGCCTGCAAGGCCGCAACGCCGGCGTGCTTGGTGCCGGCGTGCTTGGTGCCGGCGTGCAGAACGACGGCAAGCTTGGCGGCGCTGGCGATTTGCGCGTGACGAGCACTGGCGCATTGGTCGCCAACGGCATCAATCTCGCCGCGGGCGACGCTACGCTGCAAGGCGCGAGCGTCGATCTCTCGGCCAGCCAGACCAGCGCGGCCAATATCGCGATCACTGCGACCCAAGGTAACGTGGTCACCGGCAGCAAAGCCGCCGTTGTTACGCCGGGCATCTTGAGCATCACCGCCAATGCTCAGCCTGGCCAGACCTTGGTGAACGATGCCGGTCAACTCAACGCCGGGAAGTTGGACCTGAACGTCTCGAACATCGCCAACACGAATGGCGGCGAGATCGTGCAGACCGGTGGCGAGGCCTTGACCATCGCCACCAGCGGCACCCTGAACAACGATGGCGGACGCATCGCCAGCAATGGCCAGGATCTGAACCTGCGCGGCGCAAGCATCACCAATGCAAACGGCCAGATCGAGCATGCCGGAGCCGGCATGCTCACCATTGCGGGCGGAAGCTACAACGGGGCCAATGGCCAGATCACCACCAACAAGGCATTGACCGTCGCCATGTCGGGCACCTTCAATCAGGACGGCACAAAAGCCAGGACCAGCGCCGAGCGGGTCACCATCGATGCCGGGTCACTCAGCAACCGTGGGGGCCAGATCATCCAGACCGGCTCCGATGCCACGCGCATCAACGTGGTTGGCGCAGCGGACAACAGTGACGGCACCATCGCCAGCAATGGCAATACGAACATCGCGGCCGGCAGCCTGACCAACCAGGGCGGCATTGTTCGCGCAACTGGCACCTCCAACCTCGACGTGATCGTGGACAGCGTGCTGGACAACAGCAAGAACGGCGAGATCGGCGCAGGCGCTAATGCGACGATCACCGTCAAGAACAAAGCCGGGAGCCTGAACAACGACACAGGCAGCATCACCGCTGCCGGCGATCTGAGCGCCACCATCGGCGGGGCCGCAACAAACGTCGGCGGCATGCTGGCCGCCAAGGGCAACACCACCTTCAGCGCGAATACGCTGGACAACAGCAAGGGCACTGTGGCCGCGGTGGCGGGCAATCTCGGGGTCACGACCATGGGCGTGACCATCAACAAGGAAGGCGGGATGAAGGCTGGTGGCGCAGCAACGCTCACCAATGGCGGTCTGGTGAACGATGCAGGCAAGGTCACCGGCAAGACCCTCGTCATCGATGCCAGCGACAAGTTGCTGAGCAACGACCATGGCATCTTGGACTCTGCTGCCACGCTGGACATCCGTTCCGGCGCGCTCGGCAACAACGCGGGCCTGATCCAGTCAGTCGATGCGATGAGCGTCAACACCCGTGGCCAGAAACTGACGAACACCCGTTCGCCGGACCCCGAGAAAAAGCAAGGCGAGATCATCAGCGGCGGCGCGTTGACGCTCAGGACCGGTGCCGTCGACAACACGGCGGGCTACATCGGGTCCAAGGGCCTTCTTGACGCCGAGACCGGCAAGTTCACGAACGCCAGTGGAGGCACGGTGCTCGGCCAATCCACAGTAGCAATCAACACCAAGGATGCGAGCTACGACAACAGTGGCGGCCAGACCCAGGCGGTAGGCGATCTCACGATCAACGCCGGGGACATCCAGAATTCTGGCGGCCTCGTGCGCTCCCTTGCAAAAACCACCTTGAATGCCGCAAGCATCGGCAATGCCAACACGCGTAGCGCCAACCAAGGCATCGAAGGCAAGAACGTTTCCATCGGGGTTGGCGGCCTGAACAACAACACAGGTGCCGTTCGTGCCGATCAGAATGTCACGATCGTCAGCAGTGGTCCTCTGGACAACAGCAAAGGCCTGATCTCCGCCATACAGACGCTGGCCATCAAGGATCCCAATGCGGGCAATCCCGGTGCCAAGACCCTCGTGATCACGAACACCGATGGAACATTGGTCGGGGGCACGGCCGCAGTGCGCGGCCCTGACGGCAAGGTGCAAACCCCGGGATTCGGCGGCGTGGTGCTTGACGCCAAAAGTTTCAGCAACGACGGCCAGCTCGTCTCGGCCAACGATCTGGGTGTCGCGCTCGTGGGCGATATCACCAACAACGCAGAGGTCGCTGCCAACGGGAACCTGAGCTACGCCACCACCGGCACACTCACGAACAACGGAAAACTGCTGGCCGGACAGAAACTCACGATAGGCGGCAGCGACATCAACAACACGGCCAGCGCCGAGATGTCTGGGGCCGATACTGTCGTCAACGCCAGCGGCACCCTGATCAACCGGGGCCTGATCGACAGCAAGGGCGCCACGCAGGTCAATGCGGGTGCGGTGAAGAACATCGGCACAGGCCGCATCTACGGCAACCAGTTGTCTATTGGCACAGGCACGCTCGACAACGATGCGGAGACCGCCAACGGCGTGACCAAGGCGGGCACCATTGCCGCGCGCAACACCTTGAACATCGGCGCGAACACCATCAACAACCGCGAGCATGCGCTGATCTTCAGTGGCGGCACGACGGCCGACGCGATGCGCATCGGCGCCAGGCTGGATGCCGACCGCCTGGCCACCGGGCAGGGCTCAGTGCTCAACAACCTGAGCGCCGACATCGAGTCGCTGGGGAGCATGGTGATCTCGATGGACAACGTCAACAACCGCGACATTCACATCGAGCGCGGTGAGCCGGTGGTCAAGACAAGTGTCGCCGTGACGTACGCGCCCTACATTCCGCAGCCTGGGCGTGGGGGCTTCTATACCCTGGACCAGGTGCGGCTTGATCCGATCAATCGCACGATGTTCTTGAGGAAGCCTGATGGCAGCGAAGAACTGATCGGCACGGGCGGCTATGGCCAATGGACCGCACCGCTCATCGCGATCAGCGACACCGCCAAAAACCTCGACCCCGCGCGCATGGCGGCTGCAGGCGACATTGCGGTCTCCGGCCGCTTCTACAACGAGAACAGCCAGGTGACGGCCGGCGGCACAGCCACAGGCGGCCCCTACGTGCCCGAACAGATGAAGGGGCAGGTCACCCTCGCAGTCGGCACGGCGACCGTGATCAGCGACCAAGGAGAACTGGCGGCTCCGGTGGCTGGTAGCACGAAGTTCGACACCATCTCGCTGGGGGCATACAAGTACGAACCCAACCTCAATGCCGTGAACGGCAAGGCACTGGGCCCAGCCTCCAGCGTCAACGTGGGCACCCATGCGGGTGGCGTCGGTGGGGTGGGCGCCGGCAGCGGCCCGGCCACCATCGTTGAAGTTCCAGCCCAGGTTGGTGCGGTGGTGAGCGTTGGAGGCCAGAGTGCGGGCAGTACAGACGGTGTAGCCACAACGGCTCAGGCGGGTTCGGCGCGAACCATTCCGATGGTCGTGCGCACCAGCGCGCCCAACATTGCCGTCCCCCGCGCCAGTCTGTTCAATGTCCGCTCCGAAGCAGGTAGCCACTACCTGATCGAAACCGATCCTCGCTTTGCAAACTACCGTAACTGGCTCAGCAGCGACTATCTGCTGAACAACCTCGGGCAGGACCCGAACAATATCCTCAAGCGCCTGGGCGATGGCTTCTACGAACAGAAGCTCATCCGTGAGCAAGTCGCGCAGTTGACTGGCTACCGCTTCCTGGACGGTTTTGCCAACGACGACGACCAGTACGCCGCGTTGATGAATGCGGGGGCCACCTTCGCCAAGCAATATGGCCTGCGCCCTGGCATCGGCTTGTCGGCCGCACAGATGGCGCAACTGACCAGCGACATCGTCTGGCTGGTCGAGCGCTCTGTAACCCTGCCCGACGGCAGCACGCAACAGGCGCTGGTGCCTCAGGTGTACGTGCGCGTGCGGCCAGGGGACATCGACGGCTCGGGCGCTCTCCTGAGTGCTGATGCCACCGTGATCAAGACCTCCGGCGATCTGGTCAACACAGGCACCATTGCTGGACGGACCCTGGTGTCGATCAACGCCGAGAACGTCAACAACCTCGGTGGCCGCATTGCCGGTGGCAGCATCGGCATCAACGCACGCAACGACCTGAACAACATCGGCGGCAGCATCACCGCGCGCGACGCGGCTATGCTGACAGCCGGGCGCGACATCAACATCCAGACCACGACACAGACCGGCGTATCGCGCACGGACATCGACCGCGTGGCTGGCGTGTACGTCACCGATCCGGGGGGCGTGTTGATCGCTTCTGCGGGGCGCGATACCAACCTCATCGCTGCTGCGCTGGTCAGCGCCGGATCGGTTGCGGTGGGCGCAGGGCGCAACATCAACCTGGGTACCGTCACCGAAAACCGCAGTTCCGTCGTCGCGGGCAAGGGCATCGCGGCAGTCGCATTTGAGAGTCGCGAAGTGGGCTCCGTCATCCAGGGCCAAGACAATGTGCGTCTTGCTGCTGGCAGCGACTTGAACATCCGGGCGGGTGCCATCGCCAGCGTTGACGGTGCATTGATAGCAACGGCCAGGAACGATATCAATGTCACGGCGGGGCAGTCCACGAGCAGCATCGCCACGTCTACCCAGTCTTCGTCCAAGAGCCTGTTCAAGAAATCCAGCTCCAGTACCTTCGACAGCACCAGTACCACGGATGTCTTGTCCAGCAGCTTGAGCGGCAAGAGCATGGCGCTGGTGGCCGGTAACGACGTCAACCTGAAGGCCGCGCAACTTCGCACCGCTGAGGCCATGAGCTTGTCGGCAGGTCGAGATATCAATCTCACGACGGCCAACCGGACGACGCAGGAAGCCCACGCCAAGCAAAGCCGAAGCAGCGCCACCGGCCTGGGCAACGCCATCGGCATGTCCATGGGCCCCGACACCCCCAATGGCGCCGCCATGAGGGGCAGCAAGTCCGCCACAAGTGCCAATGGAAGCAGCCGCACTGATGCGATTGGGACGAGCGTTTCGGCGGGGAGCCTGCAGACAGTGAGTGGACGCGATACCACCTTGCAGGCGGCCACTGTCGTCGCCGACAACAACATCACCATGCTGGCCGGTCGCAACCTCACCATCGAGAGCGCCCAGAACACGCGCACGGAGAGCAGCTACGACGCCAACAGCAAGTCCGGCATGGTGGGCAAGTGGTACAACCCGGCCATCGGGAACATCAAGGGTTCCCAGGCGACTGCAACCACCAGCACGACCCAACAGGCCAGCCAGGTCGCCAGCCTGCAAGGCAACGTGACCTTGGTGGCCGGCAACGAATACCGCCAGACCGCCAGCAGCGTCCTGGCCGCAGGACAGGCCGGGCCACTGGTGGGCGGCGACGTCAACATCCTTGCGAAGAACGTCGTCATCAACGAGGCCTACAACACCTCCATGTCGGTGACCATGGACAAGAGTTCCAGCAGCATCCTAGGCGGCAGCGCCAGCGTCATGGGGATCAGTACCGACACCCTCAAGGGGGCATCCAGCACGATCAAGGCCATGGGCGATACCAGCGACAGTCGTTCACAGGCGCTGGGCGCCCTCAACCTGGCCATGAGCGGCAAGCAGGTGTACGACACCGCCAGCAAGCTCGCCAACGGTGGCGGCATGAGCTACGGCGTGAGCGTCAATGTCAGCCGCAACACCAGCCAGAGCACCAGCATCACGAGCAGCAGCGAGGCCGTGGGCTCGGGCGTCGTGGGGGCCAACAACGTCAATATCGCGGCCACGGGCGACGGCAAAGACTCGAACATCCACGCCATCGGCTCCACCATCGCGGCGGGCAACACCGCCAACCTGGCAGCCGACAACGACGTGACGCTGGAGGCCAGTAAAAACACCAGCAAGACGGTCGGGCAGAACTCCAGCCGCGGCGCCAACGTAGGCGTCACCTTCGGGGCCGGCGCGCAGACCGGCTTCAGCATCCAGTTGGGTGTGAGCAAGGGCAAGGGCCGCGACAACCAGGACAACATCAGCTACAACGCCACCCAGGTCAGCGGCGGCAAGGCCGTCAACATCAGCTCGGGTGGTGACCTGAATATGCGCGGAGGCATTGTTGAGGCCAACCGTGTCACGGCCGATGTGGGCGGCAACCTGAACATCGAGAGCCTGCAGGACGTGAGCGTAGGGCAGTCACGCCAGAGCAGCGGTGGCTTCAATGTGAGCCTGTGCATTCCGCCCATCTGCTACGGCATCAGCACAGCAGGGGGAAATGCAGCGGGGGCCAAGGCCGATGGCGTGTTCGTCAGCCCGGCCGTTCAGTCGGGCATCAAGGCCGGAGATGGTGGCTTCGACGTCAAGGTCGCGGGCAACACAGACCTGAAGGGTGCGGTGATCGAGAGCACGCAAGCCGCCATCGACAACAAGAAGAACAGCTTCAGCACCGGCGGCGAGCTCACGATGAGCGATTTGCAGAACGTCAGTCAGTCCAGCGGCAGCAGCTTCTCGGTCAGCGGGAGCGTTGGGTTCTTTGCGGGGGACGAAGCGGCCCATCGACAGGTTCTGCGCGAACGCGGCATGACCGATGCGGACATCGATGCGATGCGTCGACCGGGCGGCGGAGCTGGTGTGGGCAGCCACAGCGGCAACAACCAGACCAGCGTGACCAAGTCCGGCATCTCGGGTGTTGCGGGCGACCAGAACGTGAGGACCGGTGACAACAGCAGCGCCGGCACGTTGGTCAAGGACTGGAACACCAAGACCATCATCAAGGATGTGCAGGCGCAGGCGCAGATATCGCAAGAGTTCAAGCAGAAGGCGGCCAAGGCCATTGGAGACTTTGCTGATGGAAAGCTCAACGACGCCAAGAAATTGCGCGGAGAGGCTGAAGCGGAGCTTGATCTCGACAAGAAGGCCGCGTTGATAGCTCAAGCGCGCGATCTGGAGACCAACTGGAAAGAAGGCGGGGCCTACCGCGTATTGGCACATGCAGCGTCAGGTGGTCTGAGTGGTGGAGTCGCTGGCGCCTTGGGGGCTGGTGCGAGTTCTGCCTTGATGCCGCGAATCGGGGAGGCCATCGCTGGCATGGGCTTGCCCTCGCCAGTGGCCCAGGCGGTGGGTGCCGCAACGGCGGCGGCCATCGGCGGCATGGTTGGGGGAGCGGCCGGGGCATCGGGCGCCTACAGCATTGACATCAACAACAGGCAGCTGCGTTTTACCGAGGCCCAGAAGCTTGCAGCACTTCAAGCGAACAAGACACAACAGGAAAAAGACCGACTTCAAGCGGCGGCCTGCTTCTTGGTGAAATGTGCAGATGGAATTTCGAAAGATGACAAGGCCTACGGAAAACTACGTTCTTTACAGGACGATGGGAAAAAATACGAGGCAGAACAAGCAGCTTTGCGCGCGACGGGTGAGTTTGTCTATGAGCCGTACGTTGACGCAGCACGAGATGCACTCACGCGAAACGGAGAACTGATCCGCCGCACGGGCGGCGCGGCAAATCTGGCTGGCGGCTCGGTTGGGTTGGTCGGCGGTGGTGCTCTTGCTGCTGGCGGTGCTCTGAGTTGTCTTGAAACATTCGGGCTAGGGTGTCTTGCTGTGCCATTGGGCACCGGTATTGCAGTCTCTGCGAATGCTCAAGCTCAGGATGGGAGCAAGACGCTCTTCGGCCCCTACCAGTCAAGCGAAGGTCAGCGCGTGCTGGACTCGTTCAACGTGGCGGGCTATCCGGGTGAGCGCGACCCACTGATGGACGTGGGGATTGATGCGAGCAAGTTCGGACTTGCTTGGCTCGGGGGCAAATACATTCCCAAGGCGTTGGCGAAGGCTGAGGGAATGGCTCCGATGCCTGTTGGCGTACCGAGGACAGCAAGCGGCACATGCTCGTTCCGAGGCGACATGTTGGTCAAGACGACCTCGGGCTATACCCAGATCAAGGACATACGTGTTGGAGATGGCGTCTTCTCGCGCGATGAGCGTGAGGGCGTCGTGGGCTACAAAACCGTTCTCGCGCAATACAGCAACCCGTACCAGGAAACCGTCTATGTGACGATAAAGGACGCCGATGGCCGGGTGCAGGTCATTGTTTCAAATGCTGTTCACCCGTTCTTTGCAAAACTACCAGGCATTGAAAGTGAAACGATTTTGCCCAAGGCGTCTGAGGGGCATAACTACCAAGGGCCAATCCTTCACGCGCAATGGGTAGATGCGGCAAACCTGAAAACGGGATACCGCCTACTGGGCAGCAGTGGAAATTGGCTTGAGGTCAAAAGAATTCAGCGGACATCGGAGCCACTGAGAGCCTATAACCTGACGGTGGCGGATTTCCATACCTACTTCGTGAAGGGTGAAGAGGGGGCAGAAGGCGTCTGGGTACACAACAATTGCTGGAGCAATTTGCCCGGAGATGCAATTGCAACCGGCAAGACAACTCCTGATGGACGCCCTTTGTATACGTTTAAGGGGGAAGATGGCAGGCAAGTTACCGCATACCAAGGCAAGGCTGGGGATGCCAAATGGTATGACCCCAAAGTATATGCGCCTGATCTGCCAATACCTCGTGGAGTCAATGTCAAAGCGCCGCCAGAGCCGGTTGTTACATCACCGCTTGTACTCTCAACTTCAGAGCAAGCAGCAATGCTAGGGTACAGAAAAACAAATGAGAATTCAAAATTTGGAGAGCCTGTTTATTTCAATCCGAGGGCCAAAAAAGAGATGCAATACATAAGTCGAGATGTTGGTAGTGGCAATGGAGTGGGGAGTCATAACGGTGGTTTTTGGAAAGCAGCTTCGTCAGTCGCAAATCTCGGAAAAAATACGACCAGAACTGGCACCTTTGATGTAACTCTGGATGAAAAAATTGGAAAATAATATGACGATATTCGAGCTTATTCAAGAATTGATAAAAATTAAAGATGCGAATATTTTGGTTGCAGGGAGGGTTGATGGCCTAGTTATTCCGGTTTATGGGATTGGTTCTAAAGATGGCTTTATGCTGCTCAACTTGTTGCACAAAGAGCCCTGGGCAAACGCCGAGCATAAAACGAAAAAACTGCTTGAATCACTGAACAGTTGTCTGAAAAGGGATGAGATATTTCCTGGTGCTGGAAATACCAAAATCTACTTGGAATTAGATGAATACAATTTCGATTACAGTATGACAATTAAATATTATGAGGCTAATGGTATTGAGTACAAGGATGATCGTTTTGTACTGGTCGCCGGAATGGAGATGATCGAAATGAGGCAAGAGTGCCCGGTTGATCCATATCTTTTGAAGATGCAAGGGGAAAATCCAATGGATAAATTTTATTTTCCTTTCCGCCCTGGAGTTGATGGAGTTGATGGAGTTGAGTAGTTTTTCGGCAGAGGTTCGCGCAGCTTGAAGTTCCATAGTTACCTAGCCAAATGGGCTGCGGCGCGGAGTTACTATGCAAAATGAGGTCCGCACTAAAGTTGACAGCGTACCCTGTATTTTGAGATGAAGAAATGGCCAAAGTTGTTGAATTTTATATTGAAAAAAATGTGATGAGTTATCCGAATGCCAGTTACTCTGACTACTGGCGGTTAGCGCGCTCGAAAGATGAAAGTCTTTCCGTGAAAATAAGTATGACAAATATACTTGCGCGTGGATTCCTATTGTTGGGTCAAAAATGACTCGGAAACGCTCTCGAGCATTATTCAGTTCATCGAAAAAATAATTCGCCTTCAGAAAGGCGAGCAAGAGGGATTTGTTGAGTATTCCGATGAAATGAATGTTGCCTTTGAACGCGCGGGCGTTCAATTTAGTTGTGTGATTGATTCGTGGGAAGAAGTCCCGGAAGGGAATTTTTCTCTCATTGAAGTTATTTTTTTGGTAGAGGCGTGGCATAGGTTTTTGCAAATACCCGATTCCGAGCAATCGAAAATGGAATTTTCTCTCCCTTGTTTTATTTAAATATTTTGAGATGGCTTATGACGCTTTCTTTGAAGGTGCAGGACAGATCCTGTAACGAAGGGTTTTAAAAAATCACACCGCAGGTCTGAGAAATATCGCAGAACTACATCAATACGCCACCTCCTGCGCTGGCGGCAGGAATCATGATCATCAAGTGAGTACTTATGGCTGGTGATATCTATTTCAGACTCAAAAAGTCGGATGCCAAATCCCGTGTTTTTGATTTAATGAAAATGTCTGAAAAAATGAATTGGTGGGCCGTAGTTGTTGCCAGTGGCATGCTATCGGCATGCGCCTATAGCAAGATCAATCCCGAAGCTGCACTTGCCGATATTCGTGCCAACAATGGCTACAACGAATTGCGCGATGTCGAGCCTGGCACGGCCAAGATCGTGGTGCGGGCTGCAGGCTCAGGTTTTCCAGCGCATTTCTCTGTCAGCACCTCGCCGCAGGCCTGCCAGGAATTCACCTCCTTGGGCAGCGTGGTCTACACGGGCCGCGGCGTCATCTACCCCTGGATCGCCAACGCCGTGCAAGGCACCAGCAGGGCGCTCGGCAAGACGGAGCCCTATCGCGTTCACGAAGCAAAGCCTGGAGAGCCAATTCAAGTGAGCGGCTACGGCTCCTGGGGCAGCGGCACCGGTTCGGGATATCGCTCTGGCAACTGCGGCCCTGTGACGCTCGGATTCACTCCGAAAGAAGGGCATGCCTACATTGTTGAGTTCGGCTGGGGTAGCAAACCCGCCTGCAACTTGACTCTGGTGGACGCCACCGATCCAGATGCGTTGGTGCCTGTTCCATCAAAGACCATTGAGGGATGTCCCGCGCCGGTTCGTTGAACTGAGTGCGGTCGACGGGGCCGGTATAGGCCTGCACAAGAATAGAAAGAGGGAGTTTGATTTGAAACGCAACCTGTGGGCTGCCGCCGTAGCGGCCGGCCCATTGCTGGCTCTGGCTCAGCAATCACCCACTACGCCGAAACCTTTCGTTGAACAGCAGCGTCAGCAAGAGCGTGAGCGAGCACTGCGCGAGCAGAACGAACGCACTGTTGATCAGCGTCCGCAGGCTGCACCATCGGCGCCAAACCAACGCATTCCCGAGTCCGAGTCCCCGTGCTTTCGCATCGATCGCGTGCTGCTTGTCGGCGAGCAGTCCGAATCCTTCCAATGGGCCGTCGCTGATCTGTCTGGCCCCGACGGCAACGATTCGCCCATCGGTCGATGCCTCGGCACCGCCGGCGTCAACGTAGTCCTCGCACGTGCCCAGCAAGCCGCCATCGCCCGCGGCTACGTCACGACCCGCGTTCTCGCCGCACCGCAGGATCTGTCGACCGGCACCTTGACGCTGTCGCTCGTACCGGGCCGCATCGCCGCCATCCGCACGACCGCAGACTCCTCATCGACTTTGCTCGGCAGCTCAGCCCTGCTCGCCACTGCCATCCCCGCACGCCCCGGCGATCTGCTGAACCTGCGCGACATCGAACAAGGCCTGGAAAACCTCAAGCGTTCCCCCACCGCCGAAGCCGACATCCAGATCGAACCCTCCACAGCCGCAAACGCCAAGCCCGGCGACAGCGACCTCGTCGTCAAGTACGTCCAATCCAAGAAGTGGCGAGTCACCCTCAGCCTTGACGACAGCGGCACCGAAGCCACAGGCCGCTACCAGGCCGGCGCCACCCTGTCCCTGGACAACCCCTTCGGCCTGAACGACCTGTTCTACGTCAGCGCCAACCACAACATCAACAACCACGTCTTCGGCGACCCGGCCAAGGGCACCGAAGGCCAGACTGTTCACTACTCGCTGCCCTACGGCTACTGGCTCCTGGGCTTCACCGCCTCCAACAGCCAGTACCACCAGAGCGTGGCCGGCCTGAACCAGAACTACGTGTACGCGGGCAAGAGCAACAACGCCGAGGTCAAGTTCTCGCGCCTGGTCTACCGCGACCAGAGCCGCAAGACCACGGTGGCCATCAAGGGTTGGCGCCGCGAGTCGCGCAACTTCGTGGACGACACCGAGGTCGAGGTGCAGCACCGCGTGGTCGGGGGCTTGGAATTCAGCCTGAACCACAAGGAGTTCATCGGCGACGCAACGCTTGAAGGCACGCTGGCCTACAAGCGAGGCACGGGCGGCTTCGGCTCGCGCGCCGCGCCGGAAGAAGAGTTCGGTGAGGGCACCTCGCGTCTGAAGCTGTACACGGCGGACATCAGCCTCAATGCGCCTTTCAAGCTCGGCGAGCAGAAGATGCGCTACTCGGGCCTGATCCGGGCACAGTGGAACCGCACGCCGCTGACACCGCAAGACCGCTTCGCCATCGGCGGGCGCTACACAGTGCGTGGCTTCGATGGCGAGACGAGCCTGCTGGGCGAACGCGGATGGCTGCTGCGCAATGACATCGGCTGGGCGGTGGGGCAGAGTGGCGCGGAGCTTTATGTAGGCATGGACTACGGCCATGTCGGTGGCCGCTCCACGGTCGACCTTCTCGGCCGCAGCCTTGCCGGCGCAGTCATCGGCGTGCGCGGCCAGTGGACCAAGCTGAGCTACGACTTCTTTGTCGGCGCGCCCATCCGCAAGCCCGAGGGCTATCGCACTGCGAAGGTCACGCTGGGCTTCAATCTCAACGCAAGCTTCTGAAAACCTCCTGACTTCTTCCCGGCCGCAATGGCAGCGCAGGAGAGTTTCAGGAAGAGAGCGCAGCGGACCCGAGCAAGAAGAACGGCGCCTCAGCCGTCCTTCCAACCTCCACCCAACGCCTTATAGATCGTCAGCCGATTGGTCTGCTCCGTAAGCTGCAACCCAATCAGCGTCTGCTGCGCCGCGTAGTAAGCGCGCTGCGCATCGAGCACGTCCAGATAATTGCTGGCACCGCTCTTGAACAGCGACTGCGACAACTCGAAGCTGCGCGAAGTGGCGCCCAGCAACGAGCGCTGCGCATCCAGCCGTTCGGCCAGCGTGCGGCGTTCGGCCAGCGCGTCGGCCACTTCGCGGAACGCGGTCTGCACGGTCTTCTCATAAGTCGCGAGCTGGATCTTCTGCTGCGTCTCGGCCACGCGCAGGTTCGCGCGGTTGGCGCCGCCGTCGAAGATCGGCACGCTGATCGAGGGCGCGAAGCTCCATGCCTTGCTGCCGCCCGCGAACAGGCCCGACAGGTTGCTGCTGGCTGTGCCGGCCGATGCGGTGAGCGCGATGCGTGGGAAGAATGCGGCGCGCGCCGCACCGATGTCGGCGTTGCTGGCGCGCAGTGCGTGCTCGGCGGCGCGCACGTCGGGGCGCTGCTGGAGCACGTCCGATGACAGGCCGGCCGGCGGCACCAGCAGTTGCGCGGCGGTGGTCGTGGCCGTTGTCGATGTGGCCGGCACCGGCAGCAGCTCGGCCGGTGGCGTGGCACCGACCAGCAGGGCCAGCGCGTTGCGGGCCTGCTCGACCTGGCCGTCGAACGCAGCCGCATCCGCGCGCGCAGCATCGACGGTGCTTTGCGATTGCGCCAGCGCCAGACCCGATTGCGAGCCCAGGGCGTGGCTGCGCTGGATCAGCTCGAAGGACTTGCGCTGGCTGTCGAGCGTGCTGCGCGCAAGCTGCAGTCGCTGCTCGTCGGCGGCCAGTTGAAGCCATGCGGTGGCCACGGCGGAAATCAAGCTGATCTGCGTGCTGTGCCGTGTCTCCTCGGTCTGGAAGTAGCTCTGCAGCGCGGATTCGCTGAGGTTGCGCACGCGCCCGAACAGGTCGAGTTCGTAGCTCGTCAGGCCGAGGTCGGCGCTGTACTGCGTGGCGTAGCGCGCTTCGCCGCTGGTCGACAGGCCGCCCGGCGTGCGCGAGCGGCTGCCGCCCGCACCGGCCTCGACGGTCGGGAACAGGCCGGCGCGCACTATGCCGTACTGGGCCCGCGCACGCTCGATGTTGAGCGCGGCCACGCGCAGGTCGCGGTTGTTGGCGAGCGCGAGTTCAACCACGCCCTGCAGGCGCGGATCGACGAAGAAGTCGCGCCATGCAACGTCGAGCGGCGTGGCCGCCTCGACACCGGCGGAGGGCAGGGCTTGCGGCACCGGAGCGACGGGTTTCTCATACGCGGGCGCAAGGTTGACGCAACCCGCGAGCGCGGCCGATGCCATGGCCGCACAGGCGAGTGCGCGCAGAGGGAATCGGGAAAAGGATTGGCGTCGCATCAGTGGCCTCCCTGTTCGGCAGCGGCCGCAGCGGGCTGCGATCCATTCGCCTCGTCATCAGGCACAACAGGTTTGCGCCGCCCCTGCAACCATCCGCGAATCAACGCAAAGAACAGCGGCACGAAGAAGATGCCGAGCGCAGTACCGACCACCATGCCACCCAGCACCGCAGTGCCGATCGACTGGCGGCCACCCGCACCGGCGCCTGTGCCGATGGCCAGCGGCAGTACGCCGAAGCCGAAGGCCAGCGAGGTCATCAGGATCGGGCGCAGGCGCAGCCGCACCGCCATCAGCGTGGCCTCGACCACGCTCTTGCCTTGCTCCTGCAACTGCTTGGCGAACTCGACGATCAGAATCGCGTTCTTCGACGACAGCCCCACGGTGGTGAGCAGGCCGACCTGAAAGTACACGTCGTTGCTCAGGCCCCGGAAGCTGGTGAACATCAGCGCGCCGACGATGCCCAGCGGCACGACCAGAATGACCGAAAACGGCACCGACCAGCTCTCATACAGGGCCGCAAGACACAGGAACACGAACAGGATCGAGATGGCATACAGCACCGGCGCCTGCGCACCCGACAGCCGTTCCTGGAACGATGCGCCGGTCCATTCGTAGCCGATGCCGGGTGGCATCTGCTTCATCACTTCGTCCACCGCAGCCATGGCGTCGCCCGAACTCACGCCCGGCGCGGCATCGCCCACGAACTCGTAGCTCGGGCTGCCGTTGTAGCGCTGCAGTTGCGGCGAGCCATAAGTCCAGCGCGAGCTGGAGAAGGCCGGGAACGGCACCATCTGGCCGAGGCTGTTGCGCACGCTCCAGCGGTCGATGTCGGCGGGCAGCATCCGAAAGGCGGTGTCGCCCTGCATGTACACGCGCTTCACGCGCCCGTTGTCCAGAAAGTCGTTGATGTAGGTGCCGCCCATCGCGCTCGACAGCGTGCTGTCGATGTCGGACGTGGCCAGGCTGGCAGCCCCAGCGCGCGCGTCGTCGATGTCGACCGCAAACTGCGGCGTGTCGTCCAGGTTGTTGCTGCGCACGTTCGCCACCTCGGACCGTTTGGACAACAGTTCGATGAGTTGGTCGCGTGCCTTCACCAGCGCATCGTGGCCCAGGCCGTTGATGTCCTTCAGGTGGAAGTTGAAGCCCGCGTTGGCGCCGAGCCCGCGCACTGCCGGCGGCAGCAGCACGAAGATGCGTGCGTCGCGGATGGTCGACAGGTCCTTGTTGGCGCGCCGCGCCAGCGCTGCGGCCGACTGGCCGTCGCCTTCGCGCTCGGCCCAGTCCTTGAGCTTGACGAAGGCGCGCGCCGAACTCTGGTCGCCGTTCTGTCCGGTGATGACGTTGACGCTCAGCACCTCGGGCTGTTGGGTGAAGTAGTCCTGCATCTGCGTGACCACCGGCTGCAGCCGCGCGTCCGACGCGCCGGGCGGCAGCGTCACCTGCACCTGCAAAAAGGCCTGGTCTTCATCGGGCAGGAACGAGGTCGGCAGTCGCATGAACAAGAGCGCCATCACGGCCGCGATCAGCAGGTACACCACGATGCTGCGCTTGCCGCGCCGAATGATGCCGCCCACCACGCCCTGGTAGCGATCGGCGCCCTTGTCGAAGTTGCGGTTGAAGCCTGCAAAGAAGCGGTCGGCCGCGCCGAGCACGCCGCGGCGGGCCACCGCGTGCTGGCCCTTGGCGACGGGCTTGAGCAGCGTCGCGCACAGCGCCGGCGTGAGCGTGAGCGCCACGAACACCGACAGCGCCATGGCCGAGACGATGGTGATCGAGAACTGCCGGTAGATCACACCGGTCGAGCCGCCGAAGAAGGCCATGGGGATGAACACCGCCGACAGCACCAGCGCAATGCCGACCAGCGCCGGCGTGATCTCGGCCATCGACTTGCGCGTGGCCTCCTTGGGCGAGAGGCCTTCCTCGTGCATCACGCGCTCGACGTTCTCCACCACCACGATGGCGTCGTCCACCAGCAGGCCGATGGCCAGCACCATGCCGAACATGGTGAGTGTGTTGATCGAGTAGCCCGCAATCGACAGCACGCCGAAGGTGCCCAGCAGCACCACCGGCACTGCAATCGCCGGGATCAGCGTCGCGCGGAAGTTCTGCAGAAAGACGTACATCACCAGCACGACCAGCAGCATGGCCTCGGCCAGCGCCTTCACCACTTCGTCGATGGATGCACTGACGAAGGGCGTGGTGTCGTAGCTCACGAAGGTTTGCAGCTGGTTGGGAAAGAGCGGTTGCAGCTCGGCCACCTTGGCCTTCACCGCCTCGGCCACCTGCACCGCGTTGGCACCATCGGCCAGCACCACGCCCAGCCCCGCGCCGGGGCGGCCACCGAGTTGCGAGCGCACCGTGAGGTTCTCGGCGCCGAGTTCGACGCGGGCCACGTCCTTCAGCCGCACCACGGCGCCGTCGGGCGTGGCGCGCAGCACCACGTTCTCGAACTGCTCCGCCGTCTGCAGCTTGCTGCGCGCGGTGATGGTGGCGTTGAGCTGCTGTTGCGCGCTGGCCGGCAGCGCGCCGAGCTGGCCGGCCGACACCTGCGCGTTCTGCGCGGTGATGGCGGCGCCGACGTCCGAAGGCATCAGCGCGTACTTGCGCAGCTTGTCGGGGTCGAGCCACAGGCGCATGGCATAGCCGGTGCCCAGCGTCTGCACTTCGCCCACGCCGTCGATGCGGCTGATGACGTCGACCAGGTTGCTGCTGATGTAGTCGCCCACGTCCACGGCCGATGCACTGCCGTCGCCCGAGTACATCGAGACGATCAGCAGGAAGTCGTTGCCGCCTTTGGTGACGGTGACGCCGCGGCTTTGCACCTGCTGCGGCAGGCGCGACATGGCCTGCTGCAGCTTGTTCTGCACCTGCATCTGGGCCACGTCGATGTTGGTGCCGGCGTTGAAGGTGAGCGACAGGCGAGCCACGCCCGACGAGTTGCTGGTCGACTGCATGTAGAGCAGGTTGTCCAGTCCCTTCATCTGCTGCTCGATGACCTGCGTGACGGAGTCTTCGACCGTCTTGGCCGAGGCGCCGGTGTAGGTGGCATTGATGGACACGCGTGACGGCGCGATGTCGGGGTACTGCTCCAGCGGCAGCGTGCGGATGGCCATCAGGCCGGCGAGCATGACGACGATGGAGAGCACCCACGCGAAGATGGGGCGGTCGATGAAGAACTGGGCCATGGGCGAGCCTCAGCGTGCGATGGTGGTGGAGGCTGCGTCGGGCTCGACGCTCGCCAACGGCTCCGCGCCGAGGTCGACCACCTTCACCTTGTCACCCACCTTCACGCGCTGCGAGCCTTCCATCATCACGCGGTCGCCCGCGGCCAGCCCGTCGATCACCTGCCAGCGCGTGCCGACCGCGCGGCCTATGTTGATCGGGCGCTTGGCGACCTTGTTGTCTGTGCCGATCACCAGCGCCGAGGCGCTGCCGTCGGGCGCACGCGTCACGGCCTGCTGCGGCACCAGCAGCGCCGCGGTGTTCACGCCTTCCTGCAGCACGGCGCGCACGTACATGCCGGGCATCAGCAGCTTGTCGGGGTTGGGTACCACTGCGCGCAGTGTCACGCTGCCAGTGCCGGCATCGACCGTCACGTCACTGAAGGTGAGGCGGCCGGCATGCGGGTAGGCGCTGCCGTCCTCCAGCAGCAACTGGATGCGCGCCTCGGCATCGTTCGCGCGCTGCAGCCGTCCGCTGGCCAATTCGCGCTTCAGGCGCAGCAGTTCGCTGCTCGACTGCGTGACGTGCACATGGATCGGGTCGAGCTGCTGCACGGTGGTGAGCGCCGCGGCCTGGTTGGCCGTGACCAGCGCGCCGGGCGTCACGGTCGACAGTGCGGCCCAGCCGGTGATCGGCGAGGTGATGCGCGTGTAGCCGAGCTGGATGCGTGTGGTCTGCTCGGCGGCCCGCGCCACGCCGAGGTCGGCCTCGGTCTGCTGCTCGGCGGCCTGGGTTTCGTCGAACACCTGGCGGCTGATGGCGTCGATCTTCACCAGTTCGGCGTTGCGCTTGGCCACGGTGCGCGCTGTGGTCAGGGCCGACTCGGCCTTGCGCACGCTGGCTTGCGCGCTGGCGTGCGCCGCCTGCAACGAGGCTGGATCGAGCTGGTAGAGCACCTGGCCGGCCTTGACTTGCGAGCCTTCGATGAAGAGCCGCTCTTTCAGGATGCCGCCGACCTGCGGGCGGATCTCGGCGATGACCGGCGCCGCGGTGCGGCCGGGCAACTCGGTGCTCAGGGCCAGGGTCTCCTGCTTCAGGGTGACGGCGCCGACTTCCTTTTCTGGTGCGGCTGCTGCCTTCGACGGACCGGGCGCCTCCACGCTGGTGCGTGAACAACCTGCGAGCGCGGTGATGGCCAGGGCCGTGAAGATCAGGGCGAAGCGGGATGGGGTTTGGTCAGGCATCAGACAGGAAATTGAAGTAGCGAAAGCCCCAGATGGAGCGAACGCGTGCCCTCAAGTTCAACGATGCACGAGCGACGCGGCCGGCTTTACATGCGCGTTACCGCAAGCGCAGTGCCACCGGCGGCGCGAAGGACCGGTCTAAACCACGAAGGGAATCAGCCGCTTGGGCACCCGGCTCATGTACGCACGGTATTCGGCGGACTGCATCAGCACCTTTTCTTCGTTCACCATTCTTGCGAACTGGAAGAGATAGAGCAGCGTCAGCACCATCAGATTCCACAGCGAAAAGACGTTGAGCAGGAATCCGAGGTGCGTGATGAGGTAGCCAAGGTAGATCGGATGGCGCACCAGGCCGTAGGGGCCGCCGGTCACCACCCCGCGAATGGCCGGCAGCAGGCCGAAGTTGCGCCCCAGATAGATCTTGGCGCAGATCTGCAGCAGCATCCCCGCGACCATCACTGTCTCGGAGATCCACACCGGCACCAGTTTTTCGCCGTCGTCGAGCTGGATGAACAGGAAGTAGAAGGTGGCGACGGTGGTCGAGACCACTGTCGAAAATGAGAAGACGCGCGTTTTCGTCATCTTGGCGAAGATGACGAGCGCAACGATCAGGGTCTCCGAAATCAGCAGCGTGGTCAGGACGATGCTCGGCTGCCGCAACTCGATCTGGACCACCCGATATACGAAGATGGACAGCGCCAGTGCAGCCAGGACGCGCATGAGCAGATCCAGGGCCACGTCCTTTGCGCTCATTCCTGTGCCTTGCTCCGGCGTTTGTGCGCCCTTGTCTTCCTCTTTTTCCCGCATGGGGTCATCCTCCTGCGACGTTGGTCGGACTGCTTCTTGTAGTGACTGGTTTACACCCAGATCTGCGTCTTCTAGGTCACGCCCCTATTGTGGGCGTTATCAAAGGGGCGCTTCGGGACATTCGGATCCTGAAGCGCGAACTGTCAGGCGCGCTGCAGCGCGCGCGTCACCATGTCGTTGGGCGCAAGCCGCAGCAGATGCGGCAGCAGGCCGATGGCCTTGTCGCGTTCGCCCGCGTGCAGCAGCCCGTTGGCACACACCGAGAGCGTGTTCGCCAGCTCGGGATGCTCGGGCGCGGTTTTCAGCAGGATGCGGCACAGCTTGTCCGCATCCCCGAACTGGCGGATGCGCGCGAAGCGGCGCGCCAGGCGGGCCATGTCGTCGGGCTTGAGGCGAACACCGGGCCTGGCCTGGTCGAGGTAGGTCGTGAAGCTGGCGTGCTGCAGCGCCAGGGTATCGGCGTCGGTGGCGGACAGGCGGAAGATGCGGCGCGCGGCCTGGTGGAAGTCGTCGCTCGCGGGCTGCAGGCGCGCGGTGTTGAACCAGGCACGCAGCGTGTCGGTGTCGCCGGGGCGCAGGGCGGCGGCGGCGCGCCATTCGGCGCAGGCGGCCTCGAATTTCATCGCGGCGGCCAGCTTGCGCGCGGCGGCCACGTGCTGCTCGAAGCGATCGTCGTCGTTCACCATTTCCGACTTGACGGTCTCGGGCGTCTTCACGCGGTGCAGCAGCGTGGCGCCAGCCATCAGCGCGGCGCCTGTGAGCAGGCCGCCGAGATGGGCCATGTAGGCGATGCCCTGGCCGCCCAGCCAGTGCTGCATCAGCTCGTTGACGATCCAGGCCGGCAGCAGCAGCAGCGCCGGCGCGGTGACGTAGTTGAAATAGAAGAACAGCTGGTAGAAAAATCGGATGCGTCGCAGCCGATACATCACCGCGTACATGCCCATCAGCGCCGAGATCGCGCCCGAGGCGCCCAGGCCGTAGCTGCCCTTGCCCGCATAGGCCCAGCCGGCCAGCGCGGAGGCGCCGATGGCGCCGAGCAGATAGAACGTCAGGTAAGTGCCGCGGCCCAGCGCCAGTTCGACCGAGAAGCCGAACAGGAACAGGAACAGCATGTTGCCCAGCAGGTGCCCCGTGCTGCCGTGCAGGAAGGCGGCGGTGATCCAGGTCCAGGGCTTGAACTCGGCGTCCCTGCCGTAGTCCTGTGCCCAGCGCTCGGTGAAGGGCGCGGGCAGCATGGCGTCGTACTTCTGGCGGTCATGCTTCCACTCGGCGTACTGCGGGTTCGCCGGCGTGATGACTTCGTCAGCCTGCAGTTTCTGCAGGAACTTCTTTTCGTGCTGAAGGCCTTCGAGCAACTGTGGATAGGCCTCCTCGTCCGCCAGCATGCGCCGCGCCAGCTTGCCGCGCTTGGGGTCCGTTTTCTCGATCCACTCCACGAACGGCGGCAACTCTAGCCGGGGCAGCACGCTCTTCGTGTAGTAGCTGGCGGCGCGCTCGCGCCCGTGCTCTTCGCTGCGCTGCGGCCCCCAGAACACGAGCATGTTCACGAGGATCAGCAGCACCGTCATCCACGGCGGGTTGCGCCAGCTCGGTCTGTTTTCGAGCGGGATGGCGTAGAACACGGCGCGGTGGCTGTCGGGCTGCTCAGCCGAGGCGGGCGCGGTGGCGCGCGATTTGCGCCTTCACTTGCACCGGGGCGGTGCCGCCCAGGATGTTGCGTGCGTTGAGCGAGCCGCGCAGGCTCAGCACGTCGTACACGTCCTTCTCGATGTTCGGGTTGAACTGCTGCAGCACCGACAGCGGCAGCTCGGCCAGGTCGACCTTGTGCGAGGTGGCGGCCTTCACGGCGTGGGCCACGGTCTCGTGCGCGTCGCGGAAGGGCAGGCCCTTCTTGGTGAGGTAGTCGGCCAGGTCGGTGGCGGTGGCGTAGCCGCGCAGGGCGGCGGCTTCCATCGCCTCGGGCTTGACGGTGATGCCGCCGATCATCTCGGCAAAGATGCGCAGGGTGTCCTTGAGCGTGTCGACGGTGTCGAACAGCGGCTCCTTGTCTTCCTGGTTGTCCTTGTTGTAGGCCAGCGGCTGGCCCTTCATGAGCGTGATCAGCGCCATCAGGTGGCCGACCACGCGGCCGGTCTTGCCGCGCGCCAGCTCCGGCACGTCGGGGTTTTTCTTCTGCGGCATGATCGACGAGCCGGTCGTGAACCGGTCGGCGATCTGGATGAAGCCGAAGTTCTGGCTCATCCACAGGATCAGCTCTTCGCTCATGCGGCTGATGTGCACCATGCACAGGCTGGCGGCGGCGGTGAATTCGATCGCAAAGTCGCGGTCGCTCACGGCGTCCAGGCTGTTCTGGCACACGCCGTCCATGCTCAGGGTCTTGGCGACCAGTTCGCGGTCCAGCGGATAGCTGGTGCCGGCCAGCGCGGCGGCGCCCAGCGGCAGGCGGTTCACGCGCCGGCGCACCTCGCCCATGCGTTCCGCATCGCGGCTGAACATTTCCACGTACGCCAGCATGTGGTGGCCGAAGCTCACCGGCTGCGCCACCTGCAGGTGGGTGAAGCCGGGCAGGATCACCTCGACGTTCTTCTCGGCGATGTCGACCAGCGCCTTCTGCAGCGCGACCAGCAGGTCGCCGATCAGGTCGATTTCGCCGCGCAGCCACAGGCGCACGTCGGTGGCCACCTGGTCGTTGCGGCTGCGGCCGGTGTGCAGGCGCTTGCCGGCGTCGCCCACCAGCTGGGTCAGGCGGGCTTCGATGTTCAGGTGCACGTCTTCGAGGTCGAGCTTCCACTCGAAGGCGCCGGATTCGATTTCAGCGCGAATCTGCGCCATCCCGCGTTCGATCGCGGCGTGGTCCTGCACGCCGATGATCCCTTGCGCGGCGAGCATGCCGGCGTGTGCCAGCGAGCCCTGGATGTCGGCTTGCCAGAGGCGTTTGTCGAAGAAGACGCTGGAGGTATAGCGCTTCACGAGGTCGCTCATTGGTTCGGAGAACAGGGCCGACCAGGCTTCGGATTTCTTGTCGAGTTGGTTTTGGGTCATGGGAGCCGTCCAGGAGGCAATAATGGGTTGGTCACCCGATGTAACTGATGTCTGTGATGCGCAACCCGGCGATTTTATCGGCCAGCTCTACAACCACGTCCCCGGCATCGTCGGAAAGGGCCCGTTCGCCCGCGCGCGGCGAGCCTTCGCTGTTCGACGCCTGCCGCATCGGCGTGGTGCTGCGCACCGTGGTGTTCGTCGAGGCGGTGGTGGCCATCGCCACGCTGTTCGTGGTGACGACGCCCGCCGAATGGCTGGTGCAGACGGCCACCGTCACGGGTGGCGCCTTGCCGGCAACGCTGCTGTGGCTGGTGGCGACCTGCGGGCTCAAGAAGCCGCTGCGGCGCCTGCCGCGCCAGTGGCAGTACGCGGCAGGCGCCACGCTGGGTGCCATCGCCTCTCTCTATGGATGCGGTTTGCTGCGGCTGACGGGCGTGCTTTCCAATGCGCCGTGGCTGGCCAGTGCGCTGGCCGGGGCTCTTTTCTCGGGGTTGGTGATGGCGGCGATGGTGCTGCGCGCGCGCGGCCAGACGCCCGCCGCGACCACGGCCCGGCTCGAGGAGCTGCAATCGCGCATCCGCCCGCACTTTCTGTTCAACACGCTCAACAGCGCCATTGCGCTGGTGCGCGAGGAGCCGGCCAAGGCCGAGACCATGCTCGAAGACCTGGCCGAGCTGTTTCGCCAGGCGCTGGCCGACCCGGGCGAATCGGGCACGCTGGCCGACGAGATCGCGCTGGCCGAGCGCTACCTGGCCATCGAGCAGGTGCGCTTCGGCGACCGCCTGCGCATCCGCTGGGACCTCGACGCCGCTGCCAGCAACGCGCGCCTGCCGCCGTTGCTGCTGCAGCCGCTGGTCGAAAACGCCATCAAGCACGGCGTGGAGCCCAGCCCCGAGGGCGCCAAGCTGCGCATCCGCACCGAGCGGCGCGGTTCCATGGTGGTGATCGAAGTGGTCAACAGCCTGCCGCCGCTGCGTTGGGCCGACCAGCCGCTGCCGCGCGGCCACGGCATCGCGCTGGCCAATGTGCGCGACCGCCTGCGCCTCTTGCACGACATGCAGATGCAGTTCAGCGCCGGCATGGACCAGAAGAACTACCGGGTGCGCATTGCCATCCCCGCTGAATCATGAGCCTCAAGACCCTGATCGTTGACGACGAAGCCCTGGCGCGCTCCCGCATGCGCACCTTGCTGCGTGACTGCACCTCGCCCGCCGCCGAGGTGGTGGCCGAGGCCTCGCAGGGTGCGGAGGCGCAGCAGCACTTGGCCACGATGGCGCTCGACCTCGTGCTGCTCGACGTGCACATGCCGGGTGTCGATGGCATCGAGGTGGCGCGTGCGCTGCGCAGCCGGACAGACGCGCCGGCCGTGGTGTTCGTGACGGCGCATGCCGCCCATGCGGTGACGGCCTTCGAGCTGGATGCGGTCGACTACCTGACCAAACCGGTGCGGGCCGAACGCCTGCAGCAGGCCTTGCAGAAAGCCGAGCGATTCCTCAAGGAGCGCCGCGCGATGCAGGCCGAGGCCGCGCCCGAAAGCGTGCTGATCCAAGACCGGGGCCGGGCCGAGCGGGTGCCGCTGTCCGAGGTGCTCTACCTGAAGTCCGAATACAAATACCTCACCGTGCGCACCGCCACGCGCAGCCACATCCTCGACGGCTCGCTCAACGAGTTCGAGGAGCGCTATCCGAACCGCTTTTTGCGGGTGCACCGCAATGCGCTGGTGGCACGTTCGGCGATCCGCGCGCTCGAAAAGTACGACGACGGCGAGGACGCCGAAGGCTGGGCCTTGCGGCTCGATGCGATTCCCGAACCCGTGGCGGTGTCGCGGCGCCAACTGGCGGCCGTGCGCGAAGTGCTGAAGGAAGCGCGATGACCGAAGAAACCAACGCGCCTTCCGGCAAGCCTCCGACCGAGGAAGCGCCGCAGCCCGCGCCTGAGCCACAGCCTGCGGAGCCTCCGCAGCCGGTCGCTGACGAGCCCGTTTCCGCTTCCGAATCAAAGCCCGACGCGCCGGCGAAGGATGCGCCTGCGCGGGCCCGCCAACGCCTGCTGCTGCACATGCCGGTCGACGTGCGCAGCGCCTCGCTGGTGGTGCTCGCCGTGCTCGCCAGCGTCTTCGCGCTGCAGTGGGGCCAGGCCGTGTTCATTCCGCTGATGCTGAGCCTGCTGCTCACCTACGCGCTGTCACCGCTGGTCGACATGCTCCATCGCTGGAAGCTGCCGCGCTGGATTGCCGCGGCGGTGATCCTGCTGGGCCTGTTCGGCGGCCTGGGCTGGACCGGCTATTCGCTGTCGGGCAGCGCCTCGCAACTGCTCGATTCGCTGCCGGTGGCCGCACAGAAGCTGGGCCAGGCCATGCGCCGCGACAAGAGCGCCAGCGCCACGCCGCTCGAAAGCGTGCAGCAGGCGGCTGCGCAACTCGAGAAGGCCGCCGAGGAAAACTCCGCGCGCGTCGCGGCGCGCAAGGGCGTGGCACGTGTCGTCATCGAGCGGCCGGGCTTCAATGTGCGCGACTACCTCCTCAGCGGCACCGTCGGCCTGCTGAGCGCGATGGGGCAGCTCACGCTGGTGGCCTTCCTGACCTACTTCGCGCTGTGCTCGGGCGACACTTTCCGCCGCAAGCTCATCAAGATCACCGGGTCGAGCCTGCAGAAGAAAAAGGTCACGGTGCATGTGCTGGACGACATCACCCGCAACATCGAGCGCTACCTGCTGGTGCAGATCCTGGTGAGCGCGGTGGTGGGCGTGACGACCGGCCTGGCGTTCTGGGTCATCGGGGTCGAGAACGCGGCGGTCTGGGGAATCATCGCGGGCGTGACCAACCTCATTCCCTACATCGGCTCGGTGATCGTGCTGGTGGCGGCGGGGCTGGTGGCCTTCCTGCAGTTCAACAGCCTGCAGATGGGCGTCGTGGTCGGCGGCGTATCGCTGGCCATCCACACCCTTATCGGCAACCTGCTGATGCCCTGGCTCACGAGCCGCACCAGCCGCATGAACCCGGTGGCGGTGTTCGTGGGCGTGATCTTCTGGGGCTGGCTCTGGGGCATCTGGGGCCTGCTGCTGGGCATTCCGATCACGATGGTGATCAAGTCGATCTGCGACCGGGTGGAAGACCTGCAGCCGATTGGCGAGCTGCTGGGGGAGTAGGGCTCAGCCGAGCAGCGCCTTCAGCTCGTCGGCTGCGGCCTTGAGTATTTCCTGCGAGAGCGCTTCGTCGTTGACCGCGCGCGACAGCGACACCGCACCCACCAATGAAGACAGCGCCGCGATGGCCTTCGCGCGCTTTTCCTTCGACTTCTCCGCCGCCGCCAGGTTGGCCAGGAGGTCGAGATAGGTGTTCACCTGCTGCGTGTAGGCCGTGCGCGTGCGCTCGTTGCTGCGGGCCACGTCGCCGGCCAGCGTGGTCACGGCGCAGCTCGTGGCCAGTGCGTCCCGGTGCGCGGTGCTCAGGTAGGCGTCGACCAGCCTGGCTGCCACCACCGGGCGACTCGCCTTGGACGCGGCCACGGCCTCGACAGCGCGGCCTCCGTCGCTCAGCGCGCATTCGACCGCCTCGGCCACCAGCTCGTCGCGCGAGGCGAAGTGACGGTAGAAGCCGCCATGCGTCAGGCCCGCGTCCTTCATGAGTTCGGCCACGCCCACGCCATCGACGCCGGCCTCGCGGAAACGCGCGGCCGCTGTTTGCACGATGCGCGTGTGGCTTTCTTCCTTGTTCGCTTTTGAATGGCCCATGGGCGTGAAAAGTCCTCGGTCGTGGTGCTTGACGATCAGGATTATGTTCATCATCATCCTCGATGTGGATGATGGTCGTCATTCAGAATCAACAATCCCTTGCAGGAGCCTCCCATGCCGATGATCGATGTTTACGCTGCCGCAGACCTGTTTCCGGCCGGTGCAGAGACCGACCGCCAACTTGGCGAAGCGCTCACGCTGGCGGTGCTTCGCGCCGAAGGCGTGGCAAAGCCCGGCCCCTTTCACCTGGACAACACCGCTGCGTACATCCATCGCATGCCGGCGTCGGCGGTGCAGACCGCCACGAGTGCGCAGGCGCGCACGGTGCGCGTGCAGATCATCACGCCGCCGGGTTCGCTGAACCGCGAAGGGCAAAAGCAGATCACGAAGGAAGCCACCGAGATCGTCGCGAAGCTGTCGGGCGACCCGAGCCAGGCCGCGCGCACCTGGGTGATCCTGACCGAGGCGGCCGAAGGAGGCTGGGGCCTGTTCGGCACCGCCTTCGGCAAGGAAGAGTTCGCCGCGCTCGCCGCCAAGGCGAAGGCCGCTGCGGCCACATAGAACGCGCCTGAAATTCAGCGAGCGCCTGCCTTGGCCGCAGGCGCCTTCGCGCGCGTCGCTGTCTTGACGGGCAGCTTCTTCACGAAGGTGGCGGCTGCATCCAGCGGCTGGCCGTCGCGCGTGCGCAAGTCGATCTTCTGCACCGGCTTGCCGCTGTCCCGTTCGACCAGCACGGAGTGCGGCTCGCCCTTGGCATACAGGTGCGCCTCGCCCCAATGGCGCAGGCCGACCACCACGGGGAACAGCCCCTTGCCCTTCGGCGTGAGCACGTATTCCTGGTAGAGCGTGCCGTCCGATGCGGGCACGAGGTCGAGCACGCCTTCCTGCACCAGCCACTTGAGCCGGTCCGCCAGGATGTTCTTGGCCACGCCCAGGCTTTGCTGGAATTCGCCAAAACGCTTCATGCCATCGAAGGCGTCACGAATGACGAGCAGCGACCACTGGTCTCCCACGATCTCGAGCGACCGTGCCATCGGGCAGGGGTCGTCTTTCAGGCTTTTTCTCTGGGCCATCTTTTCTCTGCTTTCCTTGCAAGGCGCATGCGCCAACTGGTTGCAGGATTAGACCGTAATGGCAGATCGGTTGCAAAGTAAAACTTAAATGACTAGGATCATCATGGTTTTAATTTGAAACCTGAAGCCAATGAATCCATCAACCATTCCTGCCTCCGATATCGCCACCAGCGCGGATGCCATCCCCGGCCTGCGCGCCAGTCCTGTGCGGGTGGCCGTCGTGCAGTTCGATCCGCAGGTCGGCATCGAAAACCTCGAGCGCAACGCGAAAGCCGTGCATGAACGCCTCACCGCCGCCGTCGAAAACAAAGCCCGGCTGATCGTGCTGCCCGAACTCGCGACCACGGGCTACTGCTTCAGCGGCCGTGAAGAGGCCTACGCCCATGCAGAGCCCGTGCCCACCGGGCCGACCGTGCAGGGCTGGGTCGCGTTCGCGGCGAAGCACGACGTCTACATCGTCGGCTGCCTTGTCGAACAAGACGGTCCTCGGTTGTTCGACACGGCCGTGCTTGTCGGCCCCGACGGCTACATCGGCCGCTACCGCAAGACCCATCTCTGGAACAACGAGAAGCTCTGGTTCACGCCCGGCGACGAGGGCTACCCGGTGTTCGAGACGAAGATCGGCCGCATCGGCCTGCTCGTGTGCTGGGACATCTGGTTTCCCGAGGCGCCGCGCATCCTCGCGCAACTGGGCGCGGACATCATCTGCACGCCCACCAACTGGGTGTGGACGCCGCCGCCGCTCTACGACGCGAGCGGCACCTGCATGGCCGCCTACCTGACCATGACGGCAGCGCATGCCAACAACGTGTTCATCACCGCCGCCGACCGCGTGGGCCAGGAGCGCGGCTCGGGCTTCATGGGCAACTCGCTGATCGCCGGCACCAACGGCTGGCCCGTGGGCCGCATCGCCGGGCCGGACGAGGACACGATCCTGTATGCCGACGTCGACCTCACGGCCGCGCGCTCCGCGCCGATCTGGACGCCGCTGAACGACCTGCACCGCGACAGGCGCACCGATCTGTACGATCCGCTGCTCGGCTACCGCGGCGGCAAGGCGCTCGCACGCTAAGCCATTGCCGAACCTTTTCGACGGAGCCCTTCGACATGCCCTATCTCCAGCTCGACGTGAACGGCACGCATCTCGTGGCCGACAAGAAGCGCCTCGCGAAAAAACTCAGCGAGACCTACGCGCAGATGATGAGCGTCGACATCCGCCGCATCAGCATCGCGATCCGCGAAGTGGGCGAGGGCGGTGTCTGGCGCATGGTGGACGGCGAGCCGGTCGAGGTGTCGGTGCTGATGTGCGACATCCGGCGCGGGCGCTCCGCCGAGTTGCGGCTCGAAGTGGCCAAGGCCCTGTGCCGCGACTGCATCGAGATCCTGGGTCTGCGCGAAGACCGGCTCAATGTCGAGTTCACCCAGCACACCGGCGACGAGATGTACCACCCGACGCTCGGCGGCTACAGCCCCGAGTGGTCGGAAGACGAAGCTCGGTGAGCGGGGCGCGCGCGATGCAGCCGTGAGAAGCGCGCGATCATCCACGGCCCCAGCAGAGCGCCCAGCCCGACCGAACTCCAGGCCGCCACCCAGCTGTGCGTGCTGCCCAGGCCGAAGCGCGTCTGGCCCCAGTCCAGCGCCAGGCCGAACACCCACGGGCTGAGCGCGCCCGCGCCGAAGCCCATCACCGAGCGCACCGAATACGCCACGCCCAGCCGGTGCGGCGCCACCACGTCGGCCAGCGCGGTCGAGTAGACCGACGAATCGGCAATGGCCAGCAGGTTGTAGACGGCGGCTGCCGCGGCCAGCAGCCACAGCGGCCAGGTCCACATCCAGCCGAACGCGAAGGACATGCAGAGGCTGGCGACGGTCGCGATCATCATGACCCGCGCACGGCCCAGCCGGTCCGAGGCCGCGCCGCCCGCGATGCTGCCGAACACGCTCACCAGGTGCGCGAAGGCTGCGAGCGCGATGCCCGCGCCCTGCCACGCGGCCGTGCCGCCCGACGAGGCGACAAGGTAGGCCGGCAGCCAGGCCCACAGCGCCATCAGCTCCCAGCAATGGAAGGCGTAGGCCCAGTTGCCGGCCATCGCGGGCTTGTCGCGCACTGTCGCGGCCAGTGCATTCCAGGTGCCTTCGCGGGCTGCGTGGGCTGCAGGCGATGGCGGGCGCATCCGCCGCATGGCCTGCACCGTCAGCAATGCACCCGCCACTGAACAAGCCGCCGCCACCAGCAGGCCGTGCCGCCATTGCTGCGCGTGGCTGAAGGCCGCGACCACCGCGAGCGACAGCGCATAGCCCATCGACGACGCGCCGATGAAGAGCCCCATCGCGCGGCCACGCACGGCGGGCTCGGCATTGCGCGCCAGCAGTTGCAGGCCCGGCGTGTACGACGCACCCGCACACAACCCCGCCAGCCCGTACAGCAGCATCGCGGAACGGTGGTCGTGCGCAAAGAGCGCGAAGGCCAGCGCCGCCATCGCACTGACGAGGCTGCCGCCGAAGAAAATGCGGTGCGGCCCGTAGCGGTCCGCCAGCAGGCCCACCGCGAACAGCGAGACCATGTAGCCCACATGCCATGCGCTCTGGATCGATCCGGCCTGTGCGGCCGACATCTGCCAGTCGGCCATCACGAAGGGCAGCACGCCGGAGTAGGCCGTGACGATCATGGCCTGCAGCAGCCGGCTCGCGCACAGCAGCGCGAGCCATCCGCGCACTGGCGCGGCGGCGGGGTCGTTCGACATGGCGGGTTTAGCGCAGCGCGCGCTGCATCAGCACCGTGTCCACCCACTGCCCGAACTTGAAGCCCACATCGCGCAGCACGCCCACCCGCTCGAAACCCAGGCTTTCGTGCAGCCCTTGCGAACCGGCATTGGCACTGTTGCCGACCACCGCCACCATCTGCGTGAAGCCGCCGTCGGTGCAGCGCCGGATCACCTCGGCGAGCAGCGCCTTGCCGATGCCGTGGCCGTGCATGCCCTGCGCGACGTAGATCGAGTCTTCCACCGTGTGGCGGTAGGCGGAGCGGGCACGGTAGGCGCTCGCATAGGCATAGCCGACCACCTCGCCGTTCTTCAGCGCGACGAGGTAGGGCAGGCCGCGCCGCAGCGTGTCGGTGCGGCGCGACTGCATCTGGTCCACGGTGGGCACTTCTTCCTCGAAGGAGCACAAGTCGTGCAGCACGTAGTGGCTGTAGATGGCCTGCACCAAGGGCATTTGATGCGGTTCGGCATCGAGGACTTCGACGGCGGTGAGGGCGGAGGCAGCGAGGGATGGCGATGACATGCCCCGATCTTGACGAGCCACCATCGATAAGTGAAGCTTCGCCAAGCTATGCAAGGCATAAGGAATACTTTGGAAAAGACACTGAACCTCGACCAGCTCAAGTCCTTCGGGCTGGTGATCGAAACAGGCAGCTTCTCTGCCGCAGCCGACCGGCTCGGCGTTTCCCAGCCCGCCGTGAGCCTGCAGATTCGCCAGCTGGAGCGAAGGTTGGCGGTGCGGCTGGTCGAGCGCGTCGGCAAGCGCGCCAGGGCCACGCCCGCGGGCATGGAACTGCTGCGCCACGCGCACCACATCGAAACCGCGGTGGACAACGCCATCGACGCACTGGCCGACCATGCAAGCGGCGTCACGGGCCGCGTGCGGCTGGGCACGGGCGCGACGGCCTGCCTGTACTTTTTGCCAGGCGTGCTGCGCGCATTGCGCGAGCAGTTCCCGGCGCTCAGCATCGTGGTCAGCACCGGCAACACCGACGACCATGTGCGCAAGGTGGAAGAAAACAGCATCGACCTCGCGCTGGTCACGCTGCCGGCGGCGGGGCGTTCACTGACGGTGATGCCGGTGCTCGACGACGCGTTTGTCGCCATCGGCCGGCGCGACCTTGCGCCCTTGAAGGCGCGCGTGACGCCGGCCGACCTGGGTGCCTTGCCACTGGTGCTGTTCGAGCCTGCAGCCAACACGCGCAAGCTGGTCGACCGCTGGTTTGCCGCCGAGGGCCTGCAGCCGCAACCCGTGATGGAGCTGGGCAGCGTCGAGGCGATGAAGGAGATGGTGGCTGCGGGGCTTGGCTACGGTATCGTGCCCGGCATGTCGATGGTGGGGCGCGGTGCCCACCCCGAGCTGAAGAGCAGCCACCTGAACCCTCGCATGCACCGCACGCTGGCGGTGGTGATCCGGCGGGACAAGCCGGTCAACAAGGCCCTGCGCGTGGTGCTCGATGCGATCGTGGCGGCAGGAAAGACAGGCCGTCGTTAGCTAAAGTGCAGTGCGGCGGCTGGGTGTCATTCCGGAATGGCGGCCAGCGGCGCACCGCCGCGCGCACGGCCCAGCGTGGCGACGATCAGCGCGGCAATCAGCACCAGCACGCCGCTGAGCACCATCGTGCTGGAGATGCCGTAGCTGTCGACCGTCAGGCCGCCGATCAGCGCGCCGGAGGCAATCGCCACCTGGAAGCCGGTCACGAGCAGGGCCTGGCCGGCTTCCTGCGCATCGGGCACGGCCTCCATCATCCAGCCGGTGAGCGCCACCGGGATCAGGCCGAAAGCCACGCCCCAGATCACGACCACGATCGCGCCAGCCACCATGCCGGTGCCGATCAGTGTCGACAGCAGCAGCGCCGTCGCGAGCATCAGTGCCGCCAGCAGGGTGGTACCGCGCACGCTGCGCGCCACCAGGCTGCCGCCCAGGAAGGTGCCGACGAAACCTACCGCGCCATAGACCAGCAACAGCGTCGAGACCGCATTGGCCTGCAGGCCGAACACCTGCTGCAGCAGCGGCTTCAGGTAGGTGTAGGCCGCAAAGTGGCCGGCAATGAAGAACAGCACCGCGAGCAGGCCGACCTGCGCCATGCGGCGCGTGAGCGGCGTCAGCAGGTCACGCGCACCGATGGCGCGCAGCGGCGGAATCGCCGGCAGCAGCCACAGTTGCATCAGCAGCACGGCGGTGGCCAGCGCGCCGGTCACCGCGAACGAGGCGCGCCAGCCGAACAGCGTGCCAAGGAGCGAACCCGCCGGCACGCCGAGTACGGTGGCGGCGGACACGCCCGCCAGCACCAGCGACATGGCGCGGGCTTGCGAGGCAGGCGGCACCAGTTGCGTGGCAGCGGCCGGCGCAAAAGTCCAGAAGCCGCCCACGGCCAGGCCGAGCATCAGGCGTGCGACCAGCATGGTGCCGAAGTTGGGGGCAAAGGCCGCGAGCAGGTTCGAGGCGATCAGCAGCAGGGTGAGCGTGATCAGCACCGTGCGCCGGTCGAGCCGGCCCGAAGCAACGATCAGCGCCGGGCCCGCGAAGGCCGCCAGCACACCGGGCATCGTGACCATCAGGCCGGCTGTGCCGTCGGACACGTTGAGCCCGCGGGCGATGTCGGTCAGAAGGCCGATGGGCATGAACTCGGTAGACACCATGGCGAAGGTGCCGACGGCAATGGAACTGACGGCAAGCCATGCGGAGCGCGACGTGTGGGCCGGTGCGGCCGCCGCCACGTCGTCGATGCATGGGTTGCTGCTGGGTGAATTCATCATGGAGATGCTTTCGTGAAGGGCATCGGCGACGCATGCGCCAATGCTTGTGAAGGGCATTGGAGTGTGCGAGCTGACGCCTTTGCGACAAAGAGGCTGGCCAGCAGTAGTCAGTTTCCTGACGGCTAACAATCGACCCTTTTTTGTGTTCCGGCACACCCCCGGACCACCGCCTGGGTGGTCATCGCCATCACGCTCCGCGCGAGGTGAGGGGGGTCAAGTGATGACCGGGCGCGACTGCAGCACCCGGCCGTCGGCGATGAACGAATCGCCGATCAGCACGCGAAAGACCGCGCCGTGCGGAAACTTCGGCCGGGCCACGGCCGGCGAGAGGAATTCGACCTCCAGCGCCTCGGGCATCGCGCGCTCGAGCACCTCGCCCTGCGGCACGAACCAGCGCGCCGAAAAGCCTTCGTTGTCGATCACCAGCGCGCAGCGGTACTCGCCCGCGCCGATCGGCACATCCTGCGAAGGCAGTGCCGGCTTGCGGAACTTGAGTTCGACCAGCAGGTGCGGCGTGAACGCGCCCACCCCGTCGAAGCTCGGCGGTGCGGCCGGCGGCGCCCGGCGCGGCCGCTTGCTGATGAGCCATGCAATGACGTTGCCGATGATCGGCACCCACAGCACCATCAGCAGCGTGCCGATGTCGCGCGCGGTCGATCCCCGTTCTGCGTAGTGCCGCAGGAAGGCACCTCCCACGGCCACGCACAGGAGGATGATGACGATGAGTCGTCGGCGGACTTGGATGGTGGTCATGAAAGCGCGGGGTGAAAGCGGCCCCGGACCTTAACCCACCCGCACCACCGCATTCGCCGGCAGCGCCTGCCAGTCGATCCACTCGCCCACCGCCAGTTGGTGCGTGGGCGCGACGGCGCCTTCGACCGTGCCCCACTGCAGCGTGAGGCTGCGCTTGCCGAGCCGCAGCGCGATCTCGAAACCCGGCCAGTGCGCGGGCAGGTGCGGCGTCAGCGAAAGCTGGCGTCCCTTCACGTTCAGGCCCAGCAGGGTTTCGACAGCGGCGCGGTGCAGCCATGCGGCCGAGCCGGTGTACCAGCTCCAGCCGCCACGGCCCACATAGGGTGCGGCGCCGTAGACATCGCCCGCCATCACATAAGGCTCCAGCTCGTAGGCCGGGCCGCGTTCGGGGTGTTGCGTGCGGTGGGCCGGGCTCAAACCCTCGAAGCTCTGCCAGGCCGCTTCATGGTCGCCCTGCAACGCCTGCGCCATCAGCGCCCACACGGCGCCGTGCGAATACTGGCCGCCGTTCTCGCGCACGCCCGGCGGGTAGGCCTGGATGTAGCCGGGGTTGTTGGTCGAGTTGGCAAAGGGCGGTGCCAGCAGGCGCAGCAGGCCGGCCGGCTCGTCGTGCAGATGCTCCTTGACGGCGGCCATCGCCGGGCCGGTGTGGGCTGCGTCCGAAGCGCCGGAGAGCACCGACCACGCCTGCGCGATCAGGTCGATGCGGCATTCGTCGTTGGCCGACGAGCCCAGCGGCGCGCCGTTGTCGAAGAAGGCGCGGCGGAACCAGGCGCCGTCCCAGCCTGCGTCGTGCAGCGCAGCGATCCAGCCGCGTCGCGCCTCGGTCCAGCGCGCGGCGCGTTCATGCTCGCCGCGTGATTCGGCGATGGGCGCGAAGTGCTCGACCACGCTGCACAGGAACCAGCCGAGCCATACCGATTCGCCACGGCCTTCGTTGCCGACGCGGTTCATGCCGTCGTTCCAGTCGCCGGTGCCCATCAGTGGCAGGCCGTGCGCGCCGGTCTTCAGGCTGCGGTCGATGGCGCGTGCGCCGTGGTCGAACACGGTGGCCATGCGACCGCTGTTCTGCGGCGCGTAGTAGGCGTCTTCCGCGCCCTCGGGAATGCCGGGGCCTTCGATGAAGCCGACCATCTCGTCGAGCAGCGACGCATCGCCGGTTACCTCGACGTAGTGCGCCGATGCATAGGGCAGCCACAGCAGGTCGTCCGAGAAATGCGTGCGCACGCCAGCACCACCGGGCATGTGCCACCAGTGCTGCACATCGCCTTCGGGGAACTGGCGCGCCGCGTTGACCAGGATCTGCTCGCGCAGGCGCGGCGGATCGGTGAGGGCGAAGGCCATCGCGTCCTGCAACTGGTCGCGAAAGCCGAAGGCGCCGCCGGCCTGGTAGAAGCCGGCCTTCGACCAGAGCCGGCACGCCAGCGTCTGGTACACGAGCCAGCGGTTGACCAGTGCATCGAACAACGGATCGGGCGTGCGCACCTGCAGCCGGTCGAGCAGTTCGTCCCAGAAGCCGCGCACCTGCTCGAGTGCTTCGGGCACGTCGCGCTGCCGCCAGCGGCGGGCGAGTTCGAGCGCCGCGTCGGCGCTGCCGGCATGGCCCAGCACGAAGCTGAAGCTCGCGGTTTCGCCAGAGGCAACGACGAATTCGCCGCCGATGGCCGCGCAGGCATCGAGCCCGCTGCCAGCGCGCCGCGCCAGCGTGTCGGGCACTTCGACGACGCCGCGCCCGGCGAAGAACTCGCTGCGGTCGCAGGTCCATTGCGTGGCCCCGGTCGTCGCGCCTTGCAGGCCTGCAAGCAACAGAAAAGCCGTGCTGCCGCCGAAGCCTGCGCTCGATTCGCGCTGCTGGCCGAACACGGCCGCCTGGTCTTCGGGCTTCCAGCAATGCACGGTGCGCCGTTCGCCGCGCGCGGCGCCCAGTTGCCACTCGACCATCGCGAGCGTGCGCAGGCGGCGCTGGCCGGCGCCTTCGTTGCGCACGCGCACATGCACCAGCTTGACGGCCTCGTCGCGGTCCGCGAAGAAGGTGGTCTCCAGCACCAGGGAATCCTGATGGCACTCGAAGACCGTGTAGCCCTGCCCATGCCGCACGCGGTGGCGGGTGCTGCCGTTGCCACCGCCAGCAGGCGTGAGCGGCAGCATCTCGCGCGAGCTCACGTCCTGCAGCAGGTAGTGCTCGAAGGCCGGGTCCTGCACCGGGTCGTTCGACCATGGCGTGACCTGGTGCATGCGGCTGTTGCCGGCCCAGGTGTAGCCGGTGCCCCATTCGGACACCTGGAAGCCGAAGGATGCATTGGCGATCACGTTGACCCAGGGGCGCGGCGTGCGGTGGTCGAGATCGACCTCGAAGCTGAACTCGCCGCTCTCGGCATCGAAGTCGCCGATGGGCGTCACCACTTCAGGCGCGGCCTGCGTTGCCACGCGCCGTGTCAGCAGGGGCACGCGCGACGGCGCCGGCGTGCTGTTGTCGCCCGCTGGCGGCGTGCCGCGCGCTTCGTGCAATGCAGCCACCTGCACTTCGAGCGCCCGACCGTCGGCCGTGAACACCACGCGCGCCAGGCTTGACAGCGCGGCCTTTTCCGAAGGCACCACGTCCTGGTCGCGCAGCAGGTAGAAGCCGGCGGTGTCGTTGCGTGGAAAGCTGTTCTGCGTCTGTTGCGCGACGCGCGAGCGCAGCGTCTCTATTTCGCGCTGCAGGGGCATCAGGTACGAGTTCGGCTCGCTGTTGAGCACCACCAGGTCGCAGGCCACGCCGCCGAAGCCCCACCACGGCTGCGCGCGCAGCAGCGTGTTGATCAGGCCCATGCCGTTCATCGAATGGATGTAGACCAGCACGATGGGCTTGTCGCCCGAGATGCCGAAGCGCCAGATCTGGCGCAGGTCGATCAGGCCCCGGTCGCTCATCACGCGGGGCGTGGTGTAGGTGAGGATGGTCGTGAGGTCCTGCAGCGCGAGGTTCTGCGCGGGCGCGATGCTCAGGTCGCGCAGCCGCACCTGCGCCAGCGTGGCGGCCATGCGGGTGGCGCGCTCCACGTGCATGGGCTGCAGGTAGCGGTCGATGCTGGGCATCAGCGCCTCGATGCTTTCGTCGGCGGCGGTCGCGAAGCTCAGGCGCGCGGTGGCACCCGGCGCGATCGACAGGCGCACGCGCAGGCAGGCGATGGGGTCGAGGCCGTTCACCGGCGTGCCGTTGATCGCCTGCGGCTGTGCATCGAGCGCGGGCGTGGCGAGCGTGCGGTTGCGGCCGATGAAGGCGCGCCGGTCGGTCATGCAGTCGATCGACAGCACGTTGGCATCGACCGAGGCCACGAAGTGCACCGCGGCCACCACCGGGTCGCCGTGCAGGCGGGGCTTGCGCGACAGCAGCAACGCGCGCCACGCGGGCTCCCAGCGCGATTCGACGAACAGGTTGGCAAAGGCCGGATGCGCCTCGTCGGCCTTGGGGTTCGACAGCACCGGCTCGAAGTAGGAGACGAGTTCGAGCGTGCGCGTTTCGTCGCCGCTGTTGTGCAGCGTGATGTTGCGCAGCTCGGTGTCGTCCTCGGGGCTGATCAGCACTGTGGTGCGTATCTGCAGGCCGGGCCCGGCTGCGTCGAACTGCACCTGGTCGGCCAGGAAGCGGGTGCGATAGCTCCAGTCGGCGCCGGGTGCGGGCAGGGCGGTGAGCGAGGTCAGCTCGCGCTGCCCTTCGTCGCGGACATAGAAGAAGGTGCCGTAGCTGTCGCGCAGCGGATCGTCGCGCCAGCGGGTCACGTTGAACGAGCGCCAGCGGCTCACGCCCGCGCCATTGGCACGCAGTGCCACCGTGTAGCGGCCGTTCGACAGCAGGTGCGTGGGCTGGAAGCCCGGCACCATCGGGTCGACCACGCGCGGCTGGAACAGCGGCGCCAGCTCGGTCTGGCTGGGCTCGGGCGGCGTGCGCGGGTCGGCACTGCCGATGATCTGCCGCGGCGTGCGTTCGTGCAGCAGCGACTCGTGCGCCTGCACCAGCGCGGCACTGCCGAACCAGCGGCGCGGTGCTTCGTCGCGCAGCACATTGCACAGCGCCACCAGTGACATGCCCTGGTGGTGCGCCATGAAGTTGCGCACCACGGTGAAGTCCTGGCCCTCGGCCTGGCGCGAGGCGGTGAAGTCGATCGCGTCGTGAAAACCGAACTCGCCGCGCGCGCCGAGCGATTCGAGCAGTTCGAGGTTGATCACTGCCGCCTCGGGCGCGAAGGGCGCGGCCATCGCGCTGGCGTAAGGCGCCACCACGCGGTCGGTTGGCGGCGTGCGCCGCAGCGCCAGGCGCGGCACGCCGAAGGGCGAGTACTGGTAGGCCAGCGAATGGTCCTGCGCGAAGTAGGCCGACTCGGAAACGCCCCACGGAATGTTGTGGGCGCGGCCGAAGGCCTGCTGTTCGGCGACAGCTGCGGCATTGGCCACCTGCAGCAGGCCGTCGGCGGGCTCGGTCATCACGAGCGCGGGCATCAGGTACTCGAACATCGAGCCCGACCACGACTTGAGGCTGGGCTGGAAGCCCACCAGCAGGAACGGCCGGCCCAGCGCCAGCCAGTGGCGGCGTGGCACGTCGCCCTTGGCGATCGCCAGAAAACTCAGCAGCCGCGATTCGGAGGCCAGCAGGTCGTAGTAGCTCGCGTCGAGCACGTTCTCTTCGACACGCAGGCCGATGTGGAACAGGTGGCGCTTGGCGTCGTAGAGGCCGCTGAAATCCATGCCGTCGTGCAGCGTGTCGCAGCGTTGCGCCAGCGCTTCGAGCGCGGGTTCTTCATGGCTCTGGCAGCCTTCTTCCGCCGCAAAGGCCCGGCAGGCCTGCGCCACGGCCACGAGGTGGCCGGCGAAGTTGCCGCTGTCCACGCTGGACACATAGTCCGGCGGCAGCGGCTTGAGCGTTTGCGTGTCGTACCAGTTGAACAGGTGGCCTTGGTGCTTCTGCATGCGGTCGACGGTGTCGAGCGTGGCGGTGACGCGTGCCAGCAAGGCCGCCGTGTCGATCCAGCCGAATTCGCGTGCGCAGCAGGTGGCGAGCAGGTACATGCCGATGTTGGTCGGCGAGGTGCGGTGCGCAATGGTCGGCTGCGGTTCGAGCTGCAGGTTGTCGGGCGGCAGGTGGTTGTCGTCCGGGCCCACCACGTGTTCGAAGAAGCGCCAGGTGTCGTGCGCCAGTTTTTCCAGGTAGGCGCGCTGCTCGGGTTGGAGCGGGTCTTCCACTTGCGCATTGACGCGGCTGCTCCACCACGAGGCGATCGGCGCCAGCGCCCAGACCACGAAGAGCAGCGGACCGAGCACCGGGTAGGCGCTCCAGTTCGCAAGCACGGCGAGCACAAGGCAGAGCGCGCTGCTGCTGGCCGCGCTGCGCACGAAGGGCTTCAGTTGCTGGCTGGATTGCGCCTGCGCCTGGTCTGCCGTCGTCCACTGCAGCAAGTGCCTGCGGCTGACGACGATTCGCCAGGTGGCGAGAAAGGCCGCATCGAGCAGCAGGCGCGTCTGCGCCGCCAACTGAACGAACTGCCAGGCCGCGCCGGCCATGGCGCGAAGCAGTTCCACTGCGCCCACATCGAAGAAGTGGCGCAGCTCGATGGAGCGTCGTGTCGGCACCAGCCCGGCCAGCGCGCCGAGCAGCGGTCCGAGCGTGAGCGCCGATGCAACTGCAGCCAGCGCCCATCCGAGCGGCATGGCCTGCGTGAAGATCACTAGCACCAGCAGCGCGAAAGACGCGGGCACCACCAGTGAGCGGCGCAGGTTGTCGCACATCTTCCAGAGGCCCAGCGCGTCGATGCCGAAGCGGCGAGCACGCCACATCAGCGGCAGCAACTGCCAGTCGCCGCGCACCCAGCGGTGCACGCGCGAGGCGGCCACACCGGCATGGTGCGGATGGTCTTCGACCAAGACCACATCGCTGACCATCGCGCAGCGCGCGACCGTGCCTTCGAGCAGGTCATGGCTCAGCACCGCGCTGTCGGGCAGGCGCTGGTCGAGCGTGGCGTGGACCGCGCGCACGTTCAGCAAACCCTTGCCGGTGAAGGAACCGCTGCCGAACACGTCCTGGTAGATGTCGGACGCACCGCTGCCATAGGGGTCGAGGCCGCACTGGCCGGCGAACATCCAGTGGAAGAAGGAGCGCTCGTTCTGCATCGGGAACGGCGTGACGATGCGCGGCTGCAGGATGCCGAAGCCCGCGACCACGCGCCGGCTTTGCACGTCGATCTCGGGCGCGTTCAGCGGATGCGCGGCGATGGACACGAGATCGCGCAGCGCGCCGGGCGGCAGGCCGGTGTCGCTGTCGAGCGTCAGCACATAGGGCGTGCGGCCGGGCGCGATCTGCTGGCCGGGCGCGAGCGGAAGAAAGCCGCTGGCATCGCCGCTCGCGAGCAGGCGCACCAGCATTTCGAGCTTGCCGCGCTTGCGCTCCCAGCCCATCCAGCGCTGTTCGGTGTCGCTCCAGCTGCGCGGGCGATGCAGCAGCAGGAAGCGCGGTGCGGCGCCTTCCGCCACAGGGTACTTGGCGTTGAGCGCGGCGATGCGTTGCAGGGCATCGTCTAGCAGCACCGCGTCGTCGGGCATCGAGGCCTGAAGCGCATCGGCCCAGTCGGTCAGCAGTGCGAACTGCGCATGCGCCTCGCGGTTGGCGAGCCAATGCAGTTCGAGCCGGTGGGCCAGTTGTGTGTTGTTCGCGGTCGAACCCAGCAGCGTGGGAATGACGACCAGCGCGCGGTGCCGCTCGGGAATGCCGCCCGCAAAATCCAGGCGTGGCAATGCCTGCACCCGCACCGACTCCGCCATGATGCGTTGCGCCAGCGCAATCAATGCCTCGGACACCGGCCACGCCAGAAGGATCAGCGCCACCACCGTGGTCCAGTCTTCGCGGTGCGGCAGGCCGTGCACGACGGCTGCCAGCAGCAGCGCGGTGCCGATGGTCACGGCGCCGACATACACGGGCAGGCGCCAGCCGCGATGGTCGCGTGCGGGCCGGATGTTCGTCGTGCGGTCGACGCGGCCTGCGGGGCCGTCCGGCTGCAACGACGCGATCAGCGCGGGCCGGCCCTGGCCGAAGAGGTAATAGCCGGCGGTGCCGTCGGCGCGATCGGTCTCCGCGCCGGCTTCGTCGGCCGGCGCGCTCGACGCCAGCTTGACGACGGCCTGCGCCACCTCGCGCTCGGGTCGTTCGCTGCTGCGTGCCACCTGCTCCATCGCATGCGTGATCTGCTGGCGCGTGAGTTCGCTTTCGTTGGCAAAGCTCGGCAGCTCGCGCAGCACGCGCAGCGAGCGGCTCACGGGTTCGATCAGGTCGCTCCACTCGACCTGGCCGATCATGCGCAGCGTGGTGATGATGTTGCCGACCGTGAGGTTGGCGGCGGCTTGCGCGTTCTGCGCATCGCCGATCAGCGCCGGGCCGTTGGGGCAGTGCTGCTCGGTCCAGCGCACCAGCGCGGGCATGTCGTCGCCGTGCTCCACGGGCAGGCGTTGCCAGAGCTGCGTGAGGTAGTTGTCCTGCAGGCCGTGGCTCTGCAGCGCGCGGTAGAGCACGTCGAGGTCTTGCGCCGAGAGGTTGGGTGCCGCATCCCAGGCTGCGTGCGCGATCTCGCGTGCGACCTTGTTCTCGGCAATGCTCTCTGCCACGCGGCGCAGGTTCTCCAGCAGCACCACGCGCAGGGTGGTGGGCAGCGCCCACAGCTCGCCGAGCGTCAGCTCGTCGATGTCTTGATACGCGTTGAGGAAGGCGGTGAACAGCGTCGCATTGAGCACGCTGTCGGTGTGCGCGACATAGGCCCACGCAATGCCGTACACGCGCGGCAATCCCGCCAGCGGCGGTGTGGTGAGCTTGGGCAGGCGCGCGTAATAACTGCGCGGCACGCCGTCATGGATCTGCTGGAGCTGTGCCTCGACCAGATGGAAGTTGTCGAGCAGCCACTCGGCGGCGGGCGACACATAGCGCCCGCTCTGCGAGATCAGCGCGATGTAATCGAAGGCTGCGCGCAGCGACTCGAGGTTTTCGTCGACACGCGGAAAAAAAGGCGCACCTTCGCGCGCACGGTGGTGGTCGTCTTCCACCACTTGGGCACGGGCCAGGCTGTGGCCGTGCTGTTCGAAACGTTGGGCACCGAAGAGTTCGGCACGGATCGGAAGTGCAACCGGGTCGTGAGGACCCAGAAGAAGGGTCCGGGCGTAGTGACTGAGCCCCTGGAGGCGGTCGACGACGGCTGCTGCGCTCAAGCGATTGCGACGAGGCCGATGCCCAGGACTACGGCCACGCAGGCCATCGTGACGATGCGGCCGGCAGCGAGTGCACGCACCCGTTGCATGTGGCTTCGCACGGAGAACCATCGCCCGTGAGCGCGCGCGCAGTGGCGCATGTGGGAAGCCAACGCTTCGAAGTCGCTGCTGACGAAATCGACTTGCGAATGGGATAGGGACTGCGGGACTGACATTGCAACGGGCTCCTGTTTGACGACTTCGAGCTGCCGCGCGATTGCGAGAACTGTGAACGTTCTCCGACCGTACTCTTTTAATTGACCTTACAGGTTCCTGTTTGCCGACTGTTCACGTAGGAAAGGGCGCACAAGGCGCCCTTTGTCTTTGGTAGCCTGCACCTAATCAACCGGTGTTGCGCAAGCCCGCGGCCACTCCGTTGATCGAGATGTGAATGCCGCGCTGCAGCCGCTCGCCGCCATCACCCGCGCGATAACGCCGCATCAGCTCGACCTGCAGGTGATGCAGCGGATCGATGTACGGAAAGCGATGCCGCACCGAGCGTTGCATCTCGGCGTTGCCTTCGAGCCGCTGCTTCGCGCCGGTGATGAGCGTGAGCGCGTCCGACGTGCGGTGCCATTCGGCCTCGATCATCGAGAACACCTTCTGGCGCAGCTTGCGATCGGTCACCAGCTCGGCATAGCGCGAGGCCAGCGCGAGGTCGCTCTTGGCCAGCACCATGTCCATGTTCGACAGCAGCGTGCGAAAGAAAGGCCATTGCTCATACATGCGTTGCAGCAGTGCCTGGCGTTCCTTCTTGCCCGCGGCATTGCCTGCAGCGGCGAGGAACTGTTCCACGCCCGAGCCGAAGCCGAACCAGCCCGGAATCGTGAGCCGGCACTGGCCCCAGCTGAAGCTCCACGGCACTGCGCGCAGGTCGTCGATCTTGTGGCTCGGGTTGCGCGATGCGGGGCGTGAGCCGATGTTGAGTTCGGCGATCTCGCGGATCGGCGTGGCGCTGAAGAAGTACTCGCCGAAGCCGGGTGTCTCGTAGACCAGCTTGCGGTATGTGGCCATGCTGGCGCTGGAGAGTTCGCCCGCGGCCGAGACGAAGGTGGCGGGCGCCGGCTTGCCCTGCGGCAGCAGCGTGGCTTCGAGCGTGGCGGCCACCAGCGTTTCGAGGTTGCGCCGGCCGATCTCGCGGTTGGCGTACTTGGAGCCGATCACCTCGCCTTGTTCGGTCAGGCGGATCTGGCCGCGCACCGTGCCGGGTGGCTGCGCCAGGATGGCCTGGTAGCTCGGGCCGCCGCCGCGTCCCACCGTGCCGCCACGGCCGTGGAACATGCGCAGGCGGATCGGGTTGGCCTTCTTCTTGTTGAGTTCGTCGAACAGCGACACCAGCGCGATGCCCGCGCGGTACAGCTCCCAGTTGCTGGTGAAGATGCCGCCGTCCTTGTTGCTGTCGCTGTAGCCGAGCATCACGTCCTGTTCAGCGCCGGAGCGTTCGATCAGTGCCTGGATGTTCGGCAGCGCATAGAAGGCGCGCACGATGGGTGCGGCGTTGCGCAGGTCTTCGATGGTCTCGAACAGCGGCACCACGATCAGGTCGCAGGTGGCGTTGCCATTCATCGCGCCACGCAGCAGGCCCACTTCCTTTTGCAGCAGCAGGGCTTCGAGCAGGTCGCTCACCGTTTCGGTGTGGCTGATGATGTAGTGGCGAATCGCGGCGGCGCCGTAGCGTGCGCGCGAGGCGCGGGCGGCCGCGAAGATCGCGAGTTCGCTTTTCGCGAGCGGCGAGTAGTCGGCATCGGGCACGCGCAGCGGACGGGCGTCGTCGAGCAGCTTCAGCAGCAGCGTCTGCTTGGCTTCTTCGGCCAGCGAGGCGTACGAAGGCTCGATGCGCGCGATGGCCAGCAGCTCGGCGATCACGGCCTCGTGCTTGTCGGAACTCTGGCGCAGGTCGACTGTGGCGAGGTGGAAGCCGAAGACTTCGACCGCACGGATCAGCGGGCGCAGGCGCGGTGCTGCGAGCACGCTGCCGTGCTTCTCGTCGAGCGACTCTTCCACGGTGCGCAGGTCGACAAGGAATTCCTCGGCGTTGGCATACGGGTTCTGCGGCGCGACCGCATGGCGCGCGGCCTCGCCGCCGGTGAGTTCGCGCAGCGTGGCTGCCAGTCGCGCATACACGCCGGTGAGGGCGCGGCGGTAGGGCTCGTCCTTGCGGTGCTCGTTGGTGTCGGGCGAGCGCTCGGCCAGCGCCTGCATCTCGACCGACACATCGACCAGCGTGGCCGAGAGCGACAGCTCGCCGCCCAGGTAGTGCACTTCGGTGAGGTAGTGGCGCAGCGCGAGTTCGGATTGGCGGCTGAGCGCGTATTCGAGCGTTTCAGCGGTGACGTTGGGGTTGCCGTCGCGATCGCCGCCGATCCACTGGCCCATGCGCAGGAAGGGCGCGACCGACGGCGTGACGCCGCCCTGGGTCAGCGCGCTTTCGAGGTCGGCATAGACGCGCGGAATCTCGCGCAGGAAGGTGGCTTCGTAGTAGCTCAGCGCGTTTTCGATCTCGTCGGCCACCGTGAGCTTGGAAAAGCGCAAGAGGCGCGTCTGCCAGATCTGCGTGACGCGCGTGCGCATCTGCGTTTCGTTCTCGGCGAACTCGATGGGCGTGAGCGCGTCCTTGCCGCTTGCGTAGGCGCTCTGGCGCAGCTTGATCTCGTCGCGCGTGGTCAGCAGCAGCGCGATGGCGCGCTCGGCATCGAGGATGCTCTTGCGCTGCACTTCGGTCGGGTGCGCGGTGAGCACGGGCGACACGTAGCTGTGGGCCAGCGAGGCCACGATCTCGTCGGGCTTGACGCCGGCCTTGCGGATGCGGGCCAGGGCGGTCTGCAGGTCGCCGTCGGCATGAACGCCTTCGCGCTCGGCCTCGGTGCGGCGGCGGATCTGGTGGCGGTCTTCCGCCAGATTGGCCAGGTGGCTGAAGTAGGTGAAGGCGCGGATCACGCGCACCGTTTCGGCGGCGCTCAGGCCCTTGAGCAGGTTCTTGAGCGCGCGGTCGGCCGCGTGGTCGGCGTCGCGCCGGAACGCCACCGACAGGGTCCGGATCTTTTCAACCAACGCATAGGTCTCGTCTCCTTCCTGTTCCCGGATCACGTCGCCGAGGATCCGGCCCAATAGCCGGATGTCGTCGATCAGCGGCTGGTCTTCGGCCTGGCGGCGCTTGGGAGGAGCAGGGGTCTTGCTGGCTTTCATTCGATGTTGTTCCTGGGACTTGAATGGATGCGCCGACTGCGTTGCTGCGGCGCAACATGCTAGCATTCCGGCGGTCTGGAAACATGTACTTTTTGGGAACGGTCTTGAGCAATATCGTCATCGCCACGCGCGAAAGTCGCCTGGCCTTGTGGCAAGCCGAACACGTGCAGGCACTTCTGCAAGAACGGGGCCACACGGTCAGCCTGCTGGGCCTCACGACCACCGGCGACCAGATCCTCGACCGCTCGCTCAGCAAGGTCGGCGGCAAGGGCCTCTTCGTCAAGGAACTCGAACTCGCACTGGAAGAAGGGCGCGCCGACATCGCGGTCCATTCGCTCAAGGACGTGCCGATGGACCTGCCCGAGGGCTTTGCGCTGGCCTGCGTGCTGGAGCGCGAAGACCCGCGCGATGCGCTGGTGTCGCCGCGCTATGCCTCGCTCGACGAATTGCCGCAGGGCGCGGTGGTCGGCACTTCCAGCCTGCGCCGCGTGGTGCTGCTGCGCGCGCTGCGGCCCGACCTGCGCATCGAACCACTGCGCGGCAACCTCGACACCCGCCTGCGCAAGCTCGACGAAGGGCAGTACGACGCGATCGTGCTCGCCGCAGCCGGGCTCAAGCGCCTGGGCCTTGAAAGCCGCATCCGCGTGGCCTTCGATCCCGACACCATGCTGCCGGCCGCAGGGCAGGGCGCATTGGGCATCGAGGTGCGCGCGGACCGCGACGAGCTGATCGAGCTGCTGGGCTCGCTCACCCACCGGGGCGACTGGCTGTCGACCGCCGCTGAACGCGCCGTGAGCCGCGCGATGGGTGGCAGTTGCTCGATGCCGCTGGCGGCGCATGCGCGTTGGCAGGCCGATGGCGCACTGCGCGTCGATGCGGCGTGGGGCGATCCGGAGGGCAATGCGCCGCTGGTGAAGGTCCACGTGCTTGCTTCGGCCGACGACTTCGTCCAGGCCGATGCACTCGGCGGCCGGGCCGCTGCCCTGCTGCGTGACGCGGGCGCCCACTGAAATCCGTGGTCATCGTATGACCGCGCGCCCCGTCATCGTCACGCGCCCGGCGCGCGAGGCGGTGCAATGGGTCGACGAATTTCGCGCCGCCGGCATCGATGCGGTGGCGTTGCCGCTGATCGTGATTGCGCCGGTGGCCGATGTCGAGCCCCTGCACACGGCGTGGCAACAGCTCGCAAGCTATGCGGCGCTGATGTTCGTGAGCGCCACGGCCGTCGAGAATTTCTTCCTGCACCAAGGGCCCGATGCGGCGACCGAGATGATCGCGGGCCGCCGCTTCTGGGCCACCGGCCCGGGCACCACGCGCGCCTTGCTGCGTGCCGGTGTGCCACCGCAAGCCATCGACGCACCGCCGCCCGAGGCCACGCGCTTCGACTCCGAGGCGCTGTGGGAGCGGGCACAGACCCAGGTGTCGACGGGCACGCGCGTGCTGATCGTGCGCGGCGGTGACGAAGCGGGCCAGCCGACCGGCCGCGATTGGCTCGCCCATGAAATCGATACCGCTGGTGGCCTGCGTGACACCGTGGTGGCCTACCGTCGCCTGCCACCGTCGTTCGACAGCAAGGCACGGCAACTCGCCATCGACGGCGCCGAGGGCCGTGCGATCTGGCTCTTCAGCAGCTCGGAAGCGATCGGCAATCTTCAGCGCGCGATGCCCGATGCCGACTGGCATGCCGCAAGCGCGGTGGTCACCCATGCACGCATCGGCGAAGCCGCGCGCGCCGCGGGTTTCGGGGCGTTGCGTGTATGCACACCCTTGCGGGAAGCGCTGATCGCGTCGATAGAATCCCTCGCATGAGCGCCGCGTCCCCGTCCGACGACCTTTCTTCCCCATCCGCCGTTGCGGCACCGGTGCCTGCCCCGCTGGCGCCGCACCAGACGCCTGCCGCGCAAGCCGCTGCTGCGGTCCTGTTGTCACGCATCGGATTCGGCCTGCTGGCTCTTGTGACCGTGTTCACCCTGATCGCAACCATCGCGCTGTGGCAGAAGGTCAGCGGCATGAAGGAACAGCTGGCACGGCAAAGCGCCGATGCCATCGCCCAATCGATGGAAGCGCGCGCGCTGGCACGCCAGGCCAGCGACACCGTGCGCGATTCGGCGGCCCGCGTGGCCCTGATCGAAACCCGCGTGGCCGAAGTCGCGCTGCAGCGTTCGCAGCTCGAAGAACTGATCCAGAGCCTCTCGCGCTCGCGGGATGAAAACCTCGTCATCGATATCGAGTCGGCTGTGCGCCTTGCCTTGCAACAGGCACAAGTCACCGGCAGCGTCGAGCCCTTGCTCGCAGCGCTCAAGGCGGGCGACCTGCGCATCTCGCGTGCCGCGCAGCCGCGGCTTGCGCCACTGCAGCGCGCCATGCAGCGCGACGCCGACCGGCTGCGCAGCAGTGCCAGCACCGACAACGCCGAAGCCCTGCAAAGGCTCGACGAACTGATGCGCAGCGTGGACGACCTGCCCACGCTCAACGCCGTGGCCGTGCGCGGCACCGGCCTCAATGCCTGGCAGGCCGAGCCAATTCCTGCCGATGCGCCGTGGTGGCGCCGCGTGCTGCTGACGGTGCGCGGCGAGGCCCGCTCGCTGGTCCGCGTCGGCCGCATCCAGAGCCCCGAAGCCGTGCTGCTGGCGCCCGAACAGTCTTACTTCTTGCGCGAGAACCTCAAGCTCAAGCTGCTCAATGCGCGCCTGTCGCTGCTGTCGCGCCAGGTGGATGCCACGCGCACCGAACTGGCCCAGGTGGCCGCGTCGCTCAACCGCTATTTCGATCCCGCGTCGCGTCGCACGCAAGCCGCCGCCACGCTGCTGCAGCAGTTGCAGCAGCAGGTGAAGACCACCGAGCCTGCGCGCATCGACGACACGATCGCTGCATTGGCCACCGCCGCAGCAGGACGTTGATCCGCCCATGCGCGCTGCAATCTGGCTCCTAGCGCTCTTCGCCGTCGCCGCGGCCGTCGCCCTGTTCGCGGGCAACAACCAGGGCACGATCACCGTGTTTTGGCCGCCGTGGCGCGTCGACCTGTCGCTGAACCTCGTGCTCGTGATCCTGCTGGCGACCTTCGTGTTGCTGCACGTCGCGTTGCGCGCCCTGGCCGCGCTCTTCTCGCTGCCGACGCAGGCGCGCCACTGGCGGCTTCAGCAGAAAGAACGCACGCTGCATGCCGCCTTGCTCGACGCGATGGTGCAACTGATTTCGGGGCGCTTCTCGCGGGCACGCAAGGCTGCACAGGCCGCGCTGACGCAAGAAAAGACGTTGTCTGCACTCGGCGCGAGCCTGCCGCAGGCGCAACAGGTGCGCGTGCTGGCGCATCTGCTGGCGGCCGAGAGCGCGCAGGCCCTGCAGGACAAGCCGGCACGCGACGCCCATCTGCAGCAAGCCCTGAACGAGAGCGCCGACCGCACCGTGCTGTCGAGCCCCGAGACGCGCGAAGGCGTGCAACTGCGCGCCGCGCGCTGGGCGCTCGAAGATCGCGACGCGCCCGCCGCGCTCGCACGGCTCGAAGAATTGCCGCAGGGCGTGCAGCGGCGAACGCTGGCCTTGCGCCTGCGTCTGAAGGCCGCCCGCCTGGACCGACGCACCGTCGAAGCCCTTGAAACCGCGCGCCTGCTGGCCAAGCACCGCGCGTTCTCCGAAGCGGCGGCGCAGAGCATCGTGCGCGGTCTGGCGACCGAGCTGCTGTCGGGCGCGCACGATCCGGCGCAACTGCTGCGCGCCTGGTCCGAACTGGATGCCAACGAACGCGGCATGCCGGAAGTGGCAATCCATGCGGCGCAGCGCATGGTCGCGTTGCGCGGCGACCTGGCGCTGGCGCGCGGCTGGCTGCTGCCGGCATGGGAGCGCATGGTCGCGAACCCGCGGGCTCTGGGCGATGCGCTGCGCGTCAAGCTGGCGCGTGCGCTCGAAGCAGGGCTCGACTCGGTCGATGCCGACTGGCTGGCCCGCATCGAAAGCGCGCAACGCAACAACCCGCGCGACCCGAACCTGCAGTACCTCGCGGGCATGGCCTGCATGAAGCGGCAGTTGTGGGGCAAGGCCCAGCAACTGCTCACGCAGGCCGGACTGGGGTTGCAGGACACCGATCTTTATCGGCGCGCCTGGCTCGCCCTGGCGCAACTGGCCGAAGCCCGCGAAGACGCGGAGCAGGCTGCCGAGGCGTGGAAGCGCGCGGCGCAGATCGAAAACACCTGAGCGTTTTCTGTCTGTGTGCCTCCTGGGGTCAGGAGCACATGGACTCTTCGGTCTTCAAGCCCGATGCTCGCGCCGAGGGCTTGCCATTGCCGAAGATCAGCAGGCTGATGCCGGCCAACACCCACACGCCGATGCCGCCGTAGAGCATCACCAGCCCGAAGCTCTGCACGAGCGCCGCGTGAACCGCAGTGCCCGATGGGTCGGCTTGCGACAGCGCCGGAAAGTCCTGCGTGAGCGCGTTGAAACTGCCGGCCGCGATCTTCTCTGCCACGGCGCGCAACTGCGGCGCATCGAGGGATGCGGACAAAGTGTTCCGCAGGTACGAATGGATGCCTTCCAGCAGGATGAATCCCATCAGCGCGATGTTGATGGCCAGCGTGATCAGCCGTGCGCTCATGTCCATGCCCGAGGCCATGCCCGCGCGGGCGCTCGACACCGAGCCAGTTGTGGTGTTGGTGACGGGCGTGTTGGTCAGGCCCAGCCCGATGCCGGCCAGCAGGCAGCCGGGCAGCAGCGTGAGCCAGCTCGCGTGTTCGACGCCGCTGCCGTAGCGCATCGCCATGAAGCCCAGCCCGATCACGAACAGGCCCGAGGGAATGACCAGGCCGGGCCGGTAGCGCAGCGACAGGCGCTCGGCCAGCGGCGGCAGGACGAGCGTCGGCAGTGTGTACGCCAGCAGGGCCGAACCGGCGGTGACCGCGTCGTAGCCCAGGCCGCTCTGGAAGTAGATCGGCAGGTAGATCATGAACGGCCAGAAGCTGAAGTTCATGCCGATGGAGCCGATGATCGATCCCGAGAAATTGCGGATGCGGAACACGGAGAAATCGAACATCGGGTGCGGGTTGATCTTCTCGACCCACAGGAACACGGCAAAGCTGGCCACTGTGGCGACAAGGATGCCGATGGCCGCGGGGCTCGCGAAGCCCAGGCCCGGCCCCTGCGTGATGAAGTACGTCAGGCCGAACACAGCGAGCGACAGCGTGACGATGCCCGGCAGGTCCAGCTTTTTCGCGTCAGGGTCGCTCGACTCTTCCACGCTGCCCAGCACGAGCGCCAGCGCCACGACGGCCAGCGGCACGTGAACCAGGAAGACCCATTGCCAGCTTGACAGCGCGACGATCGCGCCGCCGATGATCGGCCCGAACCCCAGGCCCATGCCGAAGACCACGCCCCAGATGGCGAAGGCCTTGCTGCGCTCCTTGCCTTCCTGGAACTGGTGCGACAGCACCGCGAGCTGGCAGATCAGCATGGCGCCGCCGGCCAGGCCCTGCAGGAAGCGGCTGACGATCAGCACGGGCGCGCTTTGCGCGAGGCCGCACACCAGCGAGGTGAGGCCGAACAGCACCACGCCGACGATCAGCACGCGCTTGCGGCCGTAGCGGTCGGCCACGGTGCCGGCGGCCATCAGCACCGTGGTGCAGGCCAGGGTGTAGGCGTTCATGATCCACTGCATGTCGCTGAAGTTGCCGTGCAGTGCTTTTTCGAGCGTGGGAAGAATGACCGGCACGCTGGAGATTTCCAGGCCGAACATCAGGGCAATCAGGCAGATCGCGGACAGTGCGATCCGGTTCTTGCCGGCGTGAGAGAGAGACATCGAGCAGCTTTCCGAAAGAGATGCGGCTGATTCTGGTGAAACCCTCTTCATGATGGAAATGATTTAATTTCCTAGAATTCATTAAGAACCATCATTTATCTATCGCCATGGATTTCGACCCCACGCTGTTGCGCGCCTTCGTGGCCGTCAAGGAAACCGGCGGCTTCACGCGTGCAGCAGAGCGCCTGCACCTGACCCAGTCCGCCATCAGCCACCAGATCCGCAAGCTCGAAGAGCAGGTGGGCCGGCCGCTGCTGCATCGCACGACGCGCCGCCTCACGGTGACGGAAGACGGCGAAGACTTCCTGCGCTACGCGCAGCAGATCCTCGACGCGCTCGACGCCATGACCCGGCGCTTCCAGCCGTCGCCGATCTCGGGTTCGGTGCGTTTCGGCGTGCCGGACAACTTCATGGGTGACCGCCTTCCGCCGCTGCTCTCGCAGTTCGCGCGCGGATTCCCGGCGGTGCGGATGGAGGTCTGCGTGAGCATGCACATCGACCTGCGCGCGGCGATCCGGGCCGGCGACCTCGACCTTGCGGTGGTGATGTCGCCACCCGATTGCGTGGAGGGCACGCGCCTGCGGCGCACGCAACTGGTCTGGGCCGCAGCCGAGACCTTCGAGGCGCCGAAGGGCGCGTCGTTGCCGTTGGCCTTCTTTCCGAAGCCTTGCGTCAATCGGGAGGTGGCCGGTTCGGCGCTGGACGCCGCGTCGGTCGACTGGCACGTGGTCTTCACTTCGGCCAGCACGCAGGGCATTCGCGCGGCGGTGCTCGCGGGGCTTGCCGTGACGGTGCTCACGCGCGAGGAAGTGGAGCCGGGCATGAAGATCGTCGATGGGCGCTACGGCCTGCCGCCCTTGCCCAGTGTCGACTTCTCGCTGATCTGGAGCGAGGGCGGCAGGACGCCCTGTGCCTGCCGGTTCGGGCAACTGATCCTGGAGATGCCGGATCTGCCCTCGCCTGACGCTCGGCCTGTTCCGGCGTGACAACGCCGACCCCATAAAAAAACGGCGCCAGAGGCGCCGTTTTCATTTGCGGTTGAGCAGGGGGCTCAGAGCGTGCGCTGTGGCTGCGCGTCGCCGGCAGTCTGCTCGAACGGCAGCGACATCGAGGCGAGGTCACGGCGGGTTTCGACCAGCACCAGCGGGCCTTCGTCGAGCGTGATCACCGGTGGGCGTTCGCGCGGCACGTGGACCGGCTTCGGCTCGGCGGCGATCGCGGCACGTGCTTGCGCGATGCGATCGGCATCCGAGTTGACCCACTGCAGGCCCGAGCTTTCGGCGATCTGTGCGAGTTCGCTCAGCGGCAGTTCGAAGGACTGCACCTTGGGCAGTGCGCGACCGTTGGCGGCAGGCGCTGCAGCTTGGGCCACGACGGGTACTGCGACAGCCGACACCGGCGCGGGGCGCTGCTCGGCGCGGGCCTGCTGGGGAGCGGGCTCGCGAACTTCCGGTGCTGCAGCAACGGCAGTCGCTTCGGCGCGTTCCGACACCAGTGGCAGTTGCTGCTGCTGGCGGGACACCGGGGCTTCTTGCACATCGCTGGCTGCGACGGCTTCTGCTGCCGAGCCTTCTGCAACCTGAGCAGCGGCCGTGTTGGCTTCGCTTTCGTCGCGCGGGCCACGTTCGCGGCGGTCGCGGCCGTAGCGGTCACGCGAACGACCACGGCGCTCGTCGCCGTCGCGGCGCGGTGCCTGCTCGTTGTTGCCGGTGGCGGCATCGCTGCCTTGGTCGGCATCGCTTGCTGCTGCTTCTGCCACGCGGGTGTTGTCGGCTTCGCCGGCGACCTGCGGGGCGTCGTTGCGGCGCTCGCGGCGGCCGTCGTTGCGGTCATTGCGATCACCGCGCGGTGCGCGTTGCTCGTCGCGGCCGTTGCGGGGTTGGCGCTCGCCTTGGGCTGCGTCGTCGCCGGCGGTGGCTTCGCTGCGGGGCTGCTGTGCGTCGGTATTGCGGTCGCCGCGTTCGTTGCGGTCACCGCCACGTTCGCCACGATCACTGCGCTCGCCACGTTCACGGCGTTCGCCGCGGGCGCGCGGTGCGCGTTCCGCTGCATTGCCTTCTTCGCCTGCGACGGCGCCCGGCGCCAGTTGCTGGGCTTCGAGGTTGACGTTGCCGTCGAGTGCCTCGGCCGGTGCATTGCGACCTTCGCCTTCGCGACGCTCACCACGACCGCCACGGCGTTGTTCGCCGTCGCGCGGTGCGCGTGCTTCACGGGGCTCACGGGGTTCACGCTGCTCGCGCGGTTCGCGTTGTTCACGCGCCGGGTTGGCGGCGTCGTTACGCACTTCGGTGCTGCGACCTTCACGGCCTTCGCCACCGCGACCTTCACGGCGCTCGCCGCCACGGCCACCACGGCGTTCGCCGTCGCGACCGCCGGAGCGGCCGCCTTCGCCACGGCCTTCGCCGCGACCTTCACCACCGCGGCCGCCACGGCGTTGTTCGCCGTCACGTGCGCCGCCGCGTGCTTCGCCATCGCGGCCAGGACGGCCATCGCGACGGGGCTTCGGTGCCTCGACCGGAATCACGGCCGGTGCCGGCGCCGGAGCGGGGGCCGACGTACCGCCGAACAGGTTCTTGATCCAGCCGAAGAAGCCGCTCTGCGCCGGGACGGGCGCGCTCACCACGGGCGGAGCGACCGGTGCCGGTGCTGCAGCGACAGGCGCGCGCACGGCTTCGGGCTTGGGCTGCACCACGGGTGCGGGTGCATCGGGCAGCACGCCCTTGATGACCGGCGTCTGCTTGTTGGTGGGCTCTTGCGAACGGCGCGTGACGGCGGTCGGATCTTCGATCTCGTCGGCCATCTTGTAGCTGGCTTCGATGTGGTCGAGGCGCGGATCGTCGTGCTTGAGGCGTTCGAGCTTGTAGTTCGGCGTTTCGAGCGTCTTGTTGGGCACCATCAGCACGGTGACGCGCTGCTTGAGCTCGATCTTGGCGATTTCAGGGCGCTTTTCGTTCAGCAGGAACGAGGCCACTTCGACCGGCACCTGGACGTGCACGGCGGCCGTGTTGTCCTTGAGGCACTCTTCCTGAATGATGCGCAGGATCTGCAGCGCGCTGGATTCGGTGTCGCGGATGTGGCCCGAGCCGCCGCAACGGGGGCAGGGGATCGACGAGCCTTCCGACAGCGCGGGCTTCAGGCGCTGGCGGCTCATTTCCATCAGGCCGAACTTGCTGATCGAGCCGAACTGCACGCGGGCGCGGTCCTGGCGCAGTGCGTCGCGCAGGCGGCTTTCGACTTCGCGGCGGTTCTTCGACTCGTCCATGTCGATGAAGTCGATGACGATCAGGCCGCCCAGGTCGCGCAGGCGCATCTGGCGGGCCACTTCGTCGGCGGCTTCGAGGTTGGTGCGGGTGGCGGTCTCTTCGATGTCGCCGCCCTTGATGGCGCGGGCCGAGTTCACGTCGACCGACACCAGTGCTTCGGTGTGGTCGATCACGATGGCGCCGCCCGAGGGCAGCTGCACGGTGCGGGCGTAGGCCGATTCGATCTGGTGCTCGATCTGGAAGCGGCTGAACAGCGCCGCGTCGTCGCGGTAGCGCTTCACGCGGGCGGCATGCTCGGGCATGACGTGCGCCATGAACTGCTGCGCCTGGTCGTAGATGTCGTCGGTGTCGATCAGGATGTCGCCGATGTCGTGATTGAAGTAATCACGGATGGCGCGAATGACGAGCGACGATTCTTGATAGATCAGGAAGGCGCCCTTGCCGCCCTTGCCCGCGCCGTCGATGGCGGTCCAGAGCTTGAGCAGGTAGTTCAGGTCCCACTGGAGTTCGGGCGCGGTGCGGCCGATGCCGGCGGTGCGCGCGATGATGCTCATGCCCTTCGGGTACTCGAGCTGGTCCATCGCCTCCTTGAGTTCGGCGCGGTCGTCGCCCTCGATGCGGCGCGAAACGCCACCGCCACGGGGGTTGTTCGGCATCAGCACGACATAGCGGCCGGCCAGCGAGATGAAGGTGGTGAGGGCCGCGCCCTTGTTGCCGCGTTCTTCTTTTTCGACCTGAACGGTCAGTTCCTGGCCTTCGCGGATCGCGTCCTGGATGCGGGCCTGGCTGGCCGACACGCCTTCGGCGAAATACTGCTTGGAGATTTCCTTGAACGGCAGGAAGCCGTGGCGGTCTTCGCCGTAGTCGACGAAACAGGCTTCGAGGCTGGGCTCGACGCGGGTCACGACCGCTTTGTAGATGTTGCCCTTGCGCTGTTCGCGCCCTTCGATCTCGATTTCGTAGTCGAGGAGCTTTTGCCCGTCGACGATGGCCAGGCGCCGCTCTTCTGGCTGCGTGGCATTGATCAGCATCCGCTTCATGATGCGTTGTCCTTATATGTATCGTTCTGCAGCCCGTGAAGGGCCAACGATGCACGGACGACGCCCGCGAAACCAGGGGAATTGCCGCTTGGCCCCGGATGCTGTGACTGCCGCGCCAGGCGCGGACAGGCCTCTTGAGCGTCAGCTCAAGAAGACAGCCGGGGTGGGGGCGCGTGGATGGGCGCGAGCCAGATTCGGTGTTGAGTAGCTATCTTTTTGATAGCCGGTTGCGCAAGGGTGGCGCGCGCTACGGACGATTCAATGCCTGAGGCCACCGGCATCAGCCAGCGCAAGCACATTTGAATCAGCAGCATCAACACAACAAGGGACTCGCTTCGATCCGCCGGCAGCTTGGAAGCTGCAGGCTGGGTATTCCGTATCGGTGTTTCGTGGGTGTCGGCTTGACTCGGGTGCCTGGCCTGCCACTTTGCGCAATTGCGCGGGGTTTGCAGCTCGGCGCCAAAGCGGCATCGACCTCACAGCGTTGTCGTCAGTGCTCTAAACTTCTGTCTAATCAAGCACTTACACGACCGCGCTGGTGAAAAACATTATAGGTGCGAAGCAAAGCCCCGAGACCGCTCCAAATCCCTCAGGCCAAAAAGCTTCAGGTGAAACCGGGGCGCCGCATTCGGCCATCAAATTCCTCACGGTCGATGCCGAATCCGCCGGACAGCGGCTGGACAATTTTCTGTTCCGCCATCTGAAAGGCGTCCCGAAGACGCACGTCTACCGGATCATCCGGTCGGGCGAGGTGCGCATCAACAAGGGGCGAGCCCAGGCCGAAACCCGCATCGAGGTCGGCGACGTGCTGCGATTGCCGCCGGTGCGGATTTCGCCGCGCGCGGAAGAGGGCGCCACCCCGCCCGCGCCGGCACGCGAATTTCCCGTGCTGCTGGAAGACGACGCGGTGCTCGCCATCGACAAGCCTGCCGGCGTGGCGGTGCATGGCGGCAGCGGCGTCAGCTTCGGCGTGATCGAGCAGCTGCGCACGGCGCGGCCGGGCGCCAAGTTCCTGGAGCTGGTGCATCGGCTGGATCGCGAAACCTCGGGCATCCTGCTGGTCGCCAAGAAACGAAGCGCGCTGCTGGCGTTGCAAGACCAGTTTCGCGAGCGCGAGACCGGCAAGACCTACTTGGCGCTGGTCGAAGGCAACTGGCCAGCCAACAAGAAGGTGCTCGACGCGCCGCTGGCCAAGTACCTGTTGCCGGGCCCCGATGGCACGGCCGGCGCCGGCGAGCGCCGCGTGCGCGTGGTTGCCAAGGACCATCCGGATGCGATGCGCGCCGTGACGCTGGTGCGTGTGCTGGCGCGGCTTGCGCTGCCCGGCGACGCCACACCGCTGTCATTGCTGGCGGTGACCATCAAGACCGGTCGCACCCATCAGATTCGTGTTCACCTGGCATCGGCCGGCCATGCGATTGCCGGCGACGACAAATACGGTGACTTCGAGCGCCAGCGCGCATTGCAGAAGCTCGGCCTCAAGCGCATGTTCCTGCACGCCTGGCGGCTCCAGTTCAACCACCCGGCCAGCGGCGAGCGTGTCGCGCTGCAGACCGACCTGCCGCCCGAGCTGCACGCGCTGATGTCGCCCGCCGCGCTCGACGCGCTGGCCCAACACCCCACTCCCACGTCCCATGACTGATTCCTCCAGACCTCTTCGCTTCGACCTGATCGCCTTCGATTGGGACGGCACGCTCTACGACTCCACGCAACTGATCGTGCGCTGCATCCAGGCCGCGGTGATCGACGTCGGCGGTGCCAAGCCGACCGAAAACGACGCCGCCTGGGTGATCGGCCTGGGCCTGGCCGAGGCGCTGGCGCGCGCGGCGCCCGATGTGCCCAAGGAAAAATACCCCGAACTCGGTGCCCGCTACCGCTACCACTACCTGCAGCACCAGGACGACCTCGTGCTGTTCGACGGCGTTCTGCAGATGATCGACGCGCTGCGCGCGCGCGGCCACAAGCTGGCGGTTGCCACCGGCAAGTCGCGCCGTGGGCTGAACGAAGCGCTGAAGTCGGTCGCCTTGCGCGACCGCTTCGATGCCTCGCGCACCGCCGACGAGACCTTCGGCAAGCCGCATCCGCGCATGCTGCTGGAGCTGATGGAAGAGCTCGACGTGACGCCCGAACGCACCCTGATGATCGGCGACACCACGCACGACCTGCAACTGGCGCAGAACGCCGGCTGCCCCAGCGTGGGTGTGAGCTACGGCGCGCACGAGCCTGCCAGCTTCGACGAATTCAAGCCCTTGTTCGTCGCCCACACGGTCGCCAGCCTGGAAACGTGGCTCCTCGACAACGCCTGAGAATTTCGTCATGAGCGAAGAACGCATCCCGCTGTGCAATGCCGCGGACCTGGTCGAAGGCGGCCATGCCGTGCCGTTCGACGTGGTTCACGGCGGGGAAACCTGCCGCGCCTTCGCGGTGCGTTTCGAGGGGCTGCCCCATGCGTACCTCAACCGTTGCAGCCATGTCGCGATGGAGATGGATTTTCAGCCCGACCGCTTCTTCGACGACACGGGCCAGTGGCTGTTGTGCGCGACGCATGGCGCGGTCTACAGGCCCGATACCGGCGAATGCGCGGGTGGCCCTTGCCGCGGCGGCCTTGTGAAGATCGCGCTGAGCGAGCATGACGGGGTGGTGCACTGGCATACTGACTGGAACCTCCACCCCCTCATCTTCTGACACATGACCGACCCGAATCGCAGAGAACCTGAAGGTTTCGATCCGTTTGAGCCGGTAGCTCCCATCACGCCTTCGCAGGACACCTCCAAGAACATGGCTCAAGACCCCACACAGCGCCCCGGCTGGGAGCGCGCAACGCTTGAAAAGCTCGCCTTCGCCGCGCTGGGCGAGCAGAAGGCCACGCGCCGCTGGAAGACCTTTGTGCGGCTGTCCTGGCTCGCCTTCTTCATTTTTCTGGCGTGGTTCGCGCTTTCGCGCAGTACGCCGAGCACCGCCAAGACCACCGCCCACACGGCCGTTGTCGAGATCAAGGGCGAGATTGCTGCCGGTGGAGATGCGAGCGCGGAGTTCGTGGTCGCGGCCATGAAGACGGCCTTCGAGGACGACGGCGCCAAGGGCGTGATCCTGCTGATCAACTCGCCCGGCGGCAGTCCGGTGCAGGCCGGCATCATCAACGACGAGATCAAGCGGCTGAAGGCCAAGCACAAGAAGCCGGTCTACGCCGTGGTCGAGGAAACCTGCGCCTCGGCCGCCTATTACATTGCCGCCGCCACCGACAAGATCTATGTCGACAAGGCCAGCATCGTCGGCAGCATCGGCGTGCTGATGGACGGCTTCGGCTTCACCGGCGTGATGGAAAAGGTCGGCGTCGAGCGCCGCCTGCTGACCGCTGGCGAGAACAAGGGTTTTCTCGATCCGTTCAGCCCAATGAGCGACGCGCAACGCGCCCACGCCCAGACCATGCTGAACCAGATCCACGCGCAGTTCATCAATGTGGTGAAGACCGGTCGCGGCGACCGCCTGAAGCTCGACACCCCGGGCCTCTTCAGCGGCCTGTTCTGGAGTGGCGAGCAAGCCGTCGAGTACGGCCTGGCCGACCAGTTGGGCAATGTCGACTACGTGGCACGCGAAGTCATCAAGGCCGACGAGGTGATCGACTACACGCGCCGCGACAACGTGGCCGAGAAGCTGGCGAAGAAGTTCGGCGCCTCCATGGCTGAAACCACGGTGCGCCTGATGCAGAACAACGTACCGGCGCTGCGCTGATTCGCTGCTGTTATCGGTTTTCGCCGCTGGCGGTGTAGCGCGCCGAAGCCGCCAGCGCGACGGCGAAAACCACGACCACATAGAGCGCGGCGGTCAGCGAGGTCGCCCGCGCCAGCAGGCCGATCACCGCGGGGCCTGCCATGAACCCCAGATACGCCACGGCCGACACCGCTGCAATGCCGCGTGCCGGCTCGATGCCCGGCACCTTCGCCGAGGCAGAGAACAGGATCGGCACCACATTGGCAAAGCCGACGCCCACGCCTGCGAAGCCGATCAAGGCGAGCCAGGGCTGGTCGGTGAGCAGCACCAGTGTCATGGCCGCTGCTGCGAGCAGACCACTGCCGAGCAGCAGCGCAGCAGGCTGGAAGCGGGCCCGCATTGCATCGCCACCGAAACGTGCTGCCGCCATGGCCGCCGAGAAACTCGCGTAGGCCAGCGCGGCTTGCTGCTGCGGCGCCCCGATTTCCTGCTGCATATAGAGAACGCTCCAGTCGTAGATCGCGCCTTCGGCGATCAGGCCCAGTGCGGCGAGCGTGCCCAGCACTGCGAGCGCACCGCGCGGCAGGCGAAAGCTGTGATCGGCGGCGGCCCCGTCGCCTGCAGCGGCGGGCTTGGGCAGCATGCGTGTGGAGGCCGCAGCGACAGCCAGCACCATGACCGTGGCCACCAGCAGCAGGTGGGCCTGTGCGCCGAGTCCGGCCGCAAGCGCCGCGCTGCCGCTGGCGGCGCCGGCCATGCCGCCGAGGCTGAACATGCCGTGCATGCCGCTCATCAAAGGCGTTCCACCGTGCAGTTCGAGCTGCGCCGCCTCGGTGTTGATCGACACGTCGAACACGCTGGTGACAAGGCCGAAGGCCGCCAGCAACCCCAGCAGCGCGACATAGCCCGGCATGGCGATCAGGCCGGCGAGCAGCAGCGCGTAAATGCAACCGCAGATGCTGGCCACGCGGCGCGGGCCGTAGCGCCCGATCCAGCGCCCCGCGCTGGTCAGCCCGAACATCGCGCCGGCGCCGGCCGCGAGCATGGCCAGTCCGAGCTGGGCTTCGTCGATGCCGTAGTGCGCCTTCACTGTGGGCACGTGGACGCCCCAGGTCGCAAAGATGAAGCCGGCGGAAAAGAACTGTGCACGCGAAGCCCAGCGCGTGCCTGCGGTCACGGCCACCATCGTCAGCGACCGATCGCGAACACGGCGGGCAGGCGTTCGTCCACGCCAGTCTGCGGCTTGGCGCGCCAGCCCTTGACCGTTTCGCTGCGCACATGGGCGGTGGCAAGCGTGAGGCCGCGCGCCACGGCGAGGCGGGTGTTGTGCTGCAGCGTTTGCACCAGGGCCTGCAGCAGCACGGTGTTGCGGTAGGGCGTTTCAATGAACAGCTGTGTCTGGCCGGTCTTGAGCGCGAGCGCTTCGAGCTCGCGAATGCGGATCTGGCGCTCGCTCGCGTCCTGCGGCAGGTAGCCGACGAAGGCGAAGTTCTGGCCGTTGAGGCCGCTCGCGGCCAGCGCCAGCAGCAACGAGACCGGGCCGGTCAGCGGCACCACGGCAATGCCCAGGTCGTGCGCGGCGCGAGCCACCGAAGAGCCGGGGTCGGCCACCGCCGGCATGCCGGCCTCGCTGAGCAAGCCGATGTCATGGCCTTCGAGCGCGGCAGCCAGCAAGGGGCGGGCGTCGAACTGACCAGCGTGGTCGCCTTTCTTGTGCACTTCGCGTGGCAGTTCCTGGATGTTCTGCGCCTGCAGGGGGGCGGCCAGTGGCGCGACAGCGTCGATGCGTTTCAGATAGGCGCGCGCGGACTTGGCGTTCTCGCAGATCCAGTGGGTGATGCCGGCGGCCGCTTGCAGCGTGCCCAGCGGCAGCGCGTCTTGCAGCGGGGCCTGGACGTCGCAGCCGAAATCGAGCGGTGCGGGGACGAGGTAGAGCTTTCCGTGTGTCACAGGAGTTCAACTCCCGCGGCGCGCAGCATCCGGCAGGTGCGGATCAGTGGCAAGCCGACCAGCGCAGTCGGGTCGTCGCTGTCGATGGCGCTCAGCAAGGCAATGCCCAGGCCTTCGCTCTTGGCGCTGCCTGCGCAGTCGTAAGGCTGTTCGGCCAGGAGGTATTGCTCGATCGCGGCGTCGCTGAGGTCGCGAAATACCACGCGCACGGGTGCGATGTCGCGCTGGACGAAGCCCGTTGCGTGGCAGACGACGGCCACGGCGGTCTGGAATATCAGTGTCTGGCCGCGCATGCGGCGCAACTGGGCGGTGGCGCGGACGTGGTCGCCGGGCTTGCCGAGTGCCTCGCCAGCCAAGTCGGCCACCTGATCGGAGCCGATGACCACAGCTTCGGGGAAGCGGGCGGCCACGGCATTGGCCTTTTCAAGTGCCAGGCGCACGGCCAGGTCGTGTGGCGTTTCGCCGGCCAGCGGCGTTTCGTCGACTTCGGGGGACTGCACGTCGAAGGGCAGTCGCAGGCGGGTGAGCAGTTCGCGGCGGTAGCGCGAGGTCGAGGCGAGGATCACAGAGCGTTGCATGGGGACGATTGTGCGTGAGCCGTTCAAAACCCTCAGGCACGCCCGATGTCGGGAAAACGGCCGGCGCGATAGACTGGCGCGGATGAACAGAGAATTTGCCCCCGAACGGCTCAACGTGCCTGCTTTTGCAGCCGCCGCCGCATCCCTTGAGGCTGCTGACCCGGTTCCTGATTACCTGCGCCTGGTCGCTGAACTGGCGGCTCCGGCGCCTGACGCCGTGGTCCATTGGGAGGCGACCGCCGAGGAGCGCCCCGGCGCAGACGGCAAGTCGACGCCCTGGCTGCACCTGGAGGCGGAAACCACCGTGCCACTGGTTTGCCAGCGTTGCCTGTCGCCCGTCGACACCTTGCTGACGGTCGACCGCTGGTTCCGTTTCGTGGCCGACGAGGCCACGGCAGAAGCTGAAGACGAGGAATCCGAAGAAGACCTGCTGGTCATCAGCCGGGATTTCGACCTCCAGACCCTGATCGAGGACGAGCTTTTGATGGAAATTCCCGTCACGCCCATTCACGATGTTTGCCCGATACCGGTCCAGCTCTCGTCCAGCGACGAGGACTTCCAGGCGGCCGAAGAAGCCAAGCCGAACCCCTTTGCGGTGCTCGGAGCGTTGCGTTCACGCAAGCCGGGAGAGGGCAAGTAGCCCTTTTCCCCAGGCTGGGCTATACTCATGGGCTTCGCGCGCGCCGCCGTGAGCAGCGATGCAGATAAAGGCATTCCATACATGCCGCTGCATTGCCACCGCAAAAGAGCGCATCCAATCACTCACCTAACAGTCCAGGAGCCATCATGGCCGTCCAGCAAAACAAGAAGTCGCCTTCCAAGCGCGGCATGCACCGTTCCCACAATGCGCTGGTCGTGCCCGGCATCGCCGTGGAACCGACCACCGGCGAAACGCATCTGCGTCACCACATCAGCCCCAACGGTTTCTACCGTGGCCGTCAGGTGCTCAAGAACAAGTCTGAAGCCTGATCTCGCATCCCAAGGCCGAGGCCCGAAGCTACTTCTGCTGTAGCGTCGGGCCTTTGTTTTGATGGCTACGTCTTCTCTTCCCGAATTCGCTGCTGCGCCTTCTGCAATCACGCTCGCCGTGGATTGCATGGGAGGCGACCATGGGCCGCGCGTCACGCTTGCGGCCTGCCGTGCGTTTCTCGAGCGGCACAGCGAAGCCTCGTTGTTGCTGGTCGGTGCGCCGGCCGCACTGGCGGGCTTTGCCGCGCATCCACGCGCCCGCATCGTCGCTGCCAGCGAGGTGGTGGGCATGGACGACCCTGTCGAAATCGCATTGCGCAAGAAGAAGGACTCTTCGATGCGTGTTGCGATCCAGCAGGTCAAGGATGGCACTGCGCAAGCCGCCATCTCGGCCGGGAACACCGGCGCGCTGATGGCCATTGCGCGTTACCTGCTCAAGACGCTCGACGGCATTGATCGTCCGGCCATTGCGCCGCAACTGCCGAACGCCAAGGGCGGGGCAACGACCGTGCTCGACCTGGGTGCGAACGTCGATTGCGACGCTGAGGATCTGCTTCAGTTCGCCGTGCTTGGCTCGGCGCTCGTCTCGGCGTTGACCGGCAACGAGTCGCCTTCGGTCGGCTTGCTCAATATTGGCGAAGAAGCCATCAAGGGCAGCGAAACGATCAAAAAAGCGAGTCAACTGCTGCGTACGGCTGCTAACTCCAAAGATTTGAACTTCTACGGTAACGTGGAAGGCAACGATATTTTCAAGGGCACAACCGACATCATCGTCTGCGATGGATTTGTCGGGAATGTGGCGTTGAAGGCCAGCGAAGGCGTTGCTTCAATGATCCAGGAGTTCATTCGGGCCGAGTTTTCGCGAAACGTCTTCACCAAAATTGCGGCAATTGTTGCCTACCCGGTCTTAAAAGCCTTTAAAGGTCGTGTTGATCATCGCCGCTACAACGGCGCCGCACTTTTGGGCCTGCGTGGCCTGGTTTTCAAGAGTCATGGCTCGGCCGACGAAGTGGCTTTCGGCTACGCGCTGGATCGCGCTTATGATGCCGCTCGCAACAACCTGCTCGATCGCGTGCGGGCCCGCATCGCCCACGCCGCGCCATTGCTCGCGCGGCAGGAACCGGCGGCGCCGGTCGACGCGACGGCCCTTCACGTTTGATGACCCCTTTTTCACGCATTACCGGCACCGGCAGTTACCTGCCCCCACGCCGCGTGACCAATGACGACCTTGCCAAGGAACTGGCAACACGCGGCATAGAAACCTCCGACCAGTGGATCATTGAACGCACTGGCATCCACGCGCGTCACTTTGCCGCGCCGGAAGTCAGCAGCAGCGATCTCGGTCTTGAGGCCGCCAGGCACGCCCTGGAGGCCGCGGGCCGCAAGGCCAGCGATGTCGACCTGATCATCGTCGCGACCTCGACGCCCGACATGGTGTTCCCATCGTCGGCCGCCATCCTCCAGCACAAGCTCGGCATTGCCGGCTGCCCGGCCTTCGACGTCCAGGCCGTCTGCAGCGGTTTCGTCTACGCGCTGACCATTGCCGACGCGATGATCCGCACCGGCACGGCGCGTTGTGCACTGGTGATTGGCGCCGAAGTGTTCTCCCGCATCCTCGACTTCAACGACCGAACCACGTGCGTGCTGTTCGGCGACGGTGCGGGTGCGGTGGTGCTTGAAGCCAGCGAAGAGCCGGGCATTCTTGCCAGCGATCTGCATGCCGATGGCAAACACGTCGGCATTCTGTGTGTGCCAGGCCATGTCTCGGGCGGCAACGTGCTGGGCACGCCGCTGTTGCACATGGACGGGCAGGCCGTGTTCAAGCTCGCGGTCCGCGTGCTCGAAGAGGCTGCGCGCGCCACGCTGGTCAAGGCCGGCAAGACCGAGGCCGACATCGACTGGCTGATTCCGCACCAGGCCAACATCCGCATCATGGAAGGCACAGCGAAAAAGCTGAAGCTGCCGCGCGAGAAGCTGATCGTCACGGTCAACGAGCACGGCAATACGTCGGCTGCCTCGATTCCGTTGGCACTCGATGAAGCTGTGCGCTCCGGCAAGGTGAAGAAGGGTGAGACCCTCATGCTCGAAGGCGTGGGCGGTGGCTTCACCTGGGGCGCGGTGCTATTGAATCTGTAGCGTGTTGCGGCCTCTCGACGAGGGCTGCAATGCGATATGACGCATAAAACAATGAAATCCTTTGCTTTTGTCTTTCCGGGTCAAGGCTCGCAGGCGGTCGGCATGCTCGACGCCTGGGGCGACCATCCGGCTGTGGCCGAAACCCTGCGCGAAGCCTCCGATGCGCTGGGCGAAGACGTTGGCGCGCTGATCAAGGCCGGCCCCAAGGAAGAACTGGCGCTCACCACCAACACCCAGCCCGTGATGCTCGTGGCAGGCGTTGCCGCGTGGCGCGCCTGGCTGGCCGAAGGCGGTGCAACGCCTTCCGTGGTGGCTGGTCATTCGCTGGGCGAGTACTCGGCGCTGGTCGCCTCCGGCGTGCTGACGCTCGCACAGGCAGCGCCGCTCGTGCGCTTTCGTGCACAAGCGATGCAGCAGGCTGTGCCCGTAGGTGTCGGCGCGATGGCGGCCATCCTCGGCATGGAATCCAGCAAGGTCATGGCGGGTTGTGTGGAAGCTACGGCGACTTTCGGTGCCGACAGTGCCGAGATCGTCGAGGCCGTGAATTTCAATGATCCGATGCAGACGGTGATCGCCGGCAGCAAGGCGGCGGTCGACAAGGCCTGTGAACTGCTGAAGGCCAATGGCGCCAAGCGCGCGCTGCTGTTGCCCGTGTCGGCGCCGTTCCATTCGAGCCTCATGAAGCCCGCAGCCGAAGCGCTGCGCGAAAAGCTCGCCGGCATCACGCTGGCGACGCCTCAGATTCCGGTGCTGAACAACATCGACGTGGCCATCGAAACTGACGCGGACCGCATTCGCGACGCGCTGGTGCGCCAGGCCGCAGGTCCAGTTCGCTGGGTCGAAAGCATCCAGGCCTTGAAACTGCGCGGTGTAGCCGCCATCATCGAGTGCGGCCCTGGCAAGGTGCTGGCCGGCATGGTGAAGCGCATTACCCCCGATCTGGAAGCCGCGTCGGTGTACGACCCGGCCACGCTCGCGGAAACCCGACAATCGCTCGCCGGCTGAACGGCGCAAGCAAGGCCCGATACTTTTTCTTATGAGCATTCCCAAATTTGAAGGGCAAGTCGCCCTGGTCACCGGCGCATCGCGCGGCATCGGCGCGGCGATCGCGCTCGAGCTGGCCCAGCGCGGCCTCAAGGTCGTGGGCACCGGCACCACCGACGAAGGCGCGGCGAAGATCACTTCCGCCCTCAGTGCCTTCGATGGCCGTGGGCGTGCGCTCGACGTGAATGACGGCGCTGCCGTCGAAGCCCTCATCGACGAGATCGTGAAGGCCTATGGCGCCATCCACGTGCTGGTCAACAACGCCGGCATCACGCGCGACACGCTCGCCATGCGCATGAAGGACGACGACTGGGACGCGGTGCTCGACACCAACCTCAAGGCCGTCTTTCGCCTGTCGCGCGCCGTGATCCGCCCGATGATGAAGCAGCGCTATGGCCGCATCATCAGCATCACCAGCGTGGTGGGCGCTTCCGGCAACGCCGGGCAAGCCAACTACGCGGCCGCCAAGGCCGGCGTCTCGGGCATGACCCGCGCGCTGGCCCGTGAACTCGGCAGCCGCAACATCACGGTCAACTGCGTCGCGCCCGGTTTCATCGAAACCGACATGACGGCCAGCCTCCCCGAAGCCCAGCAGCAGGCGCTGCTTCAGCAGATCCCGCTGGGTCACCTGGGCAAGCCGGCCGACATCGCGCATGCAGTGGCCTACCTCGCATCGCCCCAGGCCTCCTATGTGACGGGGCAGGAGCTGCACGTCAACGGCGGCATGCACATGTAGCCGCAAGGCGCAATCTTTTCCCGTACCGGGTGCACGGCAAATGCCACAATGCGCCCGGCTAAAATCCACCGATTACCTACAAACCCTCAGAGGGAACCAAATGAGCGATATCGAAGCACGTGTCAAGAAAATCATCGCCGAGCAACTCGGCGTGGAAGAGTCCCAAGTGACGAATGAAAAGGCCTTCGTGGCCGACCTCGGCGCCGACTCGCTCGACACGGTCGAACTCGTGATGGCACTCGAAGACGAGTTCGGCATCGAGATTCCCGACGAAGACGCCGAGAAGATCACCACGGTGCAAAACGCCGTCGACTACGCCACCAAGAATCAAAAGGCCTGATCGGCCAGCTGACAACATCGCGTCTGCGGCCGGCGGTTCTCCTTTGAACCGCATGCGCCGACAGGCTGTTGTACAGCGCTTCCAGAAAGGTTTGCCGGCATGACCAAACGCCGCGTCGTCGTGACCGGACTCGGTTGCATCGCTCCTGTCGGAAACACCGCAACCGAATCCTGGGCCAACTTGTTGGCCGGGAAGTCGGGCATTGCGAACATCACCGCGTTCGATGCAAGCGCCTTCGCCTGCAAGTTCGCCGGTGAGGTCAAGGGTTTCGACATCACCCAATTCATCTCGGAGAAAGAAGCGCGTCACATGGACCGCTTCATTCATCTGGGGCTCGCCGCCGCCATTCAGGCGGTGCAGGACAGCGGACTGCCGACCGGCGAAGCGCTGTCCTATGAGGAAGCCGTGCGCATCGGCTGCAACATCGGCTCGGGCATCGGCGGTTTGCCGATGATCGAGCAGACGCACGGCGAATATGCGAGTCGCGGCCCACGCCGCATTTCGCCGTTCTTCGTGCCGGCATCGATCATCAACATGATCTCGGGCCACGTGTCGATCAAGTACGGCTTCAAGGGCCCGAACATCGCCGTCGTGACCGCCTGCACCACCGGCCTGCATGCCATCGGCACGTCGGCACGCATGATCGAGTACGGCGATGCCGACGTAATGATCGCGGGCGGCGCCGAATCCACCATTTCTCCGCTTGGCATTGGCGGCTTCACTGCGCCTCGCGCGCTGAGCACCCGCAATGACGATCCCGCGACGGCTTCGCGCCCGTGGGACAAGGATCGCGACGGCTTCGTGCTGGGCGAGGGTGCTGGCGTGCTGGTGCTCGAAGAATACGAACATGCCAAGGCGCGTGGAGCCAAGATCTATGCGGAAGTCTCGGGCTTCGGCCTGACCGGTGACGCGTATCACATGACCGCGCCCGACGTCGACGGCCCGCGCCGTTCGATGGTCATGGCGCTAGCCAATGCGGGTGTCAATGCCGACGAGGTTCAGTACCTGAACGCGCACGGCACTTCGACGCAGATCGGTGACCTCAATGAGACCAACGCGGTCAAGCTCGCCTTCGGCGATCATGCGAAGAAGCTCGTCGTCAATTCGACCAAGTCCATGACCGGTCACTTGCTGGGCGGCGCGGGCGGCATCGAATCGGTGTTCACTGTGCTCGCGCTGCATCACCAGAAGAGCCCGCCGACCATCAACATCTTCAACCAGGATCCGGAGTGCGATCTCGACTACTGCGCCAACGAGGCGCGCGATCTGAAGATCGATGTCGCGGTCAAGAACAACTTCGGCTTCGGGGGCACCAACGGCACGCTGGTGTTCAAGCGCGCTTGAGCATTGCTCTTTCATGCACAGCGCACCGTCGGTGACCTATCCGGTGGGGCGCTCGCGTGGCGCAACCCGGATCTTGATTGTCCTTTGGGCCCTGGGCGCTTGTTGTGCGGGCGCATCCTGCTATCTGTTGGATAGCGCCGGATGGCGCCAGCTCCTGCTGGTTCTCAGTGTCGCGTTTTCCGGCGTTGCCGCCGGCTTCGGCTTGCGGCGCGATGGCGCGGCGGTTCTGCACTTCGATGGACTTTGCTGGTCTTTGACGGGCGCCGACACCACTCGCAGCGTTCGTGCGGCCCAAGCCTCGGTCGCCCTCGATTTCCAGTCGCTGATGCTGGTCAGGCTTGCCGAGCCCGGCCGCGCCCGGCGCTGGATCTGGATCGAGCACCGGACCATGCCGGAACGCTGGCGCGATGTGCGTCGCGCGGTATATTCGCGCGCTCCCTCCGCAGCACCTGCTGGCGACCCCTGGCGCGCGACGGCACCGGCCGACGCGCCCTGAACCTCCCTCGATGACCACTTCTGTGCCGCCTGTGCCACCGGACTCCGGCCTGACCGACGCGTCCGCCGAGGCGCCGCGCCCGGGCGAGGTCGATTTCCAGCTGGTCCAACGCACGGTTGCGGGCGATCAGAAGGCTTTCGAGCTGCTGGTCATCAAGTACCAGCGCCGTATCGAACGCCTGATCGGCCGGATGGTGCGCGATGTCGACCTGATCGAGGACATTGCGCAGGAAACCTTCATTCGGGCCTACCGCGCATTGCACCAGTTCCGGGGGGAGGCGCAGTTCTACACCTGGCTTTACCGGATCGCCGTCAACACCGCCAAGAAGGCGCTGGTGGACATGAAGCGCGATCCGACTGTCTCCGAAAGCGCTCTGCGGCCGTCTTCTGATGACGACGATGAAACTTACCGTCCCGGAAACGAACCAATCAGCGACGAAACCCCTGAATCGATCATGGCGGCGAAGGAAATCGCCACCGCCGTCGAGGTAGCCATGGATGCGCTCCCGGCCGAGTTGCGCCAGGCGGTCACGCTGCGCGAAATCGAGGGCATGAGTTACGAAGAGATCGCCGAGGTCATGAATTGCCCTATCGGCACGGTGCGTTCGCGTATTTTCCGGGCGCGTGAGGCCATTTCGGCCAAGGTCAAACCACTGCTGGACAACCAGTCCGGCAAGCGTTGGTAAGCAAGCAGGTGAATGAAATGAATCAGTCGATGACAGTTCGGGAACAGGTGTCCGCACTTGCGGATGGTCATTTGCAGGGCGAGGCGTTCGCGCAGGCGATCGTCGCGGTCTGCAACGAGGACGAATCGCGCGCGGCCTGGCAGGAATACCACGCGGTGGGCGATGTCCTGCGTTCGGGGGGCCATGCGCCGTGCAGCGACACCTTGGCGTTCCTGGCTCGTTTCCAGCAGCGACTGGCTGCTGAACCCGTTGTCGCCGCGCCTGTGCTGGCGCCTGTCGCCGTAGCGGCGGCTTTGCCTGTACAGCGCAGGGCAGACGCGGCCAATGAGCCGGTGTTCCGCTGGAAGCTGGTGGCCGGTGCTGCGTCGCTGGTCGCCGTGGTGGCCGTCAGCTGGACGCTGGTCGGTAACGGCGCGGCGGTTCCGCAGGCCGGCGCGCAGATCGCGTCGACCCAACAGCAACAACAGCCGGCGGTGAATTCTGTCCTCGCAGCGGCTGCCATCAATGGCCAGCAGCCGGCCAGCGCCACATTGACCCCGACCCGCGTGATCGTCGGTAACGGCAATCCGCAAGTCATGCTGCGCGATCCGCGGCTCGATCAATTGCTCGAAGCGCACCAGCAAGCTGGTGGCGCTTCGCAAATGCCTTCCGGATTCTTGCGCAACGCCACCTTCGAGGGGCCCACGCGCTGAGTGCGCGCCCTCAGCTGCCTGTAATGACCGTTCAGATGCCGATCTCCGCCCGCGCCTGCGTGCTTGTGTTTGCAGCTTTTTGCCTGGCGCAGATTGCCACCGCGCAGACCCGCTCGGGCTCGGCAAATGCGAAGAGTGCAGCGACGGCGCAGACAGACGAGCCGCCCGCGATGAGCGTGACCGAATGGCTGCAGCGCATGCATGCGGGCGCCCGGCAGCGCAACTATGTAGGCACCTTCGTGGTGTCGGCTCCGGGTGGCGATCTGTCGAGCGCGCGCATCTGGCATGTGCGCGACGGTGATCACCAGATCGAGCGCATCGAGGCCCTGTCGGGGCCGCAGCGTTCGACCTTCCGGCGCAATCGCAATGTCATGACCTTCCTGCCCGAGGTGAAGGTCGTCAAGGTCGAAAAGCGCGAGAACCTCGATCTCTTTCCGAATCTCCCGGACAAGCCCGATTCGTCGATCGGCGATTTCTACGACGTACGCGCCATCGGCAAGGACCGTGTGGCGGGCTTCGACGCAGATGTGGTGCAGCTGGTGCCGCACGACGGACTGCGCTTTGGTTATCGCATCTGGAGCGAGCGCCGCTCGGGCCTCGTCGTGAAGCTGCAAACCGTCGACAGCGAATCCCGCGTGGTGGAGCAGTCGGCGTTCTCCGAACTGCAGCTCGATGCACCGGTGAAGGCGCAGGCCTTGGCGCAAATGATGGCCAACACCTCGGGCTATCGCATCGAGAAGCTCGAGTTGGAGCGAACCACCGCACAAGACGAAGGCTGGGCCCTCAGCACGCCCGTGCCCGGATTCAAGCCTCGAAGCTTTTTCCGGCGCCCAGCTGCTGCTGATGGCAAGTCGTCGAAGCCCGATGCCACGACTGTTCAGTGGACCTTTTCCGACGGTCTTGCCTCGGTGTCGCTTTTCATCGAGCGTTACGACGCAGTGCGTGGGCCTCGCGACGGCGTACTGACCATCGGGGCAACCAACGCGATTCGCCGGCGCCTGCCCGAGCCGGCCAGCGACTGGTGGGTGACCGCGGTCGGCGAGGTGCCGCAGCAGACACTCAATGCATTCGCGCAGAGCCTTGTGCGCACGCGCTGACAGGCCGCGAAAGCGCCTGCCGCGCCCCTTGCGCTGAACCAAGCACGCGCCGCAGACTCACAGCATTTGTTGTTTTATCCGCTCTGTTCTTTTGAAAGAAAACCGATGATCTTCAAAGTCGAGGGACACAAGCTTCGTTCCGGCCTGTTGGCTTTTGCGCTGGCGGTGACAGCCGGCGCCACCTTCCTGCCTGTCGAGTCGGTCCATGCGCAGACGCGCACGCTGCCTGACTTCACCGACCTCGTCGATCAGGTCGGCCCCTCCGTGGTCAACATCCGCACTGTCGAGAAGGTCGCGCAGCGAGGCGGCGGCGCCAATGGCGAGATGGACGAGGAGATGCAGGAGTTCTTCCGCCGCTTCTTCGGCCAGCCGCTGCCGGGCGCGCCGCGCCAAGGGCCGCGTTCCAACAAGCCGCAGCAGCCCCAGGAAGAAGAGCGCCCGCGCGGCGTGGGTTCCGGCTTCATCCTGACAGCCGATGGTTATGTCATGACCAACGCGCATGTGGTGGAAGATGCTTCCGAGGTCATGGTCACGTTGCCCGACAAGCGCGAGTTCAAGGCCAAGATCGTCGGTTCCGACAAGCGCAGCGACGTCGCGGTCGTCAAGATCGAGGCAACGGGGCTGCCTGCTGTGAAGGTGGGCGACATCTCCAAGCTGCGCGTGGGCGAATGGGTGATGGCCATCGGCTCGCCTTTCGGCCTCGAGAACACCGTCACCGCAGGCATCGTGAGCGCCAAGCAGCGCGACACCGGCGAATACCTGCCGTTCATCCAGACCGACGTGGCCATCAACCCGGGCAACTCGGGCGGCCCGCTGATCAACATGCGTGGCGAAGTGGTGGGCATCAACAGCCAGATCTACTCGCGCTCGGGTGGCTTCATGGGCATCTCGTTCTCGATCCCGATCGACGAGGCGATCCGTGTCAGCGACCAGTTGCGCACCTCGGGTCGCGTTTCGCGCGGCCGCATCGGCGTGCAGATCGATCAGGTCACTAAGGACGTGGCGGAAGCAATCGGGCTGGGCAAGGCGCAAGGCGCGCTGGTGCGTGGCGTCGAGGCCGGATCGCCGGGCGAGAAGGCCGGTGTCGAGCCGGGTGACGTCATCACCAAGTTCGACGGCAAGCCCATCGAGAAGCCGAGCGATCTGCCGCGTCTCGTGGGCAACACCAAGCCGGGCACCAAGAGCACGCTCACGGTGTTCCGCCGCGGCGCCTCGCGCGACTTGAGCGTGACCATTGCAGAGATCGAGCCCGACAAGCCTGCCAAGCGCGCAGCCGATCGCGACGAGCCGGCGCAGAAGCCATCGGCTTCGGCCGCTGCCAAATCGCTCGGCCTGGCCGTGAGCGATCTCAACGATGCGCAGAAGAAGGAGCTCAAGCTGAAGGGCGGCGTGAAGGTCGATACCGCCAGCGACGCTGCTGCGCGTGCCGGTCTGCGCGAAGGGGACATCATCCTGGCCGTGGGCAATGTCGAGGTTGCCAACGCGCGGGAATTCGAGTCCGCCATTGGCAAGGCCGACAAGAGCAAGGCGCTCAGCGTGCTGTTCCGTCGTGGCGATTGGGCGCAATATGCCCTGATCCGTCCCGCACGCTGATCTGGCGCCGGCGTCAAGTGGCCCCACCCGGCAGTCGGGTTTGGGGCCGTTTTTTTGAGGTGTTTACGACGTTCCGCTGTCCGGCTCGAAAAAAATCTGAGGGCCAAAAAGCGAGATGTTTTGTTTGTGTCTACTAACTTTCAAGAAGGCTAAGGACGGTTTTCGGTAGAATAGGCCTCTCTTGGCGGGCGGTCAGCGCATAAGGAATGCACTGACCTTCACGATGCGAGATGTTAGACAGCAGTCCACCGGTGCTCCACAGATCGCCCACAAGTTGTTCAGTGAGTGCTCCACCGATCCTGTGGATAACCTGTATATATCTTTGATGTTGTTGACCTGCAACGACCCCTTTGGACCCCGTTCCCGGATGTACGTGCTTCCCTTTTTGCCTACAATGAAGTTCCAACTACTGCAGTTGCCATTGCTTGTTGGTTCAGGGCGCGTCTCCAGAAGACGCGCCCTTTTTTCTTGCCTGTCGCACTCTGCGCACGAGCCAATTCAAGTACTTAAGCGTTCCCGTTGATGAATCACATCAGAAATTTTTCGATCATTGCGCACATCGATCATGGCAAGTCCACGCTCGCAGACCGTTTGATCCAGCGTTGCGGCGGTCTCGCCGAGCGCGAGATGGAGGCGCAGGTGCTCGACTCGATGGACATCGAAAAAGAGCGTGGGATAACCATCAAGGCACAGACCGCCGCGCTGCACTACAAGGCACTCGACGGACAGGTCTACAACCTCAATCTGATCGACACGCCGGGTCACGTCGACTTCTCTTATGAAGTGAGTCGCTCGCTGTCGGCGTGCGAAGGCGCGCTGCTCGTTGTCGATGCGTCGCAAGGTGTCGAAGCGCAGACGGTGGCCAACTGCTACACCGCACTCGACCTCGGCGTCGAAGTGGTGCCGGTGCTCAATAAGATGGATTTGCCCAACGCGGATCCAGAGAACGCGCGAACTGAAATCGAAGACGTCATCGGCATCGATGCGACCGATGCGATTCCTTGTTCGGCCAAGACCGGCATGGGCATCGACGAGATCCTTGAGGCAGTGGTCCACAAGATGCCCGCGCCGCGCGGCAATCCCGATGGCCCACTGCGCGCGATGATCGTCGACAGCTGGTTCGATGCGTATGTCGGCGTCGTCATGCTGGTGCGCGTGGTCGACGGTCGCCTGGTGAAGGGCGAGCGTATCAAGATGATGGCGTCCGGTGCCATGTACAACGCCGACAACATCGGCGTCTTCACGCCGGCCACCGAAGCGCGCGCTTCGCTCGAAGCGGGCGAGGTGGGCTTCATCATCGCGGGCATCAAGGAGCTGCAGGCCGCCAAGGTCGGCGACACCGTGACGCTGATCAAGCCAGGCACGGGTGGCGCGGCCGCCACCGCCACCGAGGCGCTGCCGGGCTTCAAGGAAATCCAGCCGCAGGTGTTTGCCGGTCTCTACCCGACCGAAGCCAGCGAGTACGACTCGCTGCGCGACGCGCTCGAAAAGCTCAAGCTCAACGATTCGTCGCTGCGCTACGAGCCCGAGGTGAGTCAGGCGCTCGGCTTCGGCTTTCGCTGCGGCTTCCTTGGCCTGCTGCACATGGAAATCGTGCAAGAGCGCCTGGAGCGCGAGTTCGACCAGGACCTGATCACGACCGCGCCCAGCGTGGTCTACCAGGTGGTGCGCAGCGACGGCGAAGTCATCATGGTCGAGAACCCGTCCAAGATGCCCGACGTCGGCAGGATGAGCGAGATCCGCGAACCGATCGTCACCGTGCATCTGTACATGCCGCAGGAATACGTCGGCGCCGTCATGACGCTGGCCAACCAGAAGCGCGGCGTGCAGATGAACATGGCCTATCACGGCCGCCAGGTCATGCTGACCTACGAAATGCCGCTCGGCGAAATCGTGCTCGATTTCTTCGACAAGCTGAAGTCGGTCAGCCGGGGCTATGCCTCCATGGACTACGAGTTCAAGGAGTACCGCGCGTCCGACGTGGTTAAGGTCGACATCCTGCTCAACGGCGAGAAGGTCGATGCCCTGTCCATCATCGTGCACCGCACCCAGTCGCAGTACCGTGGCCGGGCGGTGGTGTCGAAGATGCGCGAGATCATTTCGCGCCAGATGTTCGACGTGGCGATCCAGGCCGCCATCGGGGTCAACATCATTGCGCGTGAGACAATCAAGGCGCTTCGCAAGAACGTGCTGGCCAAGTGCTATGGCGGCGACATCTCCCGCAAGAAGAAGCTGCTCGAAAAGCAGAAGGCGGGCAAGAAAAGAATGAAGCAGATCGGCTCTGTCGAGGTCCCGCAAGAGGCCTTCCTCGCGATTCTGCAAGTCGAAGACTGATCAACAAAATGGCATTCATCACCTCCCTGGTCCTCGCGGCATTTGCCGGCTATGTCGGTGCCTGGTATTTCGGCGTGATCGAAGGCAACTTCGCACTTCTGCTGTTCCTGGCCACGGTGGTCACCGGTCTTTTCTGGCTGGCCGAGCGTTTCTATTTCCTGCCGAAGCGCGAGCAGGCCGCCGCCAAGCTCGAGGCCTCGATGGCCGAGCGCAATGCGCGGCTGGCAGGGCAGGGCATCACGCAGGTCGATACCGTCGACGCCAAGGCGAGCGACCGGCTGCTGATGCAGCCCTGGTGGCTCGACTGGACCGCTGGCCTGTTCCCGGTGATCCTGGTGGTGTTCCTGCTGCGCTCGTTCCTGTACGAGCCCTTCAAGATTCCTTCGGGCTCCATGATGCCCACGCTGCTGACCGGCGACCTGATCCTGGTCAACAAGTTCACCTACGGCCTGCGCCTGCCGGTCATCAACACCAAGATCACCGACGGCACACCGCTGGCGCGTGGCGATGTGGTGGTGTTCCGCTACCCGCCCAAGCCGAGCATGGACTACATCAAGCGCGTGGTCGGCATCCCGGGCGACGAGGTGGCGTACCTGAACAAGAAGCTCACGATCAACGGTCAGCCGGTGTCGAAGACACCCGAGGACGATTACCTCGACAGCGAATCGATGCGCCTGCTCAAGCAGTACGAAGAGAAGCTGGGGGACAAGCAGCACAAGCTGCTCAACGACGAAACCTCGCCGTCCTTCATTCCTGGCGCCAGCAGCTTCAATTTCCCGGGCATCGAAAACTGCCGCTACTCCGTCGAAGGCGTGGTCTGCAAGGTGCCCGCCGGCCAATATTTCATGATGGGCGACAACCGCGATAATTCGGCGGACTCGCGCTACTGGGGCTTCGTGCCTGACCAGAACATCGTGGGCAGGGCGTTCTTCGTCTGGATGAACTTCGGCGATCTGGGTCGCATCGGTCCGTTTCAATAAGCAGTCCAAACTGTTCGAGGGGTAAGAGGGCATGAGAACAAACCGGTCCATCCGCAGCAGGGCCGCGCAACAGCGCGGCATTTCGTTCATCGGCTTGGTGTTCGTCGCGGTGGTGCTCGCTTGCGTGGGCGTCGTCGTCGCGCAGGTCATTCCGACGCTGATCGAATGGCAGGCCATCGACAAGGCCGCCAACAAGGCCAAGGAAGGCACGACCGTGCCCGAAGTGCGCGCCATCTTCGATCGTGCTCAGGCCATCGACGACTTCAAGTCGGTCAGCGGCAAGGACCTCGATATCAAGAAGGTCGGCGACAAGGTCGTCGTGTCGTATGCGTACGAACGCGAGATTCCCTTGTTCGGGCCGGCCTACCTGACCCTCAAGTACAAGGGCGAGACCCGCTGAACGCGGCGCTCAAAAAGGTGGACGGCAGCCTCGTCGCGCTGCAGGCGCGCCTCAAGTACACGTTCTCCGACGCCCGGCTGCTCCAGCTCGCGCTCACGCACCGCAGTTTCTCGGCCGATCACAACGAGCGCCTCGAGTTTCTCGGCGACTCGGTGCTGAATCTCGCTGTCTCCCACCTGCTCTACATCCGTCTTTCGGCCCTACCCGAGGGCGATCTGTCGCGCGTGCGTGCCAACCTGGTCAAGCAGGACACCCTGCACCGGCTGGCGCTCGAACTGGCAATCTCGCCGCTGCTGCGGCTCGGCGAAGGCGAGGCCCGCTCGGGCGGCCCCAGCCGGCCGTCGATCCTGGCCGACGCGCTCGAAGCGCTGATTGGCGCGGTCTACCTGGACGCCGGCTTTGCAGCCGCCCAGGCGCTGGTGCATCGGCTGTACGAGTCGGTCGAAATCACCCCGCGCATGGATGCAGCGGCCAAGGATCCGAAGACCGAATTGCAGGAATGGCTGCAGGGTCACAAAATGAAGCTGCCGGTGTACCGCGTGGCAGCGACGCTGGGCGCCGCGCACAAGCAGACTTTCGATGTCGAGTGCGAGGTGCCCGAGTTGGGCCTTCGCGAACGCGGCATCGGCGGCTCGCGCCGCGCCGGCGAGCAGGCCGCCGCGGCTGCCATGTTGATCCGGCTCAAGGCACGCGGCGCCGCGTGAAATCACAATGAACGATGCTATCAATCCCGTAGCGGAACCCGAAGACGCCGCAGGCGATACGGCCGCAACCGGCCCGCAACACTGCGGCCTTATCGCCATCGTCGGCAAGCCCAATGTGGGCAAGTCGACGTTGCTCAATGCGTTGGTCGGCCAGAAGATCAGCATCACCTCGCGCAAGGCGCAGACCACGCGGCATCGCATCACCGGCATGCGCACGCTGGGCGCGACGCAGTTCGTGTTCGTCGACACGCCGGGTTTTCAGACCCTGCATGCCAACGCGCTGAACAAGTCGCTCAACAAGACCGTGCAGGGCGCGGTCGGCGACGTGGACCTGATTCTGTTCGTGGTCGAGGCCGGCAGCTTCACGCCGGCCGACGAGCGCGTGCTCAAGCTGCTCGGCAAGGGCATTCCGACCGTGCTGCTGGCCAACAAGCTCGACAACGTGCACCGCCGCGGCGACATCGCACCCTGGCTGCAGACCATGCAGGGCAAGCACAACTTTGCCGAGTTCGTGCCGATGTCGGCCAAGAACGCGAAGGATGTCGAACGCCTGTTCGGCATCTGCGAGAAGTACCTGCCCGAGCAGCCCTGGTTCTACGCCGAGGACGAACTCACCGACCGCAGCGAGAAATTCCTGGCCGGCGAACTGGTGCGCGAGAAGCTGTTCCGCCTGACCGGCGACGAGCTGCCCTACACCTCGACCGTGATCATCGACAAGTTCGAGGAAGAGCCGCCCCAGAAGAAGGGCCAGAAGCGGCTGCTGCGCATTGCTGCCACCATCGTTGTCGAGCGCGACGGCCACAAGGCCATGGTGATCGGCGACAAGGGCGAGCGCATCAAGCGCATCGGCATGGAAACCCGGGTCGAGCTGGAGAAGCTGGCCGACGCCAAGGTGTTCCTCGAACTCTGGGTCAAGGTCCGTTCGGGCTGGGCCGACGACGAGGCACGCGTGCGCTCCTTCGGTTACGAATGAAGTGGCCGCTGCCCACCGCGTTTCGCACGAGCCGGCGTACGTGCTCCACCGCTACGACTGGAGCGAGTCGAGCCTGATCCTGGAGGTCTTCACCCGCCACCACGGGCGCATCGCGCTGGTGGCCAAGGGGGCGAAGCGGCCGAGTTCCAATTTCCGCCCGGTGCTGTTGCCGTTGCAGCCCCTGCAGCTCAACTACGGCGGCGACGCCGAGATCCGCACGCTCAAGGGCGCTGAATGGATGGGCGGCCACGTGATGCCAACCGGTGAAGCCCTGATGTCGGGCTACTACATCAACGAACTGGTGTTGCGCCTGCTGGCTCGCGACGACGCCCACGAAGCCCTGTTCGATGCCTACGCCGGGGTGGTGCAGGTGCTGGCGGGCGACCACGCCGGTGCCCAGGCTGCCACGCAGGCCGCCGCACTGCGCGCCTTCGAGCTTCTGCTGCTGCGAGGCGTGGGCCTGCTGCCATCGCTGGACGCGCAGACCCTCACACTGGAACCGCTCGCGGCCCGGGCGCGCTACACCCTCGTACCGGAAGCCGGATTGCGGCAGGCCGCCAAGGACGAAGCGGCACTGAACGGCGCCGACTGGCAGTCCCTGCAAGGCGTGCTCGACGATCGCGCGCCCTTCACCGCCACGCTGCGCGAGATCGCCACCATGAACGCCGGCAGCAACAGTGCCCTGCGAAACCAGTTGCGTGCGTTGCTCAACTACCATTGCGGCGTGACCACGCTGCGCACGCGGCAAATGATGAGAGATCTGCAAGCACTATGAGCACTTCAGGCAACGCCGGTACCACCTCGCTGTCGGTCAACCTCAACAAGGTGGCCCTGGTCCGCAACACACGCCATCTGGGCATCCCGAGCGTGGTGAAGGCGGCACAGGCCTGCCTGGCCGCCGGCGCGCAGGGCATCACCGTGCATCCGCGGCCCGACGCGCGCCACATCCGCGCGCACGATGTCAGCGACCTCTCGACGCTGCTCGCCAAGGACTGGCCGGCGATCGAGTTCAACATCGAGGGCAACCCCTTCCAGAACCTGATGGACTTCGTGCGCACGCTGAAGCCGCATCAGGCCACCTTCGTGCCCGACAGCGAAACGCAATCGACCAGCGACCATGGCTGGAGCTTCCCTGAAGTCGCGGAGCGCCTGCGCCCGCTGATCGCCGAAGCCAAGGCCTTGGGCGTGCGCGTCAGCCTGTTCATGGACCCTGTTCCCGGGATGATGGCGGCGGTCAAGGCCGTGGGCGCCGACCGTGTCGAGCTCTACACCGAAGGCTATGCGGCATCGCGCGGCACTCCCGATGAAGAAGCCGTGCTTGCGCGCTATGTGGCCTCGGCACGCGCGGCGCATGCCGCGGGCCTGGGCGTCAATGCAGGCCACGATCTGAGCCGCGACAACCTCACCGCCTTCCTGCGCGCGGTGCCCGGCGTGCACGAGGTCTCGATCGGCCACGCCTTCGTCGCCGACGCGCTCGAACTCGGCTACACGGCCACCACGCAGGAGTACCTGCGCTGCATCAGCGAAGCGCAGTGAACGCCGGCGCCGCATGATCTACGGCATTGGCACCGACATCTGCGACCTGCGTCGCATTGCGGCGACCTTCGAGCGCCAGGGCGAGCGCTTCGCCCGCAAGGTGCTGTGCGACGCCGAGTTCGCTGTGTGGAAGGCCCGCAGCGAGCGCTGGCCGAAGCGCGGGCTGAGTTACCTCGCCACGCGCTTCTCCGCCAAGGAGGCCTTCAGCAAGGCCATCGGCATGGGCATGCGCATGCCCATGACCTGGCGCTCGTGCGAGATCGCCAACCTGCGCAGCGGCAAGCCGGTGATCGTGCTGCATGGCGAACTCAAGGACTGGTTCGAGGCCAAGGGCCTCACCGCCCACGTGACCGTGACCGATGAAACCGAATATGCCGCGAGCTTTGTCGTGGTCGAGCACAAGAGCAGCAGCGACGCATGAATCCGATTTCCAGTACCCATTCGCCGTTGATCATCGACGTAGCCGGCACCGAACTGAACGCGGCCGACCGCCGGCGACTTGCCGACCCGCTGGTGGGCGGCGTGATCCATTTCGCCCGCAACTGGCAGGACCGCGCCCAGATGACGGCGCTCAATGCCGAGATCAAGGCGATCCGCCCCGACCTGCTGATCTGCGTCGACCACGAAGGCGGGCGCGTGCAGCGTTTTCGCACCGATGGCTTCACGCGGCTGCCGTCGATGCGCGCCCTGGGCGAGCTGTGGATGCGCGACGCCATGCGCGCGACGCAGGCCGCCACTGCGACGGGCCTCGTACTGGCCGCCGAGTTGCGAGCTTGCGGCGTCGACTTCAGCTTTGCGCCAGTGCTCGATCTGGACTACGGCGAGAGCAGTGTCATTGGCGACCGCAGTTTTCACCGCGACCCGCGTGTGGTCGCGTTGCTCGCCAAGAGCGTCATGCACGGCATGCTGCAGGCGGACATGCGCAATTGCGGCAAGCATTTCCCGGGGCACGGTTTCGTGACGGCCGACTCGCATGTCGAGATTCCGGTCGACAAGCGCGGACTCCAGGCCATCCTGGCCGACGACGCTCGGCCTTACGACTGGCTGGCGGGCACGCTCACCGCGGTGATGCCGGCGCATGTGATCTATCCGAAGGTCGACAAGCGGCCGGCGGGCTTTTCATCCAAGTGGCTGAAGGCCGTCCTGCGGCAGCGGCTCGGTTTCGACGGCGCGATCTTCAGCGATGACCTCAGCATGGAGGCCGGGCGCTACATAGACGGCAAGCTGCTCAGCTACGCCGATGCCGCGCTGGCGGCCATCGACGCAGGCTGCGATCTGGCGTTGCTGTGCAACCAGAGCATCGGCGATGGCGCGCCGCTCGACGCGTTGCTGGAAGATTTCGGCGTGGTCCGCGATGCAGGCCGCTGGGTGGGCGATGCCGCCAGTGAGGCACGCCGGCGGGCGCTGCTGCCTCGTTCGGCTGCGTCGTCGTGGCCGTTTCTCGCAAGTTCAGCGGAATACCTGGGCGCCAGGCGCATGCTGTCGCACGGCGGTCTGACGGAGTAGCGCATGCCTTTGTGCCTGAGCTTCTTTCCGCGCAAGGACGAGGCCACGCTGCGCAACCATGCGCACTACTGCCGCTTGTTCGGCTATCCGCATCAGTGGGTCGAGGCGGACCGCATCCGTCATCCGGCATTGCGCGACAGCGCCCGGTACAGCCACATCCTGCGCCATCTGCGCACGCTGCCCGAGAACGACTGGCTCCTGTTTCTCGACGGCGATTCGGTGGTGTTCCATCCCGTCGCCATCGAGGCCTTGATGCAGGGGCGGGACTCGCTGGTGGTGGAGGGTCCGCCCAGCGGCGACCAGCCGGGCCCCGCGATGACCAACATGATGGTGCTGCGCAACACCGCCGCGAACCGTGCCGCGCTGCACGCGTTGATGGGCGATGCGGGGAATGTCATCGCCTTGGTGAACCGCTCGACCGACGAAGCCGCGCGGCTGCGTCCAGTGGGCCTGCTCGGATGCAACGCCATGGTTGGCGACATCTACGTCAATGTCTCGTGGCGCATTCCGCAGTGGTTCCAGGCGCGCATCTTCGTCGTCAACCTGGGGCCGCTGCCCGTTGCGGCACCCGAGGGCGAATGGCGCGAAGCGCTGCTGCATGACACGAACCTGCAGGACTTGCTGGTGGCGCAGGTCAACAATGCGCTCATCCATGGCCATCCCATGCTGCAACCGGCGGCCTATCCTGCGCTGTCGGACGACGCCATGTCGAGCTACAACGCCGGCGCGGACATCGCCTTCGTCACGCTCTACACCCACCACGTTGCGAGCTATGCGCGGGTTTCCGAACACAACGTGAAGCGCTACTGCGACAGGCACGGTTATGCCTATCACGTGTACCGTGCGGTGCCCGAGACGATCGATCCTGGCATTGGCGGTTCGTGGGTCCGCAGCTGGCTGCTGCAACAGCACATCGCGCATCACAAGTGGGTGATCTGGGTCGATGCCGACGTCCTCTTCGTCAATCAAGGCCGCCGCATCGACGACCTGCTCGAAGGGCGCGAGCTGCTGCTGGCGAAGGATGTGGGCGGTTGGGCCTTCAATTCGGGTGTGATGGGTTTTCGCAATACGGCCCGCAACGCCGACCTGCTCGCGCGCATCTGGCAACGGATCGGCGAGGTGGGTGACAAGTCGGCGGTCTACAGCAGCCAGGGCGACCAGTACTACACCAACCAGGTGCTGTCCGAAGAGGGGTTGGTCGATGACCGTGTCGTCGTCGACAACCTGAGTATCAACACGCCGCCGCACCTGGCCTCGGACGAGACGCTGCTGGTGCACTTCATCAACCTGGACGAACCGTACCGGTCGGCGTACATGGCATCGATGGACGCGGTCTCCCAGCGCTTGCGCTAGTTGGCTGCCGACTCCGGTTCGAGCCTGAAGATCCGCACCGGCAACTGGTTGGCTGCGGGGGCCAGGAACCGGGCCACCTCGGGAATCATGAACTGGCTTTCCAGCCATGCCTTGTCGGCCAGGCCCGCATTGAAGAAGACCTGCAGCAGGCGCAATGCCTCGTGCCGAAGCGCACGGGTCAGTGTTTCGTGTTCGACCAGTTGTTGCTCCGGCGCTGCTGCCGGGCTGAAGCAGGCGCGTGCCAGGGTTTGCAACAGGCCTTGCGCAAAGTCCAGTGCCGACGGCCAATACAGCGCATAGAGCTTCGCGATCTCGTGCACGTCTTCGCCGCTGGATTTCGGCAGCAGATAGGCCAGCACCAGTGCGCGCGCTTGTGAGGCCTGCGTAGCGGCGCGGGCCGCATCGGCGGACGCGGGCAATGCGACCGGCCGGTGCAGCAGTTGGGGGACCACAGCGAAACGTGCGCCCGCGGCCACGCTTTTGCACAGCATGTGCAAGTCGTCGTGCGCCGTGAATTCCGGGTCGTGGCGCACGCCGCTGCGTTCAAGAAAACTGCGTCGCACCATGCAGGCTGACAGCAGCAGCGGACGGGGCCCGAGGTACTCGACCAGGATGTCCTGGTGCCGCTCGGCGAATTCGAACGGCCCTTCGTGCGTATCGCACCAGCAGCCCACGATGTCGATGTCGGTGCAGGTCTCCAGCAGCGCGGCCTGGCGTTGCAGGCGTTCGGGGGCGGGAATGTCGCCGGCATCGGAAAAGACGATGTAGTCGCCTTGCGCCTGCGCCAATGCAAGATTGCGGGCCGTGGCGCGGTCGCATGCGACCGGCAACGAAATCAACTGTGCATTGGCGATGCCTGCTTGGGTGAGAAGGGTGTCGAGGCCAGCAATCCCCGCGGGAGCAACGAGCACCACTTGGAGCGCAACGTCGCTTTGCGCGGCCCACGCGTGCAGGCTTTGCGACAGGGCTTCAAGCGAGTCCCCGGCCATGAGGCACACCGTCACACGCGGCATGTTCGTTGCCACGAACCGATCGGGCTGCTGCGCGCGCCAGCTCAGGAAGCGCTGGATGGCCGGGCCCACAAGGGGAGGCGCGAACGCATGGCTGAACAGCTCCAGGCCTTTGCGTTCGAGCGCCGCGCGGCGGGGGGCATCGGCGAGCAATTGCTCGATCGTCTCGATGAGCTTTTCGTAAGGGGCGCCGACCACCGAGTCACGCACGGAGGCCTCGATCTCACTGTCGGGATAAAGCTCGCAGACCACCGCCTTGCGATGGCGCAGCAGGATCGACAGGCGCGGCACTTCGACGATGCGCGACTCCTCCCAGTTGTGGAGGTTGAGCACGATCTTCGCGCGGCGCATGAAGCCGTTGCGCTCTTCCAGTGTCCAGGCGCGCCCGCGATTGACTTCGACCCGCAGTCCGCGCGCCATCAGCCCTTCGAGAATGTCGATGCGCCGGCGCGTCAGCGAGCCGAAGAACACGACGTCGATGTCCTGCTGCTCATCGGGCAGGATGTCGCTCAGCGGCAGGATTTCCGCCGCACCGGGTTCCCAACCGAGTGCGACGTAGTCCGCGTTCCTGTATTCCAGCTGGCGATGCCGCTGGAAATTCGACTTGCTGTATTCCCAGAGATAGCACTGCTTGAGAACGCCGAGGTAGCGCTCGTTCCAGGCGTGGGTGCCAAGCACCATCGGCTCGAAATTGACGACGATGCAATCGGGGTGGTGCTGCTCGATGTGTTCCCATGGCACATCCCAGAAGAAAAATAGGATGTTGATTTCACCCGGTTCGATGTAGCTCTGGTTGAAACGGGTCGGATAGCCGAGGCTTTCAGCCGCCAGCCTGAAGGCTTCGACGATGTCGCCGCAGGTCTCGTGCGAGGACAGCGACGTGAAGTTGAGGCGAGGCAGCGTCGTTGTCATGTGGGTAACGGCGCAGGCATGTTGGGATGACGCAGGTGAGGGAAGGGGGTTAGTCGCCGCCCGGCATGGGAGTCGCAACCATGCCGGACCAAAGGCGTTTTCCGCCCGTGTTCAGATGCTCAAGGTACAGGCGCAAATCGAACTCCAATCGATGATAGTCCGGCTCCATGTGCATGCAAAGTGCGTAAAACGCCTTGTCGTGCTCACGCTCCTTCATATGTGCCAACTCGTGCACAACAATCATGCGCAGCCAGTCGAGCGGCACTTCCTTGAACAGGCTGGCCACCCGGATCTCGCGCTTGGCCTTGAGCTTGCCGCCCTGCACGCGCGAGACCGTGGTGTGCGTGCCGAGCGCATTGCGGATCACGTGCAGTTTGCTGTCGTACATCACCTTGGACAACGGCTCGGCCTTGCGCATGAAATCGCTCTTGAGCCCGCTCACGTAGTCGTAGAGCGCACGGTCTGTCTGGATGCCATGCGAGCCCTCGGGGTAGCGCTGGGTCAGCAGCGCCCCGAGCTTGTCTTCAGCCATCAGTTGGCGGACCTGATCCAGCAGGGATGCCGGATAGCCCGCCAGGTACTTCATGCCGTGCGTCCTGGCCGCGCGACGCAGGCCAGGCCGGTCGCCACGCCGCCGAACAGGTCGCCTTCGACAAGATTCACGCCGGCAAAGCTCTTGCGCAATGCGTGCTGGAACGGCCGCAGGGCCGAAGAGCCGCCGGTCAGGTAGATTGCATCGAGGTCATTGCTCCGCAGGCCGGCCCGCTTGACGCAGGCGTGCGCACACGCGATGACGTTCTCGAGCGGCGTTGCGAGCTGTTGTGCCATGTCCGCCGGCGAGAGCGAAGCGACCAGCCCCGCTTCGGCGCAGGAAAGATCGATCGCGGTTTCCGCATCCCGCACCGAAGCATCGATCTTGGCCGCTTCGACAGCGCTGGCAATGCGGTGGCCATGCCGCTCTTCGAGCACGTTCATCAGCCGGTCGTGCAGCCGCGTGTCGCTGTAGCTCGTGCGCAGCTCCTTGGCCTGGCGAACCGCCTTGGGTGCGTAGAGCCAGTTGATCAGGTGCCAGGACGACAGCTCGAAGAACACCTTGCTCGGCACCTCGCGCCCCTGCGCGCCGGTGTGGCGAAAGCCGAACTGCGGCATGACGCGTTCGAGGTTCAGGCGCTGGTCGAAGTCGGTGCCGCCGATGTGCACGCCACTGGTGGCGAGCACGTCGTTGCTGCGGTCGTCGTGCGCGGCACGCTCGGGGCCGACGCGCACGACGGTGAAGTCCGAGGTGCCGCCGCCGATGTCGACGATCAGCACGATCGATTCTTTGGTAATGCGCTGTTCATAGTCGAAGGCTGCGGCAATCGGTTCGAGCTGGAACGCGATGTCGCGAAAACCGGCCGCGCGGGCCGCATGCCGCAGGCTTTCTTCGGCGCGCTCGTCGCGCTTGGAGTCGTCGTCCACGAAGTGCACCGGGCGCCCGATCACGACGCGCTCCGGCATCTGTCCAAGCTCGCGGCTGGCTCGCACGGCCAGCTCGCGCAGGAAGCGCGCGATGATGTCCTCGAAGCTCACGAGGCCGTCGTAGATCGCTGTTTTCTCCTGCATCAGCGCACTGCCGAGCAGGCTCTTGAGCGAGCGCATCAGGCGCCCTTCGGTGCCCGACAGGTACTGGGCGATGGCCTCGCGGCCGAAATGCGTCGTGCGGTCTTCGGCATTGAAGAAGATCGCGGTCGGCAGCGTGGTGGCCGTGCCTTCGATGGGCAGCAGCCGGGCGACGCCGTCGACCCGGCAGGCCACGGCGGAGTTGGAGGTGCCGAAGTCGATGCCGATCGTCGGCAGCGACGACGGAGACAACACGCTCAAGATTCCCTGCGCAGCGCCGGGAACAGGATCACGTCGCGAATGCTCGGCGAGTCTGTCAGCAGCATCATCAGCCGGTCGATGCCGATGCCGCAGCCGCCGGTGGGCGGCATGCCGTATTCGAGCGCGCGCACGAAGTCGTGGTCGTAGAACATGGCTTCGTCGTCGCCGCTGTCCTTGGCGGCCACCTGCGCGTTGAAGCGCGCGGCCTGGTCCTCGGCGTCGTTCAGCTCGCTGAAGCCGTTGCCGAATTCGCGGCCGGTGATGTACAGCTCGAAGCGCTCGGTGACCTCGGGGCGCTCGTCGTTGGCGCGTGCCAGCGGCGAGATCTCGGTCGGGTGTTCCATGATGAAGGTCGGCTGCCAGAGCTTCTCTTCGACAGTTTCCTCGAAGTACATCACCTGCAGGCTGGCCAGGCTGCGCTGCGAGAGCTTGTCTTTTTCTTCGCTCAGGCCGAGCTTGCGCAGGGCGTTGAGGAGCCACGCGGCGTCGTCCACCCCGTCACCGGCCTCGGTGTACTTCAGGATCGCTTCGCGGATCGTCAGGCGCTCGAAGGGCTGCGTCAGGTCGACGGGCTTGCCGCCGTAGGTGAGCTGCTGCGTGCCCACGGCCTTGTCGGCGATGGTGCGGATCAGCGTCTCGGTGAAGTCCATCAGGTCGCGGTAGTTCCAGTAGGCCGCGTAGAACTCCATCATGGTGAACTCGGGGTTGTGCCGCACCGAGATGCCCTCGTTGCGATAGCTCCGGTTGATCTCGAACACGCGCTCGAAGCCGCCAACGATCAGGCGCTTGAGGTACAGCTCGGGCGCGATGCGCAGGAACATTTCCTGGTCGAGCGCGTTGTGATGCGTCTTGAACGGCTTGGCGTTCGCGCCACCCGGAATGGGGTGCAGCATGGGCGTCTCGACTTCGAGGAAGTCGTTGGCCACCATGAACTCGCGCAGGGCGCTGACGGCCTTGCTGCGCGCGGTGAAGCGCGTGCGGGCGGTTTCGTCGGTGATCAGGTCGACGTAGCGCTGGCGGTACTTCTGCTCCTGGTCGGCCATGCCGTAGAAGTCGCCGGGCAGGGGGCGCAAACTCTTGGTGAGCAGGCGCAGCTTCGTGACCTTGACCGAGAGTTCGCCGGTCTTCGTCTTCATCAGCGTGCCTTCGGCGCCCAGGATGTCTCCGAGGTCCCAGCGCTTGAATTCGGCATAGGCTTCTTCGCCGACCGCATCGCGCGTCACGTAGAGTTGGATGCGGCCAGTGGCGTCCTGCAGGGTTGCGAAGCTGGCCTTGCCCATCACGCGCTTGAGCATCATCCGGCCTGCCACGCTCACCGCAATGGCCTGTGCTTCGAGCGCTTCGGCTTCGGTGGCGCCATGCGCCTCAGTCAGGGCCGTGGCGCGATGGCGTGGCTTGAAGTCGTTCGGGAACGCAACGCCTTTGCCCTCGGCCTGCGCTGTGCGCAGTAGCTTGAGCTTTTCGCGGCGTTCGGCGATGAGCTTGTTGTCGTCGACGGCAGGGGCTGCGGTCGGTGCCGCGACGGGCGCGGCGGACACGGGAAGGGGAGGGGTCAGGTGATCGGACATGGGAGGCGGGTGGCGCGCAACCGGGAGCGTGCGCGGGGCTGGCATTTTAGCCCATGGGCCTTTGAATAAAACCTGCCCCTATCGCCCGTCAATCCTGCGCAATGCGCTATGAAAAATGTAGCGACCTATTCAGTGATGCCTGTGCGTGTGAGCAGATCGCTGACCAGTTCGAGGCGCATGAGCGGGCTGTCGAGTTCCATCAGCCGTTGCCGAAGCTCGAGTTGCATCGGCACCAACTCGCACCAGCGGTTGGCCACCCAGCCGCAGTCGTTGAACTGGTAGGGCGCGCCGATCGGCAGCCGCACCGACTCGCCGTGTGAGCCGCGCCGTTCCTCGAGCGTGTCGACCAGACGCCGCAGCGCGGTGGCCGTGTGCTGCAGATCGTCAGGAATCTCGAGCGCGATGTCGTCCATCACGGCTTCCACTTCGGCCACCCACAAGCCGTGCTTCTGCAGCTCGGTGTGGCGAACGCGAAAGCGCTGGGTGCCGACGCATTCGATCTGCAGCAGGCCGCTTTGCGGTGAGTCGAACTCGCGGATCACGGCCAGCGTGCCGATGGCGGCAAAGCTCTCGGCATCGGCGCCAGCCTTGCGCACCTCGCTGCCGCTGGTGAGGCTGACCACGCCGAAGGGCGCATCGGCCTTGCGGCATTTGCCGATCATGTCGAGGTAGCGGACCTCGAAGATGCGCAATGGAAGCAGGCCGCCCGGAAACAGGACCGTACCGAGCGGGAACAATGGCAGTGAATGCAAAAGGGGTTGTGTCGTCATCGAAGAACCTTGCGTGGCTATCATCGCATTCCGCTCACGACCCCGCCCCATGCTCTATCAGATTCCCTCGTTCCTTCTCGACGTGATCGTCGGCCTGCTCGGCGGCGCCTGCCTGCTGCGCCTTTACATGCAGTACCACCGGGTGCCGTTCGGCAATCCGCTCGGGCGCTTCGTGTTTGCGATCACCGACTGGATCGTGCTGCCGCTGCGGCGCATCGTGCCGTCGATCAAGCGCTGGGACCTGGCAAGCCTGATCGCCGCCTGGCTGCTGGTGCTCGTGAAGTTCCTGCTGCTGTGGCTGCTGATCGGCAATCTGGGGCGGATTGCAACTTTGCCGCTGGTGTCGCTGGTGGGCCTGTTCCAGCTCGCGGTGTCGGGCCTGACGGCACTGCTGGTGGTCTATGCGGTGCTGTCGTGGGTGCCGGGCGCGTCGCCGATGCTGCTCGACCTGATCACGCGCCTGGCCGAACCGCTGGTGCGGCCGTTTCGCCGTTTCATCCCGCTGATCGGCGGCATCGACCTTTCGCCACTGGCCGCGATCGTCGTGCTGCAGGTGCTGGCGATCGTGCTGGGCAACCTGCTCGTGTTTGCCTATCAACTGACTTTTTGAAGCGACAAGAAAAAAGGGCCCGGGTGCATCGCACCCGGGCCCTTTTTCGTTGATTTGTCGCGTGCCGCTCAGCTCACGGCGTCGGCCGGCTGGCGCAGCAGCATGGCCAGCGTGCTGGCAATCGTCTTGCGCAGTTCGCGGCGATCGCTGATGAAGTCGATCGCGCCCTTGGTCTGCAGGAACTCGGCGCGCTGGAAGCCTTCAGGCAGCGTCACGCGCACGGTCGATTCGATCACGCGCGGGCCGGCAAAGCCGATCAGCGCCTTGGGCTCGGCAATCACCACGTCGCCCACGAAGGCGAAGCCGGCGGACACGCCACCCATGGTCGGGTCGGTCAGCACGCTGATGTAGGGCAGGCCCTTCTTCGCCAGGCGCGTGAGCGAGGCGTTGGTCTTGGCCATCTGCATCAGCGAAAGCAGGCCTTCCTGCATGCGTGCGCCACCGGTGGCGGTGAAGCAGATGAAGGGCACTTTCTGCTCGATGGCGGTTTCGACACCGCGCACGAAGCGCTCGCCGACCACGCTGCCCATGCTGCCGCCCATGAATTCGAACTCGAAGCAGGCCACGACCACGCTGATGCTGTGGACCGAGCCGCCGAGCACGACCAGCGCGTCGGTCTCGCCGGTGTTCTCGAGCGCTTCCTTGAGCCGCTCGGGGTACTTGCGGCTGTCCTTGAACTTCAGGGCGTCGACCGGCAGCACTTCCTGGCCGATCTCGTAGCGTCCTTCGGCATCGAGGAAAGCGTCGAGCCGCGCGCGGGCGCCGATGCGGTGGTGGTGGCTGCAGCTGGGGCAGACGTTCTGGTTGTGCTCGAGGTCGGTCTTGTAGAGCACCGTCTCGCAGGCAGGGCATTTGATCCACAGGCCCTCGGGCACCTGGCGGCGCTCGCTGGGGTCGGTTTGTGCGATCTTGGCGGGTAGCAGTTTTTCAAGCCAGCTCATAGGACTCCGAATTAGCTCCCCTCTCCCGAACGGGAGAAGGGCTGGGGTGAGGGGCAACCGAGATTATCGGCCAGCCGCATTCTTGGGGGTAGCCGCAGGCAGGGCGTCCAGCGCTTCGCGGATTCCGGCGAGGAATTCACGCACCGCGGGCACGACCTTTTCGCGTGGCTGGTCTTCGATGAGTTGAATGATCTTCGTGCCGATCACGACCGCATCCGCGGCCGATCCGACCGCCTGCGCCGTGCGCGCGTCGCGGATGCCGAAGCCCACGCCGACCGGAATGCTCACGTGCTGGCGAATGCGCGGGATCATCTGGCCGACCGCCTCGGTGTCGAGATGGCCGGCGCCGGTCACGCCCTTGAGCGAGACGTAGTAGACATAGCCGGTGGCGATGCGCGCCACCTGCGCCATGCGCTCGCTGGTGCTGGTCGGTGCCAGCAGGAAGATCAGGTCGATGCCGGCGGCCTTCAGGTCGGCGGCGAAGTCCTCGCATTCTTCCGGCGGGTAGTCGACCACCAGCAGGCCGTCGACACCCGCCGCCGCCGCGTCGCGGATGAAGGCCTTCTTGCCGTGCACGAGGTCGTAGCGCTCGACCGGGTTCGCATAGCCCATCAGCACCACGGGCGTGGTCGCGTCCTTCTGACGGAAGGCGGCCACGATGGCGAGCACCTGCTTCATGCCGATGCCCAGTGCCAGCGCGGCTTCGCCGGCCTTCTGGATCACCGGGCCGTCGGCCATCGGGTCGGAGAAGGGCACGCCGAGTTCGATCACGTCGGCACCCGCTTCGACCATGCCGTGCATCAGCTCGGGCGTGATGTCGGCGAAGGGAAAGCCGGCGGTGACGTAGGGAATCAGGGCCTTGCGGCCTTGCGACTGGAGCGTCTTGAAGGTGGCGGCAATGCGGCTCATCACTTGCCTCCCTTCACGCTCAGGCCGCGCATCGAGGGGCGGTCGTAGAAATCGACGCCCGACAGGTCGGCGACAGTGCCGATGTCCTTGTCGCCACGGCCCGAAAGATTCACCAGGATGGATTGGTCAGGGCGCATGGTCTTCGCGAGCTTCATGGCGTAGGCCACGGCGTGGCTGGATTCGAGCGCGGGGATGATGCCCTCCGTTCGACACAGGTAGTGGAAGGCTTCGAGCGCCTCCATGTCGGTGATGCCGACGTACTCGGCGCGGCCGATGTCGGCCAGGTACGCGTGTTCGGGGCCCACGCCCGGGTAGTCCAGGCCGGCGCTGATGCTGTGCGTCTCGGTGATCTGGCCGTCTTCGTTCTGCAGCAGGTAGGTGCGGTTGCCGTGCAGCACGCCAGGGCTGCCGCGAAGGATCGAGGCCGAGTGCTTGCCGCTGTCGAGCCCTTCACCAGCCGCCTCGACACCGATCAGGCGCGTGCCCGCGAACGGAATGTAGGGATGGAAGATGCCCATTGCATTGCTGCCGCCGCCCACGCAGGCGACCACCACGTCGGGCTGCTTGCCCTCGGCTTCACCGGTGATGCCGTCGGCGGCCAGCATGGCCGGCATCTGGTCGATGCACTCGGTGCCGATCACGCTCTGGAAGTCGCGAACCATCGTCGGATAGGGGTGCGGGCCGGCCACGGTGCCGATGATGTAGAAGGTGTTTTCCACGTTCGTGACCCAGTCGCGCATCGCCTCGTTGAGCGCGTCTTTCAGCGTCTTGCTGCCCGACTCCACAGGCACCACGGTCGCGCCGAGCAGGTTCATGCGGTAGACGTTGGGGCTCTGGCGCTTGACGTCCTGGCTGCCCATGTAGACCACGCATTCGAGGCCGTAGCGCGCGCAGATGGTGGCTGTTGCCACGCCGTGCTGCCCGGCGCCGGTCTCGGCGATCACGCGGGGCTTGCCCATGCGGCGCGCGAGCATCGCCTGGCCGATCACGTTGTTGATCTTGTGCGCGCCGGTGTGGTTGAGGTCTTCGCGCTTCAGATAGATCTGCGCGCCGCCCATTTCGCGGCTGGTGCGTGCGGCGTGGTAGATCGGCGAGGGCCGGCCGACGAAGTGCTTGAGCTCGTAGTGGAATTCGGCGAGGAACGCCGGATCGTCCTTGAACTTCGCATACGCGTCGCGCAGTTCGTTGATCGCGTGGGTGAGCGTTTCGCTCGCGAAAGTGCCGCCGTAGTTGCCGAAGTGGCCGGTGGCGTCGGGTTGCTGGTAGTCCTGGAAATTGCTTTGCATGGTTCTCGATCGTTGGGCCGCAGCCCGAATGACGATCGGGTGCGGCGGCTAACTGGAGAAGGACGGGGCGTCGGCAGCTCTCACTGCGGCGACGAATTGCCGGATCTTTCCGGCGTCCTTCAGGCCCTTGTTCCCCGGGCCGTCGATTTCGACGCCCGAGCTCACATCAACGGACAGCGTCTTGCAGCGCGTCCGCAGGATGCGAATGCCATCGCTCACGTTTGCAGGTGTGAGCCCACCACTCAAGACGAGGTGAGCGTCGACGGCGGGTGGAAGAAGTGACCAATCGAAAGCCTTGCCGCCACCGCCATAACCTTCGACATGGGCGTCGAGCAGGATGGCCTGGGCGTGGGAGTAATCGGACGCGTATTTTACGAGGTCGAAGCCGGCGCCGGCAGCCCCCAGCGGAATGCGGGCGGCGCGCATGTAGCGAAAACGGCCCGGGCCGCTGGCTTCCTCGCACTGCTGAGGCGTTTCTTCCCCGTGGAACTGGGCGATGGCGCCCTTCACACATGAGAGTGATGCTATGACTTTGGAAGCATCTTCGTTCACGAACAGCAGCACGGGCGTGATGAAGGGCGGCAGGCGCGAGGCCAGCTCGGCGGCGCGCTCGGCCGTGACGGCGCGAGGGCTTTTCGCGTAGAGCACGAAGCCGATGGCGTCGGCGCCGGCTTCGACTGCTGCATCCACATCGGCCTCACGCGTCAGGCCACAGATCTTGATGCGGGTGCGGGGAACGGCTGCTGCTGTCATGGCGGGCCATCATAAGGAGCCCCGCCCGCCTGCAATGTGGCCTCGGCCGGCAGACCCCACTTGGCGTCGTACAACGGGCCCAGGAAGTACAGGCCATCCGCCGAGAAAGTCGGAGCCGCCACCTTGCGGCTGCGGGCTTCAAGCACCTCGGAGATCCATTCGGGGCGTTCGTCGCCGCGGCCGATGCGCACGAGGCTGCCCATGAGGTTGCGGATCATGTGGTGCAGGAACGCATCGGCCTCGAACTCGAAATGCCAGCGGCATCGCTCGCCTTCGCCGACACGCGTGATCTCGATGCGGCGCAGGTTCTTCACAGGCGACTTGGCCTGGCAGGCCGAGGCACGGAACGAACTGAAGTCATGCGTGCCGATGAGCACGGCAGCGGCCTTGCGCATCGCATCGCCATCGAGCGGATGCATCGACCAGCCCATGCGCCCCGTGTCGAGGCTGGGCCGCACCGGCGACTGGGAAAGCACGTAGAGGTAGCGGCGTGCCAGAGCGCTGGCGCGGCAATGGAACTCGTCGGGCACCGGCTGGGCCCACTGCACTGCAATGTCGTCGGGCAGGAAGCGGTTGGTGCCGCGCATCCAGGAGAAGGGTTCGCGCTCGATGGTGGTGTCGAAGTGCACCACCTGCATCAGCGCGTGCACGCCGGCGTCGGTGCGGCCGGCGCACAGCGTGCCGATCGTGCCGGCGGGCTGTGCGGTGAATTTCGCGAGGGCGGCTTCCAGCTTGTCCTGCACCGTGCGGCCCGAGCGCTGGCTTTGCCAGCCCTCGTATGCCTGGCCGTTGTACCGGATGCCGAGCGCCAGCCTCACGAATTCAGGGAAGGAACAAGCCGCTCAGCGCAGCTCGGCGAGCAGTTGCCGTGCTTGCGACTTGAGGTCGCCAGCGCTTTCGGCTTCGACTTCCTCGACCAGCGAACGGGCGCCTTCGACGTCGCCGATGGCTTGCAGCTCGCGTGCGAGCGACAGCTTGACGGCGTGCGGGCTGTCGTCGCCTTCGTCTGCATGCGTGGCCGCTGCCGGCTTGGCCGCGGTTTCGGCGGAGCGGGCCGGCAGACCTGCCAGCGCGCTCATGTCGAACTCGATGAAGCCCGAATCCGCCGGCAGCGCGTTGCGCAGCATGGCCGGGCGGGTGTTGTGCTCCGCATCGCTCAGGTTCAGGGTCGATGGGCGGGTGTCGGGGGTCAGCGCGCCAGGGGCGGTGTCGAAATCGTTTTCAAGATCGACAGGCGTTGCGGCATGGCCGTTGGACAGCGGCGCGGCGGGGCGCGCGGTGGTCGGGGCGGGTGCGTAGGCCGACTTCGGCAGGCTGGCGCCGACTGGGGCGTGGTTCGGAGCCGGTGCTGGCGGTTGGCTCAGATCGAGGTCGAAGTCCAGCGGTGCCACCGAGGGGACGAAGGCGGGTGGTGCTGCGGCGGCTGGCGGCGCTGCGGGAGGTGGCGGCGCCACCGGTTTGGCGGCTGCGGCCAGAGCGCCGGCGAAAGCGGCGGTCTCGGCAGCGCTCGCGCTGCGTGGTGCACCCGATTCGTACAGCGGGTTGCCTGGGTCGAGGTCCTTGCCCATGTCGACCACGCGGGTCCACTCGGAACCCAGGCCGCCGGTCAGCTTGTGCACTTCAGTGGCAAGGCCCTCGTAGGCCCGCACATCGCGGCGCTTGGCGTGGATTTCGAGCAGCTTGAGGTGGATGGCGGTGCGGTCCGGGTTCAGGCGCAGTGCTTCGCGCAGGATTTCCTCGGCTTGCAGGTCGCGGCCGTAGGCCAGGTAGACGTCCGCTTCGGCCACGGGGTCGACATCGCCGGCGTCGAGCTGGCTCGGCGAGTACGACAGCGAAGAGACGGTGGAATCGCCGCGATGCTTGGTGTCGACCGATTCGCCACCGCTGGCGCCGAAGAACGAGTCCTTGGGAATGCGGCTTTCGAGGAACACGCTTTCGCTCATTTCCTCGCGCCGGCGACCCAGCACGCGATAGAGCAGGAAGCCGACCAGCAGCGCGATCAGCGCAGCACCGGCGAGCATCAGCGGGTTGTCGAGCAGTTCTTCGAAGAAGCTGCGTTCCGGCGGGGGCGGCGGAGGCGGTGCTGCTTTGACCACCGGCTTGGGGGCGGGCGTTGGTGCTGCTGCAACTGCGGCGCTCGCTGCGGCCGCCGCGGGCAAGGCTGCTGCATCGGCGGACGGTGTCGTGCCGGCCGCTGCGGCGGAAGCGGCTGCGACAGGCGCAACTGCCGCGGGAGCCGGCGTCGTGGCTTCAGGGGTTGGGGCGGTTGGTGGCGCGGCAACTGGTGCGGCTGCCGCAACGGCAGGTGCGGCGGCCGGCGCAGGCGCGGGACTCGCGACGGCTGGTGTCGTCGTCGCGCTGGTCGCTGGCGTCGGAACCGCGATGCCCGGCGTTGCCGGTGCGGCAGGGGCCGCCGCTGCAGGCGTTGACGAGCCAGTGCCGGCCTTGAGCTTGTTCAGCTCGTTCAGGTTCTTCGACAGCTCCGCCACGCGGTTGTTGTTGTCCTGTGCCTGGCGTGCCTGCGCGACTTTTTCGTCGGCTGCGCGGGTCGACGCACTGCCTTGGGAGATCGTGAGCTTGTCGGGCGCGCTGGCCGCAGCGTTGCGGTCTTCCACGTTGGTTTGCAGCTTGCCCGAGGCCTTGCGGCTGGCAGCGGCCACGTTCGAGGTCGGCGCGTTTTCGGCCAGACGCTGGCGGTAGGCGCCGAAGTCGCGGCTTTGCGCCGTGACCGTGCGACGTGCTTCCGCAGGAGTGACGGCCGCCGCTTCGGCGGCACCCGGCAGGTCGAGGACTGCGCCGGCCCGCATGCGGTTGACGTTGCCGCCAACGAAGGCATCCGGATTGGCGAGCAGCAGCGCCACGAGCATCTGGTCGAGGGACACGTCGGCCGGCTTGTGGGCGCCGGCGATCTTGCTGGCGGTGTCGCCACGCTGCACGGTGACTTGTTCGCCGCTACCGCCGCTACCGCCGCTGGCGCGCGCCGGTGCGGCGGCAGTGACGGGTGCGGGGGCTGCTGCCGCCGGTGCTGGTGCAGGAGCGGCGGCGACCGGTGCCGAAGGAGCAGCCGCAACAGGCGCCCGCTCGCGGGGGGCGCGGGCGACCGGGGCAGGGCGCTCGACGGGCGTGCTGATCTGGGGAGCGATGGGCGTTGCCGGCGTGCTCGTTGCCGCCTGGCGTGCGGCTGGCGGATCGAGCAGCACGGTGTAGTCGCGCACGATGCGGCCCGACGACCCGTTGGCTTCGAGCAGCAGGTCGATGAACGGATCGTTGAGCGCGCGGTTGCCGCTCAGGCGCACCACGTACTGGCCGCCCGCGCGACGTTGCAGCGTCGCCTTGACGTCGCTCAATGCCGTGTTGTACGGAATACCCGCGTTCTTGAAGGCTTCGGCCGTGGCGATGTTGATCTTCAGACCGTCCGCTTCGGCGGCGGCAATCTCGGTCACGTCGATCTCCGCACGCAGCGGTTCGCCCAGCGCCGATTGCACTTTCAACTGACCCAGCGCGAAAGCGCTGGCGTCGGTGCTGGCAAGGCCCAGAGCCACGGCGGCGGCCGCGCCCAGGATGGAAAGGCGCCAACCGTTCGATGGCAGAGGCGGGCGAACGGCCGAGGGGCTGGCCGCGGGCAACAGATGTCTTGTCATGCTGATAGGGGGCGGCTCAGGCCCAGAATTTGTAAGAGGACGTTAGCATCATCACCGGGCACTGACAAGGCAATGCGCCCGTTCTACCCAGTGCGCGCATACTTACGATCACATCTTGTGTTGCCTGAAGGCAACAAATTGTGTTTCAAATGGGCCTGAGCAGCCCGCATCAGGCTTCGAGCAAGATGCGCAGCATGCGGCGCAGCGGTTCCGCGGCACCCCACAGCAGTTGGTCGCCGATGGTGAAAGCGCCGACGTACTCGGGGCCCATCGCCAGCTTGCGGATGCGGCCAACCGGGATGTTCATCGTGCCGGTCACGGCCACGGGCGTCAGGTCCTTCACCGTGGCTTCGCGGGTGTTCGGCACCACGCTGGCCCAGGGGTTGTCTGCGGCGATCAGTGCTTCGATGTCGGCAACCGGCACGTCCTTCTTCAGCTTGAAGGTCAGGGCCTGGCTGTGGCAGCGCATGGCGCCGATGCGCACGCAGAAACCGTCGACCGGCACGGCGGCAGTGCCGAAGCCCGCGCCCTGGCCGAGGATCTTGTTGGTTTCGGCGCCGGCCTTCCATTCTTCCTTGGACATGCCGTCGCCCAGATCCTTGTCGATCCAGGGAATCAGCGAGCCGCCCAGCGGTGCGCCGAAGTTGGCCGTTTCGGCGGCGCTCAGGTTCTGCTGCTTGTGCAGGACCTTGCGGTCGATTTCAAGAATGGCCGACTTCGGGTCGTCCAGCAGTGAGCGCACTTCGGCGTTGATCGTGCCGAACTGGGTCAGCAGCTCGCGCATGTGCTGCGCGCCGCCACCCGATGCAGCTTGGTAGGTCATGCTGGTCATCCACTCGACCAGGCCAGCCTTGTAGAGGGCGCCCACGCCCATGAGCATGCAGCTCACGGTGCAGTTGCCGCCGATCCAGTTCTTGCCGCCGTTGGTGAGCGCGTTCTGGATCACTGGCAGGTTGACGGGGTCGAGCACGATGATCGCGTCGTCCTGCATGCGCAGGGTGGAGGCCGCATCGATCCAGTGGCCGTTCCAGCCGGCGGCGCGCAGCTTGGGGAACACCTCGCTGGTGTAGTCGCCGCCCTGGCAGGTGATGACGATGTCGCACTTCTTCAGGGCTTCGATGTCGTTCGCATCCTTCAGCGCGGTTTCGTTCTTGGCCATCGCCGGGGCCTTGCCGCCAGCGTTGGAGGTCGAGAAGAACAGCGGCTCGATGAGACCGAAGTCGCCTTCGGCCTGCATGCGGTCCATCAGGACCGAGCCGACCATGCCACGCCAGCCTACGAGGCCGACCAGAGGTTGTTGGGATGCGTTCGCCATTTCAGTTTGCCCTTGTGAAAAAAGAAAGAAGTTGTCTTTTTTTGCCCCCGACTCGTCGAGCCGGGGAGGGGCGTGACGAAGCGGGCTGCGGTTAGCCGGTAATCGTCTTTTTGGTGATTGCTGCAACGACCGCGTCGCCCATCTCGCGGGTGCCGACGCGCTTCGTACCTTCTGACCAGATGTCACCCGTGCGCAGCCCGGAGGCGAGCACGTCCTTGACCGCCGACTCGATACGGTCGGCAGCTTCGGCTTGGTTGAGTGAAAAGCGGAGCATCATGGCAGCGGACAGGATTGTAGCCAAAGGATTGGCAACCCCTTTGCCGGCAATGTCTGGGGCGCTGCCATGGCTGGGCTCGTACAGGCCCTGGTTGCTCGAATTGAGCGACGCCGAGGGCAGCATGCCGATGGAGCCCGTGAGCATCGCGGCCTCGTCCGAGAGGATGTCGCCGAACATGTTGCCGGTGACCACCACGTCGAACTTCTTGGGCGCCTTCACGAGTTGCATGGCTGCGTTGTCGACCAGCATGTGGTCGAGTTCGACGTCCGGATATTCCTTCGCGATGTCGAGCATCACGTCTTTCCACAGCTGCGAGGTTTCCAGCACGTTGTTCTTGTCGACGCTGGTCACGCGCTTGCTGCGCTTGCGGGCGGCCTCGAAGGCCACGCGCGCGATGCGCTCGACCTCGGGGCGCGAGTAGCGCATCGTGTCGAAGGCTTCTTCGGCGCCAGGAAAGTGCCCGTCCGTCGCGATGCGGCGGCCGCGCGGCTGGCCGAAATAGATGTCGCCGGTCAGCTCGCGAATGATCAGGATGTCCAGGCCCGAGATCAGTTCGGGCTTCAGGCTCGATGCGTCCACCAGTTGCTCGTAGCAGATGGCCGGGCGGAAGTTGGCGAACAGGCCGAGGTTCTTGCGCAGCCCCAGGATCGCCTGCTCGGGCCGCAGCGGCCGGTCGAGCTTGTCGTACTTCCAGTCGCCGACCGCGCCGAACAGCACCGCGTCGGATTCCTTCGCCAGCTTGAGCGTCGATTCAGGCAGCGGATGGCCGTGGGCCTCGTAGGCCGCACCGCCGACCAGTGCCGATTCCATCTCGAACTTCAGGTCGAGCACGTTGAGCACCTTGACGGCTTCCGCCACGATTTCGGTGCCGATGCCGTCACCCGGGAGAACTGCGATTTTCATTTTTGTCGTGTATTGAAGAGAGAAATCAGAGATGCGCTCAGGCGTTGGCCAGCATCGTATGCGCGAGCCACGGCTTCTGCGCCAGTCGCTCGGTCTCGAAGGCCTTGATCTTGTCCTTGTGGCGCAGCGTCAGGCCGATGTCGTCCAGTCCGTTGATCAGGCAGTACTTGCGGAAAGCCTGCACATCGAACGCGAACTCGCCGCCATCGGGCTTGACCACCACTTGGCGCTCGAGATCGATCGTCAGCGTGTAGCCCGGAAAGGCCAGGGCCTCGTCGAACAACTGCGCCACCTGGGCTTCGGGCAGCACGATCGGCAGCAGGCCGTTCTTGAAGCTGTTGTTGAAGAAGATGTCGGCGTAGCTCGGCGCGATGATCGCGCGAAAGCCGTACTGGTCGAGCGCCCACGGCGCATGTTCGCGCGACGAGCCGCAACCGAAGTTCTTGCGCGCCAGCAGCACCGAGGCGCCCGCGTAGCGCGGCTGGTTCAGCACGAAATCGGGGTTGGGCTTGCGGCTGGCCGGGTCCTGGCCCGGAAAGCCGGCATCGAGGTAGCGCCACTCGTCGAACAGGTTCACGCCGAAGCCGGTCTTCTTGATCGACTTGAGGAACTGCTTCGGAATGATCGCGTCGGTGTCGACGTTCTCGCGGTCCATGGGGGCCACGAGGCCCTTGTGCACGGTGAATTTCTGCATGTGATGTCTCCAGGTTAGGCGAAGGTGCGCACGTCGACAAAGTGACCGTGCACGGCGGCGGCGGCGGCCATCGCGGGGCTCACGAGGTGGGTGCGGCCACCGGCGCCCTGGCGGCCTTCGAAGTTGCGATTGCTGGTCGATGCGCAGCGCTCGCCGGGTTCCAGGCGGTCGGCGTTCATGGCCAGGCACATCGAGCAGCCGGGCTCGCGCCATTCGAAGCCCGCGGCCTTGAAGATCAGGTCGAGCCCTTCGCGCTCGGCCTGCTCCTTCACCACGCCCGAGCCGGGCACGACCATCGCGAGCTTGACGTTCTTCGCGACCTTCTGGCCCAGCTTCTTCACCACGGCGGCGGCTTCGCGCATGTCCTCGATGCGGCTGTTGGTGCACGAGCCGATGAACACCTTGTCGATGAAGATGTCGTTCATCGCCTTGTTGGGCTCCAGGCCCATGTAGACCAGTGCGCGTTCGATGGCGCTGCGCTTGCTCGCGTCTTTTTCCTTGTCGGGATCGGGCACGCGGCCGTTGATGTCGACCACCATTTCGGGCGACGTGCCCCAGGTCACCTGTGGCGGGATCTGCGCGGCATCGAGTTCGACCACGGCGTCGAAGGTCGCGCCAGCGTCGGATTGCAGCGTGCGCCAGTAGGTCACGGCCTGTTCCCATTCGACGCCGGTGGGCGCGAGCGGGCGGCCCTTCACGTAGCTGATGGTCTTTTCGTCGACCGCCACCAGCCCGGCGCGCGCGCCGGCTTCAATGGCCATGTTGCAGACCGTCATGCGGCCTTCCATGCTGAGGTCGCGAATGGCCGAGCCCGCGAATTCGATCGTGTAGCCCGTGCCGCCAGCGGTGCCGATCTTGCCGATGATCGCCAGCACGATGTCCTTGGCCGTGCAGCCCAAAGGCAGCTTGCCTTCGACCTTCACAAGCATGTTCCTGGCCTTCTTGCCGAGCAGCGTCTGCGTGGCCATCACGTGCTCGACCTCGCTGGTGCCGATGCCGTGCGCGAGCGCGCCGAAGGCGCCGTGCGTGGAGGTGTGCGAGTCGCCGCACACCACGGTCATGCCCGGCAGCGTGGCGCCCGATTCAGGCCCGATCACGTGCACGATGCCCTGGCGCTTGCTCAGGAACGGGAAGAACGCGGCGGCGCCGAATTCCGCGATGTTCTTGTCCAGCGTGGTGACCTGCTCCTTGCTGGTCGGATCGGCAATGCCTGCGTAGCCGCGTTCCCAGCCGGTGGTCGGTGTGTTGTGGTCGGCCGTGGCCACGACCGAGCTGATGCGCCACAGCTTGCGGCCGGCTTCGCGCAGGCCCTCGAAGGCTTGAGGGCTGGTCACTTCGTGCACCAGGTGGCGGTCGATGTAGAGGATCGCGGTGCCGTCGTCCTCGGTGTGGACGACGTGTTCGTCCCAGATCTTGTCGTAGAGCGTGCGTGCCATGTCGGTCTCTTCTTTCGTGGGGAAATGGATTGTCTGTGGTCGATGCGGTCTAGGCCGCGAGTGGTTCTGTGGCGTCCGCCGAGTCGGCGGCGGCATGCAGGTGGTTGACCAGCGAGCGGGCCGCCACCGGCAGCGTGGAGAAGTCGCGCGCCACCAGCCGGATTTCGCGGGCCGCCCAGGCGTCGTTGAGCGCCACGCTCACGAGGCCGCGGCCGATGCCGTTCTGCATCAGCTCGAAGGCGCGGTGCGGCATCACGCCAATGCCCAGGCCGTTCTCGATCATCCGGCACATGGCATCGAGGCCCGTGACGTGGATGCGCAGCTTGATGCTGCGCCCGGCGTTCAGCGCCGCCTCGTGCATCGCGACGTAGATCGAGCTGTTGGTGTGCAGGCCGACGTGGTCGAAGTCGAGTGAATCGATGAAGTCGATGGCGCCCTGCGGTGCCAGTGCATGGCCTGTCGGAACGATCAGTGCCAGGCGATCGTGCCGGTACGACAGGCTTTGCAATTCGCTCGCGCCACCGGCCACGTGGCACACGCCAAGGTCGGCCGCGCCTTCCTGCACCGCGCGAATCACTTCGCTGCTCAGGTGCTCCTCGAGGTCGATCTTGATGGCCTCGTGGGCGCGTGTGAACACGCCGAGGTCCTCGGGCAAGAACTGAACGATGGCCGAGATGTTCGCGTGCACCCGCACGTGGCCGCGCACGCCGTCTGCGTACTCGCTCAACTCGCCCTGCATCTTCTCCAGGCTGTAGAGCACCGAGCGCGCATGGTGCAGCAGGCTTTCGCCGGCGGGCGTCAAGTCGACGCCGCGCGCATGGCGGTAGAGCAGGGTGGTGCCGAGCGTGGCTTCGAGGTCGGACAGGCGCTTGCTGATTGCCGATGCCGCGATGAATTCGCGCTCCGCCGCGCGCCCGATGCTGCCCAGTTCGCACACGGCCACGAACAACTGCAACGACGTGAGGTCGATGCGGCGGGCGAAGTTGCGTTCTGACGTGCTCATGGGGATTGGGCATCGCGTCTGGCGATGAGTTTGCCATTTTCCCCTCGTTTTAGAGGTGATGCCATCGCGATATGCGATGGCCTTGCTGCCGTCCCGCGACGAGCCGCTGTCGTCAGGTCAGTCTGCGGGAATCCCTGCGCTCCAGGCTGACCAGTTGCCGACGATCGTGTCGACCAGCGGACGGCCCGCGATCAGGAGGTTGCCGGTGGCCAGCGAAAAACCGCCCGATTCGGCTTTCAGAGAGGCGTATGCGGTCTGCCCCTTGTGGGGGCGATCGAAATTGGAGGCTGTGCGAAGGACCGCCACGCGCTGCAGGTCGAGCAGTCCGGCATCGGCTCCCCGCTTCAGTGCCTCGTAGGTGGCGTTGTCTTCCTGCTGGGTGGTGCAGTACTTGCCCTGCCCATCGGTCAGAAGCGAAACCCAGTGGGTGGCCACCTCTCCAAGGAATCTGCCGTGCCAATAGGTGTCTCCGGCCGCGGTGTCGCACTGAAGGACCGACGGACGAGCTCTGGCGGCCTGCTGCTCATACTGGGCGCGGTAGGCGCGTGCCTTGTCGTTGTCGGCCAAGGAGACTCCGGCCGACAGCTTCAGGGCTTTTTGCAGCAATCTTTCATTGAGGCGAAAAACCTCGGTTCGGTATTCGAACTTGGGTTTTGTGTCCGGGTCCTTGGCGCCGATTCCAAAATAACCCGCGCGCCAGCCCGGCGGCATTTCGCGCGCATCGATTTCGTGCGCGATGCCGTAGTCGACCAGGAATCGGGCCCAGGTGGCCGATCCGATGGTCGAGACATGGGGGTCGACGCCCGCAATGCCGGCCACCAGAAAGTAGGTTTGGGAGAGATCGAATTTCCCGCTGAATACCAACGCCGTGATCGACGCCGCCGCATTCGTGTGGCCCATGCCGGTGGTGACTTGGCACACCGAATCGGCACTGCACCGGACCAGCGGATCGTCGGCGGACAGGCCCGGAACCTTGATCTCGCGGGTCAGCTTCAGCGGCTCGATCCACACCTGGGCTTCAGGCTTGAACATGCTGATGATGAGAACTTTCACCGCAATCTGCTGCTGCGGCGGCTTCGCACCGGGTGCATCGGTGGCGCAGCCGAACAGCAGCGTCGCTGCGAAGGCAATGAATGCCGCCCTCGCGCCAAACCAGGTCACGCGTTGAAAAACTGACATTCACCTTCTCCTTTGTGGGCCTGAAGAGATCGCAATTTACAGGCCAAAAAAAGCTGCCCGAAGGCAGCTTTCTTGATCATCGAGATTCGACGGAAGCTCAGCGAGCCGTGATCGGCTTGACGTCGCGCTTGGGCGAGCCTTCGAACAACTGGCGCGGACGGCCGATCTTGTACTCGGGGTCGCCGATCATTTCGTTCAGCTGGGCGATCCAGCCGACCGTGCGGGCCAGCGCGAAGATCGCGGTGAACAGCGGCACCGGGATGCCGATGGCGCGCTGCACGATGCCCGAGTAGAAGTCGACGTTCGGGTAGAGCTTGCGCGACACGAAGTACTCGTCTTCCAGGGCGATCTTTTCCAGTTCCTTGGCCAGCTTGAACAGCGGATCGTTTTCCAGGCCCAGTTCGGTCAGCACTTCGTTGCAGGTTTCCTGCATCAGCTTGGCGCGCGGGTCGTAGTTCTTGTACACGCGGTGGCCGAAGCCCATGAGCTTGACGTTCGAGTTCTTGTCCTTGACCTTCTTGATGAACTCGCCGATCTTCTCGACGCCGCCTTCCTTCTGGATGTCGTACAGCATGTTCAGGGCTGCTTCGTTGGCGCCGCCGTGGGCAGGGCCCCAGAGGCAGGCCACGCCGGCCGCGATGGCCGCGAAGGGGTTGGTGCCCGACGAGCCGCACAGGCGCACCGTCGAGGTCGAGGCGTTCTGCTCGTGGTCTGCGTGCAGGATGAAGATGCGGTCGAGCGCGCGCTCGAGCACCGGGTTCACCTTGTACTCTTCGCATGGCGTGGCGAACATCATGTGCAGGAAGTTGCCTGCGTAGCTCAGGTCGTTCTTCGGGTACATGTACGGCTGGCCGATCGTGTACTTGTAGGCCATGGCCACGAGCGTGGGCATCTTCGCGATCAGGCGGATCGCGGCGATCTCGCGGTGCTCGGGATTGTTGATGTCCGTGCTGTCGTGATAGAAGGCCGACAGGGCGCCCACCAGGCCGGTCATGATGGCCATCGGATGCGCGTCGCGGCGGAAGCCACGCAGGAAGAACTGCATCTGCTCGTTCACCATCGTGTGGTTGGTCACGAGCTTGGTGAAGTTGGCCTTCTTGGCCGTGTCCGGCAGTTCACCGTACAGCAGCAGGTGGCAGGTTTCCATGAAGTCGCAGTTGGTCGCGAGCTGCTCGATGGGGTAGCCGCGATACAGCAGCTCGCCCTTGTCGCCATCGATGTACGTGATGGCCGACTGGCAGGCGGCGGTCGACATGAAGCCCGGGTCGTAGGTGAACATGCCGGTCTGTGCGTACAGCTTGCGGATGTCGATCACGTCGGGGCCGACGGTGCCCTTGTAGATCGGCAGTTCGACGCTGTCGCCGCCGTTGCTGAACGACAGCGTGGCCTTGGTATCGGATGCTTTCATTTCGATTTTCTTTCAGAGGAGGATTCAGGACGAAGGAGAGATTGCGGGGCGCTGGGCGCCGTCGGTGCGCATCAGCAGCAGCAATGCGACCACCTCGGCCCCGGCCCATTCGGGCTCGGGCTCCTTCCTGCGTAGCAAAAGGTCGAGGAGGTCGTTGTCCGACAGGTCCATCAGTGTCTCCATCGCTCCCGCTTGACCGACGGTCATGTGGGATTCGTGCCGCTCGAAGAAGCGGGCGATGAACAGGTCGTTCTCGAGCAGGCCGCGCCGGCAACGCCATTTCAGCTTGCTCAGCGCACGTTCGCTGAGCGGCTGCAGGAGTTCATCGGCGGTTTGCATGGTGATTTCTTGAAGAAAGGTCAGATGGCGCGACGCACCATCAGTTCCTTGATCTTGCCGATGGCCTTGGTGGGGTTCAGGTTCTTCGGGCACACGTCCACGCAGTTCATGATCGTGTGGCAACGGAACAGGCGGTACGGGTCTTCCAGGTTGTCCAGGCGCTCGGCGGTGGCTTCGTCGCGGCTGTCGGCGATGAAGCGGTAGGCCTGCAGCAGGCCGGCCGGGCCCACGAACTTGTCGGGGTTCCACCAGAAGCTCGGGCAGCTCGTGGAGCAGCTCGCGCACAGGATGCACTCGTACAGGCCGTCGAGCTCTTCGCGCTCTTCGGGCGACTGCAGGCGTTCCTTCTCGGGCGGCACGTTGTCGTTCTGCAGGTACGGCTTGATCGAGTTGTACTGCTTGAAGAACTGCGTCATGTCCACGATCAGGTCGCGAATGACCGGCAGGCCGGGCAGCGGCTTGAGCACCACGGTGCCCTTGAGCGTGTTCATGTTGGTCAGGCAGGCCAGACCGTTCTTGCCGTTGATGTTCATCGCGTCGGAACCGCAGACGCCTTCGCGGCACGAGCGGCGGAACGACAGCGTCGGGTCTTGCGCCTTGAGCTTCATCAGGGCGTCGAGCAGCATGCGTTCGTGGCCGTCGAGTTCGACCTCGATCGTCTGCATGTAAGGCTTGGCGTCCTTGTCCGGGTCGTAGCGGTAGATCTGGAATGTGCGCTTCATCGTATGTTCCTAATTTTTAGAATGTCCGGACCTTCGGGGGCACCGATGCGACCGTCAGGGGTTGCAGCTTGACCGGCTTGTACGAGAGGCGGTTGTCCTGGCTGTACCAGAGCGTGTGCTTCATCCAGTTGGCGTCGTCGCGGCCCAGCGGTGCGACCGGGTCGTCCGAGGGGCGCTCGTAGTCTTCCACCGTGTGGGCGCCGCGGCACTCCTTGCGGGCGGCGGCAGAGACCATGGTGGCCTGCGCCACTTCGATCAGGTTGTCGACTTCCAGCGCTTCGATGCGGGCGGTGTTGAACACCTTGGACTTGTCCTTCAGGCCGATCGCCTTGACGCGCTCGCGCACGGCGGCGATCTTGACCACGCCTTCGTCCATCGAGGCCTGCTTGCGGAACACGGCGGCGTGCTGCTGCATGACGGCGCGGATCTCGCCGGCCACGTCCTGCGCGTATTCGCCGGCGGTGCTGTCTTCGAGTTCGTTCAGGCGTTGCAGCGTGCGGTCGGCAGCGTTGGTCGGCAGCGCCTTGTGTTCCTTGAGCTTGTCGTTGAACTGGACGATGTGGTTGCCCGCCGCGCGGCCGAACACCAGCAGGTCGAGCAGCGAGTTGGTGCCCAGGCGGTTGGCGCCGTGCACGCTCACGCAGGAGCATTCGCCCACGGCGTAGAGGCCGTTCACCACGGCGCTGTTGTCTTCACCCTTCTGGATGACGACCTGGCCGTTGATGTTGGTCGGGATGCCGCCCATCTGGTAGTGGATGGTCGGCACCACCGGAATCGGTTCCTTGGTGACGTCGACGTTGGCGAAGTTGATGCCGATCTCGTAGACCGAAGGCAGCCGCTTGTGGATGGTGTCGGCCCCGAGGTGGTCCAGCTTCATGTGGATGTAGTCCTTGTTGGGACCACAGCCACGGCCTTCCTTGATTTCCTGGTCCATCGAACGCGACACGAAGTCGCGCGGTGCCAGGTCCTTCAGCGTGGGCGCGTAGCGCTCCATGAAGCGTTCGCCGTTGCTGTTGAGCAGGATGGCGCCTTCGCCGCGGCAGCCTTCGGTCAGCAGCACGCCCGCGCCGGCCACGCCGGTCGGGTGGAACTGCCAGAACTCCATGTCCTGCAGCGGGATGCCCGAGCGCGCGGCCATGCCCAGGCCGTCGCCGGTGTTGATGAAGGCGTTGGTGGACGCGCCGAAGATGCGGCCCGCACCGCCGGTGGCCAGCAGCACGGTCTTGGCCTGCAGGATGTGCAGGTCGCCGGTTTCCATCTCGAGGGCGGTCACGCCGACCACGTCGCCTTCGTCGTCACGGATGAGGTCGAGCGCCATCCATTCGACAAAAAACTGGGTGCGGGCTTCGACGTTCTTTTGGTAGAGCGTGTGCAGCATCGCATGGCCGGTGCGGTCGGCCGCGGCGCAGGCGCGCTGCACGGGCTTCTCGCCGTAGTTGGCCGTGTGGCCGCCGAACGGACGCTGGTAGATGGTGCCATCGGGGTTGCGGTCGAACGGCATGCCGAAGTGTTCGAGCTCGTACACGACCTTCGGTGCTTCGCGGCACATGAACTCGATTGCGTCCTGGTCGCCGAGCCAGTCGGAACCCTTGATCGTGTCGTAGAAGTGGTAGTGCCAGTTGTCTTCGCTCATGTTGCCGAGCGAAGCGCCCACGCCACCTTGAGCCGCGACGGTGTGCGAACGGGTCGGGAACACCTTGGAGAGCACGGCCACATTGAGGCCGGCACGTGCGAGTTGCAGCGATGCGCGCATGCCGGAGCCGCCGGCGCCGACGATCACGACGTCGAACTTGCGCTTGGTGATTTGTTCTTTTGTGTAGGTCATGGTGGGGTCAGATCTTCCAAAGCACTTGAATGGCCCAACCCGCACAACCGACAAGCCAGACGATGGTGAAAATTTGCAGGGCGAGGCGAATGCCGACGGGCTGGACGTAGTCCATCCACACGTCGCGCATGCCGACCCACACGTGATAGAGCAGGGCGACGATCACGGAGAAGGTCAGCACCTTCATCCACTGCGCGGCGAAGATGCCGGCCCAGAGGTCGTAGCCGATCGGGCCACGCGAGAAGATCAGCTGTGCGAGCAGGATGATCGTGAAGAGCGCCATCAGGCCGCCCGTGATGCGCTGGCTGAGCCAGTCGCGCAAACCGTAATGTGCGCCGACAACGATGCGCTTGGAGCCGTAATTCACAGACATGGTGGGCTCCTTTTCAGTACAGGCCGAACAGCTTGGCGCCGAGCACCAGGGTGAGCAGGACGCTCAGGGCCAGCGTGGCCACGGCCGAGGTGTGGCCGAATTCCTTTGTCACTGCTGCGTGGCTCACGTCCATCCAGAGGTGACGCAGGCCAGCGATGAAGTGGTGCAGGTAGGCCCAGATTAGTGCCAGCGCAACCAGCTTGAAGAACCAGCCCGGAGCGAAGCCGATGCCGGTATTGAAGGCGGCCTTGAATTTGGCGAACGAGTAATCAGATGACAGCGACGTGTCGAACATCCAGATGATGAACGGCAGCAGCAGGAACATGATCACGCCGCTGACGCGATGCAGGATCGACACGATGCCAGCCGGCGGCAACCGGTAGGTCGGGAGATCGGTGATGAGGTTGATGTTGCGAAATTCGCGACGTGGCGGCCGGGGTGGAGTTGCAAGCTCTGTCATGGGGGGAGGGCTTTCGTGGCTTGGTGGCTTGTTCTGAGAGCGAACGCTTTTGTTTCTTATGCGGAAATGCAAACAACGCAAAATTCTATTGCAATGCACCATCGTGCTGCGGACGCGCTCGCGTCAACGCACCGCTGCAGTCGGATGCTATTGACTTCGTAGCCCATCGCGCGCGTTGTGTGCGCACATTCGCGCAATGGAATTCGACCTTCGTCTGCATCGGGGTCAGCCCAGCTGATTTCTGTAGTGGTGCGTGTCGGTGCGATAGAGCCCGCGGCGCAACTCCATGGGCATGTCATGGTAGGTGTGCGCAACGCGTTCCACACTCAGCAGGGGCATCTGCGGCGCCACGGCGAGCAGTTCGGCCTGTTCGGCATCGGGCAACACGGCGCGAATTTTTTCTTCGGCGCGGACCATGCGCACGCCGAATTCAGTCTCGAACAGCGCGTACATCGGGCCGGGCCAGGCACGCAGCCGCTCGGCCGTGAGGCCCTTGAAGGGGGTGCCGGGCAGCCAGAGGTCTTCCAGGATGGTCGGCACGCCGCCGTATGCGAGCACGCGCCGAACCTGCAGCACCGCGTCGCCCGTGCGCAAGCCGAGGGCGCGCGCCACATCGGCCGAAGCGCGCTGTCGCTTGCAGTCGACGATGGTGCGCACGGCCGGGCCGTCGGTGTTCGCATCGCCCGCATCGGGCACGAGTTTGAGAAAGCGGTACTGCACATGCTGCTCGGCATGCGTGGCGACGAAGGTGCCCTTGCCCTGGCGTCGCACCACGAGGTTTTCGGCGGCAAGCTCGTCGATGGCCTTGCGCACCGTGCCCTGGCTCACCCGGTAGCGCGCGGCCAGGTCCATCTCGCTCGGGATGGGCTCGCCCGGCTTCCATTCACCCGCCTGCAGGCTCTGCAGGATCAAGGTCTTGATCTGCTGGTAGAGCGGACTGAAGGACGGCGTGGCGGGCTCGTCGAGGGCTGTGGGCGTGTTCATGGCAGCGGTGGGGTGCGCCGTGGCGGGGTCTCCGAGGATATCTTATATAAGACATAAGACGAGGCTCATTGAATCGGCTTAAAATGCTGGCCGGTCCCGCGCCGCGGGAAGGTAATCCCCCCGCTGGACCATTGGCGCACCACGAGCGCGCCGACACCGTTTCATCACCTTCTGGAGTCTTCCCATGAGCAAAAAGCCCGTCCGCGTTGCCGTCACCGGTGCCGCCGGTCAAATCGGTTACGCCCTGTTGTTCCGTATCGCTTCCGGCGAAATGCTCGGCAAAGACCAGCCGGTCATCCTGCAACTGCTCGAAATCCCCGACGAGAAGGCCCAGAAGGCGCTCAAAGGTGTGATGATGGAACTCGACGACTGCGCCTTCCCGCTGCTGGCCGGCATGGAAGCCCACGGCGACCCGATGACCGCCTTCAAGGACGCCGACTACGCACTGCTGGTTGGCTCGCGCCCCCGCGGCCCCGGCATGGAACGTGCCGAACTGCTGGCCGTCAACGGCGCCATCTTCACGGCACAAGGCAAGGCACTGAACGCCGTTGCCAGCCGCAACGTCAAGGTGCTGGTGGTCGGCAACCCCGCCAACACCAATGCCTACATCGCCATGAAGAGCGCGCCGGACCTGCCGCGCAAGAACTTCACCGCCATGCTGCGCCTGGACCACAACCGCGCTGCCAGCCAGATCGCTGCCAAGACCGGCAAGGCCGTGGCCGACATTGAAAAGCTCACCGTCTGGGGCAACCACTCGCCCACGATGTACGCCGACTACCGCTTCGCCACCATCAACGGCGAAAGCGTCGCCAAGATGATCAACGACCAGGAATGGAACGCCAACACCTTCCTGCCGACCGTCGGCAAGCGCGGCGCCGCCATCATCGAAGCACGCGGCCTGTCGTCGGCTGCCTCGGCCGCCAACGCTGCCATCGACCACATGCGCGACTGGGCCCTGGGCACCAACGGCAAGTGGGTCACCATGGGCATCCCGTCGGACGGCCAGTACGGCATTCCGAAGGACACGATGTTCGGCTTCCCGGTCACCTGCGAAAACGGTGAGTACGAGCTGGTCGAAGGCCTCGAAATCGACGCATTCAGCCAGGAACGCATCAACAAGACCCTGGAAGAGCTGCAAGGCGAACAAGCCGGCGTTGCTCACCTGATCTAAGCAAGACCCGCCGGCATGCTCGACTGGAATCCCGCGCTCTACCGTCGCTACGAGGACGAGCGCACCCGACCCGCACAGGAACTCCTGGCGCGGGTGCCACTGAGCGAGGCCGCCCGCGTGGTCGACCTCGGTTGTGGGCCGGGCAATTCCACCGAGCTGCTGGTCCATCGGTTTCCGAAGGCGCAAGCCCTCGGGACCGACAACTCCGAAGCCATGCTGGTCAGCGCGCGCGAGCGCCTGCCGCAGGCGCGCTTCGAGTTGAGCGACATCGCGACCTGGGCGCCGCAAGAAGCGCCCGACCTCATTTACGCCAACGCGTCCTTGCAATGGGTGCCGGATCACGAAAAGCTGATTCCGCGCCTGTTCGATGCGCTGGCCCCGGGCGGCGTGCTCGCCGTCCAGATGCCCGACAACCGCCAGGAACCCACGCACCGCCTGATGCGTGCGGTGGCGGCCGAAGCGCCCTGGGCCGAGCCCATTGGCGACGCCGACAAGCTGCGCACGCAGTTGTTCGGCCTGGGCGGTTACTACGACCTGCTGGCGACGCGCGCGGTCCACGTCGACGTCTGGCACACGATCTACCAGCACCCGATGGCGAATGCCGCGGCCATCGTCGAATGGGTGCGTGGTACGGGCCTGAAGCCCTTTGTTGATCGGCTGCCGCCCGACCTGCAGGCGAGCTACCTGGCCGAATACGAACGTCGCGTCGACGAGGCCTATCCGGCCCGCGCCGATGGCAAGCGGCTGCTCGCTTTCCCGCGCATGTTCATCGTGGCGCAAAAGAAAGCATGACCAAAGCAGTCCATCCGGGTGAAGTGCTGCTCGGCGCGCAGGCCGGGGCTGTGACCCTGCCCGTGTGCGACCACTACAGCGGCGTCGAAGCCCGCATGAGGAAAAGCCTGGCGCTGCAGGCCGAGATGGCCGAAGAGTTCGGCGCCTGTGTGTTCGACGTCACCCTCGATTGCGAAGACGGCGCGCCGGTGGGCGGCGAGGCCGAGCATGCCGCCCTCGTCACCGAACTCGCGCTGGCTGCCAAACCCGGCATGCGCGTCGGCGTGCGCGTGCACCCGGTCGACCACCCGGCATTCGCCGGCGACCTGGTCACCATTGCCGGGCGCGCCGGCCATCGCCTCAGCCACCTGATGGTGCCCAAGGTCGAATCGGTGGCCGATGTGTTGCAGGCTGTTGCGGCGCTCGAAGCGGCGGATGCCGATGCGCTGCCGCTGCACGTGCTGATCGAATCGCCGCTCGCCGTGCACAACGCCTTCGAGATCGCCGCGCATCCGCGCGTGCAATCGCTGAGCTTCGGCCTGATGGATTTCGTGTCGGCGCATGCCGGTGCCATTCCCGCCGACGGCATGGGCGCTGCCGGGCAGTTCACCCATCCGCTGGTGGTGCGTGCCAAGCTGGCCATCGCCTCGGCGGCGCACGCCTACGGCAAGGTGCCTTCGCACTGCGTGGTGACCGAGTTCAACAACACTGACGCAATGCGCACTGCGGCCCGCAAGGCGGCCACCGAATTCGGCTACACGCGCATGTGGAGCATCCATCCGAACCAGATCCGTCCCATCCTCGAGGCCTTCGCGCCGGATGAGGCACAGATTCAAATTGCCACACAAATCATTGCAAAAGCCGCAGATGGGGATTGGGCTCCGACACAAATTGATGGCACATTGCACGACCGCGCGAGCTACCGCCATTTCTGGCAGGTTCTGACGCGTGCCCACGCAACAGGGCGCGCGTTGCCCCCCGAGGCGAAAGCCTGGTTTGCATTCGCGGCCTCCTGAAACTCACCGAACCCAGCCTCAAGGAAACCCACACATGAAGAAAATTGCCCTGATCGCCGCTGTTGCTCTGGCACTCCCGCTGGCCGCGATGGCCCAGGACGCAGCCAAGCCGGCGGCCAAGCCCGCCGCCAAGACCACCGCGGCCAAGGCACCCGCCAAGAAGCACCAGGTCACCCGCCGCGCGGCCAAGGCCGTCGAGGAAGTCACGCCGATCAACACCGACACCGATGTGACGCTCAACGAAGCCGACCTGGCCGTGGCCCAGCGCGTGTCCGTCGGCAAGGCCCAGTGCGAACTCGGTGCCGACGTGACCGTCACGCCCGACGAGAAGAAGCCCGGCTTCTTCACCGTGACCACCAAGGGCCTGAAGTACCGCATGCACCCGGTCGAAAGCCGCACCGGTGCCATTCGCCTCGAAGACCCGCGTGCAGGCGCCATGTGGCTGCAATTGGGCAACAAGTCGATGCTGATGAACCAGAAGGCTGGCCTGCGCATCGCTGACGAATGCCAGACCGCCGCTCAGGTCGCGTTTGCCGAAGAAATGAAGAAGAACCCGCCGAAGGCCCTTTTCGAAGGTGCCGACGCGGCCAAGAAGTAAGCGTACCGAACGAAGGGGTGCGGCGCGGCTCTTGCTTGCCGCGTTGCACGCCCGCCAGCCCAGTTTCCGGAGAAAAGAAGATGTTGCAAGCCTACGTTGACCATGTTGCCGAACGCGCCGCGCTCGGTATCCCGCCGCTGCCTTTGAGCGCGAAGCAAACCGCCGAAGCAATCGAGCTCCTCAAGAGCGCGAATGCCAAGGACGGTGCCTTCCTGCTCGATCTGCTCACCTACCGTGTGCCCGCCGGCGTCGATGACGCGGCCAAGGTCAAGGCGAGCTACCTCGCGGCCGTGGCCCATGGCACCGAAAAGAGCGAGTTCATTTCGCGCGCCCGCGCGACCGAACTGCTCGGCACCATGCTCGGCGGCTACAACATCAGCCCCATGATCGACCTGCTCGACGACGCCGAAGTCGGTGCCGTGGCGGCCGAGGGCCTGAAGAAAACCCTGTTGATGTTCGACCAGTTCCACGACGTCAAGGAAAAGGCCGACAAGGGCAACGTCCACGCCAAGGGAGTGCTGCAAAGCTGGGCCGATGCCGAGTGGTTCACCAGCCGTCCCGAAGTGCCGCAAAGCATCACCGTCAGCATCTTCAAGGTGGCTGGCGAAATCAACACCGACGACCTGTCGCCCGCACCCGACGCCACCACGCGTCCCGACATTCCGATGCACGCCCTGGCGATGCACAAGAACGCACGCCCCGGCATCGTTCCCGAAGAAGACGGCAAGCGCGGCCCGGTGAAGTTCATCGAAGACCTGCGCGCGCGCGGCCACCTCGTGGCCTATGCCGGCGACGTGGTCGGCACGGGTTCGTCGCGCAAGAGCGCCACCAACTCGGTGCTGTGGTTCACCGGCGAAGACATTCCCTTCGTGCCGAACAAGCGTTTCGGCGGCGTCTGCCTCGGCGGCAAGATCGCTCCCATCTTCTACAACACGATGGAAGACTCGGGCGCACTGCCCATCGAGCTCGACGTGGCGCAGATGAACATGGGCGACGTGGTCGAGCTGCGTCCCTACGAAGGCAAGGCCCTGAAGGACGGCAAGGTCATCGCCGAATTCCAGGTCAAGAGCGACGTGCTGTTCGACGAAGTGCGCGCCGGCGGCCGCATTCCGCTGATCATCGGCCGTGGCCTCACGACCAAGGCGCGCGAAGCACTGGGCCTGCCCGTCTCGACGCTGTTCCGCCTGCCGACCAGCCCGGTCGACACCAAGAAGGGCTTCTCGCTCGCACAGAAGATGGTCGGCCGCGCATGCGGCCTGCCCGAAGGCACCGGCGTGCGTCCGGGTACCTACTGCGAACCCAAGATGACCTCGGTCGGCTCGCAGGACACCACCGGCCCGATGACGCGCGACGAGCTGAAGGACCTGGCTTGCCTGGGCTTCTCGGCCGACCTCGTGATGCAGTCGTTCTGCCACACGGCGGCGTACCCGAAGAAGGTCGACGTCAAGATGCACCACGAACTCCCCGAGTTCATGGCCAACCGCGGCGGTGTTTCGCTGCGTCCGGGCGACGGCGTGATCCATTCCTGGCTCAATCGCCTGCTGACGCCCGACACCGTCGGCACCGGTGGCGACAGCCACACCCGCTTCCCCATCGGCATCAGCTTCCCGGCCGGCTCGGGCCTCGTGGCCTTCGCGGCCGCCACCGGCGTGATGCCGTTGGACATGCCTGAATCGGTGCTCGTGCGCTTCAAGGGCAAGATGCAGCCCGGCGTCACGCTGCGCGACTTGGTCAACGCGATTCCGCTGTACGCCATCAAGTCGGGTCTGCTGACCGTGGCCAAGCAAGGCAAGAAGAACATCTTCTCGGGCCGCATCCTCGAAATCGAAGGCCTGCCCGACCTGAAGGTCGAACAAGCCTTCGAGCTGAGCGATGCGTCCGCAGAGCGCTCGGCCGCTGGCTGCACGGTGCACCTGAACAAGGAACCGATCATCGAATACATCAACAGCAACATCACGCTGATGAAGTGGATGATTGCCGAAGGCTATGCCGATGCCCGCACGCTGGCGCGCCGCATCGCTGCGCAAGAGGCCTGGCTCAAGGACCCGCAATTGCTCAAGGGCGATGCGGACGCCGACTACGCCGCCGTCATCGAAATCGACCTGGCCGAGATCCACGAACCCATCGTGGCCTGCCCGAACGATCCGGACGACGTGAAGACGCTGAGCGACGTGGCCGGTGCCGTGATCGATGAAGTGTTCATCGGCTCGTGCATGACCAATATCGGTCACTTCCGTGCCGCGTCGAAGCTGCTCGAAGGCAAGCGCGACATTCCGGTCAAGCTGTGGATCGCGCCGCCCACGAAGATGGACGCGCAGCAACTGACTGAAGAAGGCCATTACGGCGTGTTCGGCAATGCCGGTGCCCGCACCGAAATGCCGGGGTGCTCGCTGTGCATGGGCAACCAGGCGCAAGTGCGGGAAGGCGCAACGGTGATGTCGACCAGCACCCGCAACTTCCCGAACCGCCTGGGCAAGAACACGAATGTGTACCTCGGCTCGGCCGAACTCGCCGCCATCTGTTCGCGCCTCGGTCGCATTCCGACCCGGGAAGAGTACATGGCAGCAACGGGTGTGCTCGATGCGTCCAGCGCGCAGATCTACCAGTACCTGAACTTCGACAAGATCGACGACTACAAGGCTGTGGCGGATACGGTCGCGGCCTGATCTTCTTCAGATCGCACCAAGCAAAAAGCCCCGCTCAGGCGGGGCTTTTTTGTGGGCGCTGCCCTCGCGGGGGCTCAAGGGGGCGGAGCGTTCGGCTTCAGATTCTCCCGGCCTGTGAGCACCATGGCGGCGCCAGCGGGGCCGCCGACCGCATAGGGCAACGCAGTCAGCAACGAGTTGGCGAAGTCGCCGCGATACAGCTTGGCGCCCTGGTGCGAGAGGTTGGAGTTGGCATCGATGTAGATCGACTCGCCCAGCCCCGACCACAGGCGGCAGAAGCCGTAGTCTTCGGACAGGTAGCGCCGCGTCACCGGATCGACCATCACGTCGAAAAAGCGGTAGTGCAGCCCGAGGTTCGCTTCGCCGATGCTGTCGGGCACGTAGCTGAGGTCGGGATAGCTGGCCATCAGCCGCTCGAACACCGCACGCTTGATCACCATGAAGCCGGTCGGTGCTTCGTCCATTTTCATGAAGCCGTCGGGCTGGATGTCGAGTTCGACCCGCGAGGTGGCTTCCGAGGCCTTGGCGTTGACGGTATAGCGCGTGAACGTGGCTTCGAACTGCTGCTGTGTCGTGCCCGCAGCCACACCTTCGCTGGGCCAGTTCTCGCGCTTGAGCGGGTAGACGCCGGCAGCAATGTCGTAGCCCGACAGCAGCAGCCGGAAGGCCGCTTGCGCCGAAAAGCCGATGTCGGCGTCGATCCAGAACAGGTGCGTCCAGTGCGGATTGGCCAGAAACTGGGCCACGCAGTTGTTTCGTGCGCGCGTCACCAGGCTCTCTCCCTGGTGGAGCAGCACTTGCAGCCGCATGCCGGCACGCTCGGCTTCGATGGTGAGGTTCAGCATCGACAGCACGTAGTTCTGGAAGAACTTGCCGTCATGGCTGGGCGAGACGACAACGGGGAAGAATCTGCGCAGTTCTGAGGGATCAAGCATGCAGGGCTTCGCTCATGTGGCTGGGCGCTGCATCAGTCCGAGCAGCAGGGTGTTGTAGACCTCGGTGGCCGCCGCGTTGCCGGGCAGGTAGCGGTCGATCAGGTTGCGTTGCCGCTCGCGGTAAGCAAGGGCCTGTGCATCGTGCGTGTCGATGGCTTCGAGCACACGGGCACTGCCTGCGGCCACGTCGTTGTCCTGATAGTAGTAGCCGAGGTCCGCGCACAGGTGCGCGTTGTGCACCAGCGGGTAGCCCTGCCAGCAGGTCTCCAGGTAGAAGTAGTTGAGCGGGTTCTCCCATTGGTGTGAAACCACGATATCGGTGTTCTGCGCCAGGAACACCGGCGTTTCGTGCCGGCCCAGGAACACCGCCTTGTGCTGGCGGACCAGGTCGAGCTGGTTCATCAGCGTGATGAACTCCATGTTCTCCTTGGCCAGCCGCTCTGCGTTGGTGACCTGCAGCAGTGCAATGGCGTCGGGCCGTGCGCGGTAAGACAGTTCGGCAATCAGGATCGGGTAGAGGCAGAACTTCACCACGTTGATGTTCGGCTCCATCACGCTGAGCCGGCGCGGCCCGCTGCGCGGCTGGTAAACGCCGGCGTCAGGCAGCGCGCGGGTGCGCTCGTCGAGAAACACCGGGCTCCACACGAAAGGCACGGCGCGCGCCTCGGCGCGACGCAGCACCTCGAAGTAGGGCTGGCTGATATGGGCCACCTGCGGAACCATCCAGATGTCGTCATAGCGCTGGTTGATGAACAGGTTCTGTCCCCAGAGCGGCCTGTTGAACAGCATCGACTCCATGGCATGCACGTACTCGAAGCCGCAGCAGTACGACACCAGCCGCGCGCCGCGGCGCTTCAGGTAATCGGTTTGCACCGGATCGACCTGGCCGCCGAGCTCGATCAGCACGTCCACGCTGTCCTTGGCCGCCTCGAAGGTCACGGTGGGCCAGCGTGCCTGGTCCCAGGGCAGGGCGGCGGTGATGGGGATGGCCGTGGTGTTGACCAGCACGACCGACGCGACGCCCGGGCAGTGCTTCAGTGCTTCCGCCAGGAACACGGCGTTCTGCTTGATGCCGTTGTTCCACAGCGTCTCGGCCTCGTGATGCAGGCCAATGGTGATGCCAATGCGGAGCCTGGTGGAGGAAGGCATTTTTAATTGGTTTCCAGAATGTTAATTAATACCGAAGGCGAAGAAAAAGCCTTTTCTGGGCGAGCAATTCATTGATTGTTTTGTGACTAATTACCTGAATTTAAGCACTTTCACTCTCGGCATATGCACAGGGAGAGATTCTGCCAATCGACGAATAAGAGGTGAAAAGCATGGCAAAGGCGACTTTACTGGTGATTTTGCGTGACAAATGCCCGCTTTCAAGTCTGTCGGGATTCTAGGTGGCGACGCTCTTTCGTGGTCCGACAACAACTCGCCGGAAACGATCTACACACTCTTATTTAATTTTTGTGAACTAAATCATCCGGTCAAATATTCCCTGATGTTGCATTGCGCCATGAATGTAAACAGCTCTGTACATTCCATCGTTCTTGCAAATGACCGCCGCGTGGCGGATGTCTTTCGCGACGGATTCTGAGCCAGGGAAGTCGCGTTTCTTGCCGATCTGTACCTGGCTGCCTCTACCGTGAACTGAGTTGAACAAATGAATAAGTCTTACAGAAGCGTATGGAACGAAGCCCTGGGCGCATGGGTGGCCATCGCTGAAATCGCTTCGGCTCGCGGCAAGCGCAGTAGCAATGTGCGCCTTGCTGACGGGCCCGAAGCCGGTGGCTTGGCCACGGTTCCTGGGTTTGCGCTGAGGTTGGTGGCCAGCGTCGTGCTTGGTCTTCCGGCTGTGTTCATGGGTGGCGAGGTCCAGGCTCAGACGCTGGGGAACGGGGGATTGACCCTGTGCCAGCCGCAAAGCCCGAGTACTAACACTAACAACTTTGGCGCTGGCCCCAAGGGGACTACCCAAAGCATCAGTTGCACGGGTAATCCAACCCTGTCTTTCTTCCTCGGAAACTCCGCGAGCGATACAGGCGGGAACGGTTTTTCGTCGGCGACGGCTGCGGTTTATGGCTCCTTGGGTGGACAACTGACGCTGAAGGGCGTCAGCGTCCTCATTCAGGGACCGACAACCATCACGGGCACCCTCAACATGTCCGGCCAGCAGATCAACAGTCTTGCTGCGGGCACTGCACTCACCGATGCAGTCAATGTCAGTCAGCTCAACGCCCTGTCGACGTCCGCGTCGACCGGCCTGAGCACCGCGACGAGCAGCATCGGTAGCCTGTCAACTTCGACTTCAACCGGCCTGAGCACGGCGACGAGCGGCATCAACAGTCTGTCGACTTCGACTTCCACGGGCCTGAGCACCGCGACAAGCCGTATCGGCAGCCTGTCGACTTCGACCTCGACTGGCCTGAGTACGGCAACCAGCAGCATCGGGAGCCTGTCGACTTCGACGTCCACGGGCCTGAGTACGACGAACAGCAGCGTCGCCAGCTTGTCGACGTCGACCTCGACCGGTCTGAGCACGGCGACGAGCAGCATCAGCAGTCTGTCGACTTCGACATCCACCGGGATCAGCAGCCTGTCGACTTCGACGTCCACTGGCCTGAGCACGGCGACCAGCAGCATTGGCAGCTTGTCGACGTCGACTTCGACCGGTCTGAGCACGGCGACGAGCAGCATCAGCAGTCTGTCGACTTCGACATCCACCGGGATCAGCAGCCTGTCGACCTCGACGTCCACTGGCCTGAGCACGGCGACCAGCAGCATCGGCAGCTTGTCGACGTCAACTTCGACCGGTCTGAGCACGGCGACGAGCAGCATCAGCAGTCTTTCGACGGGGCTGAGCACGACCAACAGCACCGTCAGCAGTCTTTCGACCGGCTTGAGCACGTCCGCGAGCGGCATCACAAGCCTGTCCACAGGTCTGAGCACGACCAACAGCAGCGTTGCGAGCTTGTCGACTTCGACGTCCACTGGCCTGAGCACGGCGACCAGCAGCATTGGCAGCTTGTCGACGTCGACTTCGACCGGTCTGAGCACTGCGACGAGCAGCATTGGTAGCCTGTCGACCTCGGCTTCCACTGGGATCAGCAGCCTGTCGACGTCGACCTCGACCGGCCTGAGCACCGCGACGAGCAGCATCAGCAGCCTGTCGACTTCGGCTTCGACCGGGATCAGCAGCCTGTCGACTTCGGCTTCGACCGGGATCAGCAGCCTGTCGACTTCGACCTCGACGGGCCTGAGCACGGCGACCAGCAGCATTGGCAGCTTGTCGACGTCAACTTCGACCGGTCTGAGCACGGCGACCAGCAGCATCAGCAGCCTGTCGACCTCGGCTTCCACCGGGATCAGCAGCCTGTCGACTTCGACGTCGACTGGCCTGAGCACGGCGACCAGCAGCATTGGCAGCTTGTCGACGTCGACTTCGACCGGCCTGAGCACGGCGACGAGCAGCATTGGTAGCCTGTCGACTTCGGCTTCCACTGGGATCAGCAGCCTGTCGACCTCGACGTCCACTGGCCTGAGCACGACCAACAGCAGTGTCGCCAGCTTGTCGACTTCCACCTCGACTGGCTTGAGCACCGCGACGAGCAGCATCAACAGCCTGTCGACCTCGGCTTCGACCGGGATCAGCAGCCTGTCGACTTCGACGTCCACTGGCCTGAGCACGGCGACCAGCAGCATTGGCAGCTTGTCGACGTCGACCTCGACCGGCCTGAGCACCGCGACGAGTGGCATCGGCAGCCTGTCCACGGGCCTGAGCACCGCAAACAGCAGCATCGGTAGCTTGTCGACCGGACTTGCCAACTCGGTGCAGTACGACGACGCATCCCACACGAAGGTGACCCTGGGCGGTGTCGGGGCGACCACGCCGGTAGTTCTCACGAACGTTGCGCCAGGTGTGAACCCGACCGACGCGGTGAACTACAGCCAGTTGACCTCGCTGTCGACGACGTTCTCCAGTGGGATCTTGAGCCTGTCCACCGGCCTGAGCACCACCAACAGCAGCGTTGCCAGCTTGTCGACGTCAACTTCGACGGGTCTGAGCACGGCGACGAGCAGCATCGACAGCCTTTCGACTTCGACATCCACTGGTCTGAGCACGGCAACGAGCAGCATCAGCAGCTTGTCGACCTCGACTTCGACCGGTCTGAGCACGGCGACGAGCAGCATCGGTAGCCTGTCGACGTCGACCTCGACCGGTCTGAGCACGGCGACGAGCAGCATCGGTAGCCTGTCGACCTCGACTTCGACCGGTCTGAGCACGGCAACGAGCAGCATCAGCAGCTTGTCGACCTCGACTTCGACCGGTCTGAGCACGGCAACCAGCAGCATTGGTAGCCTCTCGACTTCGACCTCGACGGGTCTGAGCACCGCGACCAGCAGCATCAGCAGCCTGTCGACCTCGACCTCGACTGGCCTGAGCACGGCAACCAGCAGCATTGGTAGCCTCTCGACTTCGACCTCGACGGGCCTGAGCACGGCAACCAGCAGCATCGGCAGCCTGTCGACGTCGACTTCGACGGGTCTGAGCACGGCGACGAGCAGCATCAGCAGCCTGTCGACCTCGACCTCGACTGGCCTGAGCACGGCGACGAGCAGCATCGGTAGCCTGTCGACGTCCACTTCCACTGGCCTGAGCACGGCGACGAGCAGCATCGGCAGCCTGTCGACCTCGACTTCGACCGGCTTGAGCACGGCAACGAGCAGCATCAGCAGCTTGTCGACCTCGACGTCGACTGGCCTGAGCACGGCAACGAGCAGTATCAGCAGCCTGTCGACGTCGACCTCGACGGGTCTGAGCACCGCGACCAGCAGCATCGGCAGCCTCTCGACTTCGACATCCACTGGTCTGAGCACGGCGACGAGCAGCATTGGTAGCCTGTCGACGTCGACCTCGACGGGCCTGAGCACAGCGACGAGCAGCATCAGCAGCCTTTCGACGTCCACTTCCACTGGTCTGAGCACGGCAACGAGCAGCATCAGCAGCCTGTCGACCTCGACGTCGACCGGTCTGAGCACGGCAACGAGCAGTATCAGCAGCCTGTCGACGTCGACCTCGACGGGTCTGAGCACCGCGACCAGCAGCATCAGCAGCCTGTCGACCTCGACATCGACTGGCCTGAGCACGGCAACCAGCAGCATTGGTAGCCTCTCGACTTCGACCTCGACGGGCCTGAGCACGGCGACGAGCAGCATTGGCAGCCTTTCGACGTCGACCTCGACTGGCCTGAGTACGGCGACCAGCAGCATCGGCAGCCTGTCGACTTCGACCTCGACTGGCCTGAGCACGGCAACGAGCAGCATCAGCAGCTTGTCGACCTCGACTTCGACGGGTCTGAGCACGGCAACGAGCAGCATCAGCAGCTTGTCGACCTCGACGTCGACTGGCCTGAGCACGGCAACGAGCAGTATCAGCAGCCTTTCGACGTCGACCTCGACCGGCCTGAGCACAGCGACTAGCAGCATCGGTAGCCTGTCGACCTCGACCTCGACGGGTCTGAGCACGGCAACGAGCAGTATCAGCAGCCTGTCGACGTCGACCTCGACGGGTCTGAGCACCGCGACCAGCAGCATCGGCAGCTTGTCGACCTCGACTTCGACCGGCTTGAGCACGGCAACGAGCAGCATCAGCAGCCTGTCGACCTCGACATCGACAGGCCTGAGCACGGCAACCAGCAGCATCGGCAGCCTCTCGACTTCGACATCCACTGGTCTGAGCACGGCGACCAGCAGCATCAGCAGCCTGTCGACGTCGACCTCGACCGGTCTGAGCACGGCGACCAGCAGCATCAGCAGCCTGTCGACGTCGACCTCGACGGGTCTGAGCACGGCGACTAGCAGCATCGGCAGCCTGTCGACGTCCACTTCCACTGGCCTGAGCACGGCAACGAGCAGTATCAGCAGCCTGTCGACGTCGACCTCGACGGGTCTGAGCACCGCGACCAGCAGCATCGGCAGCTTGTCGACCTCGACTTCGACCGGCTTGAGCACGGCAACGAGCAGCATCAGCAGCCTGTCGACCTCGACGTCGACCGGTCTGAGCACGGCGACCAGCAGCATCGGCAGCCTTTCGACGTCAACCTCGACCGGTCTGAGCACGGCGACGAGCAGCATCAGCAGCCTGTCGACGTCGACCTCGACTGGCCTGAGCACCGCAACGAGCAGCATCAGCAGCCTGTCGACCTCGACGTCGACTGGCCTGAGCACGGCGACGAGCAGCATTGGCAGCCTTTCGACGTCGACCTCGACTGGCCTGAGTACGGCGACCAGCAGCATCGGCAGCCTGTCGACTTCGACCTCGACTGGCCTGAGCACGGCAACGAGCAGCATCAGCAGCTTGTCGACCTCGACTTCGACGGGTCTGAGCACGGCGACGAGCAGCATCGGCAGCCTGTCCACCGCCCTGAGCACGACGACAAGCGGCATCGCCAGCCTGTCGACGTCGACTTCGACGGGCCTGAGCACCGCGACCAGCAGCATCAGCAGCTTGTCGACCTCGACTTCGACCGGCCTGAGCACCGCGACGAGCGGCATCGGCAGCCTGTCCACTGGTCTGAGCACGGCCACCAGCAACGTCAGCAGCCTGAGCACGGCGGTCAACGATATCAACACCAAGGGTGCGAAGTACTTCCATGCCAACTCGACAGCCCCGGATTCCGTGGCCAGTGGGCAGGATTCGGTGGCGATCGGCCCGCAATCGGTGGCCAGCGGCGCCAACTCCTTCGCTGCCGGCAACGGCGCGAAGGCCACGGCCGACGGCGCGGTGGCGATCGGCTTCGGTGCCCAGGCGACGGGTGCCAATGCCATCGCGATCGGTACGGGGGCGCTTGCCACCGGCTCGCAGGCCTTCGGTGCCGACTCCCGTGCAGGCGGTGGTGGCGTGGCCTTCGGTGACAACGCCGACGCCGGCGGCACGCCGCTGAGCAAGGCGCAGAACGTCTCCCAGGGCACGGCCATCGGCTTCGGCGCGGTGGTCACGCAAAGCGGCGGTGTGGCGCTGGGTGCGAACTCGGTGGCCTCCAGGGCTGCGGGCGTGGCCGGCTACGTGCCGGGCAATGCGACGGCAGACCAGCAGGCCGCCATCGCAGCGACCACCAGCACGCAGGCCGCGGTCTCGGTGGGCGATGCCAACAGCAACCAGTTCCGCCAGATCACGGGCGTGGCGGCAGGCTCGGCCGACAGCGACGCGACCAACGTGGCGCAGTTGAAGGCAGCGTCGAATGCCTCAAAGGCCGGCAGCATCCAGTACGCGACCAATCCGGACGGCTCGGTCAACTACAACCAGGTCAACCTGGGCAACGGTGTACCGGGTGGCACGCGCATCAGCAACGTGGCACCAGGCATCCAGCCGGGCGACGCGGTCAACGTCGGGCAGCTCAACCAGGTGCAAAGCCAGGTGGGTGAGGTGGCGCGCATTGCCTACTCGGGCTCGGCGATGGCCTTCGCGATGTCTGGGACCTATCTGCCAACGCTGTACCCCGGAGAAAAGACAGTCGGTGTTGGCCTGGGCTCGTACAAGGGCTACAGCGCGGTGGCGCTGACCTTCAAGGCGCTGTCGGACGACGGCAAGATGTCCTGGGGCGCGGGCCTGTCGACCACGGGCAAGGAGTGGGGCATCAACGCCGGTATCGGCTGGAAGTGGAAGTAATCGACATTTGCTGCCGCTGACCCGATCACCGGATCGGGTAATCTGCTGGCTCCCGCGCCCCTTGGACGCGGGAGCCAGCTTGCTTTTCAAGACCTATATTTCATATGCGCATCGGCATTTCCGTCATCACCCGCGCGGGGCAGAGCATCTGGGAAAACGGCCTCGGACAGAACGTCGTGTTCCTCGCGCGCCTGTTCCAGCAACTGCCCTTCGTGCAATCGGTGGTGCTGATCGACGTGGGCGACCAGCAGGTCATGCCCGCGCAGGTCGACCTGAACGCCCTGGGGCTGCGGCTGATGCGCGCGCATGAAGCCACCGACGAAGTGGACGTGATCATCGAGATGGCCGGTGCCCTCGATCCGCAATGGCTGGCGCTGCAGCGCGCGCGCGGCAAGAAGGTCGTGTACTACTGCGCCGGGCAGCCCTATGCGGCCCTGATCGAGCCGGCTGTGTTCGACAAGCCCGGTCTTTTCTCCCGCCCCGATCGCTGCGACGAAATCTGGCTGCTGCCCGAGTACCAGACCTTCGCAAGCTTCCAGCGCGTGCTGCATCGCTGCCCGGTGCGCGTTGTGCCGTACCTGTGGCATCCGCAATTCCTGGAGCAGCGCATTGCCGAGGTCACGCAGCTCGGCCATCGCTTCGGCTGGCAAACGGGCGTCGTGCGCGCCGGCCTGCGCGTGGCGATCTTCGAGCCCAACGTGTCGGTGGCCAAGACCTCGAGCATCTCGATGCTGGCCTGCGACGAGGCCTACCGCGCCGAGCCGGGCAGCGTCGCGATGATGAACGTGCTCAACACGCTGCACATGAAGGACCACCCGACGATGCTGTACTTCGCGAACCAACTGGACCTGGTGCAGCAGCACAAGGCGCTGTTCCTGGGCCGGCACGACATCGTGGGCTTCATGGTGCAGAGCGCCGACGCGGTGGTGTCGCACCAGTGGACCAACGACCAGAACTACAGCTACCTCGATGCTCTCTACGGCGACTACCCGCTGGTGCACAACTCGCCCTGGCTGCATGGCTTTGGCGCGGGCTATTACTACCCCGGCTTCGAGGCGGCCGAAGGTGGGCGGCAGCTTCGCATCGCAGCCAGCGAACACGACACACGGCTCGAAGACTACCGGCAGCGGTCACGGCAGGTGTTCGATGCCGTCGATCCTTTCAACGCAGCGAACGTCGAAGCCTATGCGCGGCTCCTGCTCGACCTGCAGGCGAAAACCCCGGTGGGCGTGACGGCATGAAGCAATTGAAAGTCGGCGTTTCCATCCTCGTGCGCAAGGGCGAGCAGTCGCTCTGGGAAAACGGCATCTACCAGAACTGCCTGTTCTTCGTCATGCTGCTGCTGCGCTCGCCCCTCGTGAGCCAGGCTTTCCTGGTGACCGGCGGCGGCGACGGCTCGCCTGAAGATGCGAACTTCCTGTCCGATTCGCCGGTGCCGTTGATCGACATGGCGCAAGCGGCACAAGAGCTCGATGTGATGGTCGAGATGAGCGCACAACTGAGCCGCGACTGGATGGTGGCGTTCCGCGAGCGCGGCGGCAAGATCGTGTCGATGCGCGTGGGCAACGACTACGTGATCGACATCGAGCGCATGGTGTTCGACAAACCCCACGGCCTTTTGCTGACCGGCGCGCCCTACGACGAGATCTGGACGATCCCCGAATACGAGGCCACCTGCGTGCCTTACTTCGCGAGTGGCTTTCGTGCGCCGGTGCGCATGGTGCCGCACCTGTGGAGCCCGCTGGTGCTGGACCGCGCCTCTGCCGGATTGCCCGAAGGGCACCGCTTCGACTACCAGCCCGGCCGCAAGCGCTGGCGCGTCGCGATGTTCGAGCCCAACATCTGCATGGTGAAGACCAGCCACATTCCCCTGCTGTGCTGCGAGGCCGCGCACCGCGCCGACCCCGACCTGCTCGAACACGTCTACGCGTACAACACCTTCCACATGAAGGACCACCCGGTCTTCAACGGCTTTGCCAACAGCCTGGACATCGTTCGCCACGGGCTGAGCACTTTCGAGGGTCGTTTCCCGACCTGGCAGGTGATGGCGTTCAACGTGGACGCGGTCATCAGCCATCACTGGGAGAACGGCCAGAACTACCTCTATTACGAGGCGCTCTACGGCGGCTATCCCCTGATCCATAACTCCCACCTGATCGGCGATTGCGGCTACCGCTATCACGACTTCGATTGCGAAGAGGGCGGGCGTGCGCTGCAGCAGGCCTTTGCGGAGCACGACGAGAACCTCGCGTCCTACCGCGAGCGTGCTCGCCGCTTCATCGCCACCCTCGACCCGGAAAGCGAAGAGAACGTGCGCATCTATACCGCCGCTTTCGAAAACCTCTGCGCGTGAGACCAACGATGCAAACAACGACACAACGATTCGGACGGCTGCTGCTCGTGGCGGCGGCTTGCGCTGCTGCCGGCACGGCATTCGCGCAAGGCGTGCTGGTGCCGCAAGCGCCGCCCGCAGCGCCGCAGGACACGCTCACGCGCGCGGCCACCAGCGTGGGCGTCAAGCGCTGTCTGCCCGCCATCACGCGGCTCGCAACGCTCACCGTGCAGGGCAGCCGCAGCCACGATGTGCTGCTCGACTGGGACCGCAAGCGCCCCGACGCCGGGCCGTTGTTCTCGCTGATCGGCATGGAGTTTCCAAACGCCGGCGTGGCCGCCTCGATCACCGCCATTCCCGACGACAGCGGCGCCTGCACCGTGTCGGCCGAGCGCATCTCGGTCGCACCGTTCACCTGCGCGAGCGTCGCGCAGCAGGAACTGGCGGGCTACAAGATGACGCGGCTGCTGCCCATCTACGCGGTCTACACCGACGACAAGGAGCCCACGTCGTCGGTCTCGCTGATCGATTCGCCGCCGGGTTGCCTGATCATTCGCCGCTATGTCGAGTACGGCTGGCGCGATCCTGCAGCGGCCCCGGCAGCCGCACCGGCCGCACCCGCTGGCCAGGTGGCCCCGAAGCGGCGATAGACGAAGTCAGGCGCGCCCGCCTCCGACACGCACGGAGGCCCTTGGCCGGCCCGCGCGAGCAGCCCCGCGCTCCAAGAATGGTGCCGAGCCGCGCTTTCGTCGCGGCGAAGGAGACGCACCATGCCGCTGGCGACACTGATCGGCCGATGGGCCATGAAGCCATTCTCGAAGGCGCTGCCGCCGCTGGGTGACACCGAGCGCGCTGCACTGGAGGCCGGCACGGTCGGCTTCGAGGGCCAGCTCTTCGCCGGCCGTCCGGACTTCGATGCGCTCGCGGCCATGGGCCCCAACCAACTGACGGAACGCGAACAGGCGTTTCTCGACCGCGAAGTGCGCGAGCTGTGCCACATGCTCGACGACCACGCCATCGACCAGGCGCGCGACCTGCCGCCCGAGGTGTGGCGCTACCTGCGCGAGAAGCGCTTCTTCGGAATGATCATTCCCGAGGAATTCGGCGGCCTGGGCTTCGGCCACTTTGCGCACGCCACCGTGGTGACCCGCATCGCCACCGTCAACACGGCCACCGCCGTCACTGTGATGGTGCCCAACTCGCTGGGCCCGGCCGAACTGCTGCTGCGCTACGGCACCGATGCGCAAAAAGACCATTACCTGCCGCGTCTGGCGGATGGCCGCGAACTGCCGTGCTTCGGCCTGACTTCGCCGTATGCCGGCTCGGACGCGGCATCCATCCCCGACCGTGGCGTGCTGGTCGAACGCGAGTTCAACGGCCAGCTCACCAAAGGCTTTCTGGTCGACTTCGACAAGCGCTACATCACGTTGGCACCCGTGGCCACCGTGGTCGGGCTGGCCTTCCACGCGGTCGATGAAAGCCAGCCCGAAGGTCAGCGCGACCTGGGCATTACCTGCGCGCTGATTCCCGTGCCGCACGAAGGCATGGAGATCGGCCGGCGCCACCGCCCGATGGACAGTGCCTTCATGAACGGCCCGATCCACGGCCGCCAGGTCTTCGTGCCGATGGACTGGATCATCGGCGGCGAAAAGCAGGTCGGGCAGGGCTGGCGCATGCTGATGGAATGCCTTGCTGCAGGGCGCGCGATCTCGCTGCCCGCGCTGGGTTCAGCCATGCAGCAGACCGCCCTTTACGTGAGCAACGGCTATGGGCAGATCCGCGAGCAGTTCGGCATGCCGGTCGGCAAGTTCCACGCGATCGCGGGGCTGATCGCGCAGATGTCGGCCGAGCTGTATGCGAGCGATGCAGCGCGCCGCTTCACGGCCGCGGCGCTCGACAAGGGCGAGCGGCCCAGCGTGGCGAGCGCGATCCTCAAGGTGCAGCTCACCGAGGCAGGACGGCGCGCGGTCAACCACGGCATGGACATCCTCGGCGGCAAGGGCATCATCGCCGGCCCATCGAACCTGCTCGGCGTGGCCTATCGGCAGGCGCCCATCGCGATCACGGTGGAGGGCGCGAACATCCTCACGCGCGCGCTCATCGTGTTCGGCCAGGGGGCGGTGCGCTGCCACCCGCACGTGCTCGACGAAATGGCGGCGGTGCAGGCCAACGACGAAACCGCGCTCGGCAAGGCGCTGATTGCGCACGGCAAGCACGTGGCGGTCAACCTGTGGCACAGCGTGTTCGGCGCGCCGGTGCTGGGCGAGCCGCCCGAAGACCTGATGCGCGAGGCGCGGCTGGTCGCGCGCATGAGCGCCAAGTACGCGTTCACCGCCGACCTGGCGATGGGCATGCTCGGCGGCAAGCTCAAGCGCATGGAACTGTTGTCGGCGCGGCTGGGCGATGTGCTCGCGCATCTCTATCTGGCCAGCGCCTGCATCTGGCGCTACCGCGTCGATGCGGCGCCCGAGTTGCTGCCTTTCGCACAGGCGGCGATCCGCATGCAGCTCGACGAGGCCGGCAAGATCCTGCGCGACCTGTACGCCAACCTGCCGACCGCCGGCCGCCGCGTGATCGGCGCGCTGGTGCTGCGCCGCACCGCGCACCTGGCGCCGCTGCGCGACGTGCAACTGATCGCATTGGCCGACCTGCTGCGCACGAACCCGCGCATCGTCGAACGACTGGCGCCCGACCTCAGCGAACCCGCGCCCGGTGGCCTGCGCGACCTGATGCATGCGATGGAACTGGGTGCGCAGTTGGGCGGCACGACCGCCGCGCTCAACAAGGTGCTGCGCCGCACGAATTCGCTGGAAGAAGCCGCGCGCTCGGCGGCCGATCCCGAATTGGCGCTGGCCTATTTGAAGGCGGCCGACAAGGTCATCCAGGTGGATGACTTCGAGGGGCCCGTCCAGAAGAGCCGCGACCTCAGCTTGCCGACTGCGCAGCCAGTGCCGTCAGCGCCGCCGCCGTCTGCTCGTCGGCCGGAAAGAACGACTCCACCGCCAGTTCCTGCAATGTGACGTCCACCGGCGTGCCGAAGATGGTGATGGTGCTGATGAAGCTCAGCACGCCGTTGGGGGTGACGAACTGGATCGGCACGGCCACCGCAGACAGCTCCGTGTCGATGGCGGGCAGGTCGTGGCTGACCATGGGGGCGGGGTAGGCTCCCAGTTCGTCGTGCAGTGCCTGCAGCACAACGTCGCCCGTGGCGGCAATCTGCTGCTGCAGCCGTTCGAGCAGATGGGTGCGCCATTGCGCAAGGTTGGCAATGCGCGAGGCCAGGCCGTCCGGATGCAGGCTCAGCCGCAGCACGTTGATGGGCGCTTGCAGCAGTTCGGGCGCTGCGCCTTCCATCAGCATCGGCACCATCGCGTTGTGCGCCACCAGGTTCCAGTGGCGGTCCACGGCCAGTGCGGGGAAGGGCTCGTGGCCTTTCAGCACCAGGTCCACCGCGCGCCGCGCCGAGGCCATCGCCGGGTCGTCGAGCGAGCGCTGCCGGTACATCGGCGCGAAGCCGGCCGCCACCAGCAGCGCATTGCGTTCGCGCAGCGGCACTTCGAGCCGCTCGGCCAGGCGCAGCACCATCTCGCGGCTGGGCGCGGCGCGGCCGGTTTCCACGTAGCTCAGGTGGCGGGTCGAGACTTCGGCCTCTTGCGCCAGGTCAAGCTGGCTCAGGCGGCGGTGGGTGCGCCAGTGCCGCAGGTGGACGCCGAACGGATCGCGCGCGCCGGGCTGGCTGGCCTTGGACGAGTGAGTGCGGGTGGTGTTCATGGGCCGCATTCTGGCGTGCTGGCGGCGCGGCGCCATGACCTCCCAGGTCATCGACGCGCCGCACGCGGGCCGGAATCATTGGTTCCAACGCGGCAGGACTGGCTTGCGGCGTACCACCCCAAGGAGATTCACATGTCCGTCTTTGCCTCCCCTCGCTTCCTGCCCACCGTGATGTGGACCGACGCCGCTTCCTGCGCCGCGACCGGTGCGTTGCAGGTGGCGTTCACCGATGCCCTGGCCGGGTGGACCGGGCTGCCGGCGCCGCTGCTGATGGGCACGGGTGTGTTCCTGTTGGTGTACGCGGCGGCTGCCGCCTTCATGGCCAGCCGCAGCACGCCGCCGCGCACGCTGATCGGTCTTGTGATCGTCGGCAACTTCGGCTGGGCCTTGGCCTGTATTGCGCTGCTGGCCAGTGGCATGTTCACGATCACTGCGCTGGGTGTGGCCTGGGTGTTGGCGCAGGTGCTGTGCGTGGTGGTGCTGGCCGAGTTGCAATGGACCGGGCTGCGTCGGACCCGGGGGCGTTCTGGCGTGGCCTTGGCGTGAGGGGCTGTTTTTGATTTATTCGGGGACACGTTGGGGCTTGTTGTTCAGGGCGTCGCTCACGCCGACACGGTGCTCTTTTTCGCGAATGTCCCCCGCTTCGCTCCTCCTTTATTTCGCGAAAAAGAGCCCCGTATCAGCGTGAGCGTTGGACAGAGCGGTGCTTGATCAGCGGTACACCAGCAGCGTGCCCAGGTGCGAATGACGCCAGGTGCTCCCCGCAGCGAAATAAAGGAGGAGCGAAGCGGGGGACATTCGCGGAGGGGAGCACCTGGTGTCATTCGCACGTACCCCGGGCGCAAGTGCACCAAGCCACCTTCAGCGCCTCCGGAGTTCCCAGACAGGCCCGTCGGAGGGGCGTTTCTCGCTATGAACGCCATAGCGCCGTGAGACCATTTCCGGGGAAGCCAGACTACAACAGCTGACATTGATCCCCGCTATCCTTGAGGAGCTTCCACGAACAAACAGGAGTTTCTCTATGGCCAAAGCACCGGCGCACGCCTTTGCGTCCACTCTCAAGACCTTCAAGACCGCATCGGGCACAGCCGGAAAGTACTGGTCACTGAAGGAACTGGCCAAGCAATACCCCACCATCGACCGACTGCCCGTATCGATCCGCATCGTGCTCGAATCGGTGCTGCGCAATTGCGATGGCCAGAAGGTTTCGCCCAAGCACGTTGAAGAGCTGGCCCACTGGGCGCCCAACGCCGAGCGCACCGACGAAATTCCTTTCGTCGTCACCCGCGTGGTGCTGCAGGACTTCACCGGCGTGCCGCTGCTGGCCGACCTGGCCGCCATGCGCAGCGTGGCCGCCAAGCTGGGCAAGTCGCCCAAGACCATCGAGCCGCTGGTGCCCGTCGATCTCGTGGTCGACCACTCGGTGATGGTCGACTACTACGGCACGCCCAAGGCGCTCGACCTGAACATGAAGCTGGAGTTCCAGCGCAACAACGAGCGCTACCAGTTCATGAAGTGGGGCATGCAGGCCTTCGACACCTTCCGTGTCGTGCCGCCGGGCTTCGGCATCGTGCACCAGGTCAACCTCGAGTATTTCGCGCGCGGCGTCTACAAGAGCCCGTACGACAAGGGCGACAAGCCCACGTACTACCCCGACTCGCTCGTCGGCACCGACAGCCACACCACCATGATCAACGGCATCGGCGTGGTCGGCTGGGGCGTGGGCGGCATCGAAGCCGAAGCGGCCATGCTGGGCCAGCCGGTCTACATGCTCACGCCCGACGTGGTGGGCTTCGAGCTCACCGGCAAGCTGCGCGAAGGCGTCACGGCCACCGACCTGGTGCTGTACGTCACGTCCATCCTGCGGGCCGAGAAGGTGGTGGGCAAGTTCGTCGAATTCTTCGGACCCGGCGCTGCATCCATCGCCGTGCCCGACCGCGCGACCATCGGCAACATGGCGCCCGAATACGGCGCGACCATGGGCTTCTTCCCGGTCGACGAAATGACCGTGGCTTACTTCGAAGGCACCGGCCGCACCAAGGAAGAGGTCGAGCGCTTCGAGGCCTACTACAAGGCGCAGGGCCTGTTCGGCATGCCCGCGCCGGGCGAGATCGACTACACCAAGATCGTCAAGCTCGACCTGGGCACCGTGTCGCCCAGCCTGGCCGGCCCCAAGCGCCCGCAGGACCGCATCGACCTGGGCCACCTGGCCACCAAGTTCTCCGAGCTCTACAGCAAGCCCAACGACGCCAACGGCTTCAACCAGCCGGCCGACAAGCTCAAGCTGCGCTACCCGCTGGTGACGGCCGGGCAGGGCAACGACAACGAGACCGCGGCGCCGCCCGCCGGTTCGCCGCGCGAACTGGTCGAGATGGTTGCCAACCGCTCGACCAAGGCTGCGGCCCACACCAGCGCCACGGCGCCTCCCGCGCCCAAGGGCGGCGTCACCATCGGCAACGGCGACGTGCTGATCGCGGCCATCACCTCGTGCACCAACACCTCGAACCCGAGCGTGATGCTCGCGGCCGGCCTGCTGGCCAAGAAGGCGGTGGAGGCAGGCCTGACGGTCAAGCCGCACATCAAGACTTCGCTGGCGCCCGGCTCGCGCATCGTTACTGAGTACCTCGAAAAAGCGGGCCTGCTGCCGTACCTCGAAAAGCTCGGCTTCTACCTCGCCGGCTACGGTTGCACGACCTGCATCGGCAACGCCGGCGACCTGACGCCGGAGATCAACGAAGCCATCACCAAGAACGACCTGATCGGCGCGGCGGTGCTCTCGGGCAACCGCAATTTCGAGGCGCGCATCCATCCGAATCTGAAGGCCAACTTCCTGGCCTCGCCGCCACTGGTGGTGGCCTTCGCGATTGCCGGCAACGTCATGACCGACCTGATGACCGAACCCGTGGGCAAGGGCAAGCACGGCAAGGACGTCTACCTGGGCGACATCTGGCCCAGCCCCAAGGAGATCGACGACAACCTGCGCTTTGCGATGAACGCCAAGTCGTTCCGCGCGAACTACGAGAAGGTGAAGACCGATCCGGGCAAGTTCTGGACGAGCATCAAGGGCACCAACGGCCAGGTCTATGACTGGCCCAAGTCCACCTACATTGCCGAGCCGCCGTTCTTCGAGGGCTTCAAGATGAAGCCGCATGCGTCGGACGCGGGCTTCAAGGGCGCGCGCGTCATGGCGCTGTTCGGCGACTCGATCACCACCGACCACATCTCGCCGGCCGGCTCGATCAAGGAAAGCTCGCCCGCGGGCATCTGGCTCAAGGCGCACGGCGTGGCCAAGGCCGACTTCAACAGCTACGGCTCGCGCCGCGGCAACCACGACGTGATGATGCGCGGCACCTTCGCCAATGTGCGCATCAAGAACCTGATGATTCCGCCGGATGCCAACGGCACGCAGGAAGAGGGTGGCGTCACGCTGTTCCAGCCGGGCAACCAGAAGATGTTCATCTACGACGCGGCCATGAAATACATGGAAGCGGGCGTGCCGACGGTGGTGTTCGGCGGCGAGGAGTACGGCACCGGCTCGTCCCGCGACTGGGCCGCCAAGGGCACGCAGTTGCTGGGCATCAAGGCCGTGGTGGCGCGCAGCTTCGAGCGCATCCACCGCGCCAACCTTGTCGGCATGGGCGTGCTGCCGCTGCAGTTCCGCGGTGCCGATTCATGGCAGACGCTGGGCCTCACGGGCGACGAGCAGATCGACGTGGTGATCGGCAGCGAACTCAAGCCGCAGATGGACGTCAAGCTGGTCGTGCACCGGCCCGACGGCACCCATCAGGAGGTGACGGTGCGCCTGCGCATCGACACCCCGATCGAGGTGGACTACTACAAGCACGGTGGCATCCTGCCGTTCGTGCTGCGTCAGTTGCTCGCGGCCTGATCGTCGCCGGTTGATCGTTACTTGCCGGCGGCATCGAGCCGCTGCGCAAGTCGATCGAGCAGCGGGCGGATCTTCTCGCCGGCGCTGATCTGCGGATTGGAAAAACCGTCTTCCTTGCCGGCTTCGATCTCGCGCTGGCGGATCAGCGGCACGGCCGCTGCAAAGGCGGTCTCGAAGGAATGGGTCTTGCGCAGTTCTTCGTTGAACATCGCGCGGCCGAAGAAGGTCAGCTCTGACAGGCTCCCGCATCCGTACGAGGTATGCGTGGCGTCGGCGGCGGTCATCACCAGTGTGTGATCGTTCGCCATCGGCTCGATCCATCCACCCGAATAGCAGGCCGACACCGCCACGACGCGATGGCGGATGCCTGCGCCGTCGAGGGCCGTACGCAGTTCCTCGGGCGTGAGCCAAGGCACCGACAGCGGCCAGTGCGCAGCCGCCAGCTTGTGGTCGCGCGCACCGTGCGAGGTGAGGTAGATCACCAGCAGGTCGTTGTCGCGGTCCATGCGTTGGGCCAGCGCCGTCACGGCACGCTGCAGGTTGAGCGGCGTGGCCCAGGGCAGCGTGTCGGTCGTGGTGGCGTGGTTCATCAGATGCAGCACATGGCCCTTGGCGTCGAAGCGTTCTTCGAGCAGTTGGGTGACCATGCGGCTTTCGCGCAGGAACACGTCTTCGGACGCATAGGGCGCGAACACCAGCGCGTAGACATTGGGCTGGCCCGCACGACGGTCGGCGAGGCCGTTCACCGTGCGATCCCACAGCGCCTGCTGCTGCTCGAAGACCTCTTGCGTCAGCTTCAGGCGCGGCCGTTCGGGTTCGGGAGATGCCGCGCTGGCGTCGGGCAGCCACACGCGCTCTTCGCTGTTGATCAGTTGCCAGAAGCCCAAGGTGAGCATCGCCACGAACGCCGGCACGAAGAGGGCGACCCGCCAGCGCGAGCCGACCTCGCGCGCGGTGAAGCGCGCCAGCGCCAGCACGATCCACAGGCAGCCGATGCCGAAGACGACCCAGTAGCCCTTGGCGCTGGATAGCGCTGAGGGCAGCCAGCCGCGCGCATAACCCACGGACAGCAAGGTGATCAGCAAATTGCCCGGGAGCATGGCCCAGGTGGCCAGCGCGAACCAGCGCGCCAGCCCGCCGCTTGCGGCCCTGCCGGAAAGCGCGCACCAGCCGAGCCATGCCAGCAGCCCCAGCGTCCAGAGCGGGTTGAGGGCCGCGAGTGCATTGAGCTGCGCGGGGCCGTCCACCTGGAGGCGACCGACGCCGGCCCACAGAAGCTCGGGCAGCAGCACGAGCAGCAGCAGTTGCCAGGGGGCGGGCGTGGCATCGACACCGGGTGCGCGCAGCACGGCGGCGCGCAGGCCACCGACGATCCAGCGCAACAAGCTCGCACGCGGCACGGCGACCGGCAAAGGCGGTGAGGCTGGCGCCTCTTCGGGCGTTTCGTTGACGGGCATCTGGGGGGTGGTGTCCTCGGGCATGGCGCCGATCATGCCTTGGCCGAAGGTGCCTTCGGGCCGCTGTGCCGGGTGCCTCGGGGTTTGCGAGAATCACTTTCGCCTCATGCTTCGCGTCTGCCTCATCTCCGACACGCATGGCCTCTTGCGGCCTGAGGCGCTCGCGTTCCTGCAAGGCTGCGACTTCATCGTGCACGGTGGCGATATCGGCAACGCCGGCATTCTGGAAGCGCTCGCAGCCATCGCGCCGCTGACGGTCGTGCGTGGCAACAACGATCGCGAATCGTGGGCCGATGCGATCGCCGAATCCGAATTCCTGAAGATCGACGGCGTGCTGATCTACGCGATCCACGACCTTTCGCAGATCGACATCGACCCGGCCGCCGCCGGTGTCCGCGTGGTCGTCTCAGGCCACTCGCACAAGCCGAAGATCGAAGAGCGCGATGGCGTGCTGTACGTCAACCCGGGCAGCGCAGGTCCGCGCCGTTTCAAGCTGCCCATCGCGGTGGCCGAACTCCTGATCGACGGCGATGCCGTCAGCGCACGCATCGTCGAACTCACTGTCTGAGGCTGAGACCGGGCAATCATTACCATTCGGCAACAAAAGCCCTCAGATGAGAATGGATCTTATTTGATGGGGTATGCTCGTTCGCTCCTCCGTGGGGCCAACGTCGAGCGTTGCTGACCTGCCGGCTCCGGGGGCTTTATCTGCCCTGAATTCCGAAGCCGATGCTCATCCCCTTTCTCATCATGCTGCGCGAAGGCATCGAAGCCGCGCTGATCGTCGGCATCGTTGCCAGCTACCTCAAGCAAAGCGGACGCGGCGCGTTGATGCCCGCGGTGTGGGTCGGCGTGCTGCTGGCCACCGCGCTGTCGCTGTTCGCCGGCGCCGGCCTGCAATTGCTGGCGGCCGAGTTTCCGCAGAAGCAGCAAGAGCTGTTCGAGGGCGTGGTCGGGCTGATCGCCGTCGTCATGCTGACCTCGATGGTGTTCTGGATGCGCAAGGCGGCGCGTTCCATCAAGGGCGAACTGCAGGCCTCCATCGACAAGGCGCTCACCAAGGGCTCTGATGGGCAGGGCTGGGCGCTGATCGGCATGGTGTTCCTGGCCGTGGCGCGCGAAGGGCTGGAGTCTGTGTTCTTCCTGCTCGCTGTGTTCCAGCAAAGCAGTGGCTGGGAGGCTCCCGTCGGCGCGCTCGCCGGCATCGCCGTGTCGGTGGCGGTCGGCTGGGGCCTTTATTCGGGTGGCGTGCGGCTCGACCTGCGGCGCTTCTTCCGCTACACGGGCCTGTTCATTCTTCTGGTGGCGGCCGGCCTGCTGGCCGGCGTGCTGCGCAAGCTGCATGAAGGCGGCGTGTGGAACCACCTGCAGACGGTGGTGTTCGACATGAGCGACACGCTGCCGATGGACAGCCCCGTGGGCGCCGTGCTCTCGGGCCTGCTGGGCTACCAGGCCGCGCCCGTGGTGGGCGAGGTCATCGTCTACCTGGCCTTCCTGGCAGTAGCCCTGTTCTTCTTCCTGCGCTCGCCTCCGGCGATGGCGCCTCGCGTGGCGCCTGCCCGCTGAAACCCTGCAATGTCCTCTTCTTCCCCCGAACCGAAACCTTCCTCTTCCAACCTCATGCGCGTGGCGGTGGCCGCTTCGGCGGTGCTGGTCGTCGCCGGGCTCGTGGCCTTCTGGTATGCCTCGAACGAGGCCAAGAAGGCGCCGGCCAAGGCGGCCGACAACGCCGTCACCGTCACCATCCAGGGCAACGCCTGCGAGCCCAACGAGATCACCGTGCCGGCGGGGCGCACCACCTTCACCATCGTCAACAAGTCGAACCGCGCGCTCGAGTGGGAAATTCTCGACGGCGTGATGGTGGTGGAGGAGCGCGAGAACATCGCGCCGGGCTTCTCGCAGACCATGACGGTCAAGCTGTCGCCGGGCGACTTTGCCATCACCTGCGGCCTGCTGAGCAATCCGCGCGGCAAGCTGCACGTCACGCCATCGGCGGCCTCGAAGGCCGAAGAGGCGCGGCCTTCGCTGGTCAACTACGTGGGCGCGCTGGCCGAGTACCAGGTGTTTTTGCGGCTCGAAGCCGGCACGCTGGAAGATGCGGTGCGCGGCTTGGCCGACGCCATCAAGGCGGGTGACCTGCAACAGGCGCGCGCGCTCTACGCGCCGGCCCACCAGTCCTACAAGCGCATCGAGCCGATGGCCGAGCTGTTCGCCGACCTCGACACGCGCATCAACGCGCGCGCCGACTATTTCGAGAAGCGCGAGGCCGACCCCGGCTTCACCGGTTTCCATCGCATCGAGTACGCGCTCTACAGCCAGAACGACGTGAAGGGCCTGGCGCCCGTGGTCGATCGGTTGGCGGTCGACATCGGCGCGCTCAAGGAACGCCTGCGCGGGCTCAACATGCCGCCCGAGCGCCTTGCCGGTTCGGCGTCCAAGCTGCTGCGCCGCGTGGCCGACAACCTGCCGGCCGGCGGTGAAGACCACTACGGCCATGCCGAGCTGGTGAACCTGCAAGGCACGTACGAAGGCACAAAGAAGATTTCGGAGCTGCTGCAGCCTCTGCTGGTCAAGGCCGCGCCTGCGCTGCAAAAGAGCGTGGATGAACGCTTCGCGACCTTCGATGCCGCACTGGCGCCCTACCGCGAAGGCGAGGGCTTCAAGGCCACGCCGCTCGACGAAGCACAGAGAAAAGCCATTGCAGCCGATGTGCGCGCGCTTGCCGACGAACTCGGCAAGGTGAATGCCGCGCTCGGCCTCGAATGAGTTGAAGAGAAGAGTCCCCATGGAAAAGCCGACCCCCGAATCCGCGCCCGCACCCGGGCAACCCGCCTCGCCGCACCGCCGCCGCATGCTCGGTGCCGCGGGAGTTGCCTTCGCCGGGCTCGCCGCCTCGGCCCATGCCGCCGCCGCGCCTGCGGGCTCGCCCAATTCGCCCGATGCCGGCGCACAGGTCACCGACGCGCCGCAGAGCAGCCATACGCAAGACCGCGTGCCCTTCCGTGGCAAGCACCAGGCAGGCATCGTCACGCCGCGCCCGACGGCCGGCATGATCGCGTCGTTCTATGTGCTGGCCGAGAACCGTGCCGACCTGGAGCGCCTGTTCCGCACGCTCACCGAACGCATCGCCTTCCTGACGCAGGGCGGCTTGCAGACCGACCCCGATCCCAAGCTGCCGCCTGCGGGCTCGGGCATCCTCGGCCCGGTGGTGCAGCCCGACGGATTGACGGTGACGGTGTCGGTCGGCACCTCGCTGTTCGACGAGCGCTTCGGCCTTGCGAAGAAAAAGCCCGTGCGGCTCAACCAGATGCAGCGCCATCCCAACGACGCGCTCGATGCCGCGCTGTGCCACGGCGACCTGTCGATCCAGTTCTGCGCCAACACGCCCGACGCCAACATCCACGCGCTGCGCGACATCATCAAGAACACGCCCGACCTGCTGGTGCTGCACTGGAAGCAGGAAGGCACCGTGCCGCCGATTCCGGCCGTGCCCGGCAAGCCGGCCGAGAGCGCGCGCAACTTCCTGGGTTTTCGCGACGGCTCGGCCAACCCCGATTCGGCCGACAACAAGCTGATGGACGGCATCGTGTGGGTGCAGTCCGGGGGCGACGAGCCGGCCTGGGCCGTGGGTGGCAGCTACCAGGCGGTGCGGATCATCCGCAACTTCGTCGAACGCTGGGACCGCACGCCGTTGCAGGAGCAGGAAGCCATCATGGGCCGCCTGAAGCCTACCGGTGCGCCGATGGATGGCGGCAAGACGGAGCACGACGTGCCCGACTACACCAAGGACACCGAAGGCAAGTCCACGCCGATGGACGCGCACATTCGCCTGGCGAATCCGCGCACCCGGGCGTCGGATGCGAACCTGATCCTGCGCCGGCCCTTCAACTACTCGAATGGCGTCACCAAGTCGGGCCAGCTCGAAATGGGCTTGCTGTTCATCTGCTACCAGGCTGACCTTGAGAGGGGCTTCATCGCGGTGCAGACGCGCCTGGATGGCGAACCGCTCGAGGAATACATCAAGCCCATCGGCGGCGGCTTCTTCTTCACGCTGCCCGGCGTGCAGGACGAGCGCGACTGGCTGGGGCGCAGCCTGATGGCGGCCTGAGGCCGCTTCTTCGGGACCACAAGTTTTTTTCACCACCGCTAGAACTAGGAGATCCATGACCGTGCAGTTCCGCCGCCATTTCCTCGCCACTTTCGTTGCAGGCTTCGCCGGGCTTTATGCCGTTGGCGCACAAGCCGCCGTGTCGCCGCTCGAGTTGGTCGGACCGATCTCCGACTACAAGATCTACGTGGCCGAGAACGTGCGCAAACTGGCGACGGACGTGCGCGCCTTCACCGCTGCGGTGAAGGCTGGCGACATCGAAAAGGCGAAGAAGCTCTATGCGCCAACGCGCACCAGCTACGAGCGCATCGAGCCGGTGGCCGAGCTGTTCAACGACCTCGACAAGTCGATCGACTCGCGCGCTGACGACCATGAGAAGGCCGAGAAAGATCCGGCTTTCGGCGGCTTCCACCGCATCGAGTACGGCTTGTGGGTCCAGAAGAGCACCAAGGAACTGAATCCCGTGGCCGACAAGCTGCTGGCCGACGTGCTCGAACTGCAAAAGCGCCTGGTCGCGCTGACCTTCCCGCCCGAGAAGGTGGTGGGCGGCGCTGCCGTGCTGATGGAAGAGGTGGCCGCTACCAAGATTTCGGGCGAAGAGAACCGCTACAGCCACACCGACCTGTGGGACTTTCAGTCCAACTTCGAGGGCGCCTACAAGATCGTCGAACTGCTGCGCCCGCTGGTCGTGAAGGAAAACAAGGCCTTTTCGGACAAGACCGATGCCAATTTCAAGGCCGTGTTCGACACGCTGGCCAAGTACAAGGCGGCCGATGGCGGCTTCGAGACGTACTCGAAGCTCACCGAGCGCGACCGCAAGATGCTCGCCGGCCGGGTCAACACACTGGCTGAAGACCTGTCCAAACTGCGCGGAATGCTCGGACTGAACTGATCGAAAACCCCGATTCGGCGGGGGATCGAGGTCTTTCTGGGGCTTGGTCAGGTTTTCGCGAGTGAGAATTGCTAGCATTCGGGTATTGCTTACTTGGCGCGCCGATATTCAGGGCGCACTCTCACCGTGCACACCAATGACAACGGCGCAGCGCCGGCACCCGCCGTCCTGCACCTCGACCAGCTTCCCAACAACCAGTGGGCCACCGTGCTCGACGTGGCGCGCCCCGAGAGCGCGGACGACCGCGAACTCGTGCTGCGCTTGACCGAAATCGGCTTTGTGCCGGGCGAAGCGGTGCGCATCGTGGCCAGCGGCATTCCGGGGCGCGAGCCGCTGGCGGTGCGCCTGGGCCACACCACCTTTGCGCTGCGCCGCCACGAGGCCGCGCTCATTCACGTGACGCCGGGAGCCGCGAACCATGGTTGAGGCCGTCATCCAGGGGCCGGGCGGCTTCGCTGCCACCGCGCAGCCGGGGCGCATTGCGCTGCTGGGCAATCCGAACTGTGGCAAGACCGCGCTCTTCAATCTGCTGACCGGCAGCCGCCAGAAGGTGGCCAACTACGCGGGTGTGACCGTCGAGCGCAAGGAAGGCACGCTCCGCACGCCTTCGGGCCGCCGCGTCTTCGTGCTCGACCTGCCGGGTGCCTACAGCCTGAACGCGCTGAGCGCCGACGAGGCCGTCACCCGCGACATCGTCACCGGCCAGAGCCAGGAAGCCTTGCCCGATCTGCTGGTGTGCGTGACCGATGCCACCAACCTGCGCCTGAACCTGCGGCTGGTGCTCGAAGCGAAGAAGCTCGGCCTGCCGATGGTGGTGGCGCTCAACATGACCGACATGGCCCGCAAGCAGGGCATCGTGGTCGACACGGCAGTGCTGTCGCGCGAGCTGGGCCTGCCGGTGGTCGAGACCGTCGGCGTGCACACCGGCGGCGCCCAAAGCCTGCTCGACGCGCTCGACAAGCCCGTGGCCGCCGTCGCGCTGCAGCCCTGGCATGCGCCTGGCCTGGACGACGTGCTTGCCACGCAGCGCGAAGTGCGCCGCATCCTCGGACTTGCGGTGACCGAGCCGGTCGGCAGCCTCGCCACCAGCGACCGCATCGACCGCGTGGTGATGCATCCGGTGTGGGGCATGCTGGTGCTGGCCGTCACCATGTTCCTGATGTTCCAGGCCGTGTTCAGCTGGGCCAACGTGCCGATGGACGCCATCAAGGGCGGCACCGAGGCGCTCGGCGGCCTGCTCAAGGCGCACATGGCTGAGGGCATGCTGCAGAGCCTGCTGGTCGACGGCGTGATCGCGGGCGTGGGCGGCGTGATCGTGTTCCTGCCGCAGATCCTGATTCTTTTCCTCTTCATCCTCGCGCTCGAAGACTCCGGCTACCTGCCGCGCGCGGCCTTCCTGCTCGATCGCGTGATGGGCACCGTGGGCCTGTCGGGCCGCTCCTTCATTCCGCTGCTGTCGAGCTTTGCCTGCGCCATTCCGGGCGTGATGGCCACGCGCACCATCAGCAACTGGCGCGACCGCATCACGACCATCATGATCGCGCCGCTCATGACCTGTTCGGCGCGGCTGCCGGTCTATGCGTTGCTCATCGCGGCCTTCATTCCGGCGCGCACCGTGGGCGGCGTGTTCAACCTGCAGGGCGTGGTGCTGTTCGCGCTGTATGTGTTCGGCATCGTCTCGGCAATGGCCGTGGCCTGGGTGATGAAGCGCTTTCGCGACAACGCGCAGCATTCGCCGCTGATGATGGAACTGCCGGCCTACCGCTGGCCCAACCTGCGCAACCTCGCGCTGGGGCTGTACGAACGCGCGTGGATCTTCATTCAGCGCGTGGGCACGATCATCCTCACGCTCACGATCCTGCTGTGGTTCCTGTCGACCTTTCCGTCGCCGCCCGAAGGCGCGACCGGCCCGGCCATCCAGTACAGCCTGGCCGGCATGATCGGCCGGGGGCTCGAACACATCTTTGCGCCCATCGGCTTCAACTGGCAGATCTCGATCGCGCTGGTGCCGGGCATGGCCGCGCGCGAAGTGGCGGTGGGCGCGCTGGGCACGGTCTACGCGCTCTCGGCCACTGGCGACGACGTGGCGGGCGCGCTCGAACCGCTGATCGCCGGGAGCTGGTCGCTGGCAACGGCGCTGTCGTTGCTGGTCTGGTACGTGTTCGCGCCGCAGTGCGTCTCGACGCTCGCGGCCGTCAAGCGCGAAACCGGGTCGTGGAAGTACGTTTGGATCATGGCGGGCTATCTTTTTGCGCTGGCCTACGCGGCATGCTTCATCACCTACCGCGTTGCACTGGCACTCGGGGCAGGTTAAAACCGGCAGCGAAAGGTTTGAAGAAGAAATGGCACAGCAACTGATCGTCGGATTGATCGTCGCGGCGGCCGCGTTCTACGCGGTCTGGCGCTGGATGCCTGCGGGCTGGCGGCGCAGCGCGGCGCACAAGCTCGCGGCGGGCACGCAGCGCGCCGGGCTGGTCGACCAGCAACGTGCCGACCAGCTGGCGGCCTCGCTCGCCAAGACCTCGGGCTGCGGCTCCTGCGACACCTGCGGAAGCTGCGCCCCCAAGACACCCTTCAAACCGGAAGCCGACAAGCTGTCGTCCACGAACAGCCTCTGAGACCGATGCCCGCGCACATCCTCGTCGCCGGGGGCGGCATCGGGGGGCTGGCCACGGCGCTGGCGCTTTCCCGCAACCGGCACCGGGCCGACGTTTTCGAGCAGGCCACTGTCTTCGGCGAAATCGGCGCGGGCGTGCAACTCGGCCCCAATGTCACCCGACGCCTTCAGCAACTCGACCTGGGCACCGGCCTTGCGGCCATTGCCGCGTGTCCCGATGCACTGGTGGTCCACAGCGCCGGCAACGGCGCGGAGCTGGCCCGCCTGCCGCTCGGCAGTGCGATGCAGCAGCGCTACGGCGCGCCTTACTTCTGCGTTCATCGCGCCGACCTGCATGGGCTGCTTCTTGAAGCGGTGCGCGCACGCGGCACCGGCGCGCTGGTCACTGCCACCCACATCGAACAGATCGAGACCAGTGATGACCTCGTGTGCGTGTCGAGCACCGACGCGCGCGCCTGGGAAGGCGAGGCGCTCGTGGGCGCCGATGGCCTCTGGAGCATGGCGCGGCAGCAACTAGCTTCCACCTCGGCCACCGAGCCGCCGCGCGTCACAGGCCACACCGCCTGGCGCGCACTGATCGAGCAATCTGCACTGCCCATGGCGTTGCGCCGCACGCGGGTCGATGTGTGGCTCGGGCCACAGTTGCATGCGGTGGCGTACCCGGTGCGCGGCGGCGACTGGCTCAACGTGGTCGTGATCGCCGAATCCGCCCCGGCCGGCGACGCGCGCGACTGGGATCAGGCCAGCAGCATCGCCGCACTGAAGCAGGCGATGGGCCGCAGTTGCGCCAGCCTGCAGGCCCTGCTCGACGCCATGCCCGGCTGGCGCGCCTGGTCGCTCAGCGATCGCGCGCCCGTCGCCTCTGCCGCCGACATGGCGCACGAGCGTGTCGCGCTGGTGGGCGATGCGGCGCATCCGATGGTTCCCTACCTCGCGCAGGGCGCCGGCATGGCGATCGAAGACGCGCTGGCGCTGGCCGAGGCGCTCGGCAATGGCAGCGCGGCCGAAGTGCCGGCCGCCTTTTCGCGCTACGCCGATGCGCGCTGGGCACGCAATGCGCGGGTGCAGGCGCGGGCGCGTCGCAACGGCGAAATCTTCCATGCCACGGGCGCAGTGCGCCTGGGCCGCGACATGGCGATGCGCATGCTCGGCGCGAAGCTGCTCGACCAGCCCTGGTTGTACGGCGGATAAGCCTGCAGCCGCCGCCGGCGAGCCTCAGAGCCTGAAGGTCTCCAGATGCTCGATGCGCTCGGCCAGCCCTTCCTGCCCCAGGTAGTGGGCATTCGTGCCGTCGGTCATCTTCGCCAGCGTGGTTTCCAGTTCGAGCAGCATGGCATCGCGGTCCGTCACGAAAGCAGGCGGCACGTCGATGCCCGCCTGCGTGCAGGCATCCGCGATCAGGTGCGCGCTTGCGGGTGCACCGCAGGCCGCGCACTTGACGATGGCCGCCACGTTGGGCTCGGCACCGTTGGCCAGCAGCGCGCTGGTGAGTTCGGGTGCAATCTGGCCGTTGATGTTGCGCAGGGCATCGGCGGCCACCGGCGCGCCCGCGCGCACCAGCGCTGCGGCGGCGGCAAAGGCGTCATGCCCCACGGCGACGTCGGTGGCGAGCGCGCTGCCTTGCAGCGGCCCCTCGAAGCTCACGCCGGCGGCGGCGAGCTGCACGATCAACTCGGCATCGTCCGTGGCAATCGCATGGCGCAGCGCCACGCGCGCCAAGGCTGGCTGGTGGCGCAGCGTGGCCTCGGCCAGCGGCGTGCGCCAGTCGAGCACGGCGCGGCAATAAAAGGCGACCAGCTTGTCCATCAGGTCGAGGTCCAGGCCGTGGTCCTGGTGCCGGTCGTCCATGTATTCGAGCAAGGTCTGCCCCGAGAAATAGTCGCCCGCAGGTGCCAGCGGGTCTTCTTCGAGGTGCAATGCAGCGAAGGCGCCGTGCAGGTCGGGCGCGATGGCGCTCTGGCCGTCTTCGTGCAGTGCGTGCGTCCATGCAGGGGGCAGGCCCTGCTTCCACGCGACGATCTGGCCATGCCCGGCACCGGGCTCGACCACCGTGTAGATGCGGTCGCGGTATTCGAAGCCACCGAAGGGCAGGTGCGTGAGCTTGCCGCTCCACGGTGTGCCGGCGTCTTTGGCGGCTTTCTCGGCCTGCTCCTGCTCATGTTCGATCCAGCCTTGCAGGTCGCGGTAGCCGTCGCTGCCGTCCCAGAACAGTTCCGTCCAGCTGACGGCCTCGACGTTGCCGTTCATTTCGAGCGTCAGATCGTAGTCGAGCCGCCCACCCGCCGTCTGCTGCCACAGCGCCACCAGCGGCTCTGGCAGAGGCCCCGCGCACAGGGCCTGCACGGCCGCGATCTGCTGCGCCGGCATGGGCGGCTGCGCATCGAAGATCACGCGGTCTGCGAACAGCACGACGCCGTGTTCGCGCAGGGTGGAGAGCTCGTCGGGTGTGAACCGGATGTCGTTCATGGCAGTGGTCTCCGTTGTTTCCAAAATGTAGCGCTTTGCGCAGACCGGGGCGACCCATGCCACCCCTATTTCATGAGGGCGGTTGCACGGCGCCTGGCCACTCGATCCGGTGGAAGAGGCGCATCAGGCGGATCTTGCGGGCCGGATTGAACTGGCCGATCCACGCGATGTGGCCCAGCAGGTGACCGCGAAAGTCGCTCAGCTTCGCGCGGTTCTGGCTTGTGGGCCCATGCACCGCGCATCGATGGAGCACGGCCTTGAGCCGGTCGAAGTCTTCGCGCGGCGCATTCGCCTTCTGGTTGACGACCACGCCGGTCACACGTTGCTGGCGGTGCTGCGGCATGCAGCGCACCTTGCGTGGATGAAGCTCGAAGCCTTCATCGCTTGCGATGCCGCCGACCCATGCGCGCAATGCGCTGAACCGGCCGCGCAGCGATGCCGGCCCCGAGAACACGAGGTCGTCGGCATAGCGTGTGTAGGTGGCGCCGAAGACCCACGCCAGCCCTTCGAGCCGCAGGTCGAGCCGGAAGGCGCAGAGGTTCGCCAGCGCGGGCGAGCAGGGCGAGCCTTGCGGCAGATGCGGCGCGGCCAGTCGCTTGGCGCCCATCCAGTCGAGGCCGCCGTCATCGCGCAGTCGTTCCACCACGGCGCTGTCGGTGCGATGCGTGCACAGCGCGGTGAGGGCGCGCGCCACGCCCTCGGGGTAGCCCAGCGTGCGCCACATCGCATGCACGCGCGAGGCGCGAACGCCGGGAAAGAAGTCGCGCAGGTCGAAGCCGATCACCACGTCCTTGCCGGCATGCGCGGCCGCATGGCTGGCGACCGAGCGGCCCTGCACGAAGCCGTGCGCTGCCTCGTGCACGGGCACGTGTTGAAGCAGGTCGTCCAGGATGCGGCGCTGCGCGCGCTTCAGATCGGCCTTGGGAATTTCCAGCAGGCGCAGGCCGCCGAGGCGCTTGGGCTGCAACTGGTAGCGGTAATGAGAGGCGCGGCGTGGCCCGCCCGCGTCGGGCTCGCGAAAGGCCTGTGCCGCCGATGTGAGCCATGCCAGACGGTCGGGCTCGAGTTCCAGCCACTGCGCGAGTTCGGCCAGCGTGGGAACGTGTGGCAAGGCGAAGTGATCGAGGCCCATCGGGCGCGGCAGCATCTGCGCGGGCCGCAGGATGATCCGTCGAACGTGCGGCAGCTCGTCCTGCGCGAAGGCGAGGTCCAGCTCGGGCATGTCGTGGATCGCCTTCGCCAGCGCGGGCAGGTCGGTGCGTTGCCACGTGGCTTGCGAGCGGTTGCCGAGTGCCTCTGTCAGCGGCTTCAGCCAGGGTTGATCGGCGCCAAGCGTCGCGGCGGCCCGTGCGCGCAGTGCGTCGGGCGCGGTGCCGCCGGGCTGCCTGGCATCGGCCAGCAAGGCCCGCGCAAGGCTGCGGGCCAACCATTCCCTGTAGCTCAGTTCGCGCGTCATGAAGGTGGCAAGACCGATCGATGAAGGTGGGTGGCAACCAGCCCTTCAACCAGCCGGTGATGCGCCAGCTGTGCTGCGCGTCAGCGCAGATCCGCTTGCGCGCCGGAACATGTAGCCATCCATCCACCGCGGGGTGACCCCGCAGCACAAGGTCAAACGACGAATCGAATCACCTTGTCGAGACTTGAAGTGCTGGTGCCGCGCGGATTGTAGGAGCCGCAAGTGCGCGCGGCCTTTCGCTCTACAGCTCGGTGCGCAGCCTCCAGATTTCCGGAAACAGCACCACGTCGAGCATCTTGCGCAGGTAGCTCACGCCGCCCGTGCCGCCGGTGCCACGCTTGAAGCCGATCACGCGCTCGACCGTGGTCACGTGGCGGAAGCGCCAGAGGCGGAACGCGTCTTCGAGGTCTGTGAGTTTTTCGCCGAGCTGGTACAGGTCCCAGTGATCGTGCGGGTTGCGATAGACGACGAGCCATGCCGCCTCGACGCCGTCGCTCACTTCATAGGGCTGCGTCCAGTCGCGCTCCAGCCGGTCGGCCGGCACCGGCAGGCCGTGGCGTGCCAGCAGGCGCAGTGACTCGTCGTACAGCGAGGGCGCGCGGTAGGCCGCATCGACCTGCGCCAGCAGATCGGCCCGGTGCGCGTGCGGCTTGAGCATGGCAGCGTTCTTGTTGCCGAGCGCGAACTCGATGCAGCGGTACTGCGCGCTCTGGAAGCCGCTGGAGTTGGACAGGTAGGGGCGCATCGCCGTGTACTCGGGCGGCGTCATGGTCGACAGCACGGTCCATGCGCTCACCAGCTGTTCCATGATGCGGCTCACGCGTGCGAGCATCTTGAAGGCATCGGCCAGCTTTTCTTCGGCGATGCAATTCGTGGCGGCGTGCAGCTCGTGCAGCATCAGCTTCATCCAGAGTTCGCTGGTCTGGTGCTGCACGATGAACAGCATCTCGTCGTGCGCGGGCGATAGCGGATGCTGCGCATTGAGGATCTCGTCGAGGTGCAGGTAGTCGCCGTAGCTCATGGACTTGCTGAAGTCCAGTTGTGCCTTCTCTTCGTGAACGATGTTCTCGGGGCTTTTCGCGGGGCTCTTGTCGGCGGTCATGTCACGGCGTTCTTGCGGTTGAATTCAGCGCGTCGCCACTCGCCGGTTTCGAGCACCTGCACGAGATGCTCGACCGAGTTCCACACGTCCTCGAAGCCGATGTACAGCGGCGTGAAGCCGAAGCGCAGGATGTCGGGCATCTGCGAATCGCCGGCGCGGTAGTCGCCAATCACGCCGCGCGCGATCAGCGCCTGCACGATGGCGTAGGCGCCTTCTTCACGACTGAGGCACACCTGCGAACCACGTTGGGCATGGTCACGCGGCGTAATCAGCGACAGGCCCTGGCCCTGGCCCTTGCAACGTTCTTCGACCAGCGTGATGAAGAGGTCGGTGAGCGCGAGCGACTTGGTGCGCAGCGCCGCCATCGCGCCCTGCTCGCGGTTGAAGGACTCGGCCGCGAGCACGGTGTCGAGACCGCATTCGAGCCCCGCCAGCGCAATGATCGGTTGCGTGCCGCAGAGGTAGCGGCCGACGCCCGGCGCGGGCCGGTAGTGCGGCGTGAACTCGAAGGGCGCGGCATGGCCCCACCAGCCCGACAGCGGCTGCTCGAACTGGCCGGCGTGCCGCGTGTTGACCCATGCGAAGGCCGGTGCGCCAGGGCCGCCGTTCAGGTACTTGTAGCCGCAGCCGATGGCGTAGTCGGCGTTGCTGTCGTTCAGTGCCACCGGCACGGCGCCCGCGCTGTGCGCGAGGTCCCACACCGCGAGGGCACCCACGGCGTGGGCGGCGGCGGTGATGGCCTTCATGTCGTGCATGGCGCCGGTGCGGTAGTTGACGTGCGTGAGCATCAGCACGGCCACTTCGTCGGTGAGCACCGAATCCGGGCCTTGCAGTTCGCTCGCGTCGATCAGCTTGAGCGTGAAGCCGCGTTCGCGGCACAGCGACTCGGCGATGTAGAGGTCGGTCGGGAAGTTGCTGCGCTCGCTCACCACCAGCTTGCGGCCGCTGTCCTTCTGCTGCGAGAGCGCAGCGAACAGCACCTTGTAGAGATTGACCGAGGTGCTGTCGGTGCACACCACTTCGCCGGGCGCGGCGCCGATCAGGCGGGCCACCTTGTCGCCCAGGCGCTGCGGCAGATCGAACCAGCTCGCGGTGTTCCATGAACGGATCAGGCCTTCGCCCCATTCCTTCGTCACCACTTCGGCGATGCGCGCCGCTGCGGTCTTCGGCAGCACGCCGAGCGAATTGCCGTCGAGGTAGAGCACGCCTTCGGGCAGGATGAATTGGTCGCGCAGGGTGCGCAGCGGGTCTTGCGCGTCGAGCGCGCGGCAGTCTGCAAGGGTCGTCATGGTGGGGGTTTCAGCGAGGAAGTTCGCGCAGGACTGCGCGCACGGGGGAGGCATCGGCACTGACCAGCTTCAGCGGCAGCGCGATGAGTTCGTAGTCGCCTTCGGGCACGTCGTCGAGCACGAGGTTCTCGAGCACGCGCAGGTCGAGGCGGCGGATGCGTTGGTGGCTTTCCAGTGTCTTGCTGTCGGCCGGGTCGATGCTGGCGGTGTCGATGCCGATGAGCTTCACGCCCATGGCCGCGAGGCGCTCGACGGTGGCGGGCGCATAGGCCGCGAGCTGCGGGTCCCAGCGGTCCACCGGCATGGTGGTGTAGGTGCGCACCAGCACGCGTTGCGGCAGGTGGCTGTCGACGGCATGGGCAATGTGATCCCACTCGATCAGCGGGCCCTTGTCGATCGCGTGGATCACGCGGCAGGGGCCGAGAAAGGGCGAAAGGTCGACATGGCCGATGGTCTGGCCGTCGGGGTCGTAGTGCAGCGGCGCATCGGCGTGCGCGCCGATGTGGGGCGAGAGCTTGATCTCGCTGACGTTCACCGGACAGCCCGGCGAAATGGTCGCGGCCCAGCGCTGTTGATACGGCGTGTCGCCGGGAAACACCGGCGCGCCTTCATGCACGGGCGGCGAGATGTCCCAGATGCGTTGCTGATGTGATGGAGCCATGGCGCGAAGTTAGCGCCGGGCGAGGGGTCGTGGTGTCGGTTATTTCCAACACCAAACGTCACGAGATGAACCGGCTCAGTGCAACGACGACAGCGCTGGCAGCCCGTGCCGCGCCCGGGCCCGCTCGCAGGCGTCACTGCCCGACTGCAGTTCGTGGCAGGGGTTGGGGCGCCATTCGTAGATGCCGCAGCTCACGGCCTGGCCGATCTTGCCGGTCAGGGCGGCGCAGCGCATCGGCGTGTGGTCCGTGCCGCGCATGCGGCACAGGGCGTCGTTCACCTCGACCGCAAGGCCGGACGGCACCCGGCCGCCGTTGTCGTCGAGTTCATGCACGCTGAAGTCGACGCGGTAGGCAGCGCAGCAGGCGCCGCAGGTCTGGCAGGGGTTCACGGGTTCATGACCACCGCAGCGTCGTGCACGCGTCGCAGCAGGCGGCGGCGGATCAGCCCGCTCGCGGGACGGATCAGCAGCCAGTAGGCGGTGAATCGGCGGCGCGCCGCATCGTCGCCGCACCAGACGCGGGTGCGGGTCGTGAGGCGCGTGCCCTGGCCTTCGGGCCGGGTGGTGAAGTTGAGCACGAGCTTGGCAAGGCCGGTGGCGTCGAGCGCGGCAAAGGCGGGCGCATCGGCCAGCGTGACCAGCCCATAGTCGGATTGCCAGAAGCGGCCGGCCAGGCCGAAGGCCAGTTCGCTCTCGCCGTCGCGGCCGAGCGGAGTGAAGTTCGCAAGGCCGAAGGCCGGGCGCTGCTGCAGGGCGGACGCAAAGCCGAGTCGGCCGGCGAGCCGGTTGGGCAACTCGCGCAGCGCGATCAGGCGGCGGGCGATCGGGTCGTCGATCACCTCGGGTTGGTTCGCGGCGTCGATCACGCGGGCAGGCGAGGCGGGCACGTAGAGGCTGTGTTCTTCTGCGAACTGGTAGTGCGGCAGATAGAGGTTCATCAACTCCATGCGTTGCGCCTCGCGAGCTTTACGGCCAGCTCCGTCAGAGCCTGCCCAGGAGCAGGAACTCCATCAGCGCCTTCTGGGCGTGCAGCCGGTTTTCGGCCTCGTCCCACACCACCGACTGCGGGCCGTCGATCACCTCGGCCTGCACTTCCTCGCCGCGGTGGGCGGGCAGGCAGTGCATGAAGAGGGCGCCGGGCTGGGCCACGCGCATCATGTCTTCATCGACGCACCAGTCGGCAAAGGCCTTGCGGCGGGCTTCGTTCTCGGCCTCGTAGCCCATGCTGGTCCAGACGTCGGTGGTGACGAGGTCGGCGCCGCGGCAGGCTTCCATCGGGTCCTTGAAGACCTTGTAGCTGTCGCCCGAGCGGATGCCGGCGATCGACTGGTCGACCTCGTAGCCGCTGGGTGTGCTCACGTGCACCGTGAAGCCCAGGATCTCGGCCGCCTGCAGCCAGGTGTTGGCCATGTTGTTGCCATCGCCCACCCAGGCCACGGTCTTGCCCTGAATCGAGCCGCGGTGCTCGATGTAGGTGAAGATGTCCGCCAGGATCTGGCAAGGGTGGAACTCGTTGGTCAGGCCGTTGATGACCGGCACGCGCGAGTGCGCCGCGAAGGCGTCGATCTTGGTCTGCTCGTAGGTGCGGATCATCACGATGTCGACCATGCGGCTGATGACCTTGGCGCTGTCGTCGATGGGCTCGGCGCGGCCCAACTGGCTGTCGCCGGTGGTCAGGTGGACCACGCTGCCGCCGAGCTGGTACATGCCGGCCTCGAAGCTCACGCGGGTGCGCGTGCTGGCCTTCTCGAAGATCATCGCCAGCGTGCGGTCGACCAGCGGCTGGTGCTTTTCATACGTCTTGAACTTCTTCTTGATGATCGCCATGCGATCGAAAAGGTAGACGTACTCGTCGGCCGTGAGGTCGGCGAACTGCAGGTAGTGGCGGATGGCGGGTGTCGTGGTGGTCGTCATTGCGCGGCAGGCTCCGACAGGAAGGCTTTGACGATGGGCGCGAGGATGGCGACGATCTCGTCGGCCTCGGCAATGCTCAGGATGAGTGGCGGCACGAGGCGGATCACCTTGTCGGCCGTCACGCTCAACAGCAGGCCGGCGTCGCAGGCGCGATTCAGGATCACGCCGCAGGGCCGGTCGAGCTCGATGCCCAGCATCAGGCCCTGGCCGCGGATGTCCTTCACGCCGGGCAGGCCGCCGATTTCGCGCTCCAGCGCGGCCTTCAGGTGGGCGCCCACGGTGGCGGCGTTCTCGAGCAGCTTGTGCTCTTCCATGATGCGGATGGTTTCGATGCCGGCGCGCATGGCGAGCGGGTTGCCGCCGAAGGTGGTGCCGTGGTTGCCCGGTCCGAAGATGTTGGCGGCCTTGGGGCCGGCCACCACTGCGCCAATCGGCACGCCCGAGCCCAGGCCCTTGGCCAGCGGCATCACGTCAGGCTTGATGCCGGCCCACTGGTGGGCGAACCACTTGCCGGTGCGGCCCATGCCGCACTGCACTTCGTCGATCATCATGAGCCAGTCGCGCTCGTCGCACAGCGCGCGCACTTGCTTGAGGTAATCGACACGCATCGGGTGGATGCCGCCTTCGCCCTGGATGGTCTCGAAGAACACGGCGACCACGTTCGGGTTGCCTTCGGTGGCCTTCTTGAGCGCCTCGATGTCGTTCAGCGGCACGCGGATGAAGCCCTCGACCAGCGGGCCGAAGCCGGCCTGCACCTTGGGGTTGCCGGTGGCCGACAGGGTGGCGATGCTGCGGCCGTGGAAGGCGGCTTCATAGACCACGATCTCGGGGCGCTCGATGCCCTTGTCATGGCCGTACTTGCGGGCCAGCTTCAGGGCGGCTTCGTTGGCCTCCAGGCCGGTACAGCAGAAGAATGCGTTGGTCAGGCCCGACAGCTCGGTCAGCTTGGTGGCGAGCTGTTCCTGGCCGGTCACGTGGTAGTAGTTGGAGCTGTGGATCAGCTTGGTCAGCTGGTCCTGCAGCGCGGGCACCAGCTCGGGGTGGTTGTGGCCCAGCGTGTTGACGGCAATGCCGCCGAGGCCGTCGATGTAGGCCTTGCCCGTGGTGTCCCAGACTCGGCAGCCCTGGCCGTGCGACAGTGCGATCGGCAGGCGACCGTAGGTGTTCATGACGTGGGGCGAGGTGGGCTGGGCGGTAGCGCTCATTCGGGGTTCTCCAGATAGGGAAGGCGGATTCTAGGCGTGCGGTTTGACGGCTTCGTTGAGGATTCCGCATTACTGCAATGCCCCATGTTCAGGATGCAAAAAGTGGCGCGGATAGAATCGCTTGCTGCACCGCAGCACCTGCTCCGGGCGCCTCATTCAACGATGATTTCCCCCACTGCCAAAGAAATCTTCATCCAGGGCATCACGCACGATGGCCGGACTTTCCGCCCCAGCGACTGGGCCGAGCGGCTTGCCGGTGTCATGAGCTCCTTCCGTCCCGGTGGCGCCTTTCCGGGCAGCTACCTGAGCTATTCCCCATGGTGCGAGCCGACCACCATCAACGGGGTCAAGTGCGTGATCGTGAACCGCGACCTGCGTGACCTCGAACCCATGGCCTGGGACTTCTGCGTCAACTTCGCGAAGGACAACGACCTGCAGGTGTCCGAGGTGTCCCCGGCGCCGCCCGCACCGGCCGTGCCCAAGGCCGTGCAGACCCCGGTGGCGGCTGTGGTGCGGTCGGACCCCGTCGCACCGGTGATTCCCGTCGAGCCACCCCAAACCGATCGCCCATGAAAAAACCGCCCGAAGGCGGTTTTTTACACTTTGCTGCAGCGCACCCCGATCAAACGGCGGACCGGAGAATTCCGGCCCGGGCTTGCCTGACAGGTGTCAGGCGGCGACGGCCTTTTCAGGCGCGAGGGCGAGGGCCTTGACCTTGGCCGACAGGCGGCTCTTGTCACGGGCTGCCTTGTTCTTGTGGAAGATGCCCTTGTCGGCGACGGTGTCGACGATGCTCTGGGCCTTCGCGAACAGTTCGCTTGCCTTGGTCTTGTCGCCGGCCAGAACAGCCTTTTCGACGTTCTTGACCGCGGTACGGTATTTGGAGCGCAGCGAGGTGTTCGCAGCGTTGAGCTTGGTGTCCTGGCGGACGCGCTTACGGCCGGAGGCGAGGCGCGGGTTCTTTTTCTTGGGCTTGGCGGATGCCATGATTTAGTTCCTTAGGTGTCTGAGGATGATGCAGCAAAGCCCTCCATTATAGGGCGGGTTGTCATTTCCTCCGAATTACCCCTTTTTGCCGCCTTTGCGGGCCCTACACTCGCCCCCGTGTCCCTGCTCAAATCCGCCTCCACCGTCTCCCTGCTGACTCTCGCATCGCGGATCACGGGCCTCGTGCGCGACGTGCTTTTCGCCTCGGTTTTCGGCGTCAGCGCGCTCACCGATGCCTTCAACGTCGCATTTCGCATCCCGAACCTGTTCCGGCGGGTTTTCGGCGAAGGTGCCTTCAGCCAGGCTTTCGTGCCGGTACTGGCCGGGCGCAAGACGGAAGCCGGCGAAGAGGGCGCCCGGCAACTGATCGACCACGTCGCCACGCTGCTGACCTGGACGCTGGTGGTGGTCTGCGTGGTGGGGGTGGTCGCGGCGCCGCTGATGGTCTGGGCCATGGCCAGCGGGCTGGCCGGTTTCGACTCGGCGGTCGTCATGACGCGCTGGATGTTCCCGTACATCGGCTTCATGTCGCTGGTGGCGCTGGCGGGCGGCATTCTCAATACATGGCGCAAGTTCGCGGTGCCCGCCGCGTCGCCGGTGCTGCTGAACATCGCGCTGATCCTGTCGATCGTGGTCGGCGCACCGCTGTTCCGCAGGTACGGCATCGAGCCGATCTATGCGCAATGCGTGGGCGTGCTGCTCGGCGGCGTGCTGCAACTGGCCCTGCAGATCCCGGCGCTACGCGCGCTGGGCCTGATGCCGCGCATCGGCGCGAGCTTCAAGGCGCTGGGCACGGCCTGGAAAGATCCCACCACGCGCAAGGTGATGAAGCTCATGCTGCCCGCCTTGCTGGGCGTGAGCGTGGCGCAGATATCGCTGCTCATCAACACGCAGATTGCCTCGCACCTCGCAACGGGCAGCGTGACCTGGGTGACCAATGCCGACCGCCTGATGGAATTCCCGACCGCCATGCTCGGCGTGGCCCTCGGCGTGGTGCTGATGCCCCAACTGGCCGGCGCTCGCGCCGCCAAGGACGACGCGCGCTATTCGTCGCTGCTCGACTGGGGCCTGCGCCTCGTGGTGCTGCTCTCGGCGCCGTGCGCCGTCGCGTTGCTGCTTTTCGCGCAGCCGCTGGTGGCCGTGCTGTTCCACAACGGCGCCTATCCCGACGACGCCGTGCGGCGCACCGCGCTGGCGCTGACGGGCTATGGCGTCGGCCTGATCGGCCTCGTGGCCGTCAAGGTGCTGGCGCCCGGCTACTACGCCAAGCAGGACACCCGTACGCCGATGCTGATCGCCGTGGGCGTGCTCATCTTTACCCAGGTCCTCAACTTCTTCCTGGTGCCGGTGCTGCAGCATGCGGCGCTCACCCTGACCATTGCCATCGGCGCGCTGGTCAATGCGACCTGGCTGCTGGTCGGCCTGATCCGGCGCGGCAGCTACAAGCCCGAGCCGGGCTGGGGCAAGTTCGCGCTGCAGGTGCTGGCCGGCGTGCTGGTGCTGGCGGTGCTGCTGGCGTGGGGCTCGCATCACTTCGACTGGATCGGCCTGCGCGACCAGAAGCTGTACCGCATCGGCCTGCTCGCCGCACTGATCGCCGGCTCGGCATTGCTCTATTTCGCCGTGCTGGCAGCCGTTGGCGTGCGCCCGCGCAGTTTCATGCGCCGCTGAGGCTTTGGCGAGCCGGAAAACACTGCCTTGACGCTCCCGGCGGGCTCCTCTACAAAGACACATGACGTTCAGCTTTCAGGTTCCTACCGCACTGGAATACTTCGAGTCACTGGTTCGCAGCGACGAGCAGTTTCCATTGCTCGAAGCCGCCGCCAGCCTCGCGCAGGACGAATACCCCGAACTCGACGTGCAGCAGGTGCTGGGCGATGTCGACCAGCTCCTGGCCCGCCTCAAGCGCCGCCTGCCGGCCGATGCCGCACCGCTGGCCCGGCTGCGCGCGCTCAACCAGTTCTTCTTCAATGACCTGAACTTCGGCGGCAACGTCAACGACTACTACGACCCCGACAACAGTTACCTGAACGCTGTGCTGCGCACCCGCCGCGGCATTCCGATCTCGCTGGCGGTGCTGTGGATGGAGCTGGCGCAGGGCCTGGGCCTGCAGGCGCGAGGCATCGGCTTTCCCGGCCATTTCATGCTCAAGGTCACGCTGCCCAAGGGACAGGTGGTGATCGATCCGTTCACCGGCAAGTCGCTGTCGCGCGAAGAACTGGGCGAGCGGCTGGAGCCCTACAAGCGCAGCAACGGCCTCGTCGGCGATTTCGACGTGCCGCTGGGCCTGTACCTGCAGCCCGCCAGCTCGCGCGAAATCATCGCCCGCATGCTGCGCAACCTGAAGGAAGTGCACCACGCGCAGGAAGACTGGCAGCGCGTCATTGCCGTGCAGGACCGCCTGATCGCGCTGCTGCCCAGCGCCTGGGGCGAGTTTCGCGACCGCGGCGTCGCGCACGCAGAGCAGGGCAACAACCCGCTCGCGGTGCGCGACCTGGAAACCTACCTGTCGAACGCCGAGGACGCGCTCGACATCGACGTGATCGCCGAGCGCGTCGCCATCCTGCGCCGAACGGCCAACTGATGGACACCAAGGCCGGTGTGAGCCCGGCACCCGACCTCGGCACCCGGCATGAATTCCACGGCGTGCAGCCGGTGCTGCCGGTATCGGACGTCTCGCGCGCCGCGCGCTGGTTTCGCGACGTGCTGGGTTTCGAGCTTGATTTCATTGCCGGCGAGCCGCCCAGCTACGCCCGGGTGAAGAAGGGCGACCGCACCTACGGCGACCCGGTCTATCTGCGCCTGTGGCAGTGCAATGGCCGCGAAGCCATGCCCTGGCGCGGCGAAATCGTGATCCACGTGGGCAAGGACATCGATGGCCTGCACGCCGCCTATGTGACGCGCGGCGTGACCGTGATCGAGCCGCCAACCTCTCAGCCCTGGGGCCTGCGCGAATTTGCGATCCGCGAGCCGGACGGGCATGTGCTGCGCTTTTGCGGCTACCTGCCCTGAGTGCGGCCGGGTTTTTGAAGCAAAAAATTACAACCAGATCGACGTGATCGTGTCGATCCGCCTCCCGCTCGCCCGACGTGTGAACAGGAGCACGCAGTTTCCAGCGTCTCCCGAACCTCATCAACCTTCAGGAGAAACACCATGCGATTCATGATTCTGGTCAAGGCCAACAAGGATTCCGAAGCGGGCGTCATGCCCAGCACCGAGATCCTCACCGAGATGGGCAAGTTCAACGAGGAACTGGTCAAGGCCGGCGTGCTGCTGGCGGGCGAGGGGCTGCACCCGAGTTCCAAGGGCGCCCGCGTGCGCTGCGAAGGCCTCAAGCGCACAGTCATCGACGGCCCCTTCGCCGAAACCAAGGAACTGCTCGCCGGCTTCTGGCTGCTGCAGGTCAAGTCGAAGGAAGAAGCCATCGAGTGGATCAAGCGCAGCCCCTTCCAGGAAGGCGAGATCGAGATCCGCCAGGTGTTCGAGGCCACCGACTTCGGTGATTCGATGACGCCCGAGCTGCTCGCCCAGGAAGACCGCCTGCGGGCCGAGTCCGCCTCCAAGGCCGGTCGCTGAGTTCCGCGACGCACAAGGAGACATTGCCATGCGATTCATGCTGCTGATGATTCCCCACGGCTACGAAACCGCCGCGCCCGGCACCATGCCCGAGGACGCCCAGGCGATGGCCGCGATGATGGCCTACAACGAGTCCCTGCAAAAAGCCGGCGTGCTGATCAGTTGCGACGGCCTGCATCCGCCCTCGATGGGCGCACGCGTGAGCTTTCCGGGCGGCAAGCCGAAGATCGTCGACGGGCCGTTTGCCGAGGCCAAGGAAGTGCTCGGCGGCTTCTGGGTGATCAACGTGGCCTCGCGCGCCGAAGCCATCGAATGGGCCGCGCGCTGCCCCGGTGGCGAGAACGAAGTGATCGAGGTCCGGCAGGTGCAGGAACTCGAAGACTTTCCGCCCGACCTGCAGGCCTTGGGGGGCAGCATCCCCTCGATGCAGACCGTGCCCGAGGGCCAGAAAAAGAAAGGCTGAGCATGGCGATCAGTGACGCCGGCGCCGGCGCCATCCATCGTGCGATCGAGGCGGTCTGGCGGATCGAGTCCGCGAAGATCATCGCCACGCTCGCGCGCATGGTGCGCGACGTGGGCCTGGCCGAAGAGCTGGCGCAGGACGCGCTGGTCTATGCGCTCGAACAATGGCCCGAAGCCGGCGTGCCCGACAACCCCGCCGCCTGGCTCACCGCCGTGGCCAAGCACCGCGCCCTCGACCGCCTGCGCCATGGCCAGTTGGCCGATCGCAAGGCGCCCGAGATCGGCCGCGAACTCGATGCCCGGCACGACATCGCGCAAGCCGACTTCGCCGAAGCAGTCGATGCCGCCCTTGACGACGACATCGGCGACGACCTGCTGCGCCTGGTCTTCACCGCCTGCCACCCGGTGCTGTCGACCGAAGCGCGCGTGGCGCTCACGCTGCGGCTGATGGGCGGCCTCACCACCGACGAAATCGCCCGTGCTTTTCTCGTGCCCGAAGCCACGGTGGCGCAGCGCATCGTGCGCGCCAAACGCACGCTGGCCGAGGCGCGCGTGCCCTTCGAGGTGCCGCGCCGGCATGAGCTTCAGGCGCGGCTCGCCTCGGTGCTCGAAGTGCTCTACCTGATCTTCAACGAAGGCTATGCCGCCACCGCTGGCGACGACTGGATGCGTCCGACGCTGTGCGACGAAGCGATGCGCCTGGGCCGCATCGTGGCCGAGCTGGTGCCCGGCGAGTCCGAGGTGCACGGCCTCGTGGCGCTGATGGAAATCCAGGCTTCCCGCACGGCCGCACGCGTCGGTGCGTCTGGCGAGCCGGTTCTGCTGCTCGAACAGAACCGGGCGCGCTGGGACCAGATGCTGATTCGCCGCGGCCTCGCTGCGCTCGCGCGTGCCGAGTCGCTGGGTGGTGCCTTCGGCCCTTACGCCCTGCAGGCCGCCATTGCTGCCTGCCACGGTCGCGCGCGCACCGCCGGCGAAACCGACTGGCCGCGCATCGCCGCGCTCTACGACGCGCTGGCCGAGTTGTCGCCGTCGCCCATCGTCGAACTCAACCGCGCCGTCGCGCTGTCGATGGCCTTCGGGCCGGCCGTGGGGCTGGAGGTGGTGGAGCCGCTCATGGGCGAGCCCGCGTTGCGCGGCTATCACTTGTTGCCGACCGTGCGTGGAGATCTGCTCTTCAAGCTCGGCCGGCTCGACGAGGCGCGCAAGGAGTTCGAGCGCGCCGCCTCGCTCACCCGCAACACGCGCGAACGGGCGCTGCTGCTCAGGCGTGCGAGGGCCTGTACCCTGAGCTGAATGCCTGCTGAAGCCACGGCAGCCCGCGCGAGGAGAAAATGCGCGCCATGCGCCGTATCTCTCACTTCCATTTCCTGTGCGTCTTTGGCCTGACCTTGCTGTCGGCCGCATCGGCCCAGGCCCAGTTCGATCCTGCCAAGGTGTGGGTCGAGCCAGCGGCCATTGCGGCGCGCTTTCCCGATCCGTCGGTGAGCTACGCCACGCCGGGCTTTCGCGCCGGTCGCACCGACTTTGCCTCGCACGCCGAGGTGCTGGCTTTTCTCGATGACCTGGCGCGCCAGTCGCCGAACGTGCGTGTCGAGCGCCTGGGCGTGTCGCAGCAGGGGCGTGAGATGCCGCTGGTGCTGCTTGCCGACCAGGGGCGTTTCGATCCCGCGCGGCCCACCGTGATGGTGATCGGCCAGCAGCACGGCAACGAGCCGGCCGGCGGCGAAGCAGTGCTGGCCCTGGCGCAGCAGTTCGCCAGCGGGCCGGGCGCGGCGCTGCTGCAGAAAGTGAACCTTGTGCTGCTGCCGCGTGGCAACCCCGATGGCGCGGAGCATTTCACCCGCGTCACCGCCAACGGCATCGACGTGAACCGCGACCACCTGCTGCTGCGCACGCCCGAGGCGCGCCTGATCGCGGCCGCGACCTTGCGCTTTCGGCCGCAGGTGGTGCTCGACCTGCACGAGTTCACCGTCGGTGGCCGCTGGATCGACAAGTTCGGTGCGGTCATGAAGTACGACGGCCTGCTGCAGCCCGCCACCGTGGGCAACCTCGACGCCGCCATGGCCGCGAGCGCGCAGCGCGACTACATCGACGCCATCCAGTCCGCGTTCACGCAGGCGGGGCTGCAGGGCTTCAAGTACCACACGACTTCTGGTGGCAAGAGCACGGACCGCACCGTCTCGATGGGCGGCGTGCAGCCCGACACCGGCCGCAATGTGAGCGGCCTGCATCAGGCCGTGAGCCTGCTGCTGGAGGTGCGCGGCGTGGGGCTGGGCCGCGCGCATTTCGCGCGCCGCGTGCACACGCAGGTGCTGGCCGCCACCACCGTCATCGAGACGGCGGCGCGCCAGGGGCCGGCGCTGATGCAGCTCACCGCACAGGCTGGCCAGCGCGCCAAGGACGATGCCTGCCACGGCGACCTCGTGGTCGAGGCCTGGCAGACGACGACGCGCCAGCGCCTGGACTTTCTCGATGCGAAGAGTGGGGAAGAAAAGGCAGTCGATGTCGAGTGGCGTGCGGCCGAGCCGCTGAAGATCGCCAACGCGCGCCCGCGTCCGTGCGGTTATTTGCTGGCGGCCAGCGAAACGGTGGCCGTGCAGCGCCTGCAGATGCTGGGTGTGCGCGTGGAACGCATCGACAGCGCAGCGCCGTGGCAGGTCGAGCGCTACGAGATCCTTTCGCAGACCGACGGCCAGAGGCAGGACGCACGCGGCGCCATCGAGGACGGTGAGGCGATCCGCGCCTTCCGCGTGCGGCCACGTACTGGCCGAGCAGTGATGCCACCGGGCAGCTTCTATGTCTCGCTGGCGCAGCCGTTGTCGCCCTTGGTCAGCGCTGCGCTGGAGCCGGATTCGCAGAACAGCTATGCGGCCAACAGGCTGCTGGAGATCGGTGACGACAAGCTGCTGCGCGTGCCTGGTCCTGCGCCTGTGGGGGTCTGGCACTGAGTGTGTTGCGTTTTTTTGTGCTGTTGTTGTTCAGGGCGTCGCTCACGTCGACACGGTGCTCTTTTTCGCGAATGTCCCCCGCTTCGCTCCTCCTTTATTTCGCGAAAAAGAGCCCCGTATCGGCGCGAGCGCTCAGAGCGGTCGTTGTTCAGCGAAGCACCAGCAGCGTGCCCAGGTGCGAATGACGCCGGGTGCTCCCCGCAGCGAAATAAAGGAGGAGCGACGCGGGGGACATTCGCGGAGGGGAGCACCTGGCGTCATTCGCACTCGCCCTGAACGTGTCTCCAGCGATCGCAAGCGGTCAATACAACGCGAGTTGAACGCCCGCTAATTTTTCAGCAGAGCATTCGCTTCAGACGGCGACCCCGGCAGCCCGAACTGATGCCACGCGCGACGCAACTGCGTGTCTGAACCGAAACCCGACAACTCCGCCGCCCGCGTGACATTCGAGCCCGAAGCCAGCGCGAGTTGCGCCGCCGCCAGCCGCAGCCGCCGCAGATACGCCAGCGGCGCCACGCCCGCATGCTCGACGAACAGGCGCGTGAGATGCCGTGCCGAGGTATGCGCCACCTCCGCCATGCGCGGCACGCTCCACTCGGCCTGAGGTTGCTCGCTGACCGCGTCCTGCACGCGGTGCAGCGCGGCATGCAAGTGGTTGCGGTAGGCGAGAAAGGGCGACAGTTCCGGGTCGTGCGGGCCGCGCCGCAACGCCACCACCATGGTCTGCGCCACCTGGGCTGCGAGGGCTTCGCCGCAAATCTCGGCGATGCGGTGCAGCACGAGGTCGATGCCGGTCGTGACGCCCGCGCTGCTGTAGAGCGGCGGGTCGATCACGAACACGCGATTTGCCACCACGTCGCAATTCGGCTCCACCATGCGCAGTTCGTCCAGGTGATGGTGGTGCGTGGTGGCGCGCCGGCCCGCGAGCGTGCCAGCGTGGGCCGCCAGCACGGCACCGGCGCAGATCGTCACCAGTTCCAGCCGGCCGTGCTCGAAGCGCAGGCTGCGCAGCCAGTGCAGCAGGTCTTGCGCCTCGGGGTTGTCGATGGCGATGCTGTTTCCGGGCAGACCGACCAGCACCACCCAGGCCGGGCTGTCCCATTGCGTGGGCAGCGGCACCAGCCCGGTGAGCGCAACGCCGACCGAACTGAGAGAGGTCGGCCGGGGGCTCGCAAATTCGAGCGCGAAACGTTCGGGCTGGCCCATCGCACGCAGCCGCTGGTTGGCGATGCGCAGTGCCTCGGCGGGCCCGGCCCAGTCGAGCACGAGACTGCCGGGCAGCAGCGCGAAGATTACGCGGATGGGTGGCTGTTGTTGCTGCTGTTGTTGTGGGTCCATGCGTAGTCCATCTGGCGCGCGGTGCGCTCGGCCAGTTCGCGTCCGGCCAGGCGCTCGATCAGGTGCAGGCTCATGTCGATGCCCGCGCTGATGCCGGCCGAGCTGACGACACGGCCGCTGTCGACCCAGCGCACGCCTTCGCGCACATCGAGCTGTGGAAACTGCGCGCGCAGGTCGGCGATGTCTTCCCAGTGCGTGGTGATCGCCTCGCGCGTGACCACACCGCTTTTCGCGAGCAGGAAGGCGCCGGTGCAGACCGACGCCACGAGCTGTGCGCCGGCTGCGCTTTCCGCAATCCAGCGCAAGGTGTCGGGGCTGGCCATCGGCGCATCGACCACGCCGCCAGGAACGATCAATACGTCGGCTTCCGGGCTGTCCTCGAGTGTGTGATCGGCCAGCAGGCGAAGACCGGCGCGCGCCTGCACGGGCGATGCCTGAGCGACCGAGGCCACCTCGAACGGCACGGCCGTGCCGGGCTGCATCCGCTGGCTGACGCGGCTGGCGGTGGTGAACACCTCGAACGGCCCGGCGAAGTCCAGTGCCTCGACGCCGTCGTAGGCCAGGATCAGTACGCGCAGGCTCATGCGTTGGCCTTTGCGCCGGCGCGTTCCAGTGCCTGCGCCACGCTGCAGACCGTGGCGAAGCGGCCGTGCAGCACGGTGGCGGTACGCGCCTTGATGTCGGCGGCGGCGAGCGGCTGGCCGTCGGGCTGGGTCATGTCGAAGGTCAGCGTGGCGTCGGTCACGTAGTCGACCTCCCAGCCCAGGTCCGACGCGTGGCGCGTGGTGGTTTCACAGCATTGCTCGGTGCGGATGCCGCTCACGATCAGCCGGCCGATGCCGTTCTGCGTGAGCCAGATGTCGAGCCCGCTGTTGACCAGCGCGCTGTGCCGGTGCTTGGTGAAGGTGGCCGTGGCCTCGAAATCGGCCAGGCCCTCGATGGGCCGGATGTGGCCCGATTCGACCGCGAACGGGTTGCTCGCATCGGCCGGTTCGTCGACGTGGAAGATCCGCACGATCGGCGTGCCGGCGGCGGCGCAGCCCGTGATGAGCGCGTTCTGCGCGGCGAAGTAGGGGGCGGCCTGGCGTTCGTCCCAGTAGGGGCGCTGGCGAAACGACGCCTGGGCGTCAATCACAATCAGACAGGTTTTCATGGCGGTGGCTCACAAGGGCGGAATGGATGATGCCGCCTATTCTTGTGCATTACCAGCCCATGGTCCGCTCGGGAGCGGACCAGAACCGATCAGATCAGGACATGGCCTGTCGGCCACGGCCCGCTCAGACCAGCGCCGCTGCCTGCAGCTCTTTCTTCAGGTACGCGTAGTACAGCGGCGCCGCCACCAGCCCGGCCGGCCCGAACACCGCCTCGGCCACGAACATCACGGCCAGCAGCTCCCACACGCTCATCTGCGTGCGCGCGCCCACCACCTTGGCGTTGATCACGTACTCGGCCTTGTGGATCACGATCAGGAAGATCAGGCAGGCCAGCGCCGTGACTGGCGAAACCGACAGGCCCACCAGCGTGATCACCGAGTTGCACACCAGGTTGCCCACGATCGGCACCAGCCCGGCCAGGAAGGTCAGCGTGATCAGCGCCGGCGTGTACGGCAGGTGCGCGCCCCACATCGGCATGATGAACAGCAGGAAGATGGCCGTGAGCAGCGTGTTGAAGGCCGCGATCCAGAACTGGGCCGCCACGATCTGGCCGAAGGCCTCGCCGAAGGTCTCGACGCGCTGGTGCAGTTGCTCGGCCAGCGGCTTGCGAAGCAGCGGCGCATGCGCCACGGCAGCCAGGCTGCCGACGATCAGGCCCACATAGGAAAAGAGCAGTCCGTGCAGCCAGGCGCGCCCGGCCATGGCCAGCGAACCGGCCTGCGCGCGCAGGTAGTTGGCGATCACGCGCTGGATCTCGGCCGCGCCTTCGGGCAGGTACGCCGCGATCTCGCCCGGCAGTTTGGAGCGCAACTCGAGCACCGTGCGGGCCGTGTAGTCGAGCAGCTCGCGGTACTGGTCGGGCGCATCGACGATGTATTCACGGGCCTGCGACAGCAGCAGCGTGACCAGCGCGATCGGGCCGAGCAGCACCAGGATGACGGCCAGCACGCCGGCCCAGCCTTCGGCATGCTTGCCGAGCGATGGAATGCGCCGCAGGCCGCCGGTCAGCACGCGCGCGAACCAGCGCGTGGCCAGAAAGCCGATGCAGACGCACAGCAGGCCCGGCAGCAGGTGTTCCCACATCACCAGCAGCAGCGCAGCCAGCATCAGCAGGTAGCTGGCGATCATCACGCCGCGTGAGGCCGTCACGCGGGGGATGCGGGACGTGGGAGCCGTGGGAACGGCTGTCGTGGTGGGTTGTTGCGGCTTTTTGGCCATCCGGGGTGCGGGTGCTCTGCTCAGGAAAGTGGACGGAGCAAGCCGGCGGTCAGCCGACGACCACCGCGGCGCCTTCGCCGCGCGCGGCGATCACGCCGATGTCGTGCACCGTTTCACCGGCGGCGCGCAGGGTGGCGGCACAGGCAGCGGCTTCGGCCGCGTCGATCACCACGACCATGCCGATGCCGTTGTTGAAGGTGCGGTTCATCTCGATGTCGTCGATGCCGGCGACCTTCTGCAGCCAGGCGAAGAGTTCGGTCTGCGGCCAGCTGCCCTTCTTGAGATGGGCGGCCGTGCCTTCGGGCAGCACGCGCGGGATGTTTTCGAGCAGGCCGCCACCGGTGATGTGGGCCAATGCCTTGATCGGGTGTTTGGCCAGCGCTTCCAGCACGGGCTTCACATACAGGTGGGTGGGCTCCATCACGGCTTCGCGGAAGGGCTTGCCGTCGAGGGTGGCGGGCAAATCGGCGCCCGCGCGCTCGATCACCTTGCGAACCAGGCTGAAACCGTTGGAATGCACGCCGGCCGAGGCCAGGCCGAGCACCACGTCGCCGGGCTTGACGTTCTGGCCCGTGAGGATTTTCGATTTTTCGACCGCGCCGACCGCAAAGCCCGCCAGGTCGTATTCGCCGGCGGGGTACATGCCGGGCATTTCGGCGGTTTCGCCGCCGATCAGCGCGCAGCCCGAAAGCTCGCAGCCGCGGGCGATGCCGCCAATGACCGCGGCGGCGGTGTCCACGTCCAGCTTGCCGCAGGCGAAGTAGTCGAGGAAGAAGAGGGGCTCGGCGCCTTGCACCAGCACGTCGTTGACGCTCATGGCCACGAGGTCAATGCCGACGGTGTCGTGCATGTTCCATTCAAAAGCCAGCTTGAGCTTGGTGCCCACGCCGTCGGTGCCGCTCACCAGAACCGGCTCTTTGTAGCGCTTGGGCACCTCGAACAGGGCGCCGAAACCGCCGATACCGGCCAGCACGCCTTCGCGCAGGGTCTTCTTGGCCAGGGGCTTGATGCGGTCGATCAGGGCGTCGCCAGCATCGATATCGACACCGGCGTCCTTGTAGCTGAGCGGGGTGGGCGTGGGGGAAGTCATGGGCGGTCGAGGTCGAGAAGGAGGCGAACAGAGGGCGAAGGGGGAGGCGCCGGTAACCGAGGCGGCCGGGCCGATAGAATTCCTCACGATTTTAAGGGCCCCAGCGGCCCCCTCCATGAACCTTCCCGGGATGAAACAGCTCGCGCTCGATATCGGCATTGCGACGGGCCCCAGCTTCGACGCCTTTTTTGCCGGCCCCAACGAGGCGGCGCTCAGCCACCTGCAACTGTGGGCGGGCAGCGCCGGCAGCCCTGTGCTGCACTCGCCGGTGCCGACCTATCTTTGGGGCGAAAGCGGCAGTGGCAAGACCCATCTGCTCGAATCGGTGCGTGTCGCACTGCGCGAGCAGGGCGCCAGCGTGGGCTGGCTCCACGCCGGCCTGCTGGAGCCGCCCGAGTTCGACGAGCGCTGGGGCGCCGTCCTGCTCGACGACGTCCACCTCTACACCGCGGTGCAGCAGCACGCGGCCTTCAACTGGTTCGTCAACGCCCAGACCCTGCAGCGCGGCGTGGTGGGTGCGGGCGCCTTGCCGCCGGCCGACCTGCCGCTGCGCGAAGACCTGCGCACCCGCCTCGGCTGGGGCCATGTCTTCCATCTGCAGGTACTGAGCGAAAGCGAACGCCGCGCGGTGCTGCGCCAGGCCGCCGATGCGCGCGGCGTGATGCTGTCCGACGACGTGCTCGACTACATGCTTCACCGCTTCAGCCGCGATCTGGGCAGCCTGATGGAGCTGCTCACGCAGCTCGACGGCTATGCCTTGCAGACGCAACGCGCGATCACCATTCCGCTGATCCGCTCCATGCTCGAGAACGAATAAAAGAGCGAACAAGGCTTTCAACCAACAATGATCAAGAAATTCATCGACAAGCTGCTCGGCAAGACCGCCGGCAGCACACAGGGCAAGAGCCGCTTCGGCAAGCGCCAGGAGGTGCCGGCAGAGGTTCACAAGATCGATCCGGCCCTGGTCGACGAACGCGCGAAAAATGTGGTCACCACGCTGCAGCAGGCGGGGTACGAGGCCTATGTGGTGGGTGGCGCGGTGCGCGACCTGCTGCTGGGGCTGCGCCCCAAAGACTTCGACGTGGCCACCAACGCCACGCCCGAGCAGGTCAAATCGCTGTTTCGCCGCGCCTTCATCATCGGACGGCGCTTTCGCATCGTGCACGTGGTGTACGGCCGTGGTCGCGAGCATGAGGTGATCGAGGTCTCGACCTTCCGCGCCTACATGGACAACGCCGCCGCCGAGCAGGTGGCGGGCAATGAGCGCACCAGCAAGGGCGAGCTTGCGAGCATGAAGCACGCCGTCGACGCCAGCGGCCGCGTGCTGCGCGACAACGTCTGGGGTCCGCAGGAGGAAGACGCGGCGCGCCGCGACTTCACCGTCAACGCCATGTACTACGACCCGGCCAACCAGGTCGTGGTCGACTATCACAACGGCATCAAGGACGCCCAGAAGCTCACGCTGCGCATGATCGGCGACCCGGCCACGCGCTACCGCGAAGATCCGGTGCGCATCATTCGCGCGATCCGCTTCTCGGCCAAGCTCGCGGCCCTTGGCTTCAAGATGGAAGCCAAGACGGCGGCGCCGCTGATCGAGTCGAGCAAGCTGCTGGCCGACGTGCCGCAAAGTCGTTTGTTCGACGAAATGCTCAAGTTGTTGCAGACCGGCCATGCAATTGCCACGGTCGAGCAACTGAACAAGTTGGGGCTGGCCAAGGGCATCTACCCGCTGCTCGACGTGGTGGTCGAGCGTGCCGACCAGCCCTTCGTGAAGGCGGCCCTGCAGGACACCGACCGCCGCGTGGGCGAAGGCAAGCCCGTGGCGCCCAGCTTCCTGCTGGCCTGCGTGCTGTGGGCCGACGTGCGCGATGGCTGGGCCCAGCGCCAGGAAGGCCAGCGCGGCCAGCGCCCGCAGGCGCCGTTCCCGGCGCTGCAGGACGCCATCGACGACGTGTTCAATGCGCGCATCGGCGACGTGTCGGGCCGCGGCAAGCTGGCCGCAGACATGCGCGAGATCTGGATGATGCAGCCGCGCTTCGACAAGCGCACTGGCTCCACGCCCTACAGCCTCGTCGAGCAGGCGCGCTTTCGTGCCGCCTTCGACTTCATGCGGCTGCGGGCCGATGTGGGCGAGGTCAGCGAGGCCATTGCCGAGTGGTGGCAAGAGTTCAGCACCGCCGACGACCTGCGCCGCCAGGACCTGCTGGAGCAGGTGCGTGAAGAGCAGAAGGTGCGCCAGCGCGTGCGTGTGCGCGACCCCGCGCCGGCAAAACCACGCAATGAGCCGGCCGCACGTCCGCAGAGCCGGGATGACCAGGATTCCGAGCAGGACGACGAGGTTGAAGTCGAGGCTGGCGCCGTGCCGCCCGATGGCGAGGCCGCGGCGCCGCGCAAGCGCCGGCGTCGTCGCAACAAACCGCGCCCCGGTGGCGGCAGCAGCAGTGAGGGCGGCGGGAGCGCCGCGGCCGAATGAGCACGTCCGGCCAGCCGAAGGACGGCAGGAAGAGCCCCGCAACCAAGACCCCGGCCAAGAAGTCCGCACCGCCGCGCGCGGGCGGTGCCAAGCCGCCGTCGGCTGGCGCCAGAAGCGGCCCGCCCGCACGCCGTGCGCCTGCTGGTGCCCCCGTGCGCCGCCCGCGCGGTCCGCGCGAGGACTACCCGACCGTGCAGGCCTTCGTCGCCATCGGCGCGAACCTGGGCGATGCCGAGGCGGCCGTGAAGGCGGCCATGGCCGCGATCGGCGCGCTGCAGCGAACCCAGGTGACGGCCCGCTCGTCGCTCTATCGCAGTGAGCCGGTGGATGCCGAAGGTCCTGATTTCGTCAATGCCGTGGTGGCTGTGCGCACCGGGCTGGATGCCGAGCAGTTTCTCGTGGCTTTGCAGCGCCTGGAGACGCAGGCCGGCCGCGAGCGGCCTTTTCCCAATGCGCCGCGCACGCTCGATCTCGACCTGCTGATGCACGGCAACTCGGTGATCGACACGCCGACGCTGACCCTGCCGCATCCCCGCATGCGCGAGCGCGCCTTCGTGCTGAAGCCGCTCGCAGAAATTGCGCCCGACAAGGTGCCGCGCGCAGCGCTGGCACGTGTCACGGGCCAGGTGGTCAAGCGCATCGTCTAGACGGCCGTGCTGCTCTACGTCCTCGATCTCGCCGGTGTGGCGGTCTTCGCGGTCAGTGGGGCATTGGGGGCCGGCCATGCGGGGCTCGACTGGCTGGGCGTGGTGGTGATCGCTTCGGTCACCGCGGTGGGCGGCGGCACGCTGCGTGACCTGCTGCTCGACCGCCATCCGGTGTTCTGGATTCGAGACACCCGCTATGTCTACGTGATCCTGGCGGCAGCGGCGCTCACGATCGCGTGGGTGCACCTGATGCCGCTGCCCGAGCACGCATTGGCCGTGGCCGACGCACTGGGGCTCGGCTTGTTCGCCATCACCGGTGCACAGGTGGCCGAGGAGCGGCGCCTGCCGGCCGTCATCGTGATGCTGGTCGGCACCATGACCGGCGCGGCCGGCGGCCTGTTGCGCGACGTGTTCACCGCCCGAATTCCGTTGCTGCTGAGCAGTGGCATCTACGGCTCGGCCGCCATCGCGGGCATTGCGGCCTACCTGCTGCTTCAGGCGGTCGGTGCGCCGCGCCGCTGGGCCTTTCATGCGGGCGTGCTGCTGATCGTGGCGCTTCGCATGGGCGGCATCTACGGTGGCTGGCACCTGCCGGTTTTGCGCTTGCCGGCCTGAATTTCGAGCGTTTCAGGGGTCCCGAAAAGCCGGTCCGAACGGGTCAGGCTTGCGCGCCCGTTAAACTTCGCCGGTTTTTCATGAAGGCGTCATGAAATTGTGATTGACGCATCCCAGGAGTTTCCATGTTCGGCAAGCTGCTGCCCCGCGAGGGCAATTTCTTCGAGATGTTCAACCAGCACGCCGAGCGCATCGTGGAGGCGGCGAGGGCGTTCGAGCAACTCGTCGCCAACTACAACGACGTGCATCTGCGAGAGCAGTACAACCGCGATGTCGACAACGCCGAGCGCGCTGCCGACCGCGTGACGCATGACGTCAACCGGCTGATCCACAAGACCTTCATCACGCCCATCGATCGTGAGCAGATCCACAAGCTCATCAACACGATGGACGACGTTGCCGACCTGATCCAGGACTCGGCCGAGACCATGGCGCTGTACGACGTGCGCCACATGACCGACGAGATCGTGCGCCTCACGGCCCTGAGCGTGAAGTGCTGCGACCGCCTGAAGGACGCCGTCAAGTTCCTCGGCAAGATCGCCGACCCGGCCGTGGCCGAGGCGGTGCTCAAGACCTGCGAGGAAATCGACCGCCTCGAATCGGACGCCGACCGCGTGATGCGCAGCGCCATGAGCAAGCTGTTCCGCGAGGAGCCCGATGTGCGCGAGGTGATCAAGCTCAAGGCAATCTACGAATTGCTCGAGACGATCACCGACAAGTGCGAAGACGTGGCCAACGTGATCGAGGGCATCGTCCTCGAGAACTCCTGAGCGGGTAGCCATCGATGGCAACGGTTCAGGTCGCCCTTTGGGTGGTGATAGTGCTGGTCGTGCTCGCGATCCTGTTCGACTTTATGAACGGGTTTCACGACGCCGCCAATTCGATCGCGACGGTGGTGTCCACCGGCGTGCTCAAGCCGGGGCAGGCCGTGGTGTTCGCGGCCTTCTTCAACCTGATCGCGATCTTCATCTTCCACCTGAGCGTGGCGGCCACGGTGGGCAAGGGCATCGCCCAGCCTGGGGTGGTCGATGTGCATGTGGTGTTCGGCGCGCTCATCGGGGCGATCAGCTGGAACCTCGTGACTTGGTACTACGGCATTCCGAGCAGTTCCTCGCATGCGCTGATCGGCGGCATCGTGGGTGCGGTGATCGCCAAGACGGGCACCGGCGGCCTGGTGGCCTCGGGCATCTGGAAGACGGTGGCGTTCATCTTCGTGTCGCCGCTGCTGGGCTTCCTGCTGGGCTCGATGATGATGGTTGTGGTGGCCTGGGGTTTCCGGCGCGCCACGCCTTCGCGCGTGGACCGCTGGTTCCGGCGGTTGCAGCTGGTTTCGGCCGGTGCCTACAGCCTGGGTCACGGCGGTAACGACGCGCAGAAGACCATCGGCATCATCTGGATGCTGTTGATTGCCACCGGCTATGCGTCTGCCAGCGATGCGACGCCGCCGAGCTGGGTCATCGTGAGCTGCTACACCGCGATCGCGTTGGGCACCATGTTCGGTGGCTGGCGCATCGTGAAGACGATGGGGCAGAAGATCACCAAGCTGAAACCGGTGGGCGGCTTCTGTGCGGAAACGGGCGGCGCGCTGACGCTGTTCCTGGCGACGGCGCTGGGCATCCCGGTGTCCACCACGCACACCATCACGGGCGCCATCGTCGGTGTGGGCTCTGTGCAGCGCGCGAGCGCGGTGCGCTGGGGCGTGGCTGGCAACATCGTCTGGGCGTGGATCTTCACGATCCCCGCCTCGGCCTTCGTTGCCGCGATTGCCTACTGGGTCAGCATGCAGTTGTTCTGAGGACTACTGTGAAATCTTCCGGCCTTCTTCGATCTGGTGCTCGAAGTAGCGCTGGAAGCTGAACACGATGCTGGCCATCAGGATCGTGCTGCCGAAGAAGAGCGAGAGCACCACGGCGCCGATGGTGAACCAGTTCGTCTGACCTGGTTTGGCATCCGTCGGTGCGCTTGCGTTGAAGCGGGCATTCCATTTCTCGGGCGTCATGAGGCCATAGATGATGGCCATCAGCGCGCAGCCTGCAATGGTGAAGCCCAGCAGTGGAATCAGCCCCCAGCTCAGCCCGTCGTCCACGCCGTACATGCGCACACGCTCGATGCCGTAGATGCCCAGCGCCGTAGGAATGGGCAGCAGCCAGCCGAGCAGGTCGCCCATGCCGCGCAGGTAAAAGCGGTGCAGCCCCAGGGGGCCACCGAGGAAAGAGAGCCAGGCTGCGGTTGTTTTGTTTTTCATTCGGGTTTTGTTGTGCTGCCTTCGCCGAGCACTTTTTCCATCAGGACCACGTCGCGCCATTCTCCGAACTTCCAGCCGCAATCCTTGAGTACACCCACGTGGGTGAAGCCCTGGCTGCGGTGCACGCCGACCGAGCCGGCGTTGGCGGAGTCGCCGATCACCGCGATCAGCTTGCGAACGCCGACAGCCTCGGCAGCCTGCGAGAGCGACGCCAGCAGCTTGGCACCCAGACCCTTGCCGCGTGCTGACTCCGACATGTAGATCGAGTCTTCGGCCGAGAAACGGTAGGCCGGGCGCGGCTTGAACCAGTTGCAGTAGGCAAAGCCCAGCACCTCGCCACGTTCTTCCGCGACCAGGTAGGGCAGGTTCTTGCCGAGCACGTCGGCGCGGCGTGCAGCCATGTCGGCGGCCGAGGGCGCCTCGGTCTCGAAAGTGCCCGTGCCGTGCAGCACATGGTGGGCGTAGATGGCCGTGATGGCCGCGACGTCGTCGTCGCGGCTGGGGCGAATGGTGAGGGTCATGCGGTGGAAAAGAGACGGCGCGGAGCCGAATATTCGGAGAAAACGCGGAGCGGGCTATAATCGCAGGCTTTTCAGCGTGTCGCTGGCCGGGTGGCCATGTCGCGTGTCTCGACGCTGGAAGAACATTGTGACCGGGCCTTCTCAGCTAGAGAGTCGGCCTGTTGCACCACCCAAGGATAAATCATGGTCGTCATTCGACTTTCCCGCGGCGGCTCCAAAGGCCGTCCGTTCTTCAACATCGTCGTGTCGGACAAGCGCGTTCGCCGCGATGGCCGTTTCATCGAGCGCCTGGGTTTCTACAACCCGACCGCAAAGGAAAACGAAGAAAGCATCCGCATTGCCCAGGACCGTCTGACCTACTGGAAGAGCGTTGGCGCCCAGGCTTCGCCCACGGTCATGCGCCTGATCAAGCAAGCTGCAGCCGCAGCGCCCAAGGCGGCGGCTTAAGCCGTCCCGCACGGCGATGTTGCCCACACTCGAAGCCGCCGAATTGCCGGCGGATGCGATCGAGGTAGGACGCATCGCCGATGCATGGGGCATCAAGGGCTGGTTCAAGGTTCTTCCCCATAGCGCCCAGCCCGAGGCGCTTTTCTCTTCCAAGCGCTGGTTTCTGCAGGCTCCCGGAGCCTCTGCAAACGCCGCTTTCCGGCTCGCGATTCGCGAAGCCAAAGAACACTCCGACAGCATCGTTGCCTCGTCCGAAGACGTGCCTGACCGCAATGCGGCCGAGGCCCTGCGCGGCGCGCGCATCTTCGTGCCGCGCTCGAGCTTCCCGACGGCGAGCGTCGACGAGTATTACTGGGTCGATCTGATCGGCCTGTCGGTCGTCAACCGCGAAGGCGTGGTGCTCGGCACGGTGCGCGAACTGCTCGCCACCGGCCCGCAGACCACGCTGGTGCTGACGGCCGAAGAAGACGGCAAGGCCATCGAACGCATGGTGCCCTTCGTCTCGGTCTTCGTCGACAAGGTCGACCTGCCCGGCCGGCTGATCACGGTCGACTGGCAACCCGAATACTGATTCGGGTCTTGCGCGCATGCGCTTCGACATCCTCACCCTGTTTCCCGAGCTGTTTGCGCCCTTCATGGCCAGCGGCGTGACGCGCCGCGCCTACGAATCGAAGCAGGTCGAGGTCGTGCTCTGGAATCCGCGTGATTTCGCACAAGGCAATTACAAGCGTGTGGACGATCGCCCCTTCGGCGGCGGTCCCGGCATGGTGATGATGGCGGAGCCACTCACCGCCTGCCTCGACGCGGCCATGGCCGCGCGCGGCGCGCAGGCGCCTGTCGTGCTGTTTTCTCCCATTGGCGAGGCGCTGCGCCATGAGGCGGTCGAACGCTGGTCCGCTAGCGAGGGCGCAGTGCTGGTTTGCGGCCGTTATGAAGGCATCGACCAGCGCTTCATCGATGCGCGCGTCACCCATCAGATCAGCCTTGGCGACTTCGTTCTCTCGGGTGGCGAGATTGCCGCGATGGCGTTGCTCGATGCTGTCGCCCGGCTGCAGCCCGGTGTGCTCGGCGACGAGGCCAGCCACGTGCAGGACAGCTTCAACCCCGCGCTCGATGGCCTGCTCGATTGCCCGCATTACACGCGGCCCGAGCAATGGAACGGGCAGGGCGTTCCCGCGCCGCTGCTCTCGGGCCATCATGCGCAGATCGAGCGCTGGCGGCGCGACCAGCGCCTGGCCATGACAGCCGCGCGGCGCCCCGACCTGATCGATGCAGCCCGTGCTGCCGGCCTTCTGGGCAAGGCCGACGAGGCCGCGCTGAAAAAAAAGCTATAATCTTCGGCTGCCCGATCCTCTGCCCGGCCGCGCCTGGTCTTTTCGTCGCTCAAGCGATGGATGCCAACAGCGCCTTTTGTGTAGCCCGACACGATCGAACATCAGGAAATCATGAACCTCATTGAAACCCTCGAGCAGGAAGAAATTGCCCGCCTCGGCAAGACCATTCCTAATTTCATGCCCGGTGACACGGTCATCGTCAGCGTGAGCGTCGTCGAAGGCACCCGCAAGCGCGTGCAGGCCTACGAAGGCGTCGTGATCGCCAAGCGCAACCGTGGCCTCAACAGCGGCTTCACCGTTCGCAAGATCTCCAGCGGCGAAGGCGTGGAGCGTACGTTCCAGACCTACAGCCCGCTGATCGCCGGCATCGAAGTCAAGCGTCGTGGCGATGTGCGCCGCGCCAAGCTGTACTACCTGCGTGAACGCAGCGGCCGCTCGGCACGTATCAAGGAAAAGCTGCCGAGCAAGTCGACGGCTGCAGCCAAATAAGCTGCTCCTGTCGTGCAAGAAAAGCCGCCGCTCTGGCGGCTTTTTGCATTGGTGCTTCGCACAAAAGACAGCGTCACCTTTTTACGCTCTACTCCACCTACCCTGTTACCGGCCAACGCATCTCTTGACCACCACTTCCGTCCCCGCGCAATCCTTGCCCCTCGAACCCGTGAATGCCGTGGTCCCGCCCACGCTGCTGCAGTTCGACCCGCGCGAGGCGCCCTTCATGGATGGCAGCGATGGTTTGCCGGCGGTATCGCCCGCGCAACTGACGGCACAAGCGCTGCGGGCACGCTTTGCCACGCCGCCGGAGTGGACGCCCGAGTTGCGCCGCGAACCGCGAATGGTCGACCGTGCACCGGCGCAAGCGGCCGTGCTCGTGCCGATCGTGCAGCGCCCGCAAGGCGCGACCGTGCTGTTGACCGAGCGCACCACGCACCTGTCGAACCATTCGGGCCAGGTGGCGTTTCCGGGCGGACGTGTCGATCCGGAAGACGCCAACATCGCGGCCGCCGCATTGCGCGAGGCCTGGGAAGAGGTGGGGCTCTCGGCGCAATTCATCGAAGTGCTGGGGAGCCTTCCGACCTACACCACGGTGACCTCGTTCATCGTGACGCCGGTGGTTGCGCTGGTGCAGCCCGACTTCGAGCTCACGATCAATCCCTACGAAGTGGCCCAGGCCTTCGAGGTGCCGCTGGCCTGGCTGATGGACCCCGCCAACCATCGCCGCCATGCCGTGAGCGCCACCGACGGCCGCAAGCGCGAGTGGTACTCGATGCCTTACCAAGATGGGCCCGACGAACGCTTCGTCTGGGGTGCGACCGCCGGTATGCTGCGCAATCTCTATCGCTTCCTCGCTGCTTGAATCGGGTTTGAATTCGGCCTGAATCTTCAGGCTCTCTCGCTATCATCGAAGGATGAGCTTCTTTGCCATCCTGTGCGCGTTGCTGATCGAGCAGGTGCGGCCGTTGGGCCCGCGCAACCCCGTGTACGGCAGCGTTCTGGCGTGGACACGCTGGACCAGCCGCAACTTCGACGCGGGTAAGCCGCATCACGGTTGGATCGCATGGGGGCTTGCCGTGTTCTTGCCCACGCTCGTGGCGCTGGGCGTGCACTGGCTGCTGGTGCTCACATTGGGCCTGCCGTTCGCAGTGCTCTGGAGCATCGCGGTGCTCTACGTCACGCTGGGCTTTCGCCAGTTCAGCCATCACTTCACCGACATTCGCGATGCGCTCGACGAAGGCGACGAGCCGCTCGCGCGCTCGCTGCTGGCGCACTGGCAGGGTGTCGATGCCGCCGACTTGCCACGCAGCGAAATCGTGCGCCACGTCATCGAGCATTCGGTGATCGCTGCGCATCGCCATGTGTTCGGCGTGCTGGCCTGGTTCTCGGTGATCGCGGCCATCGGTCTCGGGCCGGCCGGCGCGGTGTTCTATCGCATGAGCGAGTTCGTTGCGCGCTACTGGGCGCACAAGAACGGCGCTGCGGTGCAACCCTCGAGCGTGTCGGTGCAAGAGGCCGCAGACGGCGCCTGGCACGCGATCGACTGGCTGCCGGCGCGCATCACGGCCCTGGGTTTTGCCGTGGTCGGCAGCTTCGAGGAAGCGATCGATTGCTGGCGCAACGACGCGCGGCGCTTCCCGAACGAGAACGATGGTGTGATTCTGGCCGCCACCTCCGGTGCAGTGAATGTGCGTCTGGGCGGCGGCTCGCTGAGCCCCATCCCGACGCTCGACCCGTTGCCACGCGCGCAAGCCGGCGATTCCATTGCGGACGGTCGCCCGCCCGACAGCGGCAGCACGCCGGGGCGCGAGCCCGAGCCCGGCCACCTGCGCAGCGTGGTCGGCCTAGTCTGGCGCTCGGTCGTGATGTGGATGGTGCTGCTGGCCTTGCTCACACTCGCTCGCCTGCTGGGCTGAGCGACCGGAAAACGCCATGACCACCGCAGTGCCGGTCTTCTGGAGCCCGCGCATCGGCGCGCTCGAACCCTACGTGCCCGGCGAGCAGCCGCACATCCAGAACCTCGTCAAGCTCAACACCAACGAGAACCCGTACCCGCCGTCGCCGAACGCCGTTGAGGCGATCCAGCGTGCGGCCGCGAACGGCCTGGAGCGCTACCCCGATCCCACCTCGCTCGCGCTGCGTGAAGCGGTCGCGCGCCGGCACGGGCTGCAGGCCGATCAGGTCTTCGCGGGCAACGGCTCGGACGAAGTGCTGGCACACGCCTTCTTCGCTTTCTTCCAGCAGGCCGAGCCATTGCTGATGCCGGATGTGAGCTACAGCTTCTACAAGGTCTATGCCCAGCTCTACGGCATTGCCTGTGAGCTGCAGCCGGTCGATGACGGCCTGCGCATCGATGTCGAAGCCATCGCGGCGCGCGCCCGTCGCGGCTGCGGCGGCATCGTGCTCGCGAATCCGAATGCGCCCACCGGCATCGGGCTGCCGCTGTCGCGCATCGAGCAACTTCTCGCGTCTTGTCCCGATCGCGTGGTGCTGGTCGACGAGGCGTACGTCGATTTCGGCGGCGAGAGCGCGCTGCCGCTGATCGGCAAGTACCCGAACCTGCTCGTGGTGCACACCCTCTCGAAGTCACGTGCGCTGGCCGGCCTGCGGGTCGGTTTCGCCTGTGGCCAGTCGCACCTGATCGACGCGTTGGTGCGCGTCAAGGACAGCTTCAATTCCTACCCGCTCGACCGCTTGGCATCGGCGGGTGCCGTGGCGGCACTCGATGACGAGGCGTGGTTCAAGACCACCTGCGACAAGATCGCCGACACCCGCGAGGGGCTCAGCCTCCAGCTCGAAGACCTGGGTTTCGACGTGCTGCCCTCGCAGGCCAATTTCGTGTTCGCGCACCATCCGCGACGCGACGCGGCCGAACTGGCGGCGCTGCTGCGTGAGCGCGCGGTGCTGGTGCGGCACTTCAAGCAGCCGCGCATCGCACAGTACCTGCGCATCAGCATCGGTACGCGCGAGCAGTGCGGCGTGCTCGTGCAGCACCTGCAAGAAATCTTCACCTGAAACCCCTGAGAGAAGTTTTGTCGATGTCGAGCATTCCCACCGATCCGCGCGCTGTCGCCTGCGCATCTTTCTGGCAAGCCTTGAGCGACCGCCTCGAGAGCCTGCGTTCCTTGTCGGGCCACGAACTGGTGGGGGCGCTGAATGAGCTGCTGCAGCCCTTCTTTCCAAATCTGGCGGCCGAGGTGATGGGCGATCCGCCAGCCTTCAAGCTCGTGTTGACGGCGCAAGGCGCCGAGGACGATTTCGAAGACCTCATGGCGCTGGTGCAGAGCGCGCCCGCGTTGCCCCAGGTCGAAGTGGAGGCCTTCCGGCAGCGAATGAGCGAAGGTTTCAGTATGCGCATGAACGACTTCGAGCTCGCTTGCTCGGACGTTCTCGTGAAGCAGGAGCCCTACAGGGGCCGGGTGGCGCTGGAGATCGGCTTTGCCAAACCCATTCCAATGGACATGCGCGACCACGCGCGCCACATGAGCCTGATCATGCTCGACCACATTCTGGGCGAGTACGACTTCGCCGTGAAAGTCGGTGCGGTCGACCATATCGAGGCCGATGCACATGCGAGTTTCGATGGTGTGCCGCTCGATGATTTCGTGCATCTGTTCGACGCGTGCTGGCGCGAGGATCTTGGCCACACCGGCGTGTTTCCCACCGGCGAGCATGACTGGTCCGGCCTGACCGCCACGCGCACGGCCGAGGACGGCAGCGAGGTCGAGGCGGTCGTGATGCGCAACGATGCCGCGAATGCGCTGCTCGGGCGTGCGGACCTGGGGCATCGGCTCTCGGCCGCCATCCCCGTCGAATCGGGTGAAGAGCTGGACGAGGCGCGTGTCTACGAAGACCGGCTGACCGCACTGCTGCAGACGCACGGGGAAGGCTGCTGCACGCACGTCGTGCTGGAGGAGGGTGTTCGCACCATCCACTTCCACGTGGCCAATCCGGAGGCGGCGATTGCGCATGCGCAATCGCTTCAGGTGGAGTCGGAGTTGCCGGTCAGGCTTGACCTTGCGTTCGATCCGACCTGGAAGTCGTATCGCGTCTGGCTGAGCTGACGCCCGGCTTCAGTACCGCTTCTGGCTCAGCTCGGCGAACAGCTCGCCGTAGATCTTGTAGCGGCTGGCGCTGATGGCGCCCGGCGCCGTGTTTGCGGCCGAAGCCACGTTGGCGATCACGCCGCAGCCCGGCTCGTGCAGGTGAGTGCAGTTGTAGAACTTGCAATCGCCCATGTGCTCGGCAATGTCGGGCATCAAGCCGGCAAGCTGCATCGGCTCGATGTGATTCAGTCCGAACTCCTGGAAGCCCGGCGAGTCGATCAGGCCGGTGGTGCGCGCTTCGTCGATCCAGTACCAGGTGGTGCTGGTGGTCGTGTGCTTGCCTGAGTTCAGCGCCTGCGAAATCTCTTGCGTCAACACGGTCGCGCCGGGCACCAGCAGGTTGGTCAGGGTGCTTTTGCCCGAGCCTGAGGGCCCGAGCACAAGGGTGGTTTTGCCAGAAAGAAGCTTCATCAGCGAGGCGTAGTCCGCCTCGCCCGAAGCCTTCAGCGACAGCGGCAGCACACCGTGATGCATGCGGCGATAGGGCGCCAGCTTGTTCCACGCACGCCCGAAGGGCTCGACGAGGTCACTCTTGTTGAGCGCGATGATCGGTGTGATGCGCTCGGCCTGCGCCGCGATCAGCGCACGCGCCAGTTGATGCTCTGAGAACTCCGGCTCGGCCGCGATCAGGATCAGCACGTGGTCGAGGTTGGCCGCAAAAGATTTGGTGCGAATCTCGTCCTGTCGATAAAAGAGGTTGCGACGCGGCAGCACCTCTTCGATGGTGCCTTCGTCCTCGGTGGCCTGCCAGCGCACGCGGTCGCCGACGACGGCCTGGCTCTTCTTGCCGCGCGGGTGGCAGATCAGCCGCTCTCCGGCTGGCGTTTCGACAAGGCAATGACGCCCATGGCTGGCAACGACGAGACCATCGTGGAGTGTCTTTGCAGCAGTGGCTGCAGAGGCAGTGGCGCGGGCCGGTTTAGCCACAGGCGCGTTCCGTCATGCGGCGGAGCTCGCGACCAGCGCGTTGGCTTGTCGTGCGCAATCGAAGTCGGTGACCGACAGGCCGCCCACGTCATGCGTGTTGAAGCGCACCACACAGCGGTTGTAGTGCACCGACAGGTCGGGGTGATGGTCTTGCGTGTGCGCCACGAAGGCCAGCGCGTTCACGAAGGCGATGGTCTCGAAGTAGTTGGCGAAGGTGAAGGTCTTCTCGATGGCGACATCGGCGCCGTCGCCCGTGAGCTTCCAGCCCTCGAGCTGGGCGAGGCCCGAAACGATCTCGGTGGCGCTCAGCGCCTTGCGGGGAATGTTTTTCCAGTCTTTGGGCTTGAACATGCTGCTCATGAGGGGCTTCGGCAAAAGGTTGTTGATGCGGTGGTCATGCCGCCGTCATGCGCGCCAGGCGCTCGGAGGCAGGCGGATGGGAGTAGTAGAACTTGACGAACACCGGATCGGGCGTGAGCGTCGATGCGTTGTCCTGGTAGAGCTTGAGCAGGGCGGCTGACAGATCGGCGCCGCTGGTCTGGGCCACCGCATAGGCGTCGGCCTCGAACTCGTGCTTGCGCGACAGGCGTGCGGGCAGCGGTGCAACGAAGAAGCCGAACACCGGCACGGCGAGCATGAACAGCAGCAGTGCCAGCGCGCTGTTGGGCGCGGTCATGTTGGGCTGCACGCCCAGGCCCGTGTAGAACCACACCTGGGTCGAGACCCAACCCAGCAGGGCGAAGCCGGCGAGGCTCAGCGCGAACATGGCGACCAGCCGCTTCACGATGTGGCGGTGCTTGAAGTGGCCGAGTTCGTGCGCGAGCACCGCTTCCACTTCCCCGGCGTTGAGCTGGCGCAGCAGCGTGTCGTAGAACACCACGCGTTTGCTCGCGCCAAAGCCGGTGAAATAGGCATTCGCATGGGCGCTGCGGGTGCTGCCGTCCATCACGAACAGGCCCTTGGCCGCGAAGCCGCAGCGCTTCATCAGCGCCGTCACGCGTGCCTTCAGCGTCGGGTCATCGAGCGGCTTGAACTTGTTGAACAGCGGAGCAATGAAGGTCGGATAGATCAGCATCAACAGCAGGTTGAAGCCCATCCACGAAGCCCAGGCCCACAGCCACCAGAGGGTTCCGGCTGCGCCCATGAGCCACAGGATCAGCGCTGCGATAGGCAGCCCGATCAGCGCACCGAGCAGCGTCGACTTGGCGGTGTCGGCCAGCCAGAGCTTCCAGGTCATCTTGTTGAAGCCGAAGCGCTCTTCGAGCCTGAAGGTCTGCCAGAGCGTGAAGGGCAGCTCGAGCAAGCCGCCGATGACAGCGAAGGCCGCCAGCAGCACCAGTTGCTGCACCATGCCGCCGCCGATCCACACCAGCAGCAGCTTGTTGAGCACGTCGAGCCCGCCGAGCAGTGTCCAGCCCAGCAGCAGTGCGGCGCTCCAGGCCATTTCGACGAGGCCGAAGCGCGCCTTGGCGATGGTGTAGTCGGCCGCCTTCTGGTGGGCGGCGAGCGTGATGGTCTGGGCGAAGGCGGCCGGCACGGTGCCGCGGTGCCGCGCCACGTGGCGCACCTGCCGCGAAGCCAGCCAGAACTTCACGAGCAGGCCTGCAACCAGCGCGACCGCAAAGGCAATGGTGAAGATGAGCGAATAGGACATGGAGCGCGGAGTTTAGCCCTCGGTATCTGCAGGCGCGGGCCGTCGGCGACAATCCCGCGATGCCTGAATCCATTGTCCCGACGCCCCCCGCAGCCACGCCCACCCTGAAGAAAAGCGACCAGAACCTGGTCTGGCTGGACTGCGAAATGAGCGGCCTCGACCCCGAGAAAGAGCGCCTGCTCGAAATCGCCGTGGTTGTCACCGGCCCCGACCTGACGCCCCGCATCGACGGCCCCGTGCTTGTCATCCATCAAAGCGACGCCGTCCTCGACGCCATGGACGCCTGGAACAAAGGCACCCACGGCCGCAGCGGGCTGATCGACAAGGTGAAAGCCTCCACGCTCGACGAAGCGGCCGCCGAGCAGCAACTGCTCGAATTCATCGCCAAGTACATCCCCCGCAGCGGCTCGCCCATGTGCGGTAACACCATCGGGCAGGACCGGCGCTTCCTGGTCAAGTTCATGCCCAAGCTGGAGGCGTACTTCCACTACCGCAACCTCGACGTCAGCACCCTGAAGGAACTGGCCAAGCGCTGGAAACCTTCGGCCTACAGCGCCTTCAAGAAACAGCAGGCGCACACCGCGCTGGCCGACGTGCACGAGTCCATCGAGGAACTCGCCCATTACCGCGAAACCTTTCTGCGCCTGACCGATTGACAAGGGATTAGGTAAAAACCCGAAGCCGTGCCATAATCGCAGGCTTCGCTGGTTTGAATAGGTCTTAGGACACAGATCAGCGTCTCTTGCATCTCCCTATCTTGCACACCGCGCCCGATCGCATCCGCTGATCAAAAAGGGCCACAGCCTCAGGCGTTAGCCAGAAGCTGAATGTCGTTGGATGGTTGATGTTTTTAACCACCAACGGGGCGCCGCCTACGGCAGCGCTCGCGTTTGAGATTGATATCTACATGACCGACGCTTTTGAAGCGCAGGGCGAGTTCGCGCCTGTGCAATCCGCTACCAACAACGAATTCACCGCCGCTGTGGACACCATGTCCGAAGCGCCGATCCTCGAGGCGCTCGACGCAGCCGCCCCCGAGATCGCTGCGGTTGAAGAACCCAGCCTGCCCAACGGCTTCATTCGCCTGGGCCTCGCCCCCGAACTGATCGCCGCCGTGGCCGACCTGGGCTTCACCCAGCCGACCACCGTGCAAGACAAGGTGATCCCGCTCGCCATGGGCGGCGAAGCCGGCCAGGACGGCAAGGCCCGTTTTGTCGACCTGATGGTCTCCAGCCAGACTGGTTCGGGCAAGACCGCAGCCTTCCTGCTGCCCGTGCTGCACACGCTCCTGAAGCGCCAGGCCGAAGCCGAAGCCGAAGCCAAGGCTGAATTCCAGCGCCAGGCCGCTGAAGCTGCCGCTCGCGGCGAAGCCGTGCCGAAGAAGCCGAAGCGCAAGGACCCGACCAACGCCCGCCATTTCAAGGCCGCCACCCCCGGCGCCCTGATCCTGTGCCCGACGCGCGAACTCGCCCAGCAAGTTGCGCACGACGCCATCGAACTGGTTCGCCATTGCCGCGGCCTGCGCATTGCCAACGTGGTGGGCGGCATGCCTTACCAACTGCAGATCGCCAAGCTGCAGAACGCCGACCTTGTGGTTGCCACGCCCGGCCGTCTGCTCGACCTGCAGCGCTCGCAGCAACTCAAGCTCGACCAGGTCAAGTTCCTGGTGGTCGACGAAGCCGACCGCATGCTCGACCTCGGCTTCTCCGACGATCTGGCCGAAGTCAATCAGCTCACCATCGAGCGCCAGCAAACGATGATGTTCAGCGCGACCTTCGCGCCGCGCATCCAGCAGCTGGCCCAGCGCGTCATGCGCGAGCCGCAGCGCATCACCATCGACAGCCCGCAGGAAAAGCACGCCAACATCAAGCAGTCGCTGTACTGGGCTGACAACAGCCAGCACAAGCGCAAGTTGCTCGACCACTGGCTGCGCGACACCAGCATCAACCAGGCCATCGTGTTCGCCAGCACGCAAGTCGAGTGCGACGGCCTCGCCAACGACCTGCAGCAAGAAGGCTTCAGCGCCGTGGCGCTGCACGGCGCCCTGAGCCAGGGCCTGCGCAACCGCCGCCTGATGGCGCTGCGCCAAGGTCAAGTCCAGATCCTGGTGGCCACCGACGTTGCCGCCCGCGGCATCGACGTGCCGACCATCACCCACGTCTTCAACTTCGGCCTGCCGATGAAGGCCGAGGACTACACCCACCGCATCGGCCGCACCGGCCGTGCAGGCCGCGACGGCCTGGCCATCACCTTTGCCGAGTTCCGCGATCGCCGCAAGATCATGGACATCGAGCAATACAGCCGCCAGCAGTTCAAGGCTGAAGTCGTTGCCGGTCTCGAGCCGCAACAGCGCATGCCGCAATCGCGTCCCCCGATGGGCGAGTACCGTGGCGGCGGTCGCGACAGCCGTGACAACCATTCGCGCGACCGCAAGTTCGGTGGCGGCGGCGCACCTCGCGGTGGCAATGCCGGCGGCTTCGGCGGCGGCAACAGCGGCTACGCCGGTGCCAGCGGCTTCAACGACCGCGGCTCGCGCGGTCCGGCTGCTCCGGGCCCGCGTGGCTTCGGTGGCGGCGGCCAGGGCCACGGCCATGGCGGCGGTCACAACGCTGGTTTCGGCGGCGGCCGTGACGAAGGCGGCGGCGGTTACGGTCGCAAGCCGGGCTGGGGCGACAACGCTCCGCGCGGCGGCGGCAACGGCGGTGGCCGTGGTGAAGGCGGCGGTTTCGCACCTCGCGAAGGCTTCGCTCCCCGCGAAGGTTTTGCACCGCGTGAAGGCTTCGCACCGCGCGGCAATGGCGCAGGTCACGGCGGCCCGGGCAAGGTGTTCGTGCCCCGCGACGCACAAAAGCGTGCGTTCAAGCCCACGCGCTGATCCATCGCAGAGCGGCCAACCAGCCGCCTCGCCCCCAAAAAGCCCGCGCTTCGCAAGAAGCGCGGGCTTTTTCATTGCGGGTTTCCGAGGGGCCTATCGCGTTGAAATTTGATTGACATATAAATCGATGAAAAGTAATGTAATGGCGCATTGCTCCCCGGGTCCGCCCTGCGGCCGCCGGTTCATCGACATCTGCTTTTCAACTTTTGAACATGAAAATTGCGATTCTTGGAGGTGGTCATGGTGCCTACGCGGCCGCCGCCGACCTGTCCGAAGCCGGGCACGAGGTGCGCCTGTGGCGTCGCGATGCAGTGGCACTGGCGCCTGTCGTGCAAGCCGGCGCCATCACACTGAAAGACGCCGACGGCGCGCGCGAGGTGCAGCTTGCACTGGCTACCGCTGACATCGGTGCGGCGCTCAATGGCACCGAGCTGATCGTCATTCCCACGCCGGCCATCGCCCAGCATGACATCGCGCTCGCGATGGCGCCGCACCTTGTCGACGACCAGGTCGTCTTTCTGCCGCCGGGCACTTTTGGCAGCTATGTGATGGCAAGAACCGTGAAGCAGGCGGGCAACCGCGCCGATGTCGCCTGGGCCGAAACCGGTACCTTGCCCTATTTGGCGCGCAAGCACGGCGAGCGCGAGGTGAACGTCACGATCCGCGCCATCCGCCTGCCGACCGGGGTCTACCCCGCGCGCAAGGAGGCTGCAGCCATCGAAGTGATCCGCAAGGCCTATCCGGCCGTGCATGGCTGCGGCAACGCGCTTTCTGGTGCGCTGATGAACGCCGGCCCCGTCATTCATCCACCGCTGATGGTGATGAATGCCGCGCCGCTGCAGCACTTCGAGCGCTGGGACATCCACAACGAAGGCACGCAGCGCGCCGTGCGCGACGTGACCGACCGGCTCGACCAGGAGCGCATCGCGGTGCGCGAAGCCTTCGGGCAGGGCGCACCGCACTATCCGCTGGCCGACCACTACAACAACGACCGCTGGATGTACGGCGATGCGCACAAGCAGCTCGTCAAGTCGGGCGACTGGCGCGAGAACATCGACCTGCACACGCACCGCTACATCACGGAGGACACCGAGCTCGGGCTCGCCTTCCTCGCCTCGGCGGCGCGCCATGCGGGTGTCGATGCACCCATTGCGCACGGCCTGCTGGCCATCGTCGGCGGCTTTCTCGGGCGCGACCTGCGCCAAGGCCCGCGCACCTTCGAGAGCCTGGGCCTTGCCGACCTGAGCGCGGCGCAACTCAGGCAGAGGCTGCACGATGGCGAATGACGCCGCGCTGCCCCGCTTCGCGGCCGTCGGCGCGGGCCGCATGGGGCGCGGCATCGCGATCGCGTTCGCCTATGCCGGTCACCGCATCTCGCTGATCGACCTGCGCCAGCGCAGCGATGAAGCATGGCAGCGATTGCGTGACGAAGCCAAGGCCGAGATCGAAGCGAGCCTGACAGGCCTGTCGCAACTCGGCGTGCTCGATGCGCAGCTGATCCAGTCCATCGCCGCGCGTGTGGATTTCGTCAACGCTGCCGCTGCGCCGAAAGCGCTGGCCGCTGCCGAGTTGGTGTTCGAGGGCGTTCCCGAAACGATGGACGCCAAGCGCGAAGCCTTCGAGCAGATCAACCGCCATTGCCGCGACGACGCGATCCTGACCTCGACCACCAGCAGCATCCTCGTCACGCAACTCGCGGCGCTGGTGCGTTTGCCGGCGCGCTTCCTGAACATGCACTGGCTCAATCCGGCGTATGTGATTCCGGTGGTGGAGCTGAGCTGCCATCCGGGCACCGACGCCGCCGTGCTCGCGCGCACGAAGGCATTGATGGAAGAGATCGGCAAGCTGCCCGTGGTGTGCGGCGCATCGCCGGGCTACATCGTGCCGCGCCTGCAGGCGCTGGTCATGAACGAAGCGGCTCGCATGATCGAAGACGGCGCTGCCACAGCGGAAGAAATCGACAAGGCCACGCGCTACGGCCTGGGCCTTCGCTTCGCGGCGCTCGGCGTGGTCGAGTTCATCGACTTCGGCGGCTGCGACATCCTGCACCACGCGAGCCGCGAGATGTCGGCATCGCTCGATGCCGGCCGCTACACCGCGCCGGCCATCGTCGGTCGCATGGTCGAGGAAGGGCGGCTGGGCCTCAAGAGCGGCAGCGGCTTCTACGACTACGAAGGCCGCGACATCGCAGCCTATCGCCGCGACGTGCTCTCGCGCACCCTCGGCGAACTGCGGCATGCGGGCCTGTGGCGCGCACCCGCTCACGAGACGCTGTCATGACGATTCGCCGTGCCTTCGCCGACCTGTCGGTGGGGCAGGTCCACTACGCGGCGTGCGGCGATTCGAACGCGCCTGCGGTGCTGTTGCTGCATCAGTCGCCGCGCAGTTGGGCCGAGTACCGTGGCGTGCTGCCGCTGATCGGCGCACAACGTTACGCCATCGCCATGGACACCGCGGGCTTCGGCGACTCCGCCGATGGCGGCGTGCCGGCCAGCATCGCGCAGTGGGCGCGCGTGGCTTGCGAACTGCTCGATGCGTTGCACATCGAGCCTGCCGATGTCGTGGGGCATCACACCGGCGGCGTCGTGGCGCTCGAACTTGCGGCGGCGTTTCCCGAACGGGTGCGCAGCCTCGTGCTGTCGTCCACGCCGTACACCGACGAAGCCTTTCGCCGTGCACGTGCAGACAGGCCGCCCATCGACGAAGTGGCACCGAGTGAAGACGGCAGCCATCTCGCCGCGCTGTGGAAAAAGCGCCAGGGCTTCTATCCGCCGGGGCGTCCCGACCTGCTCGAAGCCTTCGTGCTCGATGCGCTGAAGGTCGGCCATCGTGTCGAGGAGGGGCATCGTGCCGTGGCGTCCTATCGCATGGAAGACCGCATCGGCCGCGTGACGCAAGCGGCGCTCATCATCCGCGCCACCGACGATCCATTCGCCGCGCCGCATGCGAGGGAGCTCCAGCACCATCTGCCTCAAGCGCGCATCGTCGACATCGAAGGCGGCATGGTGCCGTTGCCCGACCAGATGCCCGAGGCTTTCGCGCACACGGTGCTCGGTTTTCTCTCGACGCTGCCATGAAGGCCGTTCGCATCCATGGCTTCGACGCGGTGCCTGTGCTTGAAGAAGTCGCCGATCCGGTGCCGCATCCCGGCCGGACCATCGTGCGCATGCAGGCAGCGACGGTCGGCCACATTGATCGCACCGTGTGGCGAGGCAGCTTCCTGCGGCATCCACCGTTGCCCTACACACCGGGCGTGGAAGCTGCCGGCATCGTCATCGCAAGTGCGCGTTACGACATCGGGCAGCGCGTGTGGTTGCGTGGCAGTGGATTGGGTACGCTGTTCGACGGCACCTGGTGCGAGCAGATCGATGCACCCGACGGAGCGCTCGGTGTCTTGCCCGATGCGTTGCCGATGACATTGGGTGCGGCGTTCTTTTCGCCCAGCACATCGGCCTGGGTGGCGTTGCACGAAGTCGCGAAGCTGCAGGCGGGAGAGCAAGTCCTGGTGACCGGTGCAAGCGGTGCGGTGGGTTCGCTCGTCGTTCAACTCGCACGCGATGTTGGGTGTACCGTGACTGCAGTCGATCCGCATGCAGAACCTCCGGCACTTGCGAGCGCCGACTTGTTGATCGACACCGTCGGTGGGGGCGTGCTTTCAGCGGTCTTGCCCTGTGTTCGTCCGGGCGGACGCGCCGTGCTGATCGGCTACACCGCAGGCCCGACGCTGCAACTCGACATCGCTCACTTCCTGCAGCGCGACGTGGCACTGCTGCCGCTCAACATGTTCAGGCGAGAGGCCGAAGGCCGTGCCGCCGCGCCCGAGCTGCTCGCGCGATTGGCCGACGGCCGCCTGCACCTCGACGTGCAGAGCTTCGCGCTGGCCGATGCAGCCATTGCGCTCGACTGGATCGCGAAGCGCGGCCATCGCGGCCGCGCTGTGCTGGTGCCTTAGTCTTCTTCGGGCGCCTCGACCGGCACATGCACGTGCAGGTCGATCATCTGCCGCAGCGTTTGCTTCAACTCTTCGGCACGTCGCAATCCGAAGGGCTCCAGCACGCGCCGTTCGTGGTCGCGTGCCAGGTCCATCAGATGCTCGACAGCCTTCAGGCCCTTGCGCGTGATGCGCACCAGCGTGATGCGACGGTCACTTTCGTGGGGCAGGCGCTCGACCTGCCCGCGCGATTCCATGCGGTCCAACAGCCGTGTCACGGTCGGCTGCTTGGTCACCGTCACCTGCGCGAGCTGACCGATGCTGACAGCGTCGCTGCCCGCCAACGAAGCCATCACACGCCACTCCGACACAGAGAAGCCCTGCTGCCGCGCGACCTCGTGGAACTCCGAAGAGATCAACTGGCTGGCCTGCGCGAGCAGGGCAGGCAGGTAGTCATCGACAAAGCGATGCGACGCGACGGGTTGCTCAGCCATGAAGGCACCTCACAGTTGCAGCGGGCACGCTGTTTGCATGTCTAGGGTAATACATGATTGTGGATACATTCATTTGTCAACATTATAGAAAGCATGATGTGGCAGATGAGCGCATCGTCCCACGATAGAGAACAAGGACCCACATGGCTGAGCGTTCGTTCGTTGAAGAAGTCAAGAAACTGCGGCTTTCTGGTGGAGATGTCTTCCGCGGGGAGGGCATTCTGGCCGTGACCAAGGCCCTGCTCGAATCGGGTGTCTCCTATGTCGCCGGCTACCAGGGAGCGCCCATCTCGCATTTGATGGACGTGCTGGCCGATGCGCAGGACATCCTGGCCGAGCAGGGCATCCGCTTCGAGAACAGCGCGAGCGAAGCCACCGCCGCCGCCACGCTGGCCGCCTCCGTCAACTACCCGCTGCGCGGCGCCGTCACCTTCAAGGCCACCGTGGGCACCAACGTGGCTTCCGACGCGCTGGCCAATCTCGCATCGGGCGGCGTCACCGGCGGTGCGTTGATCATCGTGGGCGAAGACTACGGCGAGGGCTCGTCGATCATGCAGGAGCGCAGCCATGCGTTCGCCATGAAGTCGCAGATCTGGCTGCTCGATCCACGTCCCAATCTGCCGAGCATCGTCGATGCGGTCAAGCAGGGCTTCGATCTCTCCGAAGCCAGCAACACGCCCGTGATGCTCCAGTTGCGCATCCGTGCCTGCCATGTGCACGGCCACTTCATTGCCGGCGACAACAAGCGCGCCAAGTTCACGCTGAAGGATGCACTGGAAAACCCGCAGCGCGATGTCAGCCGCATCGTGCTGCCGCCCGCCAGCTTCACGCACGAGCAGGAAAAGGTGAAGGACCGCTGGCCCGCCGCCGTGCGCTTCATCGAAGAGCGCAAGCTCAACGAGTTCTTCTCCGAAGACGCCGACGACATCGGCATCATCGTGCAGGGCGGCAGCTACAACACCATGCTGCGCGCGCTTGAACGCCTGGGCCTTGCCGATGTCTATGGCAACACCCAGGTGCCGCTCTATGTGATGAACGTGGCCTACCCGGTCATCGAGAGCGAAGTGCTGCGCTTTTGCGAAGGCAAGCGCGCGGTGATGATCGTGGAAGAGGGCCAGCCCAACTTCGTCGAGCAGAACCTCGCGACCATCCTGCGCCAGGCTGGCTCGACCACTGTGCTGCACGGCAAGGACATGCTGCCGGTGGCCGGCGAATACACGTCGTCCGAATTGCTGAAAGGCGCGCGCACCTTCTGCGAGCGCTACGAACGACTCGCACCCTTGCCAGTGCCCACGCCAGTGCGCAAGGTGATCCCGCTCAAGGAGGTGGCCGCCATCGGCGTCGATGCCGCACCCGAGCCGGCGCTGCCGTCCACGTCGCTGGGCGAAGTCGTGCACGCACGTCCGCCGGGTTTTTGCACCGGCTGCCCAGAGCGCCCGATCTTCAGCGCGATGAAGCTGGTCGAGCGCGAGCTGGGTGCTCACCACGTGAGCGCCGACATCGGCTGCCACCTGTTCTCGATCCTGCCGCCCTTCAACATCGGTAACACGACCATGGGCTACGGCCTCGGTGGGGCAGGCGCGTCGGCGCTCAATGCGCCGGCTGGCAAGCGCGCCATCTCGATGATGGGTGACGGTGGCTTTTGGCACAACGGCCTGACCAGTGGCGTGGCGAATGCGGTCTTCAACAAGAGCGACAACCTCACCATCGTCGTCGACAACAACTACACCTCGGCCACGGGCGGGCAAGACATCCTTTCGTCGCACGCCGTGAACAAGACGCGCAGCACCGGCCATGCCATCGAGCGTGCCGTGCGCGGCGTGGGCGTCGAATGGGTCCGAACCCTGCGCCGCACCTACGACGTCGCTGGCATGCGGGATGCGCTCAAGGAAGCGCTCACCACGAAGACCAAGGGCCCCAAGGTCCTGATCGCGCAATCGGAGTGCATGCTCAACAAGCAGCGCCGCGAGAAGCCATTGGTGCGCAAAGCCATCGCTGACGGCAAGCGCATGGTGCGCGAGAAATTTGGTGTCGATTCCGACACCTGCACCGGCGATCACTCGTGCATCCGCCTGTCGGGCTGCCCGTCGTTGTCGATCAAGCCCAACCCCGATCCGCTGCGCACCGACCCGGTCGCGACCGTGCTTGATAGCTGCGTGGGCTGTGGCGTGTGCGGCGAGGTCTCGCATGCCGCGGTGCTGTGCCCCTCTTTCTACAAGGCGCAGATCGTGAGCAACCCCAGCCGCTGGGACATGCTGCGCGACCGCGTGCGCAGCAGCGTGATCGGCTGGCTGCAGCGCGGCGAAGCGCGCCGCCGCGACGCCTATGCCTTCTGAAGCGATGACGAATACCGCGCAACCCATCAAGATCGCGATCCTCGCCATGGGCGGGGAGGGCGGCGGCGTACTGGCCGACTGGATCGTCGACATGGGCGAGGCCAACGGCTACGTTGCCCAGACCACGTCGGTGCCGGGCGTAGCCCAGCGCACCGGCGCCACCATCTACTACGTCGAGCTGTATCCGATCGCGCAAGCCGAGGCGGACGGCGGACGGCCGGTGCTGGCGCTGATGCCGTTGCCGGGCGATGTCGATGTGGTGCTGGCGTCGGAACTCATGGAAGCGGGCCGTGCCGTGCAGCGCGGCCTCGTCACGAACGACCGCACCACGTTGATCGCGTCCACGCACCGCGTGTTCTCCATTGCGGAGAAGAGCGCACTGGGCGATGGCCGCGTCGACAGCGCCCAACTGCTCGTACACACGGCCAAGGCTGCCAAGCGCTTCATCCGTTTTGACATGGCGCAGGCTGCCGAAGCCTCGGGCAGCGTGATCAGCGCTGTGCTGTTCGGTGCACTGTCAGGCTCGGGCGTGCTGCCCTTCAGCCGTGCACAGTTCGAAGCGACCGTCGAACGCGGCGGCGTGGGCGTCAAGCCCAGCCTCAAGGCCTTCAGTGCTGCATTCGCACGGGCACAAGCCGGCGACGACGGCGAGACCGTGGAAGCCGCGCCACTCGCCGCGCCAACGCCGCAGCCGCGCCATCCCGCCGTGCGCGCCTTGGTCGAACGGGCGCAGCGCGACTTCCCGCCGGCGGTACAAGACTTTCTGCTCGAAGGCGTTCGCCGCCTCATCGACTACCAGGACACGGCCTACGCCAGCCTGTACCTCGACCGCATGGCTGCCATTGCAGCTTTGCCGAACGACGACGGCCATCGCCTGCTGCGCGAAACCGCACGCCACCTCGCACTCTGGATGTCCTACGAAGACACCGCCCGCGTTGCCGCCCTCAAGACCCGTGCGACACGCTTCGAGCGCGTGCGCGACGAAGCCCGTGTGCAGCCCGGACAGGTGCTCGCCATCAACGAATACATGCACCCGCGCCTGCAGGAAATCTGCGAGACGCTGCCGGGCGGCATCGGCCGCTGGCTGATGAACTCGACGTTGCCGAAGAAGATCGTCGGGCGTTTCACCCAGCACGGCCGTGTGATCCAGACCAGCTCGCTGCGCGGCTACCTCATGCTGCGCACCGTGGCCGCCATGAAGCGCTGGCGCCTGTCCACCATGCGCTACGCCGACGAGAACCGCCGCATCGAGGAATGGCTGCAGCGCATCGCCACTACCGCGCAGCGCAACCCGGAACTCGCCGTCGAGCTGGCGCAGTGCCAGCGCCTCGTGAAAGGCTACAGCGACACGCACGAACGCGGCCTGCGCAACTACGACACCGTGATGCGCGCCTTCGAGCGTGCCGGCACGGCGCTTGCGCCCGCCACGCTGCGCGAACTGCGCGACGCCGCGCTCGCGGACGAACACGGCCACAAGCTGCAAGCCGCGCTGGCGCAGCACGCCCTGGCCTGAAGAGACACAGAAGATGACCGCTCCCACCGCCACCCTTCAACTGCGCGTTGTCGAAGCGCGCGAACTCAACCCGTTGATCCGCCTGCTGCGCCTGCGTGCCGAAGACGACCGAGCCTTGCCCGGCTTTGCGGCCGGTGCCCACATCCGCGTGCAGGTGTCGCTGCCCGATGGCAAGACCGATTGGCGCCACTATTCGCTCATCAACTTCGCGACGGCGCGCAACGCCACCAACGCACCGCTCGAATACGTGATCGCAGTGCGCAAGGAGGCCGAAGGCCGTGGCGGCTCGCGCTTCATGCACGAGCGGTTGAAAGAGGGCGACACGCTCGCCATCGAAGCGCCGAAGAACGACTTCCCGCTGCACACCGGCCCAGGCGGATCGGTGCTGGTTGCAGGCGGCATCGGGATCACCCCGCTCGCGACGATGGCGGCGCGCCGCCGCGCCGAGGCCGCACCAGTGCGCATGCACTACGCCGGCCGCAGCCGCGACCTGATGGCCTTCCTGCCCGAGCTGCAGGCGCTGCTGGGCGACGACCTGCGCGTGCATGCCGACGCCGAGGCTGGGGCGCCACTGGACATCGACGCATTGCTGGATGGCGTTCCCGCCGGCGACCGCCTCTACGTCTGCGGCCCAAAGGTCATGCTCGACGCCGTGCTCGCCCGCACCCAGGCGCGCGGCTGGGAACACGACCGCGTGCACTTCGAGCTTTTCACCGAGCCGGTCGCCGAAGAAGGCGACCAGCCCTTCGAGGTGGAACTTGCCCAATCGGGCCAACGCTTCATCGTGCCGGCCGACCAGAGCATCCTCGACTGCCTGATCGACAACGGCTGCGACCCGATGTTCGACTGCAAGCGCGGCGAATGCGGCGTGTGTGCCGTGCCCGTGCTCGAAGGCGAGATCGACCACCGCGACTACGTGCTGACCGCCCGGGAGAAGGCGCAAGGCAACGTCATGCAGATCTGCATCTCGCGCGCCAAGGGCGAACGCCTGGTGCTCGACATCTGAAGCCAGGAGCCGCCAGACCCATGACCTCGTACCGAGACAACCCCGATGCCATCCGTGCACTGGTGCAGAACGACCGCGTGCATCGCGACCTGTACACCAGCCAGGAGCTGTTCGAGCTGGAGCAGGAGCACTTCTTCGCCAACACCTGGAACTACGCCGGCCACGAGAGCCAGATCCCCAAGCCCGGCGACTGGTTCAGCAACGAGATTGCCGGCCGCCCGCTGATCGTCGTGCGCCACACCGACGGCAGCGTGCGCGCGATGATGAACCGCTGCGCCCACAAGGGCTCGCGCCTCGTGAGCGGGCCCTGCGGCAATACCGGCAAGTTCTTCCGCTGCCCGTACCACGCCTGGACCTTCAAGACCGATGGTTCGCTGCTGGCCATTCCACTGAAGACCGGCTACGAGAACACGGCGCTGCACGAGTGCGAATCGGCCAAGGGCCTGACGACGCTCAAGCACGTGCGCAGCCACCGCGGCTTCATCTTCGTGAAGATCAACGATGCCGGGCCCGACTTCGACGAGTACTTCGGCGATTCGCTCAGCTCCATCGACAACATGGCCGACCGTTCGCCCGAAGGCGAGCTGGAAATCGCAGGCGGTTGCCTGCGCTTCATGCACCAGTGCAACTGGAAGATGTTCGTCGAAAACCTCAACGACACCATGCACCCGATGGTGGCGCACGAGTCGTCGGCCGGTACCGCCAAGCGCATGTGGGCCGACAAACCGGCCGACGAACCCAAGCCCATGGCGGTCGAACAGTTCGTGCCCTTCATGTCCGACTACAAGTTCTTCGAGGACATGGGCATCCGCACGTATGACCATGGTCACAGCTTCACGGGTGTGCACTTCAGCATCCACAGCAAGTACAAGGCGATCCCCGAATACGACGACGCCATGAAGGCGCGCTACGGTGAAGAGAAGACCGCGCAGATTCTGGGCATGGCACGCCACAACACCGTGTACTACCCGAACCTCACGATCAAGGGCGCGATCCAGGCGATCCGTGTGGTGAAGCCGATCTCGGCCGACAAGACGCTGGTCGAGAGCTGGACCTTTCGCCTGAAGGGCGCGCCGCCCGAACTGCTGCAGCGCACCACCATGTACAACCGGCTCATCAACTCGCCGTTCTCGGTGGTGGGGCATGACGACCTGCAGGCCTATCGCGGCATGCAGGCAGGTTTGCACGCGAGCGGCAACGAATGGGTGAGCCTGCACCGCGACTACGACCCTTCGGAGCTGAAGGGCGGCGAGATCACCACCGGCGGCACCAACGAGTTGCCGATGCGCAACCAGTACCGAAGCTGGGTTCAGCGCATGACGGAGACCATGTGATGGCCGGCATCGACATCACCCGCCAGGATCTGATCGACTTCGTCGTGAACGAGGCGCGCCTGCTCGACACGCGCCGCTATGAAGAATGGAACGCGCTCTTCACCGACGACGCCTTCTACTGGGTTCCGCTGGTGCCGGACCAGGAGGACGGCCTCAACCACACCTCGCATCTCTACGAAGACAAGCTGCTGCGCGATCTTCGCATCGAACGCCTCAAGAGTCCGCGTGCGTTCTCGCAGCAACCGCCGAGCCGCTGCCACCATCTGCTGCAAGTGCCGGTGGTCGAACAGTTCGACGTCGGGGCGAATCGCTTCTTGGTGCGCACCGAGTTCCACTACACCGAGTCGCAGGGCGACGAGCTTCAGTTCTACGTCGGCACTTTCTTCCATCACCTCGCGGTGCAGGACGGCGCGTTGCGCATGACGCTCAAGCGCGTCAACCTGCTCAACTGCGACGCGGCCCTGCCGGCCGTGCAACTCTTCATCTAAGGACGCGATGCCACACGCCACCGTCCATCAAGTCTTCGCGGCTACCGCGACGCGCACGCCGCGGGCGGAGTTCCTGTTCACCGAATCGGTGACTGCTGCCGCCTACGGCATTGCAGCGGGCGCCATTCGCTGGAGCGAGGCGGCAGCGGAGGTCGAACGCTTGCGCGTGGCCTACGCGCAAGCCGGCTACGGCCATGGCCATCGCGTCGGCCTGCTGCTGGAGAACCGGCCGGCCTTCCTCTTTCACTGGTTCGCGTTGAACGCTTTGGGCGTAAGCGTGGTCCCGATCAATGCCGAGATGCGCTCGGCCGAGCTGGTCTACCTGATCGGCCACAGTGAAATCGGCCTGGCCGTGACGCTGCCCGAGCGCGCCGCCGACCTGCGTGCAGCGGCGGCACAGGCTGGCGTTGCCTTCGAGACGATGGGGCCGGACGATGCGGTTCCCAGCGCGAAGACAGCCGCGCCGCATGCCGGCGAGCCCATTGGCGTCGATACCGAATGCGGCCTGCTCTACACCTCGGGCACCACCGGGCGGCCCAAGGGCTGCATCCTGAGCAACGCCTACTTCCTGCGCGCCGGCGAGTGGTACGCCGCGCTCGACGGCGTGTGCAGCATCCGCCCCGATGCGGAGCGCGTCATCACGCCGCTGCCGCTCAACCACATGAACGCGATGGCGTTCTCCACCATGGTGGTGCTGGTCGCGGGTGGATGCCTCGTGCAGCTCGACCGTTTTCATCCAAAGACCTGGCTGGCCAGTGCGAAGGAAAGCGGCGCCACCATCGTTCACTACCTGGGCGTGATGCCGGCCATGCTGCTGTCCGCACCCACATCGGCGGCCGACCGCGACCATGCAATCCGCTGGGGCTTCGGCGCCGGCGTGGACCGCAAGAACCACGCGCCCTTCGAGGGGCGTTTCGGCTTTCCGCTGGTCGAGGCCTGGGCAATGACCGAGACCGGTGCCGCCGCCTGCATCATGGCCAACCGCGAACCGCGCCTGGTGGGCACGAGCTGTTTCGGCCGACAGGAAGATTTCGTCGAGATTCGCCTCGTCGGTGAAGACGGCAACGACGTCGCCGTTGACGCGTCGGGCGAACTGCTGGTGCGCTCGGCCGGCAGCGACCCGAAGCGCTACTTCTTCTCCGGCTACCTGAAAGACGAAGAAGCCACGCGCGAAGCCTGGGCCGATGGTTGGTTCCATACCGGCGACCTCGTGCGCCGCGATGCGGAAGGCAACTTCTTCTTCGTCGACCGCAAGAAGAACGTGATCCGCCGCAGCGGCGAAAACATCTCTGCCGTCGAAGTCGAAAGCGTGCTCAACCAGCATCCGGCCGTGAAGACCTGCGCCGTGGCCGCCACGCCCGATGCGGTGCGCGGCGACGAGGTGCTGGCCTGCATCGTCATGCGCGAAGGCGCCGATGCCTCGCAACGCGCGCAGATCGCAGCCAGCATCGTCGAACACGCGCTGGCGCAGCTGGCCTATTACAAGGCGCCCGGCTACGTGGCCTTCGTCGACGCACTGCCGCTCACGCCCTCGCAGAAGATCCAGCGCGGCCAGTTGCGCGAGATGGCGCAGTCGCTGCCGGGCCAAGGCCACTGCATCGACACGCGCGCCATGAAAAAGAGGCAGCCATGACCAAGCGACGACTCTCCTATGAAGGCGTCGCGGTGGCGGTGCCCGTCACCGTGCCCTATGTGCGCTACTCCACGCGCAGCGCGCACTGGTTCATCGGGCAAGCCATCGAGGCGCTGGTCAAGACCAGCGGCGTGCCCAAGGAACAGATTGACGGCCTATGCCTCAGCAGCTTCTCGCTCGCGCCCGACACGGCCGTAGGCGTCACGCAGCACCTGGGCTTGTCGCCGCGCTGGCTCGACCATGTGCCGACCGGCGGTGCCTCGGGCGTGATGTGCCTGCGTCGCGCGGCGCGGGCGGTGCAGGCGGGCGATGCAGACATCGTGGCCTGCGTGGGGGCAGACACCAACCATGTCGACTCCTTCCGCCAGACGCTCGGCAGCTTCAGCAACTTCGCGCGTGACGCCAGCTACCCCTACGGCTCGGGCGGACCCAACTCGATCTTCGCGTTCATCACCGCGAACTACATGCGCACCTTCGGCGCGAAGCGTGAAGACTTCGGCCGCATCTGCGTGGACCAACGCACCAACGCGCTGGGCAACCCGAACGCGATGTTCAAGAAGGCGCTGACGCTGGACGAGTACATGGCCGCGCGGCCCATCTCCGACCCCATCCATCTGTTCGACTGCGTGATGCCCTGTGCCGGCGGCGATGCCTTCCTGGTGATGAACGAAGAGCGCGCGCGCGACCTGGGCCTGGCGCACGTGGTGATCCGCGGCGCCATCGAACGCCACAACGCCTATGCCGACGACCCGGTGATGGTGCAGGGCGGCTGGCGCAAAGACCGCGACGACCTCTACGCGCAGGCCGGCGTGCAACCCGCCGCGCTCGACTTCGTGCAGACCTACGACGACTACCCGGTCATTGTGATGATGCAGTTCGAGGACCTGGGCTTCTGCGAGAAGGGCGAGGGCTCGGCCTTCGTGCAGTCGCACACCATGACCTTCGATGGCAGTTTTCCGAACAACACCAGCGGCGGGCAGCTTTCTGCCGGGCAGGCCGGTGCGGCGGGCGGTTTCCTTGGCATGGTCGAGGCGATCCGCCAACTGACAGACCAAGCTGACCAACGCACCGTGCCCGATGCCCAACTGGGCCTCGTCGCCGGCTTCGGCATGGTGACCTACGACCGCTGCCTGTGCACAGGCGCGGTCATCCTGGGGAGACCCGCATGACCATGCCGATGATGCGCCCCCCGCGCAAGAACCCGGTGCTGCGCACCCGGCAGATGAACCTGCCGCCCGGCGCGCGTGGCCGCGTGGCGCTAGGCCTCACGGCGGCTGCTGCCGAAGGCCGCTTCGAACTGCAGACCTGCGAAGACTGCGGCACGGTGCAGTACCCGCCGCGCGAGGTCTGCCACAAGTGCCTGTCGGCTGCCCTGCGCTGGCGCCAGCAGAGCGGCGAGGGCGAGCTGCTCGGCGGCACCACGCTGCATCACAGCAACGATCTGTTCTTTCGCGAGCGGCTGCCCTGGCGGCTGGGCCTGGTGCACCTCGACGCAGGTCCCACGCTCATGGTCCACCTGCACGGCGAAGTCGGCGACGCGCCCACACGAGTGCGTGTCGGCGCCCGGCTCGACCGAGCGGGGCAGGCCGTTCTCATTGGTTTTCCGAATGAAGGGAGTGCCCATATGGCCGACGACAAGATGCTGCGTGAAATGACCAGCGACCCCAAGTTCCGCAAGGCGTTGGTGACCGACGGCAAGACCGAGACCGGCCAGGCCATCGTGCGTGCGCTGGTGAAGGCCGGCGCCGACATCGTGTGGGTCGGCCATGCCGAGCCGTGGAAGAAGATGGGCGACGGGCTGGACGACATCTCGGCGCTGCCGCAGGTGACGCTGGTGCCGCTCGACCTAACCAACGGCCGCCAGGTAACGGAGTTGGCAGGCTCCATCGGCGGCAAGGTCGACATCGTGATCAACAACGCCGAGGTGCATCGCACCTTCGGCATCGGCGCGCGGCGTGGCACGGACGTGGCCAAGGCCGAGATGGACATCAACTACTTCGGCCTGCTGCGTCTTGCGCAGGAGTTCGGCCCCGCGCTCAAGGGCCGTTCCGCCGATGGCGAGACGGGCGCGACGGCGTGGGTCAACCTGCTGTCGATTTACGCACTCAGCAACTTTCCGCCGCACGGCACCTTCAGCGCCTCGAAGGCTGCGGCGCATTCGCTCGCACAGTGCCTGCGCGCTGAAATGCGGCCGGCGGGTATTCGCGTGATCAATGTGTTCCCCGGCCCGATCGACGACGAATGGAACCAGCACACGCCACCGCCCAAGCTGGCGCCCACCGCGCTGGCCAACGCCATCGTGAAGGCACTGCGCGATGGTGTGGAAGACGTGTACCCCGGTGACGTGGCGCAGGAATGGCTGGAGCGCTGGCGCGACAACCCCAAGGTGCTCGAACGCGAACTCGCGGCGGGCGGCTGAGACAGGAGCCACACGATGACGACCAACACCACAGAACTGATGTCCGCAGCCGAGATCCTCGGCGGCCTGGTGACCGCGATGGCCAGCGGCCGCATCCGCGTGATCGACCTCACGCAGACGCTCACGCCCGAATTCCCGCAGATCGCGCTGCCACCCGAGATGGGCCAGTGCTGGCCCTTCCGCATCGAAGAAGTGTCGAAGTACGACGAGCGCGGCCCCGGTTGGTACTGGAATAATTTTTCCTGCGGCGAACACACCGGCACGCACTTCGATGCGCCGATCCACTGGATCTCGGGCCGCGACCTGCCGAACAACTCGGTCGACACGATTCCGGTGCAGCACTTCGTCGCACCCGCCTGCGTGATCGACTGCTCGGCCGATGTGCAGACGAATGACGACTACCTGCTGAGCGTGGCCGACATCGAGCGCTACGAAGCCGCGCATGGCCGCATCCCGAAGGGTGCGTGGGTGCTGATGCGCACCGACTGGTCCAAGCGCAGTGACCCCGAGGCTTATCAGAACTTCGACGAGACGGGTCAACACACGCCCGGCCCGAGCACCGAAGCCGTGCGCTTCCTGGTCGAGCAGCGCGACGTGCTGGGCTTCGGCTCGGAGGCCATCGGCACCGATGCAGGGCAGGGCTACCACTTGCGCCCGCCCTATCCGTGCCACTACTACATGCACGGCGCCGGGCGCTACGGCCTGCAGTGCCTGAGCAACCTCGACCTGCTGCCGCCGTCGGGCGCGGTGCTGATCTGCCCGCCGCTCAAGATCGAAAAGGGCAGCGGCAGCCCGCTGCGGGTGCTGGCGTTGGTAGGGGCTTCGGCATGAGCAACGTTGCACCGAAAGTCGCGGCCGTCACCGGCGGCAGCGCAGGTATCGGCAAGGCCATCTGCGAAGACCTGCTCGCACAGGGCTACGAAGTCGTGTCGCTGGCACGCCGCAAGGTGGAGATCGACCATCCGAAGCTGCACAGCATCGAAGTCGACCTGAGCGACCGCGCCGCCACGGGCGAGGCGGTTCGCGAACTGGTCGAACGTTTCGCGCCGACCACCGTGATCCACAACGCCGGCGTCATCCGTGCCGCCTTGCTGCCCGATGTGAAGCTCGACGACCTCGATGCGCTGGTCGATCTGCACCTGGGCTGTGCGATCCAGCTCGTACAGGGCGCCTTGCCGGCGATGCGCGCTCAGCACTTCGGCCGCGTGGTGCTGCTGTCTTCGCGCGCCGCGCTGGGCCTGGCCACGCGCACCAGCTATTCGGCCACCAAGGCCGGCATGCTGGGCATGGCCCGCACCTGGGCGCTCGAACTCGCGGGCGACGGCATCACGGTGAACGTGGTCGCACCCGGCCCCATTCGCACCGACATGTTCTACGACGTGGTCGAAGCCGGCAGCGAGAAGGAACGCTCGCTCGCGGCCTCGGTGCCTGTCAAGCGGCTTGGCGAGTCGGCCGATGTGGCACGCGCCGTGCGTTTCTTTGCCGCGCCCGAAAACAGCTTCGTCACCGGCCAGGTGCTGTACGTGTGCGGCGGCACCAGCGTCGGCAGTCTGGCCCTCTGAACTTATTTCCGTTTTCCCCACGTTCATCCCTCACCTCTGGAGCATCGCCATGAAAGTCCTGACCCGATTCCGAGCCCTCGCGGGCCTTGCCGCGGCCGTGAGTGCCTTGAGCGCCGCGGGCGCGTGGGCGGCTGATCTCAAGGTCGGTTTCATCACCTCGATGTCGGGGCCGGTGTCGTCGCTGGGCATTCCCTACGACAAGGGCATGAAGGCTGCGTTGGCCTACATGTCGGAAGTTGGCGGTCGCAAGGTCCAGGTGATCCAGCTCGACGATGCCTCCGACCCGTCGACTGCCGCGCGCAACGCACGCAAGCTGATCGAGGAAGACAAGGTCGACGTCATCATCGGCACGGCCGGCGCACCGGGTTCGCTGGCGATTGCCGGCGTGGCGCGCGAGACCAAGACGCCGTTGATCTCGATTGCCAATGCCGACCTGGCGGGCGAGGAGGGCGCATGGATGGTGACGCTGCCTCAACCCGCGCCTTTGATGATGGGCGCGATGGTCGAGAAGATGAAGCAGGCCGGCGTGAAGACCGTCGCCTACATCGGCTATTCCGACGCCTGGGGCGACCTCGTGTACGACGCGCTGATGAAGTCCGCGCCCACGGCGGGCATCAAGGTGGTGTCGAACGAGCGCTATGCGCGCAGCGATTCGTCGGTGGCCGGGCAGGTGTTGAAGATCGTGGCGCTGCGTCCCGACGCGGTGATCACCGGGGCTTCGGGCACACCGGGCGCGCTGCCTTACCTGGCGCTGGCCGAGCGTGGCTACAAGGGAAAGATCTACGGCATGCATTCGCTGATCAACCCGGACTTCATCCGTGTCGGCGGTGCGTCGGTCGAAGGCCTGCTGGCGCCCACGGGTCCGGTGGTCGTGGCCGAGCAGTTGCCTGACAGCAACCCGATGAAGAAGATCGCGATGGACTTCCGCGCCGCCTACCAGAAAGCCAATGGCGCGCCGCCCACCGACACCTTCTCGGCTTATACCTTCGATGCGTGGTTGATCTACCTCGATGCGGCTCAGCGTGCGCTGGCCACCAAGAGCGAGCCGGGAACGCCGCAGTTCCGCCTCGCCTTGCGCGATGCCATCACGAGCACCAAGGAGCTGGTGGGCACGCACAGCGTCTACAACTTCAAGCCGACCGATCGTTACGGCTCGGATGACCGCTCGCGTGTCGTCGTGAGGCTCGAAAAGGGTCAGTGGAAGCTGGTTCCTTGAAATGAAGCCTTGTTCTTCTGTTCGTCGTGTTGTGCGTTCTGAACGTTGCTGTTCGGGGCGTCGCTCACGCCGACACGGTGCTCTTTTTCGCGAATGTCCCCCGCTTCGCTCCTCCTTTATTTCGCGAAAAAGAGCCCCGTATCGACGCGAGCGTTGGACAGAGCGGTGGTTGATCAGCGGTACACCAGCAGCGTGTCCCTGTGCGAATGACGCCAGGTGCTCCCCGCAGCGAAATAAAGGAGGAGCGAAGCGGGGGACATTCGCGGAGGGGAGCACCTGGTGTCATTCGCACTCGCCCCGAATGAACCCGCCTTGAACAGCAGCGCCAAGAACACAAGCACCCCGCAACGCAACTCAAAGTAGAGCAACCACGATGAAACAGAATTTGGCTCGAATCCTAGGCATCACGGCCGTGACGCTGGTGGCCGCTCAGGCCATGGCGGCCGACTTGAAGATCGGCTTCATCAGTTCGCTGTCGGGTCCGGTTGCGGCGCTCGGCATTCCGTACGAAAAGGGCATTCGCGCCGCCATTGCGGAGCACCCCGAAATCGCCGGCCGCAAGGTGCAGTTGATCGTGCTCGACGACGCCTCCGACCCCACCACCGCCGGACGCAATGCGCGCAAGCTGGTGACCGAAGACAAGGTTGACGTGCTCATCGGCACCTCCGGTGTGCCGGGTGCAATGGCCATCGCCGCGGTGGCCAAGGAACTCAACACGCCGCTGATCTCGCCCACCCCGGTCACCATCGCCGGCCCTGAGGGCGCATGGACAGTCACCGTGTCGCAGCCCTTCCCGCTCATGGTCGCGGGCGTGGTCGAGCGCATGAAGAAGTCGGGCGTGAAGACGGTGGCTTTCATCGGCTTCTCCGATGCATTGGGGGACCTCGCCTACGACTCGCTCGTGAAGAGCGCTGATGCAGCCGGCATCAAGGTGGTGGCGAACGAGCGTTATGCGCGCAGCGATTCGTCGGTGGCGGGGCAGGTGCTGAAGATCATTGCAGGGCGGCCCGATGCGGTGTTCGCCGGCAACTCGGGCACGCCAGGCGCATTGCCTTACCTCGCGCTTGCGGAGCGTGGCTACAAGGGCAAGATCTACGGCACGCACGGCCTCATCAACGCCGACTTCGTGCGCGTGGGCGGTGCTTCCATCGAAGGGCTGCAGGTGCCCAGCGGTCCGGTGCTGGTGGCCGATCAGCTGCCAGACAGCAACCCCATCAAGAAGGTGTCGATGGGCTTTCGCGCGGCCTACCAGAAGGTCAATGGCTCGGTGCCGACCGATGCCTTCTCGTCGTACACCTACGACGCCTACCTGCTGCTGGCCGATGCGGCATCGCGCACCAAGGGCGAGCCGGGCACGCCGCAGTACCGCACGGCGCTGCGCGATGCCATCGTGAGCACGAAGGAGCTGGTGGGCACGCACGGCATCTACACCTTCAAGCCCGACGATCGCTATGGCTCGGACCAGCGCGGCGTGGTCATCGTGCAGATGACCAAGGGCCAGTGGAAACTGGTTCCCTGAGCGCCGCCTGAGTCACCGAGTCCACCGCCATGACCACCTACCGCAATCGCCCCGATCTCGTCGCGGCGCTGGTGCAGGACGACCGGGTTCACCGCGACCTGTACCTGAGCGAGGAGCTTTTCGCGCTCGAACAGGCGCACCTGTTCGCGAACACCTGGGTCTTTCTCGGTCACGCAAGCCAAGTGCCGGCGTCGGGTGACTTCATAACGCAGGACATTGCCGGGCGGCCATTGCTGATGGTGCGCCAGCCAGACGGCGCGGTGCACGTGCTCTACAACCGCTGCGCCCACAAGGGCACGCAACTGTTGACGGACGAGAGCGGCAACACCGGCCGGTTTTTCCGCTGCCCGTACCACGCCTGGACCTACAAGCTCGACGGTGCACCGCTCGCGATTCCGCTGAAGAACGGCTATGAGGGCACGCAGCTCAAGGCCTGCGAATCAGGGCAGGGTCTGGCATCGGTGAAGCACGTGAAGGTGTATCGCGACTTCGTGTTCGTGCGCCTCTCCGAGCAGGGGCCTTCGTTCGAAGACTACTGCGGCGAAGTGCTCGGCGCCATCGACAACATGGTCGACCGCTCGCCGGAAGGACAGCTCACGGTGGGCGGCGGTGTGCTGCGCAACATCGTCCATTGCAACTGGAAGATGTACCTGGAGAACATCAACGACACGGTGCACCCGATGTCGACGCACGAGTCGGCCACGCAGGCTGCTGAGGCGCTGTGGCAGGGCCATGCGCCTACGGACCCCAAGCCGATGGCCATGGAGCAGATCCTGCCCTTCGGCTCGGGCTACGAGTTCTTCGACAACATGGGCGGGCGGGTGTTCGCCAACGGCCACAGCGTGCTGGGCGTGAACTTCAGCATCCACTCCAACTACGCGCAGTTGCCAGAATACGAGGCAGCGATGCGCGCGGCGCACGGCGAGACGCGGGCCACCGAGATCCTGCAGCGTTCGCCGCAGAACTCGGTCTTCTATCCGAGCCTGTCGGTCAAGGGTTCGCCGCAGGCCATACGCGTGATCCGGCCGCTGGCGGCCAACCGCACGCTCATCGAGGCATGGAGCTTTCGCGCGGCCGGTGCGCCAGCGCTGCTTTTCGAGCGCGCCATGAGCTACAACCGGCTCGTGTTTTCGCCGATGTCGGTGGTCGCGCACGACGATGTGCACCTGTTCGAGAGCATCCAGCAGGGGCTGCGTGCCGGCGGCAACGAGTGGGTGAGCCTGCATCGCAACTTCGACGCGGCCGAGCTGACGCAATCCACCATCACCACCAACGGCACGAACGAGCTGTTGATGCGCAACCAGTTTCGCGCCTGGGCGAAGTCGATGGTGGCGGGCATGGAGGTCGCGCCATGAACGACCCGCGCGATTTCGTTGCCCACGAGGCCGCATTGCTCGACGAGCGGCGCTTCGACGACTGGCTGGCCCTGTTCGCCGAAGACGGCCACTACTGGGTGCCGCTGCTCGGTGCGGCGCAGGTCGATCCGTTCTCGCACAACTCGCTGGCGTACGAAGACCGCCTGCTGCTGCAGCTGCGTGTGGATCGCCTGAAGAATCCGCGCGCGCATTCGCAGCACCCGGCCAGCCACAGCCAGCACGTGCTGCAGCCTTCGCGCATCGCGCAGGAAGGCGCCGCGAGCGGCGAGGTGTTGCTGCACACCCCCTTCATCTACATCGAGGCGCGCGGCGACAACCAGACCCAGTTGAGCGGCACCGCCCGTCACCGTCTGGTGCGCACGCCGACCGGCTGGTCGATCCGCCAGAAGCGCATCGACCTGCTCAACGCCGCGCGCGCCTTGCCGGCCATCCAGTTGTTCATCTGAGTTTTCCGTTACTTCCATCCATCCTCACTGGAGCTACGACATGAAGAGCCTGATGCAGACCCTGACGCGCGGTGCCCTCGCGGCCGCGTTGACCGCCTGTGGTGTTGCGAGCGCGCTGGCGGCCGACCTCAAGGTCGGCCTGAGCGTGTCGCTGTCGGGGCCGAACTCCTCGCTCGGCGTGCCCTACGCGAAAGGCATGCAGGCCGCGCTGGCCTACAAGCCGGAGATCAACGGCCGCAAGGTGCAGCTCATCGTGCTGGACGACGGCTCCGACCCGACCACGGCCGGGCGCAATGCGCGCAAGCTGATCGAAGAAGAAAAGGTCGATGTGCTCATGGGCACGTCGGGCGTGCCCGCCGCGATCGCGATGGCGCAGGTGGGCAAGGAAGCGAAGACGCCGATGATCGGCCTCACGCCGATCCTGCTCGATCCGAACGAGAACCCGTGGGTGATGACGGTCGCGCAGCCCACGCAACTGATGATCGACGCCGTGGTCGAGCGCATGAAGCGCAACAACGTGAAGACCGTGGGCTACATCGGCTTTTCCGACGCTTGGGGCGATCTGGTCTACGACGCATTGATCAAGGCTGCGCCCGCCGCCGGCATCAAGGTGGTGAGCAACGAGCGCTATGCGCGCGCCGATGCCTCGGTGACGGGGCAGGTGCTCAAGATCGTGGCGCTGCGGCCTGATGCGGTGATGACCGGTGGCGCCGGAACGCCGGGCGCGCTGCCTTTTCTTGCGCTGGCCGAGCGCGGCTTCAAGGGCGGCGTGTACGGCCAACACGGGCTGATCAACCCCGACTTCGTGCGCGTGGTTGGTGCGGCAGGGCAGAACGCATTGATGCCCACCGGCCCGGTGATCGTGGCCGAGCAACTGCCGGACGGCTACCCGACCAAGAAGATCGCGATGGACTTCCGTGCCGCGTTCCAGAAGGTCAACAACGCACCCACCAGCGACGCCTTCTCGGCCTATTCCTTCGACGGCTGGCTGGTGTTCGCCGATGCGGCGTCGCGTGCGATGAAGAAGGCGGAGCCGGGAACGCCCGAGTTTCGCGTGGCACTGCGCGACGCGATCTTCAGCACCAAGGAAGTGGTGGGCACGCATGGCGTGTACACCTTCAAGCCCGGCAGCCTTTATGGCGTGGACGAACGCGCCCGCGTGATCGTCAAGCTCGACAACGGTCAATGGAAGCTCGCACCTTGAACTCCTTCATGCCGACGACGATTTTTGGAGAGGCTTTTCTATGACATGGGACGTGGCGCTGATTCTCGTCACCGATGGCTTGGCCAACGGTGCCGTCTATCTGCTGGCCGGGCTCGGGCTGGTATTGATCTTTTCCGTCACGCGGGTGGTGTTCGTGCCGTTCGGCGACATTGCCGCCTTCACGGCGCTCACGCTCGCGGCCTTCGAAACCGGCCGCGTGCCGCCGACCATCGGTCTTGTCGCCACGCTGGCGTTGCTGGCCATGGCCACGGAAATCGGCAGCCTGCTGCGGCGCCGTGAGGCGGCGCGCATTCCCAAGGCGGTGTTGATGTGGGGCGTGCTGCCGGCGTTGCCGTGCCTGCTGGCGTGGATGGTGGCTCGCCCCGGTATTCCGGTGGCGGTGCACATCGCAGTGGCGGTGTTGCTGGTGGTGCCGATTGCGCCGCTGCTCGCACGGGTGGTGTTCCAGCCGATCGCGGATGCGTCGGTGCTGGTGCTGCTGATCGTGTCGCTGGCGCTGCACTTCCTGCTGTCGGGCCTGGGCTTGTTGTTCTTCGGGCCTGAAGGCTCGCGCACCACACCGCTCACCGACGCCATGTTCACGTTGAGCGATGGCTTCACGGTCAGCGGCCAGGTGGTGCTGATGGTGGGTGCGGCCATTGTGCTGAGCGGACTGTTCTTCCTGGTGTTCGAGCGCACGGTCGCGGGCAAGGCGCTGCGCGCGACGGCCGTGAACCGTGTGGGCGCGCGGCTGGTCGGCATCCGGCCGGTGCGCACGGCCTTGCTGGCCTACGGCTGCGCGTCGCTGCTGGCGGGGCTGATCGGCGTGCTGATCGCGCCGGTGACGACCATGTACTACGACTCGGGTTTCATCATCGGCCTGAAGGCCTTCGTCGCCGCGATCATCGGCGGGCTCGTGAGCTACCCGATGACGGCCGTGGGCGCGCTCGCGGTCGGCGTGGTGGAGAGCTTTGCCTCGTTCTGGAGCGGTGCGCTGAAGGACGTGATCGTCTTCAGCCTGCTGATACCGGTGCTCATGCTGCGGTCCTTCATGGTGACGCACGCCGAAGAGGAAGAAGACGAGGTGGACCAATGAACGCGAACCGCAAACGCATGGCGTGGATCGCCGCGGTGGTCGTCGTGCTGGCTTTGGTGCCGGCGCTGGCGGGCAGCTTCACGGTGTCGCTGCTCAATGACATCGGCATCGGTGCGCTGGTGGCGCTCGGGCTGGTGCTGCTCACCGGCGTGGGCGGCGCCACCTCGTTCGGGCAGGCGGCCTTCGTGGGCATTGCGGCCTATGCGACGGCTTGGCTGACGACCACGCAAGGCATGTCGCCCTGGATCGGGCTGCTGTTCGCGCTGTTGCTGACTGGCCTGTCTGCGCTGGCCATCGGCATGCTCACACTGCGGCTCGGCGGGCACTTCCTGCCGCTCAGCACCATCGCGTGGGGGCTGTCGATCGCGATGCTTTTCGGCAATGTCGATGCGCTCGGGCGCCACACCGGCCTGTCGAACATTCCGGCGCTGCAGATCGCGGGATGGTCGCTGGCCGAGCCGCGTGCGATGTACTACCTGATCTGGGCGATGGTCGGGCTGGCCTGCCTGTTCAGCCACAACCTGCTGCAGTCGCGGCCGGGTCGGGCCATTCGCGGGCTGCGCGGCGGCGCCACGCTGCTGGCGAGCGTGGGCGCGGATGCCTACCGCGTGCGGCTCTCGTTGTTCGTCACGGCCGCGCTCTTTGCGGGGCTGGCTGGCTGGCTCTATGCGCACATGAATCGCTTCGTGAGTCCGTCGCCCTTTGACGTGCGCGCCAGCATCGAGTACCTGCTGATGGCGGTGGCCGGTGGCCTCGGCCAACTGGCGGGCGCGCTGGTCGGCGCGGCGTTGGTGCTGGTGCTCAAGAACGGCCTGCAGGACGTGCTGCCGATGCTGACGCAGCGGGCGGGGCAACTGGAGGCCGTGGCCTTCGCCGCGCTCTTTATCCTGCTGCTGCACTTTGCGCGGGGCGGTGTGATGGGGCTGCTGCGGCGCTGGACGCATCGTCGCGGCACGACCCAGGGCACTTCGCGCCACGAGGCGCCGCCGGTCGAACCGTTGCCGCACCGCCAACTGCCCGAGCGCGGCACGCAGGTGCTGTCGGTGAACGGCGTGGTCAAGCGCTTCGGCGGATTGGTGGCGGTCAACGATGTGAGCTTCGACGTCAAGGCTGGCGAGATCGTCGGGTTGATCGGGCCCAACGGCGCGGGCAAATCGACCATGTTCAACCTGCTGACCTGCACGCTGCCGATGAGCGCGGGCCAGGTGCGCTTTCTGGCGCACGACATTGCCGGCATGCCGCAGCGGCAAGTGGCGCGGCTGGGCCTGGCGCGCACCTTCCAGCACGTGAAGCTGCGGCCTCGCATGAGCCTGCTCGACAACGTGGCGCTGGGCGCGCACTCGCGCACCCGCTCGGGAATCCTAAAGGCGGGGCTGCGGCTCGATCGCATGGAAGAAAGCCAGATCCTGCAGGAAGCACAGCGTCAGCTCGACCGCATCGGGCTGGGCGACCGCGCGCATGAACTGGCGGGCAGCCTGCCGCTGGGCACGCAGCGCATTCTGGAAATCGCGCGCGCGCTGGCCGCCGACCCGGTGCTGCTGGTGCTCGACGAACCGGCGGCCGGATTGCGTCGCAAGGAAAAGATGGCGCTCGGCGATTTGCTGCGCAAGCTGCGCGAGGAGGGCGTGACCATCCTCATCGTGGAACACGACATGGACTTCGTGATGAAACTGGTGGACCGGCTGGTGGTGATGAACTTCGGCTCCAAGCTCGTGGAGGGCGTGCCGTCGGCGGTGCGCGCCGACGAGCGTGTGCAGGCGGCTTACCTGGGGAGCGTTGTATGACCGCGATGCTGGAGATTGGCGATCTGCACGTTTCCTATGGGCAAGTGGAGGCGGTGCGTGGCGTATCGCTCGACTTGCAACATGGGCAGATCATTTCGGTGATCGGCCCGAACGGCGCGGGCAAGACCACGCTGCTGGCCGCTGCCATGGGTCTCCTGCCGTGCAAGGGCACGCTGCGCTTCGAGGGCGAAGACCTGCAGGGGCTCGATGTGGAAGCGCGCGTGGAACGAGGCCTGTGCCTCGTGCCGGAGAAGCGCGAGCTGTTCGGCGAACTCACGGTGCTCGACAACCTGCAGCTCGGCGCCTATGCCAAGCGGCTGCGCGGCGATGCAATGAAGAAGCGGCTGCAGTCGGTGTACGACCGCTTTCCGCGCCTTGCCGAGCGCCGCGCGCAACGGGCCGACACGCTCTCGGGTGGCGAGCGGCAGATGCTGGCGGTAGGGCGCGCGCTGATGTCGGCGCCGCGCCTGTTGATGCTCGACGAACCCAGCCTCGGGCTCGCGCCGCTGATCGTGCGCGACATCCTCACCATCGTGCGCAAGCTGCGCGAAGACGGCGTGTCGATCCTGCTGGTGGAGCAGAACGCGCGCGCCGCGCTCGAAAGCTCGGACCAGGGCTATGTGCTGGAGACCGGCGAGATCGCGCTCTCGGGCGCTTCTGCCGAACTGGCAAGCGACCCGCGTGTGCAGGCGACCTATCTGGGTGGAGGTACGCACGATGACGAGTGAGGCCCGTGCGATGCTGCCGGCGCAGCGCACGTTGCCCGCAATGCTGCAGCGGCAGGCCGAGCTGTTCGGCGGGCGACCCTTGCTGCGCATCGCAGGGCGTCAGTGGGCACACCGTGATGCGGTGCACGCGGCGGCTGTCCGGGCCGGCGCACTGGCCAAGGCCGGCGTGGTGCGCGGGGATCGGGTCGCCGTGATGTGCGGCAACCGCATCGAGTTTCTCGAAGCCTTCCTGGGCGCGGGTTGGATGGGCGCGTCGGTCGTGCCCATCAACACGGCGTCGATGGGGCCGCAGGTCGAGTACTTCCTCGCGAACAGCGAAGCGAAGTTGCTGGTGATCGAGGCCGGCTTTCTCGAACGGCTCGCGACGGCGGACCTCGGGCGTACGGCGCTTCGTGAGATCTGGGTTGTCGGCGAGATGGCGACAGTCGCTTGGCAAGCGCCCGCCGGCGTGCGCGTGGTGCCTTACCCGGAAAGCGCGCAGGCTATTCCTGCGGCGCCAGTTCAACCCGGCGACCCGCTCGCGATCCTCTACACATCCGGCACGACCGGGCCTGCCAAGGGCGTGATCTGCCCGCACGCCCAGTACTTCTGGTGGGGCCTGAACAGCGCGGAAGTGCTCGGCGTTGGCCAGGACGACGTGCTGTGCACCACGCTGCCGCTGTTCCACATCAACGCGCTCAACACCTTTGCGCAGGCGGCGCTGACAGGGGCCGAGGTGGTGTTCGAGTCGCGCTTCTCGGCGTCGGGGTTCTGGCCGTCGATGCGCGCGAATGGCGCGACAGTGGTTTACCTGCTGGGGGCGATGGTGCCGATCCTGCTGGCGCAGCCGGAGGGTGACGGCGAGCGGGATCACCGCGTTCGCATCGGCCTCGGCCCCGGCGTTCCCTCGGCGGCGGGGCAGGCGTTCAGGGCGCGCACTGGCGTCTCGCTGCTCGAAGGCTACGGCTCGACGGAAACCAACTTCGCGATTGCCACGGCACCCGATTCGCCGCGTGGCGGCGTCATGGGTTGGCTGCGCCAGGGCTTCGAGGCGCGCGTGGCCGACCAGGACGATGCGGCGCTGCCGCCCGGCGAGGCCGGGGAACTGCTGCTGCGTGCCGACGAGCCTTATGCCTTCGCAAGCGGCTACTTCAACATGCCGGACAAGACCGTCGAGGCCTGGCGCAATCTGTGGTTTCACACGGGCGACCGGGTGGTGCGCGATGCCGACGGGGCATTCCGCTTCATCGACCGCATCAAGGACGCGATCCGGCGGCGTGGTGAGAACATCTCCTCGTTCGAGGTCGAGCAGGTGCTGCTGAGCCATCCGGGCGTCGCCTCGTGCGCGGTGTATCCGGTGCGCTCCGAGCTGGCTGAAGACGAGGTGATGGCCGCGTTGGTGGCGCGCGAGGGCATTCGCATCGACCCGGCCGAGCTTGCGCGCTTCTGCGAGAGCCGCCTGCCGTACTTTGCCGTGCCGCGCTACATCGACCTGCTGCCCGACCTGCCGCGCACCGAGAACGGCAAGGTGCAGAAATTCAGGCTGCGCGAGCGTGGCGTCGGCGAACAGACCTGGGACGGTCGGCCCGCAAGGTCGTAGCCGCATGAACACCACGCCGCTGCCGCTTTCAGGACGCGTGGCGTTTGTGACCAGCGCGATGCTGGACCTCCATGGCCGGCGTTTCATGCGGTGACAACCCGGTCGGGCGCTCACCGTTAAAATGATTCAGAACTAAAACATTCAGGTATGCAAACAAATTCACTGACTGGCCGCCATGCTCTCGTGACCGGTGCCGCACGCGGCATTGGCGCCGAGATTGCCCGCACCCTGGCCGCCGAGGGCGCCGTTCTGACCCTGCTGGGGCGCGACCGTGACGCGCTGCAGCGCGTGGCCGATTCGCTCGCTGGCAGCGGACATGGCGTGGTCGCCGCCGACGTGGCCAGCCCGGAGGCCGTGCAATCGGCCTTTGCGCAGGCGCGCGCCGCAAGGGGCGCGATCGGCGTGCTCGTCAACAACGCCGGTGCGGCCGAGAGCGCACCGTTCCTCAAGACTTCGTTCGAGCTTTGGCAGCGGATGCTGTCGGTCAACCTGACCGGCAGCTTTCTGTGCGCGCAGGCGGCCTTGCCCGACATGCTCGACGCCGGCTGGGGCCGTATCGTCAACATCGCCAGCACGGCGGGGCAGAAGGGCTACGCCTATGTCGCGGCCTACACCGCGGCCAAGCATGGGGTGATCGGGCTCACCCGCTCGCTGGCGCTCGAAGTGGCGCGCAAGGGCATCACGGTGAATGCCGTGTGCCCTGGCTACACCGACACCGACATCCTGCGCAACAGCGTCGCCAACGTGGTCGGCAAGACCGGGCGCAGCGAGGCCGATGCGCTGGCCGAGTTCTCCAACGTCAATCCGCAAAAGCGCATCGTGCAGCCGTCCGAGGTGGCTGACACCGTGCGCTGGTTGTGCGGGGAGGGCGCAGCATCGGTCACCGGCCAGTCGATCTCTGTTTCAGGGGGAGAAGTGACATGACACGCAACGACGCATCGCATGCGGTGCTGAGCGACGCCGAAGAACTCGGCCACGAGGCCCGCGCGGGCCATGAAGACCACGCGATGCTGAAGCTGTGGCTTCGCATGCTCGCGAGCACCACGCAGATCGAAGCCGAGATCCGCCGCCGTTTGCGCGAGCGCTTCGGCATCTCGCTGGCACGCTTCGACTACATGGCGCAGCTCTACCGCTACAAGGAGGGCCTGAAGATGCGCGTGCTGTCGCGCTACCTGATGGTGACCGGCGGCAACGTCACCGGGCTGACCGATGAACTCGAACGCGAAGGCATGGTGGCGCGTGCACCCAGTCCCGAAGACCGCCGTGCATGGATCGTGAGCCTCACGCCCACGGGCCGGCGCACCTTCGAGACGATGGCGACGGAACACGAGCAGTGGATTCTCGAAATGTTCTCGGGGCTCGACATGAAGACCGTGAAGCAGATGTACGGCCAGTTGGGGCAACTGCGCGTGCATGTGATGCATGGCGAGCCCGCGGGCGACGAGGGCTGACGATGAGCGAGATCAGCACTGAATTCCAGCGTGCGCGCCTGATCCGGTTCTCGGACTGCGACCCGGCGGGCATTGTCTTCTATCCGCAGTACTTCGTGATGCTCAACGGCCTCGTCGAAGACTGGGTGAGCGAAGGCCTGGGCATCAGCTATCACGGGCTGGTGGCGCAGCGCCGCATCGGCCTGCCGACCGTGAAGCTCGAAGCCGACTTTCGTGCCGTGAGCCGCATGGGCGACCAGGTGACGCTCGGGCTCACCGTGCAGCGGCTGGGCTCGCGCTCGATGTCGCTCGCGCTGCGCTGCTTCGAGCCGGTGTCCGGCGAGCTGCGCATGGAGGTGAAGCAGGTGCTGGTGACGACCTCGCTGGAGACGCACCGCGCTGTTGCGATTCCGGACGACATGCGCGCGGCGATCCTGCGCGACGCACCTGCACTGGGTTGAGGCTCAGGGCGGGGGCTCCGCGTCGGCGGTGTCCTGTGCGCGTTTCTTCAGCCAGCCGCTGAGCTCTCGCTTGCCCTTTGCATTGGCCGTACGCCATGCCTCGCGCGCGGCAGCAATGAAGCGCTCTTCCGCCGCATCGGGCACTTCGGAGGGCCGGTCTTCCTTGTCGAGCCAGCCGGACTCGACGTCGCAGTGCCGCTCGATCTGCCGCGCGAGGTTGTCGCCGATGGGCCGGGCGCTCTTGATCTGGCTCCACATGCTGGGAGAGATTTCGATCTTCTTCGCGAACGCCTGGTCCAGCCCCTTGGCTGGCAGGCCCGCGGCAACGGCCTCTTCGAGAAAGCGGCGATGCAGCGCGAGGGCATTGCGACGACGAGCGACGGTGATATTGGGCACTGTTCAAAAACAACAACAAGACAAGAAAAGATTGTCCCGGTTGTTGACGTCGCCGTAAACACTATTTACAGTTGCCTTCATTCGCGGCCCCGGCCGTACCTTTTTTCCAACCCCTCACAGCCGACAGCGGCAATTTTTGACCAGGAACCATCGTGAACACCGCCTTGACTCTCACCAACATTCGACCCGCATCGGGCCGGGCGTTCGTGCGCGTGTGGTCGTGCGGTGGTTTGAACATGCTGTCGACCCCATCGAACCAGCGCCAGAGCTACGTGCATTCCACGAAAGCCGCAGCCAGCCTGCGCGTTGGCAAGTTCGAGGATCAGGTGCTACCGGGTGGAGATTGCGCATAGGCGCACATCTTCCAAGCTCTCTCAAGCAGAGGCCCGGACACCGAAAGGTTCCGGGCCTTTTTGTTTTTTGCTTTGTTTGTTAGTCGTGCTTTGCCATTTCGGGTGTGCCTTCACCACACCGCCAGAGTCCACCGCGTAGACGGTCTGGCGGGATGTGCAGGAAAGTGATCACCCCTGTGCAGCGACGTCGTACGGGACAGCGCCCAGCGCGCTGTCCGTCGCGTGAGGACACAACCGAAATGGAAAAGCGGGTCATCCGCTTTTTTGAACCCAACCCGAGCGGGACCGGGCCATGCAGATGGCCCTCCCGCGGAAACCGGCCGCAAAGATTGGGCGGCGCCGGAACCCGTAACCGGACACTTTTTGTTTTCAGCCCGCGTTAGCTCAATGGATCAGAGCACTTGCCTACGAAGCAAGGGGTTGCACGTTCGAGTCGTGCACGTGGGGCCACGTTTTTGTTTTTGTCGTCACCAACCAAGGAGTCACCATGCGCAAGCGCAACACCCCGATCCGGATGATCACCGTGCGCCCGGCACAGCCGCGCAAGCGCATGGTCTTTGCACTGGCCCGACGCTTCGGCATCGGCATCGATGCCCGGCCTGAAACGGAGAACCCGTCCGCCTCGCCTGGCCGCGAGTGTCGGCTCGATGGTCTCGACCCCGACCAGCGCGTGCGTTTGCTGGGCGAGTGGTAGGTCGCCGGTTTTTTTCTACGGTGCACGTAGCTCAACGGCAGAGCCGTGGGTTGTGGTCCCGCTGACGACGGTTCGATTCCGTTCGTGCTCCCCATCTTTTTTCTTCTCTTCATTCAACCATCGCCGCGAAAGGAGGCGAGTCATGCACCCTCACGTCCTGCAACTCGATATTCAGGGCACGCCGCAAGCCTGGATTTCGCTGGAGCAGGCGGTGCTGCACTACGCCACCGGATCGGTCGCGTGGGAAGACGGCGACCTGCCGTTGGCCACGCTGCGTGGCGGGTTCAATGTCGCGCGCGGCGTGCAGTCGCGCATCGAGGTGGCGCCCATCATCGCGCTGCGTGGCGCGTCGAAGATCAACCTGTTCGACGTGGTGCCCGGCGTCACCAAGAGCAAGCTGCTGCGTCGCGATCGCCACACCTGCGCGTATTGCGCCGGCGTGTTCGCGGAGCGTGATCTGCAATGCGAACACGTGCTGCCCGAGTCGCGCGGAGGCCCGTGGATGTGGACCAACCTGGTGAGCGCGTGTGCGGTCTGCAACAACAGGAAGGCCGCGCGCACGCCCGAAGAAGCGGGCATGCCGCTGGTCTACCTGCCGTACGTGCCGAGCCGTTTCGAGAACTTTCTGCTCGAAGGCCGAAACATCCGCGCAGACGTGCATGAATGGCTGGCGAAGCGGCTGCCCAAGGGCTCGCGGCTTCAGTGAGTGCGCTTCGATGTTGCTTGCTTGCACCCATGAAAAAAGCCCGCAGTCCTTTGGACTGCGGGCTTTTGCTTGTGCGAGGGACCGGTCAGCGTCCGATGCCGAAGTAGCGGTAGGCGACCACGCCTGCCGCTGCAATGCCGCCTACAACGATGAAGATCACCTTGGTGAAGCGGCCGTTGCCGCGTTTCGAGCGGGACCAATGTTCCGGACCGATCAGGTCGATGGGAACGGTGGGTTTGCCTATGTCGGAAGCCTTTTCCATGGGCGGAAATATAGCTCAGGCTTCAAGGCATATGCCGGGGCGGTGCTTTCCGGTTTTCCGCGCATCGTTGTTGACGCCACAGGCACTCAGGCAAAAAAATACCCGCCTGAGCGGGTCAACGAGCTTTTCGCTTCGCAGTTTGATGTCCCTGTAGTCCTTGTTCTTATGGTGCGTGACAGCAGGTGCAAGATGCCACGCCGCTCTGCCTACTTTTGTAGGTTGGGTCTGAGGCAGGGTGTAAGTGCCAGATAGAAACGTGAAATATTGCCGTATGAACAAAGAAATCGTTCTCGAAAGTTTGACGCGCGCCTTGGAGAGTTGGGTTCGCAATGCCTCTGCGCAGCAGCTCTGGCAGGTGCACGATGTGGGAGGTCTGGGCGCATCCATTCATGCGGAAGGCGATATCGTCCAGGTCCGCATCGCGCTGGGCGGTCCACGGGGTGCGCTGTCCGACATCGGCAAGACGGACGGGCGCCTGCCTGTCACCGAAGCGTTTCGTGGCAACGGCGGCACGGACTGGGGCACGCCACCGCCGCAGGGCAGCCTTGCGCGTGAGCAGTGGTTCCTGTCGAGCGAAGTGGCCCAGGCGCATGCGAGGCAGTACCTGATGGCAGAAGTGGGCGAGAAGCGTGATGTTCTCGCGCGCTTCGTCGATGACTGGGCAGCCCTGCAAGGCGGCGTGCAGGGCTCGGCTTCCTAGCCGGCGTTTTCTTCGAGCCAGCGGGCCACGGCGATCGTCGTCCGGTCTTCCAGTGCGGGGCCGATGATCTGCACGCCCAATGGCAACCCCTGCGCGGTCTTGCCCGCAGGTGCCACTGTCGAAGGCAATCCGGCGACGGTGGCAACGCCCGACCAGGCCAACTGCTCGCGGTACAGCGAAGGCTCGCCGTCGATGGTCAGCGTCGTGTGTTCCCAATCGGGAGCGTCGATGTGCTCGAACGCGGCCGTGCCGAAAGGCGGCGCGATGACGACGTCGAACGACTCGAAGAGAAGATGCCAGCGCTTGCGCAACTGCAGGCGCCGGTCGAGCAGGCGCAGCCATTCGTGAGCGGAGATGGAAGCAGGCGGATGGGGAGCGCCTCGCGTCACGATCGTGACCAGGAGCTTTGCGTAGTCGTCCTGAAGGGCGGAGAGATCGGGAAGCAGCGCACTGGCATGTGCAATGCGCGCGCCGCCCTTTGCAAGCCGGGCGGCCACGTCTTCGACTGCGCGCCGTGCGTCCGTGCCTGTGCGAGCCGAAGGGTGTTCGGTCAGTGCCAGCACGCGCAGGCCTCGGGCATCCGGCCACCGGGCGCGTGGCAGTTCCAGTCGATAGGCCATCGCCTCGCCGGTATCGGGGCCGGCCAGCACGTCGAGCGCAAGTTCAAGGTCGGCGGCGCTGCGCGCCAGAGGCCCGATCACCGAGAGCACATCGGACGCCGCCTCGTAGCCGGGGAATTGGTGCCCGCGCGTGGGCAAGAGGCCGTGGCTCGGCTTGTGGCCATGGACGCCGCAAAAGTGCGCGGGCACGCGGATCGATCCCCCGATGTCGGAGCCCAATTCGAGCGACACCATGCCTGAGGCCAACGCGGCCGCTGAACCGCCGGACGATCCGCCCGGCGTGCGCGTTGCATCCAGCGGATGCAGCGTGCGTCCGTACACGGGGTTGTTGCTCTCGTAGTCACCAAGAGCGAGCGCGAGGTTGGTCTTGCCCAGGATCACGGCGCCGGCGGTCTTGAGTCGGGCGACAGCCACGGCGTCTTCGGTGACCGGCAGCGAGCGGGCGAACTCGAAGCCCCAGGTGGTCGGCAGGCCCGCGACGTTGAACGACTCCTTCACTGTCATGGGCAGGCCCAGCAGCGGGCGCCGCTCGCCCCGGCCCAGCGCCGCATCGGCGGCGCGTGCCTGCTCGCGTGCACGCTCGAAGTCGCGCACGACGACGGCGTTGATGTGGCGGTCGCGATCTTCTATGCGTGCGATGGTCGCGTCGCACAGCTCGAGGGCGCCGATCTGGCGCGTGGCAAGCGCCTGTATCAGTTGGCTCGCGCTGGCGGTTTCGATGTCTGGAAGGGAAGAGGTCATGGCGGGCTGTCGGCGGTTACTGCAGTGGAAGGTAGAGGTCGGTGCGCCATTCGTTGCCCAGTGGTTCGCGCGGATCGTTGACGTAGTGCTCGAAGCTGGGTGTGTCGCGCAACGCGTAACCGGTGGCAGGAAGCCAGTCGCGATACACGGCGTTCCATACGCGATGCAGCAGGCTATGGCCTCCACGGTGCGAGAAGACGGCATGGCGGCCGGCGGGCAGATGCCACCAGCTCAAGCTGCCTTCCAGAGTGATTGCCGGCTGTGTTGCACGGCCACTGCGTTCGACGAGGCGGTGATCGAAGACTGCGCCGCAGAGCATTCGTGCCTGTTGATCTTCCAGACCCTGGGGTTCGTCCGGAAACAGTGCCAGCCAGCTTTGGGTGCGCGGCAGCAGATTCGCTTGTCGGATGGCCGGGACCAGTTCGTCGAAGGCCTGCTCGGCCGCCCGCCGCATGTCGCCGGCATCCATCCCGCGGCCGGTGGCTGTCAGGACCGGGAGTGCGTGCACATCGAGCATTTGTGGCTTGAGCAACGCGTCGTTGTGCGATGCAAGTGGATCGATGGCGGGCCGGCGGTCGAACAGTTGCTGCCAGCACGGAGCCCTGCCGGCCCGCACGGCCACCGGCGTGGTGTCCAGCTCGCGGCGCATGGCTTTCGCGAGGGCCTGGGCGGATTCGTAGCCGACCTGAATGGCGACCCTGTCCACTGGGGCGCAGTTGCGGGCGAGGAGTTCACACGCCCGCTGCATGCGGCGCCAGGTGATGTAGCCACCCACGGTGGTTCCGAAGTACGCGCGGAAGATTCGGTGGAAGTGGTAGCGGGACATGGCCGCCATGTCGGCCAGCATGCGCGCATCGAGCGGATCGGCCAGGTGCGTGTCGATGTGCGCGACCGCACGCGACAGCAGATCGAGATAGCGAACCGTCTGTGTTCTCGACGTGGTGAAGGGGTCTGGCTGCATGGCAACAGGATTGTTCCAAACAACCGGTCGTGCAGCGTGTCCGCATTTGCTCGATGGACCCAGCCCGCGTCCATGCAAGGCGGTGCGCCAATGAAAAAAGCCTGCTACCGGTGAGGTAGCAGGCTTTTCAGCGTTTCCGCAGTGTTGGTTGGTGGGCCCTGAGTGACTCGAACACTCGACCTACGGATTAAGAGTCCGCTGCTCTACCAACTGAGCTAAGAGCCCTTGCTTTGAAAACGTTTGGCGTTTTCTGGCAAGACCACGAGTATATCCCAGAATTTATGGCCGTCCAGAAAAATTGTGAGTCGCAGCGTTAGGATGCGCCACTACCGGCGGGGCATGCCCCTCTACCCCTATCTCTACCAGGAGAAATTTCGATGAGCGATGCAAGCACCACGCCCCATGTCCTGATCACCGGCGCTGCGGGCGCGCTGGGCCGTGCGGTGGCGCAGCACTTCCTTGAACGGGGCGCGCGTCTCGCGCTGGTCGACCATCATGCGGGTCGCCTGGCGGAAGTGTTCCCGGGTCTCGACAACTCGCAGCACCTGTTGCTCGCCGGCGACGTGACCTCGGCGTCCGACATGGCAGGCCTCGCGGAGCAGGCGCTCAAGTCCTTCGGCCGCATCGATGCGCTCGTGCACATCGCGGGTGGCTTCGAGATGGGCGAGGCGACGCATGCGCTCACGCGTGCGAGCTGGGACCGCATGATGAATCTCAATGCGTGGTCGTTCGTCGCGGTGACGCAAGCGGTGCTGCCTTCGATGATCGAGCGCGGCACCGGCAGCATCATCGCCGTGACGGCGAAGGTGGCGGCACGCGGTATGCCGGCGATGGCGGCGTACATCGCATCGAAGAGCGCGCTGCAGCGCCTGGTCGAAGCCATGGCCGCCGAGGCGGCGCCGCACGGCGTCAACGTGAACAGCGTGGCGCCCAGCGTGCTCGACACGCCCGCCAACCGGCAGGCCATGCCCGATGCGAATCCGGCCGACTGGGTTTCGACCTCGGTCGCGGCGCAGACCATCGGTTTCCTCGCCTCGCCAGCAGCGGCCGCGCTTCACGGCCAGCACCTGACGCTCGATACCTGAGTCGCAAAAAGAAAAGGCCCTGGCGATTGCCAAGGCCTTTTCGAATCGGTTGGTGGAGAGGATGAGGATCGAACTCACGACCTCCGCATTGCGAACGCGGCGCTCTCCCAGCTGAGCTACCCCCCCAACACAACTCAAATTCTAACCAGAACTCCCGTTTTGGCGCAGGCCTTCATGCCAAGATGCGCGCCTCGCGAATCAAGGAGCAGGAACCGCATGGCCTCGTACGAACCCGCCTGGCTGGAAGGCATGTACAACAACCTCGCTCGGGTCAAGGACCACCCGGCGTACTTTGAGCGATGGGCGCGCGAATCGGCCCAGGCGCGCGACACCTTGCCCAGCCGGATCGACCTGCCTTACGGCGACGGCCCGAACGAAACGCTCGACATCTTTCCGGCCCCCGTGCCCGACGCGCCGGTCCTGGTTTTCATCCACGGCGGCTACTGGCGCGCGATGGACAAGAGCCAGCATTCCTTCATCGCACCCGCATTCAACGACCGCGGCGTGTGCATGGTCGTGCCCAACTATGCGTTGTGCCCCGGCCCCGTCGGGCAGCCCGTGACTGTGCCGGGCATCCTGCTGCAGATGGTGCGCGCGCTCGCGTGGACCTGGCGCCATGTCGCAGCCTATGGCGGTGATCCGTCGCGCATCACCGTCGCCGGGCATTCGGCTGGCGGACACATGGCCGCGGCCTTGCTGGCCTGCGATTGGAAGGCAGTCGCGCCTGATTTGCCCGCGCACCTGGTGCGCAATGCGCTGTCGATCTCAGGCCTTTACGACCTGCGCCCGCTGCAGCGCACGCCGTTCCTGGAGAACGTGCTTCACCTGACGGATGCAGACGCGCTGCGTGCCAGCCCCGCGCTCTGGCCGGCACCTTCGCGCGGCCAGCTCTACGCGGTCGCGGGCGGCAGCGAGAGCCCGGAGTTCATTCGCCACAACGCCATGATCCGCGAGGCGTGGGGCCGCAACACCGTGCCGGTGTGCGAGGTGCTCCCGGGGCTGAACCACTTCGGCGTGGTCGATGCGATCGCCGATCCGGCCCATGCGCTGCACCGGCATGCGGTGCAACTGCTCGAAGCCTGACGACGACCGGCGCAGCTCCTCGGGGCCGCCTTACATCAGCAGGTGTTCGCCCTCGTTGGCGCCGCCCAGCGTGACGTAGTTGACCTTGCGGATGTCCATCAGCGTGCGGCCGCCCGCGTAGCTGATCGAGCTCTGCACGTCCTGCTCCATCTCGATGAGCGTGTTGGCCAGCTTGCCCTTGATGGGTTCGAGGATGCGCTTGCCCTCGACGTGCTTGTATTCGCCCTTGTTGAAGTCGCTGGCCGAGCCGTAGTACTCCTTGAAGAGCACGCCGTCGACTTCGACCGTCTTGCCCGGCGATTCTTCATGCCCCGCAAACAGCGAGCCGATCATCACCATCGACGCGCCGAAGCGCACGCTCTTGGCAATGTCGCCGTGGTCGCGGATGCCGCCGTCCGCAATGATCGGCTTGGTGGCCACGCGTGCACACCACTTGAGCGCCGACAGCTGCCAGCCACCGGTGCCGAAGCCGGTCTTGAGCTTGGTGATACAGACCTTGCCCGGGCCGATGCCCACCTTGGTCGCGTCCGCGCCCCAGTTCTCCAGGTCGATCACGGCCTCGGGCGTACCGACGTTGCCGGCAATCACGAAGGACTTCGGCAGCTTTTCCTTGAGGTAGCCGATCATGTTCTTCACGCTGTCGGCATGGCCGTGCGCAATGTCGATCGTGATGTATTCGGGCGTCAGGCCCTCGGCCACCAGTTGGTCGACCGTGTCGTAGTCGGGCTTCTTCACGCCGAGCGAGATGGAAGCGAACACGCCCTTGCCCTGCATGTCCTTGACGAACTTCAGGTTGTCGAGGTCGAAGCGGTGCATGACGTAGAAGTAGCCGTTCTGCGCCAGCCACAGGCAGATCGACTCGTCGACCACTGTCTTCATGTTGGCCGGCACCACCGGCATGCGGAACGTGCGTTCGCCCAGCTTCACGCTGGCGTCGCACTCGGAACGGCTTTCCACGCGGCACTTGCGCGGGAGCAAAAGGATGTTGTCGTAATCGAAAATTTGCATGACCAGGCTCCTGAAAGGAATCGTTGAACAGAACGAAAGAGCGCTTGGTCCGGCCGGTTTTCGCGGCGCCTTCTGCAAAGGAAGACGCCCACAAAAAACCGGGCGCAAGAAACTTGGGCCCGGTGATTGAGTTTACGCGGTCTCGCAGCGGCGGGTCTTCTGCTTCTTCATATAACCCGCATACGCAGTGGTTTCTACAATCGCAGGATGTTATTTAACGATCCTGCGGCTGACGCCCACCCTGCGGACATGCCGCTGCTCCATAACCTGAACGCGGAGCAACTCGCCGCGGTCACGCTGCCGGAGGGCAATGCGCTGATCCTTGCGGGCGCCGGCTCCGGCAAGACCCGCGTGCTCACCACCCGCATCGCGTGGCTGCTCCAGACGGGGCAGGTCTCCGCCGGCGGCATCCTCGCCGTGACCTTCACCAACAAGGCCGCCAAGGAAATGATGACGCGGCTGACGGCGATGCTGCCCGTCAACGTGCGCGGCATGTGGATCGGCACCTTCCACGGCCTGTGCAACCGCCTCCTGCGCGCCCACTGGAAGCTGGCCAACCTGCCGTCGACCTTCCAGATCCTCGACACGCAAGACCAACTCTCGGCCATCAAGCGCCTGATGAAACAGTTCAACGTCGACGACGAGCGCTTCCCGGCCAAGCAGACGCAATGGTTCATTGCCGGTGCCAAGGAAGACGGCCTGCGCCCCGGCGATGTCGAAGTCCGCAGCGATGACGACCGCAAGAAGGTCGAGCTGTACCAGCTCTACGAAGAACAATGCCAGCGCGAAGGCGTGGTCGATTTCGGCGAACTGATGCTGCGCAGCTACGAACTGCTGCGCGACAACGACCCGGTGCGCGAGCACTACCAGCGGCGCTTTCGCCACATCATGATCGACGAATTCCAGGACACCAACCGCCTGCAGTACGCGTGGATCAAGATGCTGTCGGGCAACGTGGCTGCGGGCCAGTTCACGCCCAGCGAAAACAACAGCGTGATCGCCGTGGGCGACGACGACCAGAGCATCTACGCCTTTCGCGGTGCGCGCGTGGGCAACATGACCGACTTCGTGCGCGAGTTCAATGTGCGCCATCAGATCAAGCTGGAGCAGAACTACCGCAGCTACAGCAACATCCTGGATTCGGCCAACGAGCTGATCAGCCACAACAAGAAGCGCCTGGGCAAGAACCTGCGCACCGATCAGGGCCCTGGCGAGCCTGTGCGCGTCTACGAGTCGCCTACCGATCTGGCCGAAGCGCAGTGGATGGTCGAGGAAATGCGCCAGCTCGTGCGCGACGGCTTCGACCGGAAAGAGATGGCCGTGCTCTACCGCAGCAATGCGCAAAGCCGGGTGATCGAAACGGCGCTCTTCAACGCCTCGGTGCCGTACCGCGTGTACGGCGGCCTGCGCTTCTTCGAGCGCGCCGAAATCAAGAACGCGCTGGCCTACCTGCGCTTGCTCGAGAACAAGGACGACGACACCAGCTTCCTGCGCGTCGTCAATTTCCCGCCGCGCGGCATTGGCGCGCGCACGCTCGAAACCCTGCAGGACGCGGCGCGCGCGGCCGGGCGCTCGCTGCACGACGCGGTCAGCGCCGTCGGCGGCAAGGCTGGCGCCAACCTCACGGGCTTCGTCGCCAAGATCGACGTGCTGCGCGAGCAGACCCAGGGCGTGAGCCTGCGCGAGATCATCGAGCTGGTGCTGGACCACAGCGGGCTCATCGAGCACTACAAGGCCGACCGCGAAGGCGCGGACCGTGTCGAGAATCTGGAAGAACTCGTGAATGCGGCCGAGAGCTTCGTCACGCTGGAGGGCTTCGGCCGCGATGCGGTGGCATTGCCGGTCGACGAGCTGCGCCAGTCGCCCGCGAGCCAGGGCATCGACCTGACCCGCCCGGTCTCCGACGAACCGCTCGCGCCCGATGCCGAGACCGGCGAAACGCTCAGCCCGCTGGTCGCCTTCCTCACGCATGCCGCGCTCGAGTCGGGCGACAACCAGGCGCAAGCCGGCCAGGACGCGGTGCAACTGATGACCGTGCACGCAGCCAAGGGCCTGGAGTTCGACTGCGTGTTCATCACCGGCATGGAAGAGGGCCTGTTCCCGCACGAGAACTCGATGAGCGACTTCGAAAGCCTCGAGGAAGAACGCCGCCTGATGTACGTGGCGATCACGCGCGCACGCAAGCGTCTGTACCTGAGCCATTCGCAGACGCGCATGCTGCACGGCCAGACCCGCTACAACGTCAAGAGCCGCTTCTTCGACGAACTGCCCGAGGGGGCGCTCAAGTGGCTCACACCCAAGAACCAGAGCTTCACGCCTTCGGCCTTCGGCTATGGCGGCGGTTACGCCAGCACGCGCGGTGGTGGCGGCGCCTACAGCGGCGGCAGTGGCTACGGTGGCGGCAGCAGCAGCAAGGACACCTTCGCCAGCCCGCCGGTGCCACCGCAAAAAACGGCGCCTTCGCATGGACTGCGCTCGGGCATGCAGGTGTTCCACAACAAGTTCGGCGAAGGCACGGTGGTGGCGCTCGAAGGCACGGGCGACGACGCGCGTGCGCAGGTCAAGTTCACGCGCCACGGCGTGAAGTGGCTGGCGCTTTCCGTCGCCAAGCTCACGCCCGTTTGACGGCGCTACTAAAACTATAGCTAACACCGCAGGCAGGACGGGCGTCAGGGCGTCTTTTTCCTTGAACGGCCGTACACTCCGGGCTCGCCAAACAAGGGGAGTTCGGGATGTGGTTTCTTGGCATCATTGCCGGCCTGGTGATAGGCGCGCTGTTCCAGTCGGTGCCTGCGGCGCTGGTCCTTGCGGTGCTGGGCGCCTTTGCGCTTCCGCAGATCTTCGGCAAGAAGAAAGCCGCGCCCGAGCGATCCGGCGCTGAAAGCGCTCCCAACCCGAGCGCCGCAAGCCCCGCGATTGCCAGCGCGGCCACGGCCCCGGCCGGCGGTGTGCTGAAGCTGCAGCAGCGCGTGGCGGAACTCGAACAGCGGGTCTCGCTGCTCGAGTCCCGGTTGTCGCAAGGCGCGGCCGGTGCCATCGCCGCACCTGTAGCTACAGCCTCCGTGATTCCCGAACTGGCCGATGCGCCGGCGAGCGATCTCGCGACCTCGATGGCGGACACGCCGCTCGCCACCATGCCGTCGCTGCCGTTGGCGCCGCCACGGGCGGAACTGGCCCGTCCGGGCATCGCCAAGATGACGGTGCCCGCGCCCGTCGTCGCAGCAGTTGCAGTTGTCGTCGCCGATGTGCCGGTTGCAGCCGTCGAGCCTGTGCTGGCTGTTGCTGTCGCTCCCGTCGAAAAAACCGTCACACCGCCGCAACCCGAGGCGGTTGCTCCCATCAAGCCGCCTGTGGCCGCACCAGCGCCGGTCCGCCGCCCACCTCCGCCGCCCCCACCACCGCCAGTGCCGCTGCGCGACCGCCTGCCCGCACCCATCGCCAACCTGATCTTCGGCGGCAACATGCTGGTCAAGCTCGGCGTGCTGATCCTGTTCCTTGGGCTGGCTTTCCTGCTGCGCTATACGGCAGAGCGCGTGACCGTGCCTATCGAGCTGCGCTATGCGGCCGTGGCGCTGGTGGGCGCGGGCCTGTTGGTGCTGGGCTGGCTGCTGCGCAAGAAGCGCGCGGGCTACGCGCTGATCCTGCAGGGCGCGGGCATCGGTGTCTTCTATCTCACGACGCTCGCGGCCATGAAGCTCAGCGGGCTGCTGCCGGCCAGCGTTGGCTTCGCCTTCCTGTTCGGCGTGGCCGTGCTCAGTGCTGCGCTGGCAGTGCTGCAGAACGCGCCGCTGCTGGCCATCGTTGCCGCGCTCGAAGGTTTCGCGGCGCCGGTGCTCGCCTCCACCGGCTCGAACCAGCCAGTGGGGCTGTTCACCTACCTGCTGGTGCTCGATGTCGGCATTGTGTTGGTCGCCTGGTTCAAGGCCTGGCGCGTGCTGAACCTGATCGGTTTCGTCGGCACCTTCACGCTGGCGGCCGGCTGGGCGCACAAGTACTACACCGACGACCAGTACGGCACCATCCAGCCGTTCCTGATCGCGTTCTTCCTGCTATTCACCGCCATCGGCCTGCTGTTTGCGCGCCGCACGTTGTTCGATGCGCCGGTGCAGCCCGCGCACCCGCTGGCCACGCGCGCGCTGGACACGCTGCGCCGCGCCGGCCGGGTCGACAGCTCGCTCGTGTTCGGCACGCCCATGGTCGCGTTCGGCATGCAGTACCTGCTGATGCGCCCGTGGGAATACGGCGCCGCCTTCTCGGCGATGGCGCTCGCGGCCTTCTACCTCGTGATGGGCCGGCTGGTGTTCGCGACGCAGCCCAAGGGACTGGCGCTGCTGGCGGAGGCCTATGCCATCGTCGGTGTGATCTTCGGCACGCTGGCGATTCCGCTCGGCCTCGAAGGGCGGTGGACTGGGGCCGCCTGGGCGGTCGAGGCGGCCGGCATGTACTGGCTGGGCGCGCGGCAGGGGCGCGTGTATGCGCGCGCCTTCTCGTTCGTGGTGTTTGCCGGTGCGGTGCTGAAGCTGCTCGAAGCGACCGGGCTCGACGCGGCGCCGGGGCATCCGTTGCTCGAAGGTTCGCTGATCGGCCCGCTGCTGGTGGCCGTGAGCGCTTTTGCCATGTGGGCCATGCACCGTCGCGCCAAGCTCGACGTGGGCAACACAGTGGAAGCCATGGTCGGCAGCGCCTTGCCGTGGCTCGGCATGGCCGCGCTCACGCTGCTGCTCTGGCAATGGTGGACGCCGCCGTGGGCCGCCGCTGCAACGGCCGTGCTGGCGTCGGTCACCTTCGCCGTGGCGGTGCGCTTCGCATTGCTGCCGCTGACTTACGTGAGCTTCGGCATGCAGGCGCTCGCGGTGGCGGGCTTCATCGCGACGCTGCACCACACCGGCGAGGTCACCGACGGGCGGGTGCTGGAAAGCGGATGGCAAGGCGCTGCCGCCGCCTGCCTGATCGCGCTCAGCCTGCTCGGCAGTGCTGCGTGGTCGATGCTGCAGGCGCACCGCGCGGCACTGGCGCGCGGCGTCCAGTCTGGGTGGTCGATCGGCAATGTGGTGGGCGTGCTCGCGGGTGTGAGCCTGTTGCATCTGGCGATGCTGTTCCAGCTGAACCTGGCGCAGGCCGCGTTGCTGTGGCCGCTGACCGCCACGGTCGTGTTCTGGGTGGCGCTGCGCATGGCGCACTTCCCGCTCGCCGCGCTGGCTGGCGTGCTGCAGGTGATCGCTGCGATTGCGTTCGGCGCGAGCCAGTCTGTGGACCCCGAAGCGGTGAGGCCGGCCTTCGCGCACCTCGGCTTCTGGACGCCCGTGGTGCTGGGGCTCGTGGCCTTGCTGGCTGGCGACTGGTTGCGCGACGAAGCGCGGCCGCGCGTGAGCGAGCCTGCGGGCACCGCGCCCAAGCGCTGGGCCAATGCGTGGTGCGCGAATCCGATCGTGCTGTGGGCGCCGGTGATCTGGGGGCTTTTCTGGTGGTTCTTCGGCGTGCTGGACGAAAGCATCCGTGTGCTGAACCGCCACGATCTGGCGAGCCATGTGCCGGCTGCCGCGATGGCGGTCGTGCTCGTCACCTCCGCGCTGGGTGCGCTCGTGGCGCACCGCCGCGACTGGTCGCAACTGGGCAAGGCCACGATCGCCACGCTGCCGGCTTTTGGCCTGATCGCGGCCTATGGCATTGCAGGTGGCCCGACGCCGTTCTACGTGCCGTCGAGCGCGCTTGGCTGGATCGCCTGGCCGCTGGCATTGGTGTGGCATTTGCGCCTGCTGCGTGCGCAGAAGCGCTGGTTCGATGCCCCGGCATTGACGCCTTTCCATGTGGCGGGCTTCTGGCTCTTCTTGTTGCTCGCGGCGCGCGAATGCCAATGGCAACTCGGGCGCATCGGTGCCGAGTGGTCGAGCTGGCAACTGCTGGGCTGGGCCATCGTGCCGGCGCTCGTGCTGTGGGCGCTGCGCTCTCGCGTGGCGCTCAAGCGCTGGCCGCTGACCGAGTACCGCGGCGCCTACCTGGAATTCGCGGCGACGCCGGTGGTGGTCTATCTGCTGGTCTGGGTCTGGTTCACCAATGCCGTGAGCCCCGGCAACGCCGCGCCGCTGCCTTATGTGCCGCTGCTGAATCCGCTCGAACTCGCGCAATGGCTGGTGCTGTTCGCGCTGGTGCTCTGGTGGCGTGCCTTGCCGCGGGGATCGTTCGCGCGCGTGGACCCGATGGTCGCCAAGGGCGCGGCCGGCCTCACCGGGCTCGCGCTGCTGACCGGCATGGTGCTGCGCACCTGCCTCCACTACGCCGGCGTCGAATGGCGCTTCGATGCGCTCTATGCATCGTGGCTGACGCAGGCGGCGCTGTCGATCACCTGGGCGGTCTGCGGCGTGGCCGCGATGGTGCTGGGCCACTCGCGCAAGGTGCGCACCTTGTGGGTCGCGGGCGCGGTGCTGCTCGGCGTGGTGGTGCTGAAGCTGTTCTTCGTCGAGCTGGCCAATCGCGGCGGGCTGTTCCGCATCGTGTCGTTCATTGCGGTGGGGGCCTTGCTGCTGCTGGTGGGCTACTTCGCGCCGGTGCCTCCGAAGAAGGAAGAAGAAAAAGCGGAACAGAAGGCGCCGGCCGAAGGCGGCGCGGCATGAGCGGCGCCGCGATGTGGACGCTTCGCGCGGGCAGCGCCTTCGTCGCCGTCATGGTGGCGACGAGTTTCAGCGCAGTGCATGCGCAGCCTGCCACCTCTGCGCCCATCGTGCTGCAGGGCGACGGGCCGTACCACCGGCTCACGCTCCCCCTGTCGATTTACGGCAGCGCCGCGCACGGTGACTTGCGCGATCTTCGCGTGCGCAATGCCGCCGGACATGCCGTGCCTTACGCGTGGCTGCGCAATGAAGCCGCGGCCCCACGAACCGCCTCGCAAGACGTACCGATCTTCGCGCTGCCCGGCAGCGACACCGGCACGGCTTCGGCCGATGCATCGCTCGCCTTTTCAGTGCGGCCCGACGGCTCGCTGGCGCTCGACAGCAAGGCTGCCAGCGCCCAGCGCAAGGCGAGCGAAGCGACGCAGTGGCTCATCGACCTGAGCCAGGTCAAAGGCAGCCTGCTGCAGGCCCGCTTCGAGATCGCGCCCGATGCGCGTGGCCTGTTCGCCTTCCGGCTCGAAGCCAGCGACGACCTGCGCCAGTGGCGGCCGGTGGGCAGCGAAGATCAACTGGTGCGGCTGGCCCACAGCGGCCAGACCATCGAGCGCCTCGCGGTCGACCTCGGCAGCCTGCGCACGCGTTTCCTGCGCCTGCGCTGGAGCGATCCGCAGCATGGCGTACCGCTGACCGGCGTGGGCATCGACAGCGTGCAAGAGGTCGAACCCGTCGCGCCGCTCGAATGGTCCGGCCCGCTGAAGCCGGGGCGCTGCGCCGCCGCCTATTGCGACTATCTGCTGCCGCGCGGCCTGCCGGTGCAGAGCCTGCGCATCGACCTGGCCGATATCAACACGCTGGCACAGGTCGGCGTCTCGGGGTTGTCCGAGCCGGCGCCAGCCACAGCCACGCCGCCGCAGCCCGTCCCCCGCAATCCGCTCTATGCATTGCGGCACCAGCAGCGCCGACCGGTCTCGCTGCCTGACCGGCCGGATGAATCGCCGCTGGTCGATGCAGTGGTCTACCGTCTGGCGCAAGCCGGCGGCGAGGTGCGCTCGCCCGTGCTGGCGCTCGATGGCGCGGTGTACACGCGCCTGCGTTTGCGAACTGCCGGTCCGGTGAGCGTGCTGGGTGCGACGCCGCCGACCATCGCAGTAGGCGCCGTGCCGCGCACGCTGGTGTTTCTCGCGCAGGGTGGGGCGCCGTTCTCTCTGTCGTGGAGTGCGGCGCCCGATACAGGCACTGTCGAAGGGGCTGTGCCCGGCGCACCGCTGGCGCTGTCGACGCTGATTCCGGGCTATGCCTCGGACAAGCCGGTCGTCGCCGATGGCGCCTCGGTCACGCTGCCGACGGCGGCGATCACGGCAGCGGTGGCGGCTGCGGTGCAGCCGCCGATTCCGCAGACGGATGGCCTCGATCCGTCGCGCAAATGGTGGCTCTGGGGTGCGCTGGGTGTCGGCCTGTTGTTGCTGGCCGGCATGGCGTGGTCGCTGTTCGCGAGCCTGCGCAAGGACGGGGCCGCGCCCGACTGAACCGGGCGGCCGCGCTCACGCTCAGTTCGGATCGAAAGTGTCGCGGAAGGTGAACCAGGTCGAGCTGAGCGACATGGCCGCGAGCACCAGCGCCGTGCCGACGATCAGCACATTGCCCACCGCCAGCGCGGCGCCGCCCGAGCCCATCGCGCCGACGCCGATCAGCACCGTGGCGAGCAGGCCCATGCCGATGCCGGCGATCAGGAACACGCCGAACCACGCAATGCCGAACAGCGTGTAGGCGCCGAAGTTGCGGAACAGCGCGACGATGCTGAAGAAGATGCTCTTCACCGGCTCCACGCGGTGCCAGTGCACCAGCGCCGGCGCATGCCACATGGCCAGCGACAGCGGCAGGTTCAGGCACATCAGCAGCATGCGCGCCACCTGGAAGTCGCTGCTCGTGATCACTTCGGGCGTCAGCGGATCGTCGAGCAGGTAGGCGCGTGCGAGCTGGCCGCCGTCGACCAGCGTCGTCACCATCACCGCCAGCACGAAGTAGACCGCCGAGATGATGCCCAGCACCAGCAGCGAGCGCCATTCGGCGCGCATGGCGCTGAACACTGCCACGAACATTGCCGAACCCGTGGGGCGCTTCGCGTCGCCGGCCTGGCCGACGCCTTCGGCGTTGTCGGTGTAGGCCACCGAGGTCGCGACCATCAGGCCCAGCGTCATGAACGGCACCAGGGCTGGCGCGAACAGGCTGCCCAGTATCGGCACGATCGACACCGTCGAGATCATCGCCATCAGCAGGAAGAACAGCGAGATGAAGGCCAGCGGCTGTCGCCAGAAGGTCTTGAGTCCGAGGCGGACCCATTCGGCGCCGGTTCGCGCCGGCACGAGGTTGAGTTTCATGTGTGGGGGTCAGGCAGCCACAAGCAGCGGCTCGAAGGCCTGTGCCATGACATGCGGGTGGGTGGCGCGCTCGCGCAGCACGCGCTCGAAGTGCGACGGGTCGTGGGGCTTGAGCATGCTCGCCTCACGGGGCAGGTAAAAGTCCCACAGGCGCGAGATCCAGAAGCGCAGCGCCGCAGCGCGCAGCATCGCGGGCAGCAGGGTGCGCTCGGCGGCGTTCAGCGGGCGCACGGATTCGTAAGCCGACAGCAGCGCGTCGGCGCGTTCGGCATGGTGCCGGCCGGTGGGCAGATCGATGGCCCAGTCGTTCAGGCACACGGCCAGGTCGAACAGCCAGGTGTCGGTGCCGGCGAAGTAGAAATCGAACACGCCGGTCAGGCGTGGTGCGGCACCTGCGTCGTCGCCGGTCGCGAACATCACGTTGTCGCGGAACATGTCGGCGTGCACCGGGCCACGGGGCAATGCCGCGTAGGTCGACGATTCGGCGACATGGTTCTGGTAGGCCAGCTCGGCGCGCAGCAGGGCGGATTGCGATTCTTCGATATAGGGCAGCACCACCGGCACGGTTTCGTTCCACCAGGCCAGGCCACGCAGGTTCGGCTGGGTGCGTGAATAGTCGCGGCCTGCCAGATGCATGCGTGCCAGCATCGCGCCCAGCTCGGCGCAGTGGGCTGGGCCGGGAGCGAGTTCGCTGTGGCCCGAAAGCTTTTGCACCAACGCGGCGGGCTTGCCGGCGACCATGTGCAGCAAGTCGCAGGAGGTGTCGGTGGCGGGCGTCGGTGGCAGGCTCTTTTTCGACGGCTTCTCGGCGGCGGGCGCGATGGCCATGGCGGCCACGGGCTCCGGCACCGGCAGGCCGGCAGCCGCCAGGTGCTTCATGAGGCTGAGGTAGTAGGGCAACTGCTCGGCGCTCAGGCGCTCGAACAGCGTCAGCACGAACTCGCCGGACTCGGTGGTCGCGAAGTAGTTGGTGTTTTCGATGCCGCCCTGGATGCCGCGCAGGTCGCGCAGGCGGCCGACGCCGAGGCGTTGCACGAGCGCGTCTGCCTCGCCGAACTGGACTTCGGTAAAAACTGCCATGGCGTTGCTCAGCGCCGGGCCGAGGATGCGGGAGATGGGAGGAAGTGGGCGGGTCGCACGGTCAGAACTTCATCACGTTCCAGACGCGCGGGCCATTGGCGCCGGTCTCCGACGAGCCCTGGCGCCCCGTGCCTGCGTCGGCCGGCAGCACTTCGTAGCCGGGCATGTTCGACTTGGGCTTGACGTTGATGCTTTGCGTGCGGCCGCCGTAGCGGACTTCGTCGACCGAGGCACCGCTGTCTTCGGTGTGCAGGTTCTCGACCTTCTGGTTGCGCCGACCGTCTGCCTGCTCCTGATTTGGTAGCGATTCCGCCGGGGCCGGCGTGGCCGCCGGTTGGGCGGGCGCGGGCTGCGCCTGCACGGCGGCAAAGGGGGCGGCGAAAGCCAGCGCCAGCAGGATGCGGCGGGCGACCAGGAGTGTGGAGCTAGGCATGCCTTGATTGTAGGCGCGGCACCGCTTCCCGTCTGTCGGTGCGCAGGCCGTTTCGCCGTGGTTCGGCGGACCGGTCCGGGCACGGCAAAATGGCCCGATGACCGACAAGAAAACGCTGCTGCTCGTCGATGGCTCGAGCTACCTCTACCGAGCCTTCCATGCGATGCCCGATCTGCGCGCCGTGCCTGGCGACCCGAAGAGCCCGGCCACCGGCGCCATTCGCGGAATGATCAACATGATGACCGCGCTGCGCCGCGAGGTGCGCGCGGACTACGCGGCCTGCATCTTCGATGCGCCCGGCAAGACCTTTCGCGACGACTGGTACCCCGAGTACAAGGCCAACCGCTCGCCGATGCCCGACGACCTGCGCAGCCAGATCGACCCCATTCACGAAGTGGTCAGGCTGCTCGGCTGGCCGGTGATCACCGTGCCCGAGGTCGAGGCCGACGACGTGATCGGCACGCTCGCCAAGATTGCCGCCGCGCAGGGCATCGAGGTGATCGTGTCCAGCGGCGACAAGGACCTGAGCCAGCTGGTCGACGAGCACATCACCATCATCGACACGATGAACGGCAAGCGGCGGGATGTGGCAGGTGTCACTGCCGAGTTCGGCGTGCCGCCCAACTTGATGGTCGATTACCAGACGCTAGTGGGCGATAGCGTCGACAACGTGCCCGGTGTCGAGAAGGTCGGCCCGAAGACTGCTGCCAAGTGGCTGCTCGAGTACGGCTCGCTCGATGCGCTGGTCGAACGCGCGGCCGAAGTAAAGGGCGCCGCGGGCGAGAACCTGCGCAAGGCCCTCGACAAGCTGCCGCTGAGCAAGCGCCTCGTCACCATCCGCACCGACTGCGACCTCGAAGGCCACGTCACCGGCTTGCCCTCGCTCGAGAACCTGCCGGTCGGCGCACCGCAGACCACCGAGCTGAAACCCTTCTACGAGAAGTTCGGCTTCAAAAGCCTCGTCAAGACGCTCGAAGCGCAGGAAGTGCCGCCAGAGCTGATAGCGGAGAGCGTCAAGAAGAAGTCCGCCAAGGCCAGCACCGACCAGGGCGGCCTGTTCGACGAGCCCGCTGACCTGAGCGCGCTGGAGGCTGCCGCCCCCGCGAGCAACCTCAAGTACGACACCATCACCACCTGGGAACAGTTCGACGCCTGGCTCGCGAAGCTCGAAGCCGCAGACCTCGCGGCCATCGACACCGAAACGACCTCGCTCGACGAAATGGTCGCGCAGATCGTCGGCGTGAGCTTCAGCGTCACGCCCGGCGAAGCGGCCTACATTCCGCTCACCCACAACTACCCCGACGCGCCCGAGCAGTTGCCCATCGACGAAGTGCTTGCCAAGCTCAAGCCGTGGCTGGAGAACGGCGCGAAGAAAAAGCTCGGCCAGCACATCAAGTACGACCGTCATGTGTTCGCCAACCACGGCATCGAGGTGCAGGGCTACGCGCACGACACCATGCTGCAGAGCTACGTGCTCGAAGTGAACAAGCCGCATGGCCTTTCAAGTCTGGCCGAGCGCCACCTGGGCCGCAGCGGCATCTCGTACGAAGACCTGTGCGGCAAGGGCGCGCACCAGATCTCGTTCAGCCAGGTCGACATCGCCAAGGCCGCCGAGTATTCCTGCGAAGACAGCGACCTGACCCTCGATGTGCACAACACGCTGTGGCCGCGCCTGCAAGCCGACGAAAAATTGGGCTTCATCTATCAGCTGGAGATGGAGTCGAGCGAGGCACTCTTTCGTATCGAGCGCAACGGCGTGCTGATCGACAGTGCCACGCTCGCCGCGCAAAGCCATGAACTCGGCACGCGCATCATGGAACTGGAGCAAGAGGCCTACGAGATTGCCGGCCAGCCTTTCAACCTGGGTTCGCCCAAGCAGATCGGCGAAATCTTCTTCACCAAGCTCGGTCTGCCGGTGGTCAAGAAGACGCCGAGCGGCGCGCCCAGCACCGATGAAGAAGTGCTCGAAAAACTCGCCGAAGACTACCCGCTGCCCGCCAAGATCCTGGAGCATCGCGGCCTGTCGAAGCTCAAGGGCACGTACACCGACAAGCTCGGCCAGTTGGCCAACCCACGCTCGGGCCGCGTGCACACGCACTATGCACAGGCGGTGGCCGTCACCGGGCGGCTGAGCAGCAATGACCCCAACCTGCAGAACATTCCGATCCGCACCCCTGAAGGCCGCCGCGTGCGCGAAGCCTTCGTGGCACCGGCCGGCAGCGTGATTGCCAGCGCCGACTATTCGCAGATCGAGCTGCGCATCATGGCCCACATCAGCGGCGACGAATCGCTGCTGCGCGCCTTCAAGGAAGGCATCGACGTGCACCGGGCCACCGCCGCCGAAGTGTTCGGCTCCACGCCCGACCAGGTGTCGAGCGAGCAGCGACGCTATGCCAAGGTCATCAACTTCGGCCTGATCTACGGCATGAGCAGCTTCGGCCTGGCGCGCAACCTGGGCATCGAGACCAAGGCCGCGGCCTCGTACATCGAGCGCTACTTCGCGCGTTATCCGGGCGTGAAGGCCTACATGGACGAGACCAAGGCGAGCGCCAAGGAAACGGGCTACGTCGAGACCGTGTTCGGCCGGCGCCTGTACCTGCCCGAGATCAACTCGCCCAACGGCCCGCGCCGTGGCGGCGCAGAACGCGCGGCCATCAACGCGCCGATGCAGGGCACGGCGGCCGATCTGATCAAGCTCAGCATGGTCAAGGTACAGAACGTGCTTGATGAAGAAAAGCGCGCCACCAAGATGATCATGCAGGTGCACGACGAACTGGTGTTCGAAGTGCCCGAGGCCGAGGTCGAATGGGTGCGCACCGAAATCCCGCGCCTGATGGCCGGCGTGGCGGACCTCAAGGTGCCGCTGCTCGCCGAGATCGGCGTCGGTCCCAACTGGGACAAGGCCCACTGATCCCGCATTGATCTACCAAGTCGACCGAAGAGACAACGAAAGAAAGAAGAACGCAAGCCCATGAAATTCCAGCCTCGCCAATTCCTGCTGGCAGCCGTCTGCGCCGCCTGCATCGGCACCGCTTTCGCAGCCCCCGATGCCCGCATCGCCTCGCTCGCCGCGAAGGAAAAGCCTGCGCTGCTCGACACGCTCAAAGAGCTGGTCTCCATCGAATCGGGCAGCCGCGACCTCGACGGCCTTGAAAAAATCTCCGACCTCATCGCCGCGAAGTTCAAGGCCCTGGGCGGCGAGGTCGAGCTGATCGACCCGAGCGCCGACGCATACCGCATGGAAGACACGCCCGAGAAAATCGGCCGCGTGGTGCGCGCCACCTTCAAGGGCACGGGCAGCAAGAAGATCCTGCTGATCGCGCACATGGACACGGTCTACACGATCGGCATGCTCAACAAGCAGCCGTTCCGCATCGAGGGCGACAAGGCCTACGGCCTGGGCATTGCCGACGACAAGCAGGGCGTGGCCGTCATCACGCACATCGTGTCGATGCTGCAGCAGATGAAGTTCAAGGACTACGGCACGCTCACGGTGCTGATCAACGGCGACGAGGAAATCAGCTCGCCCGGCGCGCGTGCGCTCATCACGCGCATGGGCAGCGAGCACGACGCCGTGCTGTCCTTCGAGGGCGCCTACGTGAAAGAAGACAAGCTCTCGCTGGCCACCGCCGGCATTGCCTCGGTCACGCTGCACGTTGCCGGCAAGGCCTCGCACGCGGGCTCCGCGCCCGAGCTGGGCGTGAATGCGCTGTACGAGCTGTCGCACCAGATCCTGCAGATGCGCGACCTGTCCGACCCGGCCACGGGCCTGAAGATGAACTGGACCATCTCCAAGTCCGGCAGCAACCGCAACGTGATTCCGGCCAGCGCCACTGCGGGCGCCGACGTGCGCGTGCTGAAGGTCAGCGACTACGACCGCATCGAGCAGCAGGTGAACGAGCGCGTGAAGAAGCAGCTCATTCCCGAAGCCAAGGTCGAGTTGAAGTTCGAGCGCCGCCGTCCGCCGCTCGAAGCCACCGATGCATCGCGCGCACTCGCGAAACACGCGCAGCAGATCTACAAGGACGAGCTGGGCCGTTCGCTGGGCGCCGATGACAAGGCCGCAGGCGGCGGCACCGACGCCGCCTTCGCCGCGCTCAAGACCAAGGCGCCCGTCATCGAGCGCTTCGGCCTGCAAGGCTTCGGCGCGCATTCGGCCGATGCCGAATACGTGCTGGTCGATTCGATCGAACCGCGTCTTTATCTTGGCACGCGCCTGATCATGGACATCGCGCGCGGCAAGACCGGCAACTGACCGGTCCACCGCCCCATGCGCCTGCGCCACATCGAGGTCTTCAACGCGATCATGCTCACGGGCAGCGTGAGCGCGGCGGCGCGGCTCATCAACATCACGCAACCGGCGGTCAGCCGCACGCTGCAGCATGCCGAGCAGCAGTTGGGCTTTCCGCTGTTCCAGCGTGTCAAGGGCCGGCTCACGCCGACCACCGAGGCGCTCACGCTGTACCCGCACATCGAGCGGCTGTTCGCGCAGCTCGACGAAGTGCAGCGGCTGGCCGCCAATCTGCGCACGGCGGGCGACACCGGCGAGCTGCGCATCCTCAGCGTGCTGGCGCTCAGCTACGACGTGCTGCCGCGCGCGCTCAAGGCCTTTCGCGAAATGCATCCGGGCTATGCGATCACGGTCGAGTCGCTGCATTCGCCGCAGATCATGTCGGCCCTGCTGCTGCAGGAGGCCGACGTGGGCTTCGCGTTCAGTCCCGCGGTGCATCCCTCGCTCACGCAAGAGACGCTGGCCGACAGCCGCATGGTGTGCATCGCGCCCAAGGGCATGCTGCCGCGCGCGCTGGTGCGCAACGGTTCGGTCGCGTTGCACGACCTTGTCGATCGGCCGGTGATCGGCCTGGACAGCCGCGACCCCGTGGGCACCAGCCTGAGCCAGGCCTGCCGTCAGGCGGGCGTGGGTTTCCAGCAGGCGGTGGTGACGGTGCAGACCTATCACGCGGCGCTGGCCATGGCCCACCACGGGCTGGGCGTGGCGCTGGTCGATGGCTGCACCGCGCGCTCAGCCGACCGCGAGAAGGTCGACGTGCTCACGCTGGAGCCGCACATCCCGGTGCCGATCCGCGCGCTGCGTTTCGCGGGCCGGCCCGATTCGGTGGCGGTGCGCGGCATCACGCGCTGCATGCGCGAAGCGATAGAGCAGGCCGCCTGAGCACCGCCCGAGTGCCATGGGCATTCGCCGCACGCGATAATCCGCGGCCATGCACTTTCCACGAACCTTCCGCCTGTTGCACCGCCTGTTGCACCGCCTGGTGCTGGCGTGGTTCATGGCGTCGCTGCTCGTCGCGGGGGCATCGCCCATCGTGAACCCGCAGGCGATGGAGCTGGTGTGTTCCGCCAGCGGTTCCATCAAGGTCATCGTGCAGGGCGACGACGGTCCGACCGAGATGGGCGTTGCCGCGATGGACTGCCCGCTGTGCATGCTCTCCGGCCCGCCGCCCTCGGCAGCGCAGGTCAAGCTGCCCACGCCGCTGCCGCTGGGCCGCGCGCTGCAATCGATTCCCGCTGCCCGCATCGCGGCAGCCACGGCCTCGCCGCTGCCGGCGCGCGGGCCGCCCACGCTCTCCTGAACCCCGCTCTTCTTCCACCTCACGCGGCCTGACACGGCCGCGCGGTGGGTTTTCGGTCGTTCCGCGGCTGGCGCTGCCTTTTCTTTTTCGCACGCGCCGCTGCAAGAGAGATTTCATGTCCCGTATTTCTTCCGCCCCCACGCTGGGGCTCTTCGCCTTGCTCGGCGCCGCTTGCGCGCCTGCCCATGCGCAACCCGCAGGTGCGCCATCGCTGCCGCAGATCGAGGTGGCCGACGACGCGCCCAGTGCCAACGGCCGGCTCGACCTCGACACCCCTTCGGACACCGCCAGCCGCCTGGGCCTCACGCCGCGCGAGACGCCGGCGTCTGTCACGGTGGTGAATCGTTCGGTGATCGACGCGCGCGGTGCACAGAACACGCAAGAAATCCTGCGCGCCATTCCGGGCGTGACCGCGCACGATGCGCCGGGCAACATCGGCGTGAGCTACCGCGGTTTCGGCAGCGGCTCGATCAGCCAGTTGTTCAACGGCATCAACGTGCAGTACGCGATTGCGGCGCGGCCGGTGGACAGCTGGATCTACGACCGAGTCGAAGCCATCGGCGGGCCGTCGAGCTTCCTGTTCGGCTCGGGCGCGCTGGGCGGCTCGATCAACTACATCACCAAGACGGCCGAGCGCGGCGACTTCGCCGAAGCGCAATTGCGGCTGGGCACGCAGAACCTCAAGGAGGCCTCGTTCGGGCTGAACCGGCGCATTGCGGGCGACGGCGGCGCGGGCAGCCAATACGTGCGCATCGACGTGAACCACCGCGATGCCAATGGCTGGACCGATGGCACGAAGAGCAAGTCGACGCAACTGGCCGCCTCGCTGCTTTCGGACCTGGGCGGTGGGCTGAAGCACACGCTGGCCTACGAATACCAGGATGAGAACGTCGACCGGCCTTACTGGGGCACGCCCGTGCTCAACCCGGTGGCCGGCACGATGCGCATCGACCCTGGCATCCGCTTCAAGAACTACAACAGCAGCGACGGCCTGTATGCGCAGCGCGTGCAGTGGCTGCGCTCGGTCACCGAATGGCAGGTGAGCGACGCGCTGCAGTTCAAGAACACCTTCTATGCCTACGACGCACTGCGCGACTACCGCAACGTCGAGAGCTATCGCTACAACCCGGGCAACACGGCGGTCATCCGCTCCAGCGCCTTGCTGCAGCGGCACGACCAGGATGTGTGGGGCAACCGCGTGGAGGGTGTCTACAAGGGGTGGCTTGCCGGACTGAAGAGCGACTGGTCTTTTGGCCTGGATTACAGCGTGAACCGGCAGACGCGCTTTCCCAACAGCCTCTCCGGCACGGTGAGCACCGTCAATCCTTATGTGTTTGCCACGGAGCGCTTCTTCGCGGTGCCGGGCATGACGCCGGGCTTTCGGCCCGACAGGAACAACAAGGTCACGACCACCGCGCTCTATCTTGAAAACCGCACGGCGCTGATGCCGGCATTGCACCTCGTGACGGCGCTGCGCCACGAGCGCATCGACCTCGACCTCGTCAACCGACGCACGGTGGATGCCTCGAACCCCGCCACTTTCTATCGCGGCTACAAACCGACGACCGGCCGCGTCGGCCTGGTGTGGGACTTCGCGCCCGGCGCCAACCTGTATGCGCAGTACGCGACGGCGGCCGATCCGCCTTCGGGCGTGCTCTCCACCGCCTCGTTCGCCGACGTGCGCAACAACAGCGAGCTGACCACCGGCCGACAGGTGGAGATCGGCAGCAAGCTCGACTTCTGGCAGGGCAAGGGCACGGCGACGCTCGCGGCCTACAGCATCCGCCGCAAGAACATCGCGACGCAGGACCCGAGCAACAGCGCGCTCACCGTGCTGGTGGGAGAGCAGTCGTCCAAGGGTGTGGAACTGGCGCTCGGGCTGCAACCCACGCCCCAGTGGTCGCTGCAGGGCAACCTCACGTACGTGGATGCGCGCTACGAGCGCTTCGCGCAGGGAGGCGGGTCGCTCGCGGGCCGCACGTCGACCAACACGCCGGCCGTGGTGGCCAACCTCTGGATGTCGTATGCCTTCACGCCGCGCTTGCAGGCCACAGTGGGCGTGCGCCATGTCGGCAAGGTGTATGCCGATGCGGCCAACACCATCAACTGGCCGGGCTACACGCTGCTCGACCTGGGGCTGAGCTGGAAGGTGAACCGCTCCGTCACCGTGGTCGGTCGCATCCGCAATGCCACCAACCGCGTTTACGCGGCGAATGTCGGCAGCACCTTCGCCTACCTCGGCGCGCCGCGCACGGCCGATGTGTCGCTGCGCGTGAGCTTCTAGACCGGGGAGATTTGCCGTGCATGCCAAACGCTGGTTGTTCCTGATCCATCGCTGGCTGGGCGTGGTCGTCTGCGCCTTCTTCGCGATGTGGTTCGTCTCGGGCGTGGTGATGATGTACGTGGGCTACCCCAAGCTCACGGAGGCCGAACGGCTTCAGCACTTGCCACGGCTCGACACCTCGACGCCGCTCATGGGGCCCAGGCAGGCGCTCGATGCGGCAGGCATTGCTGGGCCGTTGCAGGAGTTGCGGTTGGCTGCCGCCAGCGGTGGGCGCGCTGTGTACCTTGCGACGCCAGGGCGTGAAGCCCAGCCCGGCAAGCGGCGGCCACCGCCGGGCAGTGGCGCGATCGTCGTCGATGCGGCGACAGGCGCCGTGCTGCGCGAAGTCGATCGCACCCGCGTGCTCGCCAGCGCGCAAGCCTATGCCGGCGCCAGCTTGCCGCTCGACTACCGCGGCACCATCGGCGAAGACGCGTTCACCCATTCGCGCGGGCTCGACGCGCACCGTCCGCTGCATGTGGTCGAGCTGGCGGATGCCGACGCTACCCGGCTCTATGTATCGGGCAAGACCGGCGAGGTGGTGCGCGATGCACCGCGCGCCGAACGGCTCTGGAACTACGCCGGTGCCTGGATTCACTGGCTGTACCCGCTGCGCGGCATCGGCCTCGACCGCTACTGGGCGGACATCGTCAACTGGCTCTCGATCATTGGCATCGCCGTCACGCTGACCGGCACCGTGGTGGGCGTGATGCGCTGGCGCTTCGGCCGCACCTACAAGAGCGGCTCGCATTCGCCGTATCAAGGCTTCATGATGCGCTGGCATCACATCACCGGGTTGTTGTTCGCGCTGGTGACGCTGACGTGGATCTTCAGCGGCCTGATGTCGATGAACCCCTGGCGCGTGTTCGACAGCGGCGCGCCGGCCTTGCGCATCGAGGCGATGAATGGCGGGCCGCTCGTTGTTTCCGTACAGGACGCAGCGCCCGCGACCTTGCTGGCCGCGACCGGTGGCAATGTGCGCGAGCTGCGCTGGGTGCGCGCGGCAGGCCAGACGCTGGTGCTTGCCAGCACAGCCAACGGCCGACCGATGGTGCGCGATGCCGTCACAGCACAGCCGTACCAGTTCGACCCCAATGCATTGCGTACGGCTGTCGCACGCCTGTTGCCCGATGCGGTGCAGCGCATCGACATACTGACCGCCTACGACAGCCACTACTACACGCGCGAGCCGCACACGATGACCGGCGGCACCGACAAGCCCCTGCCCATCTGGCGCGTGGTGTTCGGCGATGTCCATGCGACCTGGGTGCACGTCGATCCGCAGACCGGCACCGTGCTCGGCCGCTCCGACAGCACGCGCCGCCTGAGCCGCTGGCTGTTCGCGATGCTGCACAGCTGGGACTGGCTGCCGCTGCTCGACCATCGCCCGTTGTGGGATGTACTGCTCGTCGCCACGAGCCTGGGCGGCGTGGCGCTGAGCCTCACCGGCGTGGTGATCGGCTGGCGGCGCCTCGGCCGCAAGCTCAGGACGTCGATGCGGAAGGCGCCAGCGCCAGGGCGATCTGTCGCGCCGAACCGAAGGCCAGCGTGAAACCGAGCGCGCCGTGCCCGGTGTTGAACAGCACGTTCGACGGCGCGCTCGGCAACCGTCCGATGATCGGCAGGCCCTTCGGCGTGGCCGGCCGCATGCCGGTCCACGGATGCAGTTCTTCCAGACGGCTCGCGCGCGGGAAGAGTGCGCGCGTGGCGGCTGCCAGCGTTTCGATGCGCGTGGCCGGAATGCTCGCGTCATGTCCCACGAGTTCGGCCATGCCCGCCACCCGCAGCCGCGAGCCGATGCGCGCGAACACCACCTTGCGCGCGCTGTCCGTCACGTTCACGAGTGGCGCGGCGCCGGGCGTGGGTTCGACCTCCACCGTGATGCTGTAGCCCTTGAGCGGGTACACCGGCAGGTAGGCGCCCAGCGCGCGCCCCAGCTTGTGCGAGGCCGAGCCCAGCGCCATCACGAAGGCATCGGCTGCCACGTCGCCATCGCTTGTTTGCACCGCGGCCACGCGGCCTTCGCTGCGCGCGAAGCCGTGCACGTCGGTGCCGAGCATGAAGCGAACGCCGCGCGCGCTCAGTGCGCGCATCAGCTCGGCGCACACCTTGAGGCAGTCGGCCGCGCATTCGCTCGGCGTGTAGACAGCGCCCGCCATCTGGCTGCGATAGCTCGCAAGCGCGGGCTCGATGGCAACGCATTCGTCGGGCGTGACGACGCGCTGTTCGCTGCCCATGGTGCGCTGCAGTTCGACCTGCGCGCGTGCGCCTTCGAGCGAGGCTGCGCTTGAATACAGCACCAGCTTGCCGGTGGCAGAGAAATCGCAGTCGGGCGCGATGTCGGCCTGCATGGCCTCGAACTCGGTGCGGCTCGATGCGGCCAGCGCGAGCAACTGCGCGGTGGTGTCGCGCGAGGTCTGCGCATTGCAGGCAGCCAGAAAGGCCAGCCCCCAGCGCCACTGCAGCGGATCGAGTTGTGGCCGCAGCTTGAGCGGCGAAGTGGGCGACAGCAGCAGCTTGGGCAGTTGCTTCCAGATCGATGGATCGGCCAGCGGCTGCACATACGAGTAGCTCAGCTGCGCGCCATTGCCGCCACTGGCACCCGCGCCGGGCGTCGCGCGATCGATCACGGTGACCTTGTGGCCCTGGCGTTCGAGTTGCCAGGCGGTGGCCAGGCCCACGATGCCGGCACCGAGCACACACACATGCATGAGGGCAACTTTCCGGGAATGAAGAAGAGACTGCATTGACTGTAGGGCTGCACCGCGCAAGCCGGTAATGCCAAAAGCGCCGTGGCCCATAGCCAAAGCGCATGCCCTGCACCGTGTCGGGCCCAGTCCATAACCTTTGGGTATGGCCCAGCGTCCTATTGGAATTGTCGCAACGAGCCGCTCTTTCCTACACTGGACTTCTGTTCAATCCAACCGAATGAAGGCTCGAATGAAGCTCTCCGTCTTGATGGCATCCATGGCTGCCGCGGTGCTCTTCACCGCCACCGGCGCGCAGGCCGCCGACACGCTGGCGAAGATCGCCGAGTCCGGCAAGATCACGCTCGCCTACCGGGAATCGTCCGTGCCCTTCAGCTATCTCAACGGCCCCAGCAAGCCGATCGGGTTTTCGGTGGAACTCTCCAACGCCGTCGTCGAGGCGGTGAAGAAGAAACTGAACAAGCCCAACCTGCAGGTCGCGCTGATGCCGGTCACTTCGCAGAACCGCATCCCGCTGATCACCAACGGCACCATCGACCTGGAGTGCGGCTCCACCACCAACAACACCGCACGCGGCAAGGACGTGGCCTTTGCCGTCAATCACTTCTACACGGGCACGCGCCTGCTGGTGAAGAAGTCTTCCAGGATCAAGGACTACGCCGACCTTGCGAAGAAGACCGTGGCCAGCACCACCGGCACCACCAACGCGCTGGTCATGCGCAAGTACAACACCGAGAAGAGCCTCGACATGAACATCGTGCTCGGCAAGGACCACGCCGACGCGTTCCTGCTGGTCGAGAGCGACCGTGCCGTGGCCTTCGCCATGGACGACATCCTGCTGTTCGGCCTGATCGCCAACGCCAAGACGCCGGCCGACTACGAAGTGGTGGGCGAGTCGCTGCAGGTCGAGCCCTATGCCTGCATGCTGCCCAAGGACGACCCGGCCTTCAAGAAGCTGGTGGACGACACCTTCATCGGCATGATGAAGAGCGGCGAGTTCGAGAAGCTCTACACCAAGTGGTTCATGCAGCCGATCCCGCCGAAGGGCGTGCCGCTGAACCTGCCGATGAGCCCCCAGTTGAAGGAAAACCTCAAGGCCTTCAGCGACAAGCCGGCAACCTGATCCGAACGACAAGGAAGAGAAAAGACATGGTCGCAGCCACACAGGTTGTCGGCATCCTCGGGGGCATGGGCCCCGCGGCGGGCGCCGACTTCGTCCGGCTCTTCGTGCAGGCCTGCGCGCAGCAGATGCGTGCGCGCGGCGAGCCGGTGCGCGACCAGTCTTTTCCCGAGCACTGGCTCGCGCAGGTGCCGGTGCCCGACCGCACCGGCGCGCTGGCCTCGGCCGACAACGGCGCGCACCAGCCGCTGGAGCCGATGCTGCAGGCGCTGGGCCGGCTGGCCGCGCTCGGCAGCCGGGCCGTGGCCATCGCCTGCAACACCGCGCATGCTTGGCATGCCAGTCTGCAGGAGCGTTTTCCGCAGGTCGAGCTGCTGCACATGGCGCGGGAAACGGCGCGGCAACTGGCCGGGCAGGGCGCAACCGGCGTGGCGCTGATGGCCACCGAAGGCACCTACCGCGTGCGGCTCTATGAACAGGCGCTCGCAGAGGCCGGGCTCGGCTGCCATGTGCCGCTGGCCGACGAACGCCAAACCATCATGCGCGGCATCTTCGACGGCGTGAAGGCCGGCAACATGCTGCTGGCAGAGCAATGCTTTTCAGAGGTGGCGCTGCGCCTGGCCGAGCGCCATGGTCCCGTCACCATCATCATGGGCTGCACCGAGGTGCCGCTGGGCCTGCAAGGCTCGGCCGCTGTGGCCGGGCTGGATCTGGTGGACCCGGCGCAGGTGCTGGCGGCCGCACTGGCGCGTCGCGCCTACGGCATGCCACGCCAACCCCACTGAAATTCCGGTCATAGAGGCGCCAGGCCGATTTCGCCTACATTGCGGCGTGCGTTTTTTCGCGCAGCGCCCCTTGTCCGACGATTCAAACGGAGCCCTTCCCATGCCCGCACGCGACGACAGCCGTTCCGACTTCGATTCGCTTCGCCCCGGCGAGAGCACCGAGCAGGGCGCCACGCGCCGCACCGCGCTCAAGGCGGCCATTGGCGTGGGCTACGCGGCCGCCGTCATGCCGGTGGTGGCGCAGACCGCCATCGCCACCTCGGCCGAAGGCCTGAAGGCCGGCCCCATCAAGTACACCGTCAACGGCTTCGAGGTGCCCGCCTATGCGGCGGCACCGGCCGGCAAGACCGGGTTGCCAGTGATCCTGGTGATCCAGGAAATCTTCGGCGTGCACGAATACATCGCCGACACCTGCCGCCGCTTCGCGCAACTCGGCTACCTGGCCATCGCGCCCGAGCTCTACGCGCGCCAGGGCGATCCGCGCGGCTACACCGACATTCCCAAGCTGCAGGCCGACATCGTTACCAAGGTGCCCGACGCGCAGGTCATGGCCGACCTCGACGGCGCCCTGGCCTATGCCAAGGCCAACGGCGGCGACACCAACAAGGCCGGCATCACCGGCTTCTGCTGGGGCGGGCGCATCACTTGGCTTTATGCCGCCACCGGCAAGGTCAAGGCCGGCGTGGCCTGGTACGGACGGCTGGTCGGCCAGGCCAGCGAATTGACGCCAAAGCACCCCATCGACATCGCCGCCAGCCTGCATGCGCCGGTGCTCGGCCTGTACGGCGGAAAAGACCAGGGCATCCCCCTTGACACGGTTGATAAGATGAAAGCTGCTCTGGCCAATGGAACTGCGGCGGCCAAGGCATCGAGCTTCGTCGTGTACCCCGAAGCAGGCCACGCATTCCACGCCGACTACCGCCCCAGCTACGTCAAGAGCGCAGCAGACGACGGATGGCAGCGCGCCACGGCCTGGTTCAAAGCCAATGGCGTCGCCTGAAGGCGGCGCCCAGTAGCCACTCCCCGCCGAAGGCCGTCCGATGACGGCCTTTTCTCTTTTTATGAACGGACCACGGCCCTGAAACTGTTTCAATGGCCGTCCCTCTTGCGCAAGCAGCTATGAATTTGATAGTCATCATCTTGGCAACCCTGGTTGCCGGCATCGGAAGCGTCTGGCTGGCGGCCCTGTTGTTGCGCGTGGGCGTACGCAACGGCTCCGGCGGCGTGAACCCCCAGCACCTGTTGAGCCTGGCGGCCGGCGCGCTGCTCGCCACCGCCTTCATGCACCTGTTGCCCGAAGCGTTTGAAAGCCGGATCGAACCCGCGCTGCTGTTCGCGGTGCTGCTGTTCGGGCTGGTCTTTTTCTTCCTGCTCGACAAGGCGGAGCTGTGGCACCACGGGCATGAGCACCACCACGGTGGCGAGGCGACCGGGCACGAGGGGCACGACCACGCACACGGCCATGGCCATGGCCACGACCACGCGTCACCCCGCGCCGGCGGCTGGGCCGTGCTCACCGGCGACAGCGTGCATTGCTTCGGCGACGGCATCCTGATCGCTTCGGCCTTCATCGCCGACATGCGCCTGGGTCTCGTGGCCGCCATCGCCGTGCTCGCGCACGAGGTGCCGCACCACATCGGCGATCTGGTCGTGCTGCGCCAAAGCTCGGCCAACCAGCGCGCGGCGCTGGTGAAGGTGTCGCTCGCGGGCACCATGACCATGCTCGGCGGCATCGCGGGCTGGTGGCTGGTCGACCAGTTGCACAGCTGGCTGCCGTACTTCCTGGTGCTGGCGGGCAGCAGCTTCGTCTACGTGGCGCTGGCCGACCTGATTCCGCAACTGCAAAAACGCCTGCCCGCGCGGCAGACCGCCGCGCAGATCCTCTGGCTGGTCGCCGGCATCGTGCTGGTCACGCTGGTGAGCCGGCTGGCGCACGGCGAGCATGGGCATGACCATGGCCACGACGATCCCGGCCATGGCGAACACGGCCACGTGCACAAAGACTGACACCAGGGGCGGGAAACTTTCCGACACCCACGCTGCATGCCGGATGAGCCGCAACGGCCGAAACAGGCGCACCATAGGGGGCCGTTCAGCAATCAGCCGAGGAGCCGATCATGATTCACGTCGACGCCACCGCGCGTTCCGTCCCGCCTCTGGAAGTCGATGAGGACGACTCCTTGTCCGCCGACGATTTCGACTCCGCCGAAAGCGAAGCCACCGACGAGCTCTCGGAAGAAACCGGCATCGATCTCACCGATGCCAGCGAACTCGATGCCGACAACGTCCCTGCAGACGAAGAATTCGACCGGGTGATGAACGCGCCGGACTGACTGATACAGGCGTCGTTCCAAACGCGCCGGTTTGCCTTCGCTCAGCCCCGCTGGTTGAGCCCGCACCAGCGGGCCATGAACACCGCCAGCACCGCGGCAACCTCCATCATGCTGTCGATCGACACCCACTCGTCGATGCCGTGGATGCTGCTGCCCGTCGGGCCGTAGCAGATAGCCGGCGTGTTGCCGTAGAGGTTGAAGAACTTCGCATCGGTGGTGCCCGTGAAGGCCTGCGGCTCCAGCGTCTTGCCGACGATGTCCCGATAGCACTTCGACAGCGTGGTCACAACCGGCTCGTTCAGGTCCACCTCGCAGCCATCGGCCTGAAAGCCCTCGTAGATGATCCTGTAGCTCAGGCTCTGGTGCGCCGGATGTGCGGCATGGGCGGCGGCCAGCACCGCTTCGACCTCGGCCTTGGCCTGCGCCACGCTCATGTCGGGATAGAAGCCGACGCGGATGTCGCTGCGGCATGCGGATGGCACCGACGAGGCCCATTCGCCGCCCTGGATCTTGCCGAGGTTGAAGTTCACCGGATGCGCGTGGTGCGCAAAGCAGCGGTAGCGCGCCGAAGGCTCGTTCCAGCGTGCTTCGAGCTTCTTGAGTTCGGCGAACAGGTAGAGCGAAAAGTCGATGGCCCCCACGCCGGTCTGCGCGACCGACGCGTGCACCGGCTTGCCCAGCACCTCGATGGCCAGCCATATCACGCCCAACTGGCAGGTCATGATGCCGCCCAGCGGCTCGGGAATGATGGCCGCATCGGCCCGGTAGCCTTCGACGAGGCAGGCCAGCGCGCCGTTGCCGGTGCATTCCTCTTCCACCACCGATTGAAAGTACACGGGCGATGCGGGCTCCAGCCCGAGCGACTGCAGCGCCTTGAAGGCCATCGTGTAGGCCACGATGCCCGCCTTCATGTCGCAGGCACCGCGCCCGTGCAGCCGGTCGCCCTCGATGAAGGGCTCGAAGGGCGGATGCGTCCAGAGTGCAGGCGCGCCGGTCGGCACCACGTCGATGTGCCCGTTGAAAATCAATGACTTGCCCTTGGCAGGACCGGCTGGCTTGTGAATGCCCACCACGTTCGGGCGCCCCTCGTACGACACGATGGAGGGCGAGTAGCCCGGGTGCGCGCGGATCTTGTCTTCGTCGATCTGGAATTCGTGCACCTGCAGGCCGAGCGCAGCGAAGGTGTCGGCCATGCAGGCCTGCGCACCTTGCTCGTCGCCCATCAACGAGGGGTGCGCGACAAGCTCGCCGAGCATGCGGACGGCATCCTCGCGCAGGGCCTGCGCGGCAGCGACGATGGCGGCTTCGCAGGCTTGGGTCTCGGCAGTGGTTTGCATGGCGGCGGCGTGTGAGGAGGGGGAGTGACCCATTGTTTCACCGCTTGCCGCAGTGCGTCGTCAGGATTGGCGCACGATCACTTGCCCGTTGCGTGCACCGCTGTGCACGCCGTGCTGCCAGGTCACGGCGCCGTTCACGATCACCGCATCGATGCCTTCGGCCGGCTGCGTCGGCGTTTCGTAGTTCGCGGTGTCGCGCACGGTCGCTGCGTTGAAGATCACCACGTCGGCGTGATAGCCCGGCTTGAGCGCGCCGCGCTCGTGCAAGCCGAAGTTGCGCGCCGTCAGGCCAGTCATCTTCCACACCGCCGTTTCCAGCGGGAACAGGCCGATGTCGCGGCTGTAGTGGCCCAGCACGCGCGGGAAGGTGCCCCACAGGCGCGGATGCGGCTTGTCGCCCAGCGGAATGCCGTCGGAGCCGATCATGGTTTCGTCGAAGGCGAGGATGCGCTGCACGTCGTCCTCGTCCATCATGAAATAGATCGCGCTGCCCGGCTGCAGCCGCTTTGCCGCCTCTTCGCCCGACACGCCCCATTCGGCCGCGATGTCCTTCAGGTCACGGCCCGCGCATTCGGGGTGCGGCACGCTGGATGCGATGAGCACGCGGCCTTCCATCATTCCGCGGTCGGTGCGGATCATGGTCGAGCCGGCCGTGTACGGGTAGCAATCGAGCCCGATGCACTGGTGCTGCATCGCTTCCTTGATGAAGGGCAGCGTGACCTTGGTCTTGCCGAAGTTCTGCGTGTTCTGCACCTTGTGGTGCGACACCACCACCGGAATGTCGAGCGCGCGGCCGATCTGGAAGGTTTCTTCCAGCGACTCCATCACGCGGTCGCTTTCGTCGCGCATGTGCGTCACGTAGAGCGCCTTGCGCGAAGTGAGCGGGCGGCCGACCTCGATGATTTCCTCGGTCGTGGCTTTCACGGCCGGCGGATAGAAGGTGCCGGTCGACATGCCGATCGCGCCGGCCTGCATGGCTTCTTCGACCAGCGCCTGCATGGCGGCGATCTCGGTGTCGTTCGCAGGGCGGTCGAGGTCGGACATGACTACGGCGCGCAAGGTCGAGTGGCCCACCATCGCGGCCACGTTCACTGATGAAGGTGTGGCGCGCAGTGCATCGAGGTACGCCGCGAAGGTCGTGAAGCGGCCTTCCGCCGGTGATTCGAGAAGGCTCAGCGGCATCGGCAATTCCATGTCGACGCGCAGCGGCGCAGCACTGATGCCGCAATTGCCCGCGACCACCGTGGTCACGCCTTGCGAGACCTTGAAGGGCATCTGCGCTTGCGACAGCACGGCCTGGTCGTCGTGCGTGTGCGAGTCGATGAAGCCGGGGGCGACGATGCGGCCAGTGGCGTCGAGTGTCTTCTCGGCGGTGTGGCCGGCAAGCTGGCCGATGGCAACGATGCGGCCGTTCACGATGCCGACGTCGGCATTGAAGCGTGGCGCCTTGGTGCCGTCGATGACGGTGCCGCCGTGGATGAGCAGGTCGTAGTGGGTGACTGGGGTGTTCATCTCGATCCTTTCGTGGTGTTCTTTGTTGGGGCTCTTGTTTTGGGCGCTGCTGTTGGGGGCGGGTGCGGGTGCGGGTGTGGGTGCGGGTTCATTCAGGGCGAGTGCGAATGACACCAGGTGCTCCCCTCCGCGAATGTCCCCCGCTTCGCTCCTCCTTTATTTCGCTGCGGGGAGCACCTGGCGTCATTCGCACAGGGGCACGCTGCTATTGATCCTGAGATCAACGACTGCTCTGAGCGCTCGCGCCGATACGGTGCTCTTTTTCGCGAAATAAAGGAGGAGCGAAGCGGGGGACATTCGCGAAAAAGAGCGCCGTGTCGGCGTGGGCGACGCCCTGAACAGCAGCAGCGCATCGAACGCACAACGCGGCGAAAAAAAAGAGCCATCAGCGGAAGTGACAAGCCACCCAGTGCCCACCGCTGGAAGACGAGGGCCGCTCGCTCAACGTGGGCACCTGTTCCTTGCACACGGCCTGCGCCATTGGACAGCGCGTGTGAAAACGGCAACCCGAAGGCGGATTGGCCGGGCTCGGCGGATCACCCTGCAGCAACATGCGACGCGCGGGCGTGCGCGGATTCGGTACCGGCACCGCCGACAGCAGGATCTCCGTGTACGGATGCAGCGGCGCAGAGAACAACGTGTCGCGATCGGCAATCTCCACGATGTGCCCGAGGTACATCACCGCCACGCGATGGCTGATGTGTCGCACCACCGCCAGGTCGTGCGCCACGAAGAGATAAGCGATGCCGAACTCGGCCTGCAGGTCCATCAGCAGGTTCACCACCTGCGCCTGCACCGACACGTCGAGCGCCGACACCGGCTCGTCGCACACGATCAGCTTGGGGTTGAGCGCCAGCGCGCGCGCAATGCCCAGCCGCTGGCGTTGGCCGCCCGAGAACTCGTGCGGAAATTTCTTCGCCGCCTCGGGCCGCAGGCCGACGCGCGCGAACAACCATTGCACGCGCTCTCGCCGCTCGGCCGCCGCGCCCATGTCGAAGTTGCGCAGCGGCTCGGCCACGATCTCGCCTGCCGTCAGGCGCGGGTTCAGCGACGCATACGGGTCTTGAAAGATGATCTGCAACTGGCGCCGGCGCAGCCGCATCTCGTTGGACGACAGCGTCAGCAGCTCCTCGCCTTCCAGCTCGACCGAGCCCGAGGTCGGCTCCACCAACCGCATCACCGACTTGGCCGTCGTCGTCTTGCCGCAACCCGACTCGCCGACCAGCGACAGCGTTTCGCCGCGCGCCACTGAAAACGACACGCCGTCGACCGCCTGGATCGCCGGCTTCGCGGGCCGCAGCCAGCGCTTGGGCGAGATGTAGTGCTTGCGCAGGTTGCGCACCTGGAGCAGCGGTGCTGCGGTCGTTTCCGTCATGCGATCACCTCGGCGACGTCTTCCCATTGTTCTTCGACCGCAAAGCAGGCGACCACATGGTCGCCGCCTTGCTGCGTGAGCTGCGGCGTCTCGGCGCGGCAGCGTGCGCGCGCATGGCTGCAGCGTGCCGCAAAGGCGCAGCCGCGTCCCAGTTCGTGCGCGGCCGGCACCAGCCCCGGGATTTCCGTGAGCCGCGTGCTTGCGGTGTTCATCGCGGGCATCGAGGCCATCAGCGCACGGGTGTAGGGATGCAGCGGCCGGTCGAACAGATCGATCACGTCGGCTTCTTCCACCTTCTTGCCGGCATACATGACCACGACGCGGTCGCAGCTCTCGGCCACCACGCCCAGGTCGTGCGTGATCATCACCACGCCCATGCCCAGTTCCTTTTGCAGCCGCTTGATGAGGTCGAGGATCTGCGCCTGGATCGTCACGTCGAGCGCGGTGGTGGGCTCGTCGGCGATCAGCACTTCGGGGTTGCAGGCCAGGGCCAGCGCGATCATCACGCGCTGGCGCATGCCGCCCGACAACTGGTGCGGGTACTCGTTCACACGGCGTTCTGGCTCGGGGATCTGCACCACGCGCAGCATCTCGACCGCGCGCTTGAGCGCATCGGCGCGGCTGGCCTTCTGGTGCAACTGCACTGTCTCCGCGATCTGCCGGCCCACGGTCAGCACCGGGTTCAGCGAGGTCATCGGCTCCTGGAAGATCATCGAGATGCGGTTGCCGCGGATCTGGCGCATCTCGCGTTCGCTCAGCTGCATCAGGTCGGTGCCGCGCAGCCGCACGGCGCCCATGTGGCGGCCCGGCGGCGTGGGTACCAGCCGCAGGATCGACAGCGCGGTCACGCTCTTGCCGCAGCCGGATTCGCCGACCACGCCGAGCGTGCGGCCCGCGCGCACCGTGTACGAAACACCGTCGACCGAGCGCACCACGCCGGCCAGCGTGTGGAAGTGGGTGCGCAGGTTGTCGACTTCGAGCAGCGGCTCGCCGGGGGCGAGGGCGGTGTGGGACATCGGGGTCATCGTCATGGCGCCCTCACAGTTGCCGCGCCAGGCGCGGGTCGAGCGCATCGCGCAGACCGTCGCCAAGCAGGTTGATCGCGAGCACCGTGGCTGCCAGCAGCAGGCCCGGGTACAGGATGATGTGGAACGCCACAGTCACGAAGTTGCGGCCCTCGGCCATCATGTTGCCCCAGCTCGGCGTCTGCGCGGGCACGCCCACGCCGAGGAAGGAAAGCGCCGCTTCGGTCAGCACCGCGGCGGCGGCCACGAAGGTCGATTGCACGATCAGCGGCGCCACGATGTTGGGCAGCACATGGCGCACCAGGATGGTCGGCAGCCGCGTGCCCACCGCATGCGCGGCCTCGACGAACAACTGCTCGCGCAGCGTGAGCGCCAATGAGCGCACCAGCCGCACCACGCGCGGGATTTCCGGCACCGTGATGGCGATGATCACCGTCGTCAGGCTGGCGCGCGTCACGGCCATCAGCGCGATGGCCAGCAGGATGCCGGGAATGGCCATCAGCCCGTCCATCACCCGCATGATGAAGCCGTCGGCCCAGCGCACGAAGCCCGACACCAAGCCCAGCAGGATGCCGAAGAAGGTGGCCAGCACCGCCACCGAGAAGCCCACGATCATCGACACGCGACCACCCCAGACGGCGCGGCTGAACACGTCGCGGCCCAGCGCGTCGGTGCCGAACCAGTGCTCGGCCGACGGCGGCTGCATGCGCGCGAGCGGGTCGATGTCCTGCGGGTCGTGCGTGGCGATCCACGGCGCGGCAATGGACAGGATGGCGATCGCGATCAGCAGCAGCGCGCCGATGATCAGCGTCGGGTGCTTGCGCAGCCAGCGAAAGCGCGGGGGCACGAAGGGCGCTTCGTCGAGCGCAGCCGGCACCGTGGGTGTGGAGACTGGCGCATCGATCTCGCTCATGGGGAGGACCGTGGACATGGGTTGGTGTTCTTCAGTACTGGATGCGCGGATCGAAGAGGCGGTAGCTCAGGTCGATCAGCAGGTTGATCAGCACATACACGCCCGCCGACAGCAGCAGCACGCTCTGGATGACGGGATAGTCGTGGCGCTGCACCGAGTCGATCACCAGGCGGCCCACGCCCGGAATGGCGAACACGGTCTCGGTGACGACCACGCCGCCGATCAGCAGCGCGATGCCCGCGCCGATGGTGGTGGCGATGGGAATGGCCGCGTTGCGCAGCGCATGCCCCAGCACCGCCAGCACGCCCAGGCCCTTGGCGCGTGCAGTGCGGATGTAGTCCTCGTGCAGCACTTCGAGCACGGTGGCGCGCGTCATGCGGGTCACCAGCGCGATGTACACCAGGGCGAGGTTCACGCAGGGCAGCACCAGCGAGTGCAGCCATTCGAGTGGGCCGTCGGCGAAGCGCGCATAGCCCTGCACCGGAAACCACGGCAGTTGCACCGCGAAGCTGTAGACCAGCAGGTAGCCCACCAGGAACACCGGCACTGAGAAGGCCAGCACCGCGAACAGCATCACCAGCCGGTCGACCCAGCTGCCCGCGCGGTAGGCGGCGAGCGTGCCCAGCGGCACCGACACCACCAGCGTGATGAGCATGGTGAGCGCCGCGATCGACACCGTGGGCTCCAGCCGCTGCCCGAGCAATTGCGTCACCGGCATCTGTGTGAAGATCGAGGTGCCGAGGTCGCCGGTGAACAGCTTGCCGACCCACAGCGCGAACTGCTGCCACAGCGGCAGATTCAGGCCGAGCGCGGCGCGCAGCTTTTCGATGTCTTCCGTGGTGGCAAGGTCGCCCGCGATGAGCGCGGCCGGATCACCCGGTGACAGGTGGATCAACAGAAACACCACCACCGCCACCACCGCCATGACCGGGAGTGTCGAGAGAAAGCGTCGAACGATATAGCCCATGGCGGTGCCCTTGAACTGGTGTGGCTGGCTGTGTGCTGGCTGGGTCGGCGGCGCGGGGGCTGCTTACTTGTCGAGCGCCCAGACGGTCGGCATGCCGGCCCAGAGCTTGTCCAGGCCCTTGAGGTTGGCGCGCGCAGCGAACGCGGCCGAGTACTGGCCCGCGTTGATGTACGGCACGGCCTCATAGGCGCGGGCCTGGAAGGCGTCCAGCAGTTCCTTGCGCTTGGCCGGCACGGTTTCTTTCAGCCATGCGGTGCGCAGCTCGTCCAGCTTCTTGTCGCAGGGCCAGCCGGGCAGGGTGTTGCCGCAGGCCGCGCCCAGGTAGGCGTTGGCGATGGGCGAGTTGACATCGAACTCCCCGGCCACCGTGACGTACATGTTCCAGCCGCCCGCATCGGCCGCGTCGCGCTTGGCGCGGCGTGCACCGATGGAGGCCCAGTCCATGCTCTGCGCATCGACGTTCATGCCGATGCTCTTCATGGTCTGCGCGGCCATCAGCGCTTCGGCGTTGAGGTAGGGCACGTCGCTCGGCACCATCAGTACCACCTTCTCGCCCTTGTAGCCGGCGTCGGCGAGCATCTTCTTCGCCTTGGCGACATCGGCCTTGCGGAAGGGCTCGGCGCCGGCCGAAGTGTCGTTGGGGCTGCCGCAGATGAAGTAGGTGGCGCAGTAGGCCATGCGCATGTCCAGCGGGAAGCCCATGGCCGCGACGAAGCGTTCCTGGTTCACCGCCTGCAGCAGCGCCTGGCGCACCTTCGGGTTGTCGAAGGGCGGCTGCGACTGGTTCATCACCAGGAAGCCCTGGTAGGCGCCGCCGGAGCCGATCTTGATGTTGGTGTCGGTGCGCAGCGGCGCAATGTAGTCGGGCGGCAACTGCTCGATGTAGTCGACCTCGCCGCGCTTGAGCGCCGACACAGCGCTGTTGGCGTCGGGCAGGTAGAGCCATTCGACGCGGTCGAAGCTGGTCTTCTTGCTGCCGGCCAGGCCGCTCGGCGGCTCGCTGCGCGCCACGTAGTTCGGGTTGCGCACAAACACCGTCTTGTTGCCCGGCACCCATTCGTCGCGCTTGAAGATGAAGGGCCCCGAGCCGATGACTTCGGTGAGCGGCGAGGTGGCCGGCAGCTTGGCGATGCGCTCCGGCAGGATGACGGGCGGGAAGCCCGAAGGCTTGGCCAGCGCATCGAGCACCATGCCGAAGGGCTCGTTGAGCGTGAGCGTGAAGTTGCGCGCATCGGTCGCCTTCCACTCGGCGCCGACCGCCGTCATGGCGCGGCCCAGGCTGTCGCGCGCGGCCCACCGCTGCAGCGAGGCCACGGCGTCGGCCGAGGTCACGGCGGCACCGTCGGAGAACTTCAGGCCGGGGCGCAGCGTGAAGCTCCACTGCTTGCCGTCTTTCGAGGTGCTGTACTTCTCGACCATCTGCGGCTGCGGCTTGCCGGTGGCGTCCTGCGCGAACAGCGTGTCGTACACCATGTGGCCGAAGTTGCGCGAGATGTAGGCCGTGGTGAAGGTCGGGTCGAGGATCTTCAGGTCGGCATGCGCCACCACCTTGAGCGTCTTGGGCGGTGTCTGGGCGAGCGCCGGGAGGCTCGCAGCGGAAGCGGCTGCAAGAGCCAGGGCAGCGAGGGCGGCAAGCGTTCGTCGTTTCATCGTCGGTTCTCCGGTCGGTGGGTGCGAAAGAAAAAGAAGGGGATCAGGCAGCGACGCCGATGGGCCACTTGGGCAGGCGCGCCTTGCGGTAGGGCAAGGTCGTGAGGTCGAGCGTCACGGCGCCCGGTGCGCCCGCGTAGATCACGTGCTTCGCCACCTTGGAATACGACGCATAGAAATGCTGCGAAGACTTCACCACCACGATCTTCTTCGCGGGCAGGTTGCAGCCCAGTTGCGTGAACAGGTCTGTGCCCATGGCCTGGTTGCGCCGCGTGATCAGCACGACCTCGATGCCATTGACCTCGACCAGTGCGCAGTCGCCCATTGCCGTGGGCGTGTTCGACAGGCCGGTCATCACCAGGTCGTGCATGAGCGCCTTCACTGTGCAGTCCAGGTCCAGCGGGTCGCCCGACAGCGGGCTGATCTTGCCGCCGATGCGCATCTGCAGCCTGGCGCCCACGCCCGCGTCGAAGGCGATGCGCACGGCAATCGGGTCCCACATCGGGCCCAGGGCCGCGTTGGTGATGCCGCGCTCCAGCATGCGGCGCAGGATGAAGGTGGAATCGCTCGCCGCGCCACCGCCGGGGTTGTCGGCACCGTCGGCCAGCACCACCGGGCCGCCGTCGAAGGCCAGCGCCTCGTCGAGCGAGGCGTCGATGCTGGGGTAGTTGACGGTGAGGCCGTCGCGCATGGCGATGACTTCATCGGCCAGTTGGCGCGCCAGCGCGTTGGCCTTGGCCTGGTCGCCATCGGTGTACACCAGCACCTTGGTGCCCATCTCGGGCACGTCGCCCCATGAGAAACCGTGCGTGAGCGAGACCGAGAGCACGCCGTCTTTTCCTTCGAGCGCCTGCATGCGCTCGACGAAGCTGCGTGCCGGCTCGCGCGAGGTGTGCACCGTGACGATGATGTCGCAGTCGACCATCGCGTGCACCGGCTTGACCTTGCCCTCGACCGCCGCGGCGCAGATGTCCACCAGCTCCAGCCCGCGTTCGAGCACGTCGGTGTGCGGATATTCCTTGAACGAGACCATCACATTCGCGTTGTTCACCATCGCGGGCGTGAGGTGGTTGTGCGGATCAAGCTCCGCGCCAATGATGATGTCGGGTCCGACGATCTGCCGCACGCGTTCCAGCATGTCGCCTTCGCAGTCGTCGTAGCCATCCGCCACCATCGCGCCGTGCAGGCCGAGCAGCACCATGTCGACCGGCAGTGCGGCGCGCAGGTCGTTCAGCATTTCGTCGCGCAGCGTCTCGTAGGCATGGCGGGTGGTGATGCCGCTGGGCTGCGCGCCCGCCACCATGCCTTCGAGCAGGGTCCAGCCCTTTTCCGCGCCGCGGATGCGTGCGGCCCACAACGGGCCCGAGTAGATCGTCAGCGCATCGGGATGCTGGCCGGCGGGGAAGTAGCCGCGGTCCTTGAAGGACGCGATGCCGGTCGGCATCGGGCCGAAGGTGTTGGTTTCGGTGGCGAGGGAGGCACTGAAGACACGCATGGTGGTTTCTCGTGAGGAGGGATTGTTTTGTGGGCGGATCAGCCGGCGTCGGCCGTGCGCAGGCGCTGCGGGCCAAGCATGTCGACCGTGAGGCCGAAGGCCGCGATGCGCTCCGGCAGCGGCAGTCCGCGTGCCAGTGCGGCGCAGGCTTCGCCCATCGCCGCCGAGGTCTGGATGCCGTAGCCGCCTTGCGCCGCGACCCAGAAGAAGCCGGGCGCGCTGGGCTCGAAGCCGCCGACGAGGTCGCCGTCGGCCACGAAGGAGCGCAGGCCGGCCCAGGTGCGCGTGGGGCGGCGGATGGTGAGCGTGGTCGCTTCCTCGATGCGGTGGATGGCGAAGGCGATGTCCAGCTCTTCGGGCTGCACGTCCTGCGGATCGACCGGATCGGCATTGGCCGGCGAGCCGAGCAGCATGCCGGCGTCGGGCTTGATGTACCAGCCTTCGTCGGCGCCGAAGACCATGGGCCAGTGCCCAACGTTCTCGCCTTCGGGCGGCGCGAAGATGAAGGCCGAGCGCCGGCGTGGCTCGATGCCGATGGGCGTCACGCCGGCCAGTTGGGCGATGGTGTCGACCCATGCGCCGGCTGCGTTGAGCACCACGGGCGCCTCGTAGACCTTGCCGCCGGCCGTCACGCGCCAGCGTTCGCCGACACGTTCGATGGACGTCACTTCGGCATCGCACACCAGCTTGCCGCCAGCCTGCCGCATGCCGCGCAGGTAGCCCTGGTGGATGGAGTGCACGTCCATGTCGGCTGCATCAGGTTCATACACGGCGCCGGCCACCTGCTCGGGGCGCAGGGCGGGCACCATCTCGCGCGCCTGTTCGCCGCTCAGGCGCGTGGCGCCGGCGTCCATGGCGCACAGCACGTCCCAGTGGGCTTCGAGTTCGGCCATGTGCTCTTCGCCCGCGACCATCATCGCGCCGCGCGGCGTGAGCAGCGGATGTTCGGCAAAGCCTTCGGGCGGATGTTCGAGGAAGGCGCGGCTGGCCATGGTGAGCGCGCGCACCTGCGGTGTGCCGTAGCTTTCCATGAAGAGGGCGGCCGAGCGGCCGGTGGAGTGATAGCCCGGCTGGGCTTCGCGTTCGAGAAGGATCACGCTGGCGTGCGGCGCGAGCCAGTGGGCCACTGAAGCCCCGGCAATGCCGCCGCCAATCACAAGGTAGTCGGCCACGATGGGCGCTGGTGTGTTGGAGGTCATCGGCGAAAAGTGTAGGAAGAAATTTGCGGATACGCAAATTAATTCGGGCCGACCAAGGGGAAACCATGGTGAACCAGTCCGGTGAAATTTGCGTCAATGCAATTTGCATATACGCAAATTCTGGGCCCGCGTCACGCGGGTTGGCATGGATGGCCGGGCGCCGGGCTGGCAGAATTGCAGTGCACTACAAAGAGAAGGCCAAGCGTGACTCCACACACAGGGACCAGAGCGGGGACGAAGCCGAAGGAAGAGCCGCCCACGCTGGATCGCACCACTTTCGGTCATCGATTGCGCACCGCGCGCAAGCGTTTCGGCTGGACGCTCGCGCAACTGGCCGAGCGCTCGGGCGTGTCGATCACCACCATCTCGCGTGCGGAGCGCGGCCAGCTCGCGCTGGGCTACGAAAACTTCACTGCGCTGGGCCGTGCGCTAGAGATGGACATGAACGCGATGTTCGCGGGCGCCGGCGTCAAGCCCGAGCAGTTCGACGGCCCGGTGGTCACCCGCGCAGGCAAGGGCGTGGTGTATCGCGGGCTCGCCATTGCCTATGAGTTTCTCGGCACGACAGTGGCCGGCAAGCAGATGAGCCCCATCGTAGGCACGGTGCACGCGCGCCGCATCAACGGCCCCGAAGACTTCGTGCGGCACGCCGGCGAAGAGTTCGCGTATGTGCTGTCGGGCGAGATCGACGTGCACTTCGACAACGGAGAGGTGGTGCGCCTTGCGCGTGGCGACTCGCTGTATTTCGACAGCCGCCTCGGGCATGCCTACGTGAGCGTGAGCCGCCAGCTCGCGAAGATCGTGGGCATGACATCGGGGGAGAGCGGGCACATGAAGTCGGCGCGCGAAGCGCCGGCGCTGAAGCCGGCACGCAAGCCCGCGAAGACCGCGCCCGCAAAGAAAACCGTGCGCGGCCGCAAGGGCTGAGCGGGTCCCACGTAAAAAATCAAAGCGCCAAAGGAAGTCGTGTGAAGCTCCTGGTCTACGTTCTGTGCGTGGTTGTTCTTGTGTTCGTCTGGCACAGGAGCTTGCGAAAGTCCCTCACCAAGGAGGGCGGCGCATTCTCCGGAAGCCGGCTGCGGCTGGCATCGACCTTGCTGGCGATGCTTGGCGGAGGCTTTGCCTTGCTTGTGTTCTTGTTGCGCGGCTTGATCCGAGGGGAAATTTCCTGCAGCTCCAAAGGCGGTGGCTGTCCTTCCAGGACTGTTCTGGTGGCCACGGACCCCCATGCCTATTGGTTCGAGATGAGCCATCTCACGCTCATCACGGGCATGCTTTTGTGGGGCGGGTACCTGATCCTCAGGAATCTGCGCAACCAGCTTGACTGAGGGGCGCACGGGAGAGGAGCTGTCGCCGATTTGCGCTGCATTCCTCATTGGCTCGCTATGCTGTTGCCCGCCCTTCACTCAGAGACAAAAACCATCATGACAATGCGCTCCTCTTTCTTCGCCCTTCGCTCCATCGCCCTGGCTTGCGGCCTTGCGCTCGGTGCCGCTTCCGCTGTGCAGGCCGCGCCTGATGCCAAGCTGCTCGCCGCCGCCGAGAAGGCACAGCCCGCGGTGATCGACAACCTCAGGGAAATGGTGCTCATCGAGTCGGGCAGCCTGAACGTCGACGGCCTGCTCAAGATGGCCGATTTGGTGGAAGGGCGGTTGAAGGCCGCGGGCTTCAAGACCGAACGCCGCAAGGCCACGGCCGGCGCGGGCGCCGACATCGTGATCGGCACGCTCAAGGGCACCGGCAAACGCAAGATCATGCTGCAGGGCCACATGGACACGGTGTACCCGGCGGGCATCCTCAACGGCCAGCCCTACAAGGTCGACGGCAACCGCATCTACGGCCCCGGCATCGCCGACGACAAGGGCGGCCTGGCCGTGATGATGGCCTCGCTCAAGATCCTGGCCGATGCCGGTTGGCGCGACTACGACACGCTCACCGTATTGATGAACCCCGACGAGGAAGTGGGCTCGGTCGGCTCCGGTGAACTCATCGCCACCATGGCCGACCAGCACGACACGGTGCTGTCGTTCGAGCCCACGGCGGCCAAGTCCGTGGTCAAGGGCGAATCGCTGCTGCTCGGCGCGGCCGGCATCGCCACCGCCACGCTCGAGGTGAAGGGCCGCGCGGCGCATGCGGGTGCCGCATCTGAGCTGGGCCGCAACGCGCTGTACGAGCTGTCGTACCAGATGCTGCAGACCAGGGACATCGCCAAGGACATCCCCGGCGCGACGCTCAACTGGACCGTGGCGCGCGCCACCGGCCCGCTCAACCAGATCACCGAGAAGGCGCAGGCGCTGGGCGACGTGCGCATCACGCAGCCCGGCGCCGAGAAGAAGCTCGACGCGGCGCTGCAGGCAAAGATCGGGGCCGGCAAGCTGATTCCCGACACGGAGACCACGGTGAAGGTGGAAGTGGGCCGTCCGGCGTTCATCGCAGGCGAGAAGGGCCGTGCGCTGGGCGAGAAGGCGCAGGCCATCTACAAGGAAATCGACCGCGATCTCGCGCTGACGCCCATGACCGGCGGCGGCACCGATGCGGGCTATGCGGGCCGCTCGGGCAAGGCCACGGTGGTCGAGAGCTTCGGCCTCGCGGGCTTCGGCTACCACGCGCGCGATGAGTACATCGAAGTCGATTCGATCGTGCCGCGCATCTATCTCGTCACGCGCCTGCTGACCGAGATCGGCAAGAACTGATCTTCTTCATGATCGTTCGCACGGGGTGCTTGACGTGCCCCGTGGCGCCAGCCATCGGCCTTGCGCGCACTGTTTTTCTGTTGATTCACACCATAGCAGCGCCTTGCCTCTGAACGGCGCCGTCGGCGTCGTTCGAAGCCAGCCGCTCAGGGGTGCTGTTGCCGATCCGGTTCACCCGGGCGCGGTGGCTGGCGATGGGCTGCAGCCGCCGCAGCGGCCACGCGTTGCTGTTGCTGCTGAGCTTGCTGTTGCCGCGCTTGGGCCTGAGCCTGGGCTTGGGCCTGGTGCGCCTGCTGTTGCTGCTGTTGCACCTGACGCTGCTGCTGCATCGCCTGTTGCTGCTGTTGCTGATGCGCGGCTTGCTGCTGTGCCTGCTGCTGGCGGTGCATCTGCTCCTGCTGGGCTTGCTGTTGCTGACGGGCCTGATTCTGGGCCTGGGCCTGCTGTTGCTGCAGCGCCTGCTGGTGCTGGACCTGCTGTTGTTGCTGTTGGGCCTGTTGCTGCGCGCGTGCTTGTTGTTGCGCCTGCTGTTGCTGCTGCATCTGCTGGCGCCGCGACTGATCCTGCTGGGCCTGTTGCTGATGCTGTTGTTGCTGCCGTTGCTGGTCCTGCGCCGCCTGCTGCTGCGCGCGAGCTTGCTGTTGTTGCAAGGCCTGTTGCTGCGCTTGCGGGTTGGCGGCGCCTGGGTGTTGTTGCTGAGCCAGCAGTGCTTGTTGTGCTTGCTGCCTGTGCTGCGGGTCTTGTTGCTGCTGCTGGAAGCGGGCCTGCCGCGCCTGTTGTTGCTGCTCGCGCGTCTGTTGCTGTTGTTGCGCCTGCAACTGCTGGGCCTGTTGCTGCGAGTGTTGCTGGGCTTGCGCTTGCTGTTGGGCCTGCTGCTGCCTCAACGCCTGCTGTTGATGGGCCTGCTGCTGTTGTTGCTGAGCGAGCACAGCCTGCTGCTGTTGGCGCTGTTGCTGCTGCACTTGTTGCTGGGCCAGCAACGCCTGTTGTTGTTGCTGTTGCTGCGTAAAGGCTGGGCCCGCCGCGAAATTGGGCGCAGCTCCCGGCGGCAGGGTGCCGCGCGGACCGCCATTGTTGTTGTAGACATTGCGCACGTTGTTCACGTTGTTGACCACCGTGGTCGAGCGCGAGATGTAGGTGCTGTTGTTGTAGACCACGGCCGGTCGCGCATAAGCCGGTTGCACGTCGGGGCCCCGGCCGCGCCCTTGCCAGCGCGGCGCACCCCAGTTCATGTTCCATGAGTGCCAGCCCCAGTCGTGACGCTCCAGCGCGGCACCGACGATCACGCCGGCACCGAATGCCAGTGCGCCCGCCGCGGCGATCTGGCCGCCGCTGTAGCCGGGCGCCACCACGACAGGCGGAGCGTAGGCATAGCCGGGGTAGATGGGTTCAGATGCGCCGTAGATCGCCTGTGGGTCGTAGCTCGGCACGTACACCACGTCGGGCTGCACCGGCTCGATGGTGATCAGTTGCGGCGGCGGCTCGATCACGGCGGGGCCCGCATACATCGGCTGCATGTCCGGTGCCGGCGCATAGTTCTGCGGCGTCGCGGCGCTCGCCACGCGCAGCTTGTCGTTGTTCTTCAGGCGGCCCGCCTTCGAGGCTCGCTGGCGCATGACCTGGATCGCGTTCATCACGTCGGTCGGGTCGTTGTAGTAGGCCTTGCCGAGCGATTCGGTCCACGGGACATTGCCGGCCATCTGGTCGAGCACGCTGCGAAAGGCGGTGAGCGACTTGACGCTCGGGTCCCAAGGTTGCTGGTTGGCCGCATCGGCGAGCGGGCCGGCCTTGAGCGTCCGGTTCTGCCCGAGCCAGTCATGGGCGGCGGTGATCTGTTCGGGGTAGGTGGCGCCTGCAAGAATCTGCGCCACCAGCTTGTCGGGGTACAGCGCGATGGGTGCGACCAGTTGGTAGAGCTGTTCGGCCGAAGGTGGCGCGTAGGCCACCGGGGTCGGGGCCGCGGGTGTCTGCGGCACCGAAGGCGGCGGGATCGACAGCGCGGGATCGGCTTCGGCAGAGGCTGCAGGCGTCGGAGGCTTGGTCTTGTCGTCGCAGCCTGGGAGTGCAATGGCGAGGGCGCCGATGCACAGCGAGATCGTCAGGAGCCGCGGGACTGTGGGGCGATGGGTTGTTGTCATCTTGGAGTTCCATGAAGGCGCCGGCGTCGTGCCCGGAACTCTTTCAACGGCGCTCGGCAGCAGGCGATGACAAAGCCTGCTTCACGGATGCAACGGTCTGTGTCGGTCGTGCGCCGCCAACCCTGTCGGCGCAGAACCACAGACGCAAGACCTACTTGGCGCCGCCCGAATACTTTGTGACGCTGGTGGCGCTCACGTGGTAACCACTCACGCCCATCATCGAATCGTTGCGCAGCGTCTGCAGCTTGCCGGTGACCCACACGGTGTCCATGGCGCGGAACTTGGCGCCCTTTTGCGGCACGACATGCAGGATCTGGTTGGCCGGCGGCGGCGGCGTGTGGATGCAGGCGCCAAAGTAGGGAACCAGCAGAAACTCGGTGACCTCGCCCTTGGCTTCTTCGAGCGGCACGATGAAGCCCGGGATCTTCACTTCGGTGCCGTTCATCGCGGGATTGGTCGGCGCGTTGTTCGAGACTTCCTGCATCTTCATCAGCAGCTCGTTGGCGCGCGGGTCGCCATCGTCGAGCGCGCTCAGGTCCATGCCCTTGAATTCCTTGGCCGGGTCCCAGTCCTTGGGCACGAGTTCTTCCCAGGTGATCTGCCTTGGCTGGCCCGGTGTGCCCTTGGCTGCAACGGGCGGCGCGGTCTTGCCGCCCAGGGGGTTCGACGCCGTGGTGTCCTTGGGCGCGGGGTCGGCGGCCCATGTGGCCGCTGCGAGGCCGGCGCCGGCCAGCAGCATTGAAAGGCGAGTGAAAGCCTTGAGCGTGGGAATCTTCTTTGCGATGCGCATGGTTCAAATCCTCGGTGAGAGGCCGTCTGCCAGGGAGAGTCGATAGGCACGGATGCCAGGCAAGAGGCTCGCCAGCCAGCCCGCGACCAGCAGGCTTGCCATCAGCAGCCATTCGTTCAGTGTAGGTTCGGAAAGGCTCAGTGTCAGTCCGAACTGCGCCTGCAGCCATGGCGAGAGCAGGGCGATGCCCAGCACCGCCATGACCAGGCCGAAGAGCACGCCCAGCACGGTGACCATCGCGCCTTCGAGTGCCAGCAGCGCCAGCACATGGCGCAGGCCCGCGCCCACCGCACGCAGCACGGCGAGTTCGCGGCGGCGCTCGTTGAGCCCGGCCATCACGACTGACACGAGTCCCGCGAGGCTCACGAGCGCGACCAGTGCCGACATCAGCAGCAGCGCGTTCTCGCCGATGCCGATCACGCTCCACAGTTCGTCGAGCGCCACGCCGGGCAGGATGGCCATGAGCGGCTCGCCGGTGTAGGTCGAGATCCAGCGCTGCACGCCGAACACGGCGGCGCGGTTCTTCAGGCCCACCAGCGCGGCCGTCACGCTCTTGGGCGTGAGGTCGAACTTGCGCACCTGCTCGGCCGGAATGTGCACGCCGGGCATCGGCGCGCCGCCCACCCATTCGAGGTGAATGGCTTCCATGGCTGCAAGGCCGATGTGCACCGTGCGATCGACCGGCGTGCCGGTGCGCGCGAGCACGCCCACCACCGTGAAGGGCTTGTCGGCATGCTCGGCCACGTTGAGTTCGCCGCTGCCATGCGCCAGCGTGATCTTCTGGCCCACGTGGTAGCCGAGCTTGTCGGCCACCTCGGCGCCCACCACCGCATCGAAGAGTTCGCTGAAGGGCTTGCCTTCGCGCATCTTCAGCAGTTGCTTGTCGCCATAGCGAAAGCGCGTGAAGTATTCGGGCGACGTCGCCAGCACCGCGAAGCCGCGGTGCGAGTCGCCGAGCGACAGCGGCACGACCCAGTCGACACCGGGATGCTCTGTCAGCGCCTGCACGCTCTTCCACGAGATGTTGTTGGTGGCCGCGCCGATGCGGAACACCGAGTACAGCAGCAACTGCGTGGAGCCGGTGCGCGCGCCGACGATCAGGTCGGTGCCAGAGACGGACGACGCGAAGTTCTCGCGCAGCTCGGTGCGGATGCGCTCCACGCCGAGCAGCAGGAAGGTCGACAGCGCGATCGAGAACACGGTGAGCGCGAGCGTGAAGCGGCGGTTCCAGGCGCTGCGCCAGGCAATCGAAAACAAGGCTCTCATGCGTCCACCGCCATTGCGCTGGTGGCGGCGCGGTTGATCTCGGGCAGCAGCACATGCCGCGCAAAGCGTTGTGCGATGCGCTGGTCATGGCTCACGAACACGAGCGCGCTGTGGTTCACCGCGCAGGCCGTCAGCAGCACGTCGAGGAAGGCTTCGCGCCGATCTTCGTCGAGTGCGGAGGTGGGCTCGTCGGCAATCACCACTTCGGGCTGGCCGATGAGTGCGCGCGCCGCAGCCACGCGCTGTTGCTGGCCGACCGAGAGCTGCAGTGCCTGGCGCTTCCACAGGTTGCGATCCAAGCCCATCTGGCCGAGCAGGTGCTCGGCTTCTTCGCGCGAGCTGCCGTTGCGCGCGGCCTGTGCTTCGCGCCGCGCCGAGAAGCGGCAAGGCAGCAGCACGTTGTCGAGCACGCTCAGATAAGGCAGCAGGTTGAACTGCTGGAAGATGTAGCCCACGTGGGCCACGCGGCTGCGGTCGCGTTGCGTGCCCGAGAGCTTGGACCAGTCATGGCCCAGCAGCGTGACGCGGCCTTCGTCGGCCACCAGCACACCGGCCAGCAGCGACAGCAGCGTGCTCTTGCCGCAGCCGCTCGGGCCATGCAAAAACACCGATTCGCCGGCGGTGATGCGGAAGGCCTCGATGTCGATGCACGGGGTTTTCACGCCGGGCCACGAGAAGCGCAGCGCTTCGGCGGCGAGCACGACGCGCAATGGCGACGTCTCGGCCTGCAGGGGAGTGCTCACAGTGTCACTTGCCCCAGCTCAGGCGGGCTGGCTGGGCGGCCTGTGCGCCGCTTGGGCGCTTGAGCTGGCGCTTGAACTGGCCTTGTGCGGAGGCAATCTGCGAATCGATCTGGCGCAGCCCCTTGAACACGCTGAACAGGTTCACGTCGATGAACTTCGCGGCGGCCGCGTTGGTGCAGTTGAAGGAGAAAGTGGCGTCGAGGTCGGCGTGGCCCACGGGCTCGTTCGGATCGGGGTTGCCCAGGCCGAGCGCGCCGGAGCGCAGATCCACCGGGCCGAGCTTGCAGTTGGCGGCCGGATCGATGATGAAGAGCTTGTCGGCCGCGCGCAACTGGGCCACGGCTTCCTCGACGGCCTTCTTCTCGGCATCGGTCTTCGGGGCGCGCTCGAAGCCGACGATGTTGTCGAGCGGGGAGTCCATGTCGATCACCACGGTCGGGCCGTCGACGGCCACGTCGAGCTTGAGCTGGCCGTGCACATGCGCGTGCTGCTGCTGCGCTTGCGCGGAGAGGAACGGGGCCGCCGCAAGAAACGCGGCAGCGATTGCCAGGCCGCCAGTGCGTTGCAGTTGTCGGGTCGTCAATGTCATGGTTCAGCGCCTTGCCGGGTCGGCAGCCCCGGCGTGTTGCTCCATTCGCTCCAGCTGCCGGCATAGAGCGCGGTCGTCCCGAAGCCGGCGATCTGCATCGCAAGCAGGTTGGGCACGGCGCTGACGCCGCTGCCGCATTGATGGACGACGGTCGCCGGATCTCGTCCCGCGAGCAGCGACTCGAACTCGGCATGCAATTGCGATGCCGGCTTGAATTTGCCGTCGGGACCGAGGTTGTCGGCGAAGGGCCGGTTCAGGGCCCCGGGGATGTGACCGGCAATCGGGTCCAGAGGTTCCACCTCGCCACGGTAACGCGCACCGGCGCGTGCGTCGATCAGGTTCTGGTCAGGCTGGCCGAGCCGGCGCACCACGGTGTCGGTGGTGACGAGCTTCGCAATCGGCTCGCCGGGCACGAAGTTCGATTGAAAGTGCGCGGGCTCCTCGCGGCCGGTGACTTCACCGCCCGCAGCCTGCCAGGCCTGCAGGCCGCCGTCGAGCACGGCCACCGCGTCGTGGCCCATCCACTTGAGCATCCACCACAGGCGCCCGCAGTAGTTGGCGCCGTTGCGGTCGTACACCACGGCCTGCATGCCGTTGGCAAAGCCGATGCTGGAGAGCCAGGCCGCGAACTTCTCGCGGCTGGGCAGCGGATGGCGGCCGCCCGATGCGGGCAGGCCGTCGTCCTGCGCAACCACCACCTCGCCGTGTGCGCCCGGCGCGCCATGCTTGGCGCTGAGGTCGGTGTCGAGGTTGGCGTAGAGCGCGCCCGGAATGTGCGCGGCGGCATAGTGCTGCGGGCCGGCTTCGGGTTTCATGAGCTCGAAGCTGCAGTCGAACACCATGTAAGGCGCGTCGCCCTGCTGCAGCTGCTGGAGTTGTTCGACGGAGATGAGGGTGGTGTACATGGCGTGTGCTCCTTCGAAATGTCGCTGTTGTTGCGCGTGGTTCAGTGTTCCTCGGCCGGCGCCTTGGGCACCGCCCGCTGTCGCAGCACGGTGGCCGCGATGCCGCTCACGATGATGAGCGTCATGCCGCCCCAGCCGGCGCCGTCGATGTGATCGTTGAACACCACCACGCTGTAGAACGCCGCGAAGATGATGCCCGAGTACTGCAGGTTGGCCACCAGCAGTGTGCCGCTTTGCGTCTTGGCCGTGGCGTAGGCGCGTGTCATGCACAGTTGTCCGAGGGCGGCCAGCAGGCCGATCGGCAGCAGCCACAGCGCATGCGGCCATGTCCACGAGCCCGCACCCGAGAAGCCTGTGGCGGCCGTGGCAATGCCACCCGCCACGGCCGAGCCGACCGCGAAATAGAACACCGTGCGCAGCTCGGGCTCGCCGATGCGCGACAGTGCCACCACCTGCATGTAGGCAAAGGCGGCCGTCACCCCCGACAGCAGGCCGAGCAGGCCCGCGAAGCCCTGGCTCGCATCCACCGAGGGCTTGAGCATCAGCACCACGCCGGCGAAGCCCGCCAGCACCGTGAGCACCAGCGGTGCCTGCAAGGGCGGTCGGGCCACGCGGCCGTCGCGGCCGGGCACCGGCACCCAGGCCAGCAGCGCGCCACCGACGAGGAAGGCTGCGATCCACACGCTGCTCATGTAATTGAGCGTGACGGCCGTGGCCAGCGGCATGTGCGCGATGGCGTAGAACCACGCGCCCAGCGAGATCACGCCGATGGTGCTGCGCCAGGCGTGCATGCCGGGGTACTGGGTTGCCAGCGAAACGCCGCGATTGCGTGCCAGCAGCCAGAGAAAAACGATGCCGATCAGGCCTCGTCCGAGCACCAGTTCACCGCTGTTGAACCAGGCCGAGGCGATCTTGACGACCACCCCCATGGTGGCGAACAAAAAGGCGCCGAGCACCATCCAGAGCGCTTGCATTATTGGTTCTCCCCCAGGCTTCGCGCACTTCGTGTCGCTTCTCCAACCCCCTCACCGGGGGCAACACCTGCGGCCCGGCGAAGCCGGTTCCGCGGTGTTCCCCGAACACCACCCGTCGATGCGCTGTTCATTGACGGTCAGGCGTTCTGCATCGCGCTGCGGTACCACTCGTGGAACTGCTGCATGCCGTCTTCCATCGGGCTCTGGTAGGGGCCGGTCTCGTTGTCGCCGCGCAGCATCAGCGCGCGGCGGCCGGCGTCCATGCGCTCGGCGATCTCGTCGTCTTCCACGCAGGTTTCCATGTAGGCGGCCTGCTGGGCCTCGACGAATTCGCGCTCGAAGGCGACGATTTCCTCGGGGTAGAAGAACTCGACCATGTTGAGCGTCTTGGTCGGGCTGACCGGATGCAGCGTCGATACGGTGAGCACATGCGGATACCACTCGACCATCACGTGCGGGTAGTAGGTCAGCCAGATGGCGCCGTACTTGGGCGGCTTGCCGTCGCGGTACTTGAGCAGTTGCTCCTGCCACTTCTGGTAGACCGGGCTGCCCGCGCGGCCCAGGCGGTTGGCCACGCCCACCGTCTGCACCGAATAGTTCTGGTTGAACTCCCAGCGCAGGTCGTCGCAGGTGACGAAGCTGCCCAGACCCGGGTGGAACGGGCCCACGTGGTAGTCCTCGAGGTAGACCTCGATGAAGGTCTTCCAGTTGTAGTTGCACTCGTGCAGCTCGACCCGGTCGAGCGCGTAGCCGCTGAAATCCAGGTCGGCCTGCGGGCCGAGGCCGGCCATGTTGGCTGCCACGTCGGGCCCGGAACCGTCGGTGTTTTTCTCGAACAGAAGACCGTTCCACTCGGTGAGTGGGTAGTTGTGCAGGTTGAGGCAGGGGTCCTGGTCGAAGTGCGGGGCGCCGATCAGCGTGCCCGTGCTGCGCGGGTCGCTCGCGGCGTAGGTCCAGCGGTGCAGCGGGCAGACGATGTTGCCGCCCGTCTTGTTGTCGAGCTGGCCCCGGCCCTGAAGGATCAACGCCTGGCGGTGCCGGCAGACGTTGGAGATCAGCTCCACGCCCTTGGGCGTGTGAACCAGCGCACGGCCCTGGTGCTCCTGCGGGAGCGTATGGAAGTTGCCCATTTCGGGCACGGCGAGGCGATGGCCGACATAGCGGGGCCCTCGCGCAAAAAGGTTTTGCATTTCGCGCGCATACAGCGCCTCGTCGAAATACGCTGAAACTGGAAGTTGGCTCGCGGCCTGCTGCAGTTGAAGACTTAAATCAGACATGGAGGACCTGACCAAGCTCCCCACAGGGAGAGAAAGAGGAAGAACGGAAGGCGCCGTCTGGAAGGGTCGACGGCCCGAGAGGAGTGTTGGTGTGTCGCCAACGAGAGAAGTTCGCATTGTACCCGCGGGCCCCTGTTTTGGCCCCCGCCCTAAAATGCCCGGTTTCACCCACGTTTCGTTGCATGCCCAAGGTGCCTTCCCCTTCCTCGTCCAGCCCGGCGGCAACGCCCGATACCGGCCCGCTGCCCGCCAGCTACGAAGCCGGGCTCCAGGAACTGGAACAACTGGTTGCAGAACTCGAATCGGGCCAGTTGCCCCTCGATCAACTGCTTGGCAGCTACCAGCGCGGCGCCGCGCTGCTGGCTTTTTGCCGCGACAAGCTGCAGGCGGTCGAAGACCAGATCAAGGTGCTCGACGCGGGCAGCCTGAAGACGTGGACCGCCGAATGAGCGCAGTCCCCGTGACCTCCACCGATTGGGACGCCGCCCGCCTCGCCGGCTGGAGCGAGCCGCATCTGGCGAATGTTGAAGCAGCGCTGTCGCGCTGGGTCGGCGTCGATGCACCCGTGCTGCTGGGCGACGCCATGCGCTATGCCGTGCTCGACGGCGGCAAGCGGCTGCGGCCTTTGCTGGTGCTCGCGGCCAGCGAGGCGGTCGGCGGCAATGAAGCTGCCGCGCTGCGCGCAGCCTGCGCCACCGAACTGATCCACGCCTATTCGCTGGTGCACGACGACCTGCCGTGCATGGACAACGACGTGCTGCGCCGCGGCAAGCCCACCGTGCACGTGAAGTTCGGCGAGGCCGACGCCCTGTTGGCCGGCGATGCGCTGCAGGCCCTGGCCTTCGAGCTGCTCACGCCCGAGGGCGATGAGGTGCCGTCCTCCACGCAGGCCGCGCTGTGCCGCCTGCTGGCGCGCGCCGCTGGCAGCCAGGGCATGGCTGGCGGCCAGGCGATCGACCTTGCCAGCGTCGGCATTGCACTGAACGAAGCGCAACTGCGCGAAATGCATCGCCTGAAGACCGGCGCGCTGCTGCAGGGCAGCGTCGAGATGGGCGCTGCCTGCGGCCATGTCACGCCGACGGCCCTGGCCGCCCTGCGCGACTACGGCGCGGCCATCGGCCTCGCGTTCCAGGTGGTCGACGACATCCTCGACGTCACCGCCGATTCCCAGACCCTGGGCAAGACCGCCGGCAAGGACGCTGCGGCCGACAAGCCCACCTACGTGTCGCTGCTGGGCCTGGACGGCGCACGCGTGCAGGCCCGCCAACTGCTGGCCGACGCGCTGGCCGCGCTTGCGCGCAGCGGCCTGGCCGATACCGCCGCACTGCGTGCCCTGGCCCACATGGTGGTCGACCGCGACCGCTGAGAAAAGAACAAAACCTCCCCATGGCTCCGCTGCTCCCCACACTCCACGACCCCTCGCCGATCCGCAAATACGACCGGGCCCAGCTCCGGCAACTGTCCGATGAAGTGCGCGCCTGCGTGCTCGACAACGTCTCGCGCACCGGCGGCCACCTGAGTTCCAACCTCGGCACGGTCGAACTCACAGTCGCGCTGCACCACGTGTTCAACACGCCGCATGACCGGCTGGTGTGGGACGTGGGCCACCAGACCTATCCGCACAAGATCCTCACGGGCCGGCGCGAGCGCATGCCCACGCTGCGGCAGATCGGCGGCATCTCCGGCTTTCCACAGCGCAGCGAGAGCGAGTACGACACCTTCGGCACCGCGCATTCGTCCACCAGCATCTCGGCCGCGCTCGGCATGGCGATGGCGGCCAAGCAAAAGGGTGAAGACCGCTACACCGTGGCCATCATCGGCGACGGTGCGCTGACGGCCGGCATGGCCTTCGAGGCGCTCAACAACGCCGGCGTGTGCGACTGCAAGCTGCTGGTGATCCTGAACGACAACGACATGTCGATCAGCCCGCCCGTGGGTGCGCTCAACCGCTACCTGGCGCAACTGATGAGCGGCAACTTCTACGCCGCCGCCAAGAACGTCGGCAAGAGCGTGCTGCGCGCGGCGCCGCCGCTGTTCGAGCTGGCCAAGCGCTTCGAGCAGCATGCCAAGGGCATGGTGGTTCCGGCCACGCTGTTCGAGCAGTTCGGCTTCAACTACGTCGGCCCGATCGACGGGCACGACATCGATTCGCTGGTGCCCACGCTCGAAAATCTGAAGCACCTCGACGGCCCGCAGTTCCTGCATGTGGTCACGAAGAAGGGCCAGGGCTACAAGCTGGCCGAGGCCGACCCGGTGGCCTACCACGGCCCTGGCAAATTCGATCCGCAGGTCGGTCTGGTCAAGTCCACCGCGGTGGCCAAGCAGACCTTCACGCAGGTGTTCGGCCAGTGGCTGTGCGACACGGCCGCGCACGATGGCCGGCTCGTGGGCATCACGCCCGCGATGCGCGAAGGCTCGGGGCTCGTCGAGTTCGAGCAGCGCTTCCCTGATCGTTATTACGACGTGGGCATTGCCGAGCAGCACGCCGTGACCTTCGCGGCAGGCCTCGCCTGCGAAGGCCTGAAGCCGGTGGTGGCGATCTATTCGACCTTCCTGCAGCGCGCGTATGACCAACTGATCCACGACGTCGCGATCCAGAACCTGCCAGTGGTGTTCGCGCTCGACCGCGCGGGCCTTGTCGGTGCCGACGGTGCCACGCACGCGGGTGCTTACGACATCCCGTTCCTGCGCTGCATTCCCAACATGAGCATTGCCTGTCCGGCCGACGAGCGCGAGTGCCGGCAACTGTTGTCCAGCGCCTACGAGCAGAACCATCCGGTGGCGGTGCGTTATCCGCGCGGCGCGGGTGCTGGCGTCACGCCGCACCTCACGCTCGAAGCATTGCCTTTCGGCAGGGGTGAAGTGCGCCGCGAAGGCAAGCGCATCGCGATCCTGGCTTTCGGCACCTTGCTGTACCCGGCGCTCACTGCCGCCGAGTCGCTCGATGCCACGGTGGTCAACATGCGCTGGGCCAAGCCGCTTGACGTCGAACTGCTGTTGAAGGTTGCGCGCACGCACGACGCCATCGTCACGCTCGAAGATGGCGCCACGATGGGTGGCGCGGGCAGTGCGGTGCTCGAAGCGCTACAGGTCGCGAACCTGCTGAAGCCGGTGCTGCAACTGGGCCTGCCCGACCAGTTCATCGAACACGGTGACCCGGCGAAGCTGATGTCCGGTATCGGTCTTGATGCACCGGGCATCGAGAAGTCCATCGCGGACCGCTTCGGCCGCGCCTGAGGTTCCGTGTATTGCTCCTTCCCCTTCCGGGGGAAGGCTGGGATGGGGGCTCTTGGTGCTGTTGTTTCGTGCGCTGCTGTTCAGGGCGACGCCCACGCCGACACGGTGCTCTTTTTCGCGAATGTCCCCCGCTTCGCTCCTCCTTTATTTCGCGAAAAAGAGCCCCGTATCGGCGTGAGCGTTGGACAGAGCGGTCGTTGATCGGCTGCACTCCAGCAGCATGCCCAGGTGCGAATGACGCCGGGTGCTCCCCGCAGCGAAATAAAGGAGGCGCGAAGCGGGGGACATTCGCGGAGGGGAGCACCCGGTGTCATTCGCACGCGCCCTGAACAGCAGCGCCCTGAGCAGTGCACGTCAAACACAGCGCGGCGAACAGGGCCCGCGGCCTTGAAAATGCCGCTGCAGTTCAAAGGCCGCCGTGCCCCCACCCTGACCCTCCCCCGGGAGGGGAGGGAAAAAGACAAAGGCAAAAACCGTCAACTGCCCAGGTACGCGTCCTGTACCTTCGGGTTGCCCAGCAACTCGCGCCCCGTACCCGACAGCACGATCGACCCCGTCTCGATCACATACGCCCGGTCCGCGATCTTCAGTGCCTGCCGCACGTTCTGCTCCACCAGAAAGATCGTCAGCCCCTGCTTGTTGATCTCGCGCAGCGTGCGGAAGATGTCCTGCACGATGATCGGCGCCAGACCCATCGAAGGCTCGTCCAGCAGCAGCACGCGCGGCTTGGCCATCAGGGCCCGGCCGATGGCCAGCATCTGCTGCTCGCCGCCCGAAAGATTGCCGGCCAGGCCGTCGGCCCGGTCCTTCAGTACCGGGAACAGCGCGTAGATGCGTTCCAGGTCGGCAATGCGCGCCGCCGTACCGTCGCGCCGCGTGTAGGCGCCCAGTTCGAGGTTCTCGCGCACCGTCAACGTTGTCAGCGTGGCGCGGCCTTCGGCCACCTGCACCACGCCGCCGGCCACGATCTTGTGCGGCGACAGCGCGCCGATGTCCTGGCCCGCGAAGGTCACGCGGCCCGAGGCCTTTTTCACCAGTCCCGAGAGGGCCAACAGCGTGGTCGACTTGCCGGCGCCATTGGCGCCGACCAGCGTGGTGATCTGCCCTTCGTGCAGCTCGAAGTCGATGCCCTTCACGGCCTGCACGTGCCCGAAGTTCACCTTCAGGTCCTGCACCTGCAGCAAGGGGTTGCTCGTTGCGGCGCTCATGCAGCGGCCTCCTGGTCGTTGGTGGCTTCGTCGTCTTCGCGGCCAAGGTAGGCCTCGATCACTTGCGGGTCGTTGCGGATCTGCTCGGGCCCGCCGCGCGCGATGATGCGGCCGAAGTTCAGCACCGCGATCTGCTGGCACAGGCCCATCACGAAGCGCATGTCGTGCTCGATCATGAACACCGTGAAGCCGCGCGCCGCGATGTTCTCGATCTCCACCATCAGCTCGCTCTTTTCGGTGCTGTTCATGCCGGCGACCGGCTCGTCGAGCAGCAGCAGCTTGGGCTCGGTGGCCAGCGCGCGCGCCAGCTCCAGCTTGCGCTGGTCGCCGTACGAGAGGTTGTCGGCCACGTCGTTCGCCTTGTGGTCGAGCTTGACCCAGCTGAGCAGTTCGCGCGCGCGGTCACGTGCACGCTTTTCCTCGCTGCGGAACAGGCCCGAGCCGGCGAGCAGGCCGAAGGGGCCGTAGCGCAGCTTGGCGTCCATGCCGACCGTCACGTTCTCCAGCAGCGACATCTCCTTGAAGATGCGGATGTTCTGGAAGGTGCGCGCAATGCCGCCACGGGTGATCTGGAAGGGCTTACGGCCTGCCAGGTCCTGGCCTTCGAAATGGATGGTGCCGCTGGTGGTCGGCAGCAGGCCGGTGATCAGGTTGAACACCGTGGTCTTGCCAGCACCGTTCGGGCCGATGAGCCCGAAGATGCCGCCCTTGGGTATGTCCAGGCTCACGTCCTGCAGGACCTTGAGGCCACCGAAGTGGCGCGACACGTTCTTGAGTGTCAAAAGCGTGTTGTCGCTCATGCCGCGCTCCCCTTGCGTGCGAACCACTGGCGGATGCGTGCCGGGTCCCAGATGCCCTTGGGCAGGAACAGCACGATCAGCACCAGGATGAAGCCATTGACCACCAGGCGGAAGGAGCCCAGGCCACGCAGCATTTCAGGCAGCAGCGTGAGGATGGTGCCGCCCAGCACCGGGCCGGTGAGGCTGCCGATGCCGCCAAGAATCGCCATCGTGAGGATGTCGACCGCGCGGTTGAAGCCGTACTCGGCCGGGCCGATGAAGAAGGTCAGGTGCGCATTGAGCGTGCCCGCCAGGCCGGCGATGGCGCCGCCCAGCACGAAGGCCAGCATCTTGTGGCCCGCCACGTCGATGCCCATCAGGCCGGCAGCGGTTTCGTCTTCCTTGATGGCCTCGAAGGCGCGGCCGACCTTGGAGCGGCGGATGCGCCACAGCACCAGCAGCACGAGCACAAGCGCCAGCGCCACGTGCCACCACTGGGTCGATTGCGGAATGCCGTTCAGGCCCAGCGCGCCGCCCGTGAGCGACTCGGCGTTCAGGATGGCGATGCGCACCACTTCGCCGAAGGCCAGCGTGGCCATCGCGAGGTACACGCCCGACAGGCGCAGCGTCGGCTTGCCGATGATGAAGGCGACCAATGCGGGCGCTGCCATGCCGGCGGCAATGGCGACCGGGAACGGCACGCCATAGCTCAGCGTGAGGATCGACGCGGTGTACGCACCGATGCCCATGAATGCGGCGTTGGCCAGGGCCAGCATGCCGCAGGAGAGCGTGAGCCAGATCGAGAGTGCCAGCAGGCTGTTGATGCCCAGCGAGAGCACCAGGTTGCTGTAGACCGACCAGAAGTTGTCGAGGGCTTCCATTTAGACCTTGCGCTCCTTCAGCGAGCCGAACAGGCCCTTGGGGCGCACCAGCAGTACCAGGAACAGCAGGCCGAAGGCCACCGCGTCGCGCATGTTGGAGCCCACATAGGCCACCGACAGCACCTCGGCGAAGCCGAGGAACAGGCCGCCGAGCAGCGCGCCGCGAATGTCGCCCATGCCGCCCAGGATGATCACCGCGATGCCTTTTTCGAGCATCGGCTGGCCCATCAGCGGGAAGAGGGCGTTGGAGTACAGGCCGATCAGCACGCCCGCCACGCCGCCCAGGCCGGCGGCCACGAACGAGGTCAGGTAGAACAGGCCTTCGACGTTCACGCCCACGAGGTACGCCGCCTTGGGCGACTCGGCAATCGCGCGCAGTGCGCGGCCCAGTTGCGTGCGCTGCAGCGACAGCATCAGCACGCCCATCAGCACGAACGACGCCAGCACGATGCCCAGTTCGAGCACGGTGACGTGGATGCCGGCGAACACCAGCGCGTCGTCGGGAATGGTGCCGGCCGGGAAGCGCAGGTTCTCCGCGCCGAAGATGCCCTGGATGCCGTTGTTCAGGATGATGGCCACGCCGATGGTGGCGATCATCGGAATCAGGTGGGGTGCGTTGCGCTTGCGCAGCGGTTTGAGCACCAGCACGTCGATCAGGAACCCCATGACGCCGCAGAACGCGAAGGCGAACGGCAGTCCGACCCACAGCGGCATGCCCGACACGCGCATGAATTCGGCCGCCGCATAGGCGCCCACCATGAACACCGCGCCGTGCGAGAGATTGATGACGCCGAGCACGCCGAAGATGAGTGTGAAGCCGAGCGCGAAGAGTGCGTAGACGCATCCGAGCGACAAGGCGTTGACAAGCTGCTGATCGAGCACGATGGGCTTCCGTCAGGCCGCGGCACAGCGCCACGGCAAATCAAAAAAGAAAACGGCGCAGGAGGCCTGCGCCATGCGAAGAGCACCGGCGGGCCGCGCAACGCGGTCCCGCACTGGCGGTGCTTACTTCTCGATCACGAACGCAGTGCCCTTCGTGACGCTCACGATGGCCTGCTGCTGGGCGTCGTAGCCGGCGGGCTTGCCGGCCTTGTCCTTGGCGCGTGCAAAGGTGAAGGCGCCGGTGGCACCGGTCCACTTCACGCTGGGCAGGGCGTCGCGCAGTGCGCTGCGGTCGGCCGCGAGGTTGCCCGACAGCTTCACGCCCTTGAGCGCCTGCGCCACGACGTACAGGCCGTCATAGGCTTGCGCCGCGAACTGGTCCGGCGCTGCCTTGTACTTGTCGTTGTAGGCCTTCTGGAACTTGGTGTTCTCGGGCGTGGCGTTGCTGGCCGACCAGGGGCTGCCGACGTACAGGTTGTCCGAGCTGCCCTTGGCCAACTCGAAGATTTTGGTCGAGTTCATGCCGTTGCCGCCGATGATCGGCACGTTCAGGCCGAGCTGGCGCGCCTGCACCATCACCGGTGCGCCTTCGGCCAGCAGTGCGGACAGCACGATGGCGTCGGGGTTGGTGGCCTTGATCTTGGTGAGCTGGGCCTTGAAGTCCACGTCGCCCTTGGCGAAGGTCTCGGTGGTGGTCACCGGCAGCTTCAGGTCTTCCAGTGCCTTCTTGAAGTTGTCGTAGCCGCTCTTGGTGAACACGTCGTCGTTGCCGTAGAGCACGGCGACCTTCTTCACGTTGGCGTGCTTGATGGCCACGCGCAGCGTTTCGGGCAGCACGTCGGCTTCGGTCACCGAGTTGCGGAAGATGTAGTCACCGATCGAGGTGATGCCGTCGGCGGTGTTCGAGGTGCCGAAGGCCACGGTCTTGGCGGCCTGGGCGATCGGGTCGGCAGCCTGCGCCGAGTTCGACAGCGTGGGGCCGAAGGTCATCAGGACCTTGTCTTGGAAGATGAGCTTCTTGAAGACGTTGATGGCGTCTTCCTTCTTGCCTTGCTCGTCCTCGATGGCCAGCACGATCTTGTCGCCATTGATGCCGCCGGCGGCGTTGATCTCGTCGGCCGCGAGCTGGAAGCCGTTGCGGATGGCCGAGCCATATTGCGCGGCACCACCCGACAGGGCTGCGGCAACGCCGATCTTGATGTCGGCGGCCTGTGCGCTACCGAATGCAGTGGCGGCAACGAGTGCGAAGAGTGCGGGTTTGAAAGGGATAGAACGGATCATCTGTTGGATGCCTCGGTGGTTTTGAGTGATGAAGGCGAAGTAACATTTTATGCCTCGCCTGCAACACCCTCCGGATCGCGCGCCGCCTGTGGGGAGGCCCGCAGGGTAAACCCCCGCCGGACGCCTGTAAGCGCGTTTTTACAATCGCCCCGACTTAAACCAAAGTCCCCAACGCGGTCACAAGCCGCGTTTTGTTTTTATTCCAAGAACTCGGAGAGCTACCAATGGATCGTCGTTCCCTCATCAAAAACGCCGGCATCGCGGGCGTTCTGGCTGCCGGTATCGCACCCGCGGTGCATGCCCAGGCCACCGTTCGCTGGCGCCTGGCGTCCAGCTTTCCCAAGTCGCTGGACACCATCTTCGGCACGGCCGAGACGTTCTCCAAGAGCGTCAGTGACATGACGGGCGGCAAGTTCCAGATTTCCGTGCACGCCGGTGGCGAGCTGATGCCCGCGTTCGGCGTGGTGGACGGCGTGCAGAACGCGTCGGTCGAAATGGCCCACACGGCCCCGTACTATTTCTACGGCAAGGACCCGACCTTCTGCCTGGGCTGCGCAGTGCCCTTCGGCATGAACACCCGCCAGCAGAACGCATGGATGTACGAAGGCAACGGCCTGAAGCTGATGCGCGCGTTCTATGCCAAGTACAACATCATCAACCTGCCGGGCGGCAACACCGGCGCGCAGATGGGCGGCTGGTTCCGCAAGGAAATCAAGTCGGTCGCCGACCTGAAGGGCCTGAAGTTCCGCACCAACCCGTTTGCCGGCAAGGTGCTCGAACCCTTCGGCGTGATCCCGCAATCGATCCCCGGTGCCGACCTGTACCCCGCGCTCGAAAAGGGCACGCTCGACGGCCTGGAATGGGTCGGCCCGTATGACGACCAGAAGCTGGGCTTCAACAAGATCGCGCCGTTCTACTACTACCCCGGCTGGTGGGAAGGCGGCCCCGAGCTGGACTTCTACATCAACACCAAGGCGTGGGAAGGCCTGTCTGCCGAGTACAAGGCCATCGTCGAAGCGGCTGCCGCGCACGCCAACATCACGATGACCGCCAAGTACGACGCCAAGAACCCGGTCGCGCTCAAGCAGCTCGTGGGCTCGGGCACGAAGCTGCGCCCGTTCTCGCAGGACGTGATGAACGCGGCCTTCAAGTCGGCCCAGCAGATCTACTCGGACCTGAACAACAGCAACCCGGAGTGGAAGAAGATCTACGGCGACTGGTCGAAATTCCTGGCCGACCAGAACGCCTGGTTCCGCTACACCGAAGGCACGTTCGACCGCTTCATGCAACAGCAGAAGCTGTAAGCGCGCGGCGCCTTCGCGCTCCTGTACAAAAAGCCCTGCCGGTTCCGGCGGGGCTTTTTTTCGTCGGCTGCGCAGGGGCGTGCCGGGCCCGCGCGTGGCACCTGCTAGGGCGCGCCAGCCGACTCCTGGCCGAACTTGATGAGGTTGCCGTCCGGGTCGATCACATACAGCTCGTCCATGCCCCATGCCGTGCGCACCACGTCCTGGACCGAAGGCAATTTGGCGCTGAGTTCCGCGTGCACGGCGGCAATGTCCGCCACGCGCAGGTAGCACGACGTGTTCTCGGCAATGTGCCTGTCGTTGCAGGCCCAGAAGTGCAGCTCGGTGTCACCGCGCTCCGCGATGCCATAGGAAAAATCTTCAAAGTGCTGCGTCTGGAAGCCAAGCACGTTCTTGTAGAAATCCAGGGTGCGCACCAGGTCGAGTGACGCGAGTACGGGGATGGCCTTGCCGAAGCTTGCTTGATTCATTCCGGGGCCCGGTGTTCTTGATGGCGCAATTGTGCAGTGGTGGGGCTGCGCGCCGGCTCCGGCAGCCACCCTTTCAGAGCAGCGGCACGACCTGCATCAACGCCCATCCCGCGCTGACCAGGTACAGCACCGAGGCGAGCTTGATCGCCCGTTCCCGAACCCCAGTCCGGCGAGGCGCGATGCACAGCGAAAGCCCCACGCACACGAGCAGCAATATCGGCAGCCCGAACAGCGCCCAGCCCAGCGCGTACACCGGCAGCGCGCTGCGCGACGACTGGAGGTGAGCGCGCAGTGGCAGTGGGTCGGTGCGGCGCAGCGCGTGGTCCAGGTGAATGGATTCGCCAGCGCTGTCGACCAGCCAGAAGCCGCCCGTTGCGTCGGGCAGGAACAGGCGGGACGCCAGGCCCTGCGGCCATTGCGCCACCGCGGCCAGTGCCGACATCGTGTCGATCGCGGGTTGCCGTGCGTCGGTAATGCGGACCTTGTCGCTGTCGTCGGTATGCCATGTCAACGCGCGGTCGCCGACCTGCTCGGTGATGGCACGCAGCGAGGCGTCGGCCCACTGCGGCCGGCGGCGCACGGCGCTCTCGTCGATGGTGAAGCGGTTCTGCCGCACGACCCGCATGCCGCTCCACGGCGGCGGCGGCGCGGCCTGCGTGGGCTTGCCGTCGGCGCCGATTCCGGGCGTGTCCTTGAGTCCGAGCGAGAGCGTGTCGGGCGTGCGGAGCTTGCCCTGCGCGACGAGATCGACGTCGCCCTCGTAGAGCGTGCGGCCGGGGAAGATCGGTGCGACGGACTCGCCGCCTTCGGCGACGGCGCGGCCGGTGTCTTCGAACACCCAGCGCCCACCGGCGCGGTAGGCCATCTGCGGCGTGTGGCAGTCGGTGCCGCAGGCCGGAACGGCGACGCGTTCGCGCCGCTCGGTGCCTTCGATGGCGATCACCTTCACCGCCGCCGACAAGCCGTACCTGTCTTCAGCGGTGGTTGACACCACGGCGAGTTCGAACTGGTTGCCGACCCACGCACCGGCCAGGTAGCGCACGTGCCCGAGGTTCTGGGGCGCGCGCTCCCAGCCGTCGGCGTTGGCGATGGCTACGAACGAGTCGCCCGTGATCGCCTGCTGGAACACGATGGCGAGCCGCCGGCCGGGGCCGGGAACGATCCCCTGGGTGAACAGCACGTCACCGTTCTGCATCAGCGGCCATCGCAGTGTGGCTTGCTGCGTTCGCGGATCGAGAAATGCCCAGCCGATGCCCAGCGCCTCGTCGCGGCACGGCACGATCACGCCGCCGTTCCACACCGCCATGTCGAGGTTGACGTCGACCAGGCTGCAGCCGCGAAAGCGAGAGGCGGCATCGGCGGCCACCGTCGGCGGCGAGCCGTCGGCCTTGTGCCAGGCCATGGGCTGCGGGCCGGTGACGGGTGAACTGGCGAGTGCGAGAAACCAGGCCGCGACGGCCAGGGCGATGGCAGCGAGGAGGGCGGCGGTGGCGGTGCTGATCTTGCGCATGGTCATCGAAGATTGATTTTTCGCCGAGGGCCGGAAGGGCCTGAAGAGCCGGTCGTGGCCGCATTCTGCCTGCTGCGAGCGTCGCGCAGGAGGGCCGCTGCAACGGGCGACAGGGGGCCGGCAGCGAAAGCAGATGCAGAACATGGAAGAGGCCGGCGTGCACAGGAAGGCGTCAACGACGGGCCGGAGGAGATCGAAGGCATCGTCAGACTGCTCACCGGCAAGTACGGTGCGCTGTTCAACATGAAGGGCGCGCCCTGGATGCTCCAGGCGCTGCGGGGTTGAGGCCCTTGGGGCATTCCTCGCCCCAATGAAAAATGCCCCGCTCTCGCGGGGCATCTCAATTCAAGCGGCCGGCAGACTATTTACACAGACTGCGGTTTTGGCGGGGCTTTTTCATGGGGCACTGAAGAACATCGGCCGGCGATCTACGGCAGTATTTTGGCGATCGCGTCGGTGAAAGAGGGAATGTCGGTTTTCCCGTGGGTGGTCGAGTAAGTCGTCTCAGTGACCGTGAAGCCTGGATACCCTCTGGCCAGGAGGCGCTGGTACATCCCGTCCACCGGATTGAAGTTGCACGACGAAACGGTGGCGCAGCGCGTCAGAAAGAGCGTTGCCGGCAACGGGTTGCCTGCGAGGCCGTCGTGCATGGCCTGCTCAAGGTCTTGGTACCGTGTTCCCTGGCCGTCGTACGTGCCCTCGAACGACAGGAAGTACGAGAAGGTCAGGTTGTTTTTTGCGCCTTCGAGAAACAGCACGATGCCGGTCATGCTGCCGCTGAGCGACAGGCCCGTCAGCATGCGCTTCTTCGTATCGCTGCGGTACTTCGCTTCGATGAAAGGCACAAGCTCCGAGGTCAGGAAGTCGTGGTACGGCACGGCCCCGGGCAGCACGTAGTCGGTGGTTCTGCGGGCCGTGCCGCCGATGCCGACAAGGATCGCCTGGGTGTTTCGCTGGTCCAGGATGTCTTTCAGGTTTGAAAAGCGATTGCCTGGCGGATTGAATATCGCGTCGCCGTCCAACGCATAAATGACCGGATAGTTGGTCGAACTGCCATCGTAGGAAGCGGGCAGATAGATCTCGAGGCTGTAGGCCGCTCCCGTCCTTGTCGAGACGATCGTGTCGGCCACCACCCGGCTGGTTGTTGTAGGCGGTGCAACCGGGGCCCCAGTCGGCGGTGCCGTGACTGGCGGCACGAAGGGAATGCCACCTCCGCCTCCGCCGCCCCCACCCCCTCCGCAAGCGGACAGGCCAAGAAAAATCGTCGAAGCCGCTGCAAGTGACAGCGCGCGAACCATCCATCCAAACTGCATTTGAAACCCTCGGTTGATATGTTCTTGTGAGCAAGCGGCCCAGGAACCTGGCAGAGCGCTTGCCTTCGTCGAGCGGGCCCGGAAAATCGGCATTCGCCCCATCGGGCTTTTAGCTCATTGGAGCCCTGTTCGCCAAGCACCTTTTGGCATGCAGGCATTGGGAATGATCGTTGCCAGTCTCTCTGTGAAGAGGCCGCCGTGCACAATCTGCCGCATGTCGACCCGAGCCCGCGCATGCGAATCCACGAACTGAAACGACGCCTGCGGGAAGCCGGGGCCGGCCCCAGCCACGAGCAGCGCATCCTGCGGCTGTGGTCCCATGCGCTGCCCCGCAACAGCGGCCGGCGTTTGCCGGGAACCTTCTTTCCGTCGTCGCTGCTGGAGGCCCTGCCGTCCATTGAAGCCGAGCTGGCGGGACTGGCACGCATCCACGCGGTGCACCCCGGCGCCGACGGTTCCGAGCGGCTGTTGGTCGCCCTTGCGGACGGCCAGACCGTGGAGAGCGTGTTGCTGCCCCGGGACGGCCTGTGCGTCTCGTCCCAAGTGGGGTGCGCGGTCGGATGCCAGTTCTGCATGACGGGCCGCGACGGCTTGCTGCGCCAGGTGGGAAGCGCCGAGATCATTGCCCAGGTTGCGCTTGCGCGCATGCGCCGGCCGGTGCGCAAGGTGGTGTTCATGGGCATGGGCGAACCGGCCCACAACCTGGACAACGTGATCGAGGCCATCGACCTTCTCGGCACGGTGGGCAACATCGGCCACAAGAACCTGGTGTTCTCCACGGTGGGCGATCCACGCGTGTTCGACAGGCTGCTCCAGGAGCGCGTCAGGCCTGCGCTGGCCCTCTCGCTGCACACGACCCAGGCTGACCTGCGCAAGAAGCTGCTTCCGCGCGCGCCGAACATGACGCCCGAAGAACTGGTCGCCGCGGGCGAGCGCTATGCGCGTGCCACCGGCTACCCCATCCAGTACCAGTGGACGCTGCTGGAAGGCGTCAACGACGGGCCGGAGGAAATCGAGGGCATCGTCAGGCTGCTGTCCGGCAAGTACGGCGTGCTGAACATGATTCCCTTCAACGCGGTGGATGGCGTGGCGTTCAGTCGTCCGTCGTGGGAGCGCTGCGAACAGATGGCCCGCACGCTGCACGAGCGCGGCATCCTGACCAAGCTGCGCAATTCGGCCGGCCAGGACATCGACGGCGGCTGCGGCCAGTTGAGGGCGCGTGCCGCCGAAGTGCAGGTGATGTTTCGACAGGCCGCGCCGGCTGGTCAGCAACTGAAGGGGTAGAACATCTGGGTGTTGAGGCTGCCGTCGGGCTGCAGCGAATACCAGGTCGTGCCGCGCTGCACGCGCAGCGCTCCGCAGCCCAGGTTGGTGAAGCCGTTGTAGACATCGTCCGTCAGGTTCTCGCCGGACTTGCGCGCGAGCCTGAAGCTGTCCTTGCCGCCGTTGGCTGCCACCGTGCGCAGCACCATCACACCCGATGGCAACCGCGCTTCGATCTTGCCCGGCACGCCCTGGAACAGCGCAGAAGTCGCGCCGTCTGCAGTCACGGCATAGCCGCGCAGCAAGCCGGAGGCGTCCGCGAAGATCAGCGCGCCGTCACTGCGCCAGATGGAGGGGCAGCCGTGCCCCTCCATCGGCAGTTCGTCGGGGAGCAGCGCACGCATGCCGTCGAGGTAGAGGCGACAGGTCTTGCGTTCGTCGTCGATCAGCGAGAGATAAGCCGGCGCCGCATCGGCCGCCGCATGCGCCTCGAAGCGATGGAAGCGGGGCACGTCGATGCGTTGCCCGTTCAGGTTGAACAGTTCGATCTCTTTGCCGGACTGCGCGAAGAGCAGCGGCTGGTGCGTGTGCGCGGGGTCCGTGTCGACGCTGCCCACGCCGTCGTATTGCGTGGGGATGATCTCGCGCAGGTCGGACATGCGCAGCAACCCGGCCTTTCCGTCGGCCGTGACCTGCCGCAGTCCGGCGGGGCGCACCGGGTATTTGATCGCCAGTTGCGAGATGCTGTAGCTGTTCTGGTACCAGTGCGGCGAGCGCGTGACGAGCGTGCCGCGCTGGAATCTCAGGTAGGTGTAGTCCGCGCCGTTGGGGCCCTCGCGAAAGAGCTTGAGCGTGAGGATAGGCAGCGGCCGGCCCGCGTTGTCGGTGGTGTTGCCCTCGATCTCGGTTTCGCCGAAGTGGTCGGGCACCAGCGGACGCCCTTGCGCATCGAGCAGCGTGTTGCAGTCGTCCAGCGTGGCGATGAAGCCGTTGGCTGTGCCGCCGAGCGACACCGTGGTGAGCGAGTCGTAGCGCATCTTGCTGCGCGACGGCTCGGCCTGCCGCAGCGCATAGCGGGTGTCGTCCGGGCCGCCGTGGGCCGGACGCACCGCGCGCACGTAGCGAAACCACACGGGGTCGCGCTCCAGCGCGCCTCTCTCGCCGGTCGGCGTGTAGCCGTCGTAGGGCTTGAATTCATTGGGCCAGCGCCGGCATTCCTCGGCCTGCGCAACGTGAACGCAGACGCAGGCGAGCGCCGCGGCCATGAGTGACAGATATCGCCGCATGCGGCCAATCCCCTGTAGTGAAGAGCGCCCGATCATAGGCAGGCGCGGCCGCTATAGTGCTTCGCTTTCCACCTCACAGGCCTTGCCGGATGTCCCGAATGTTGCCTCTCGTGGCGGCGCTGCTCATGTCCGCATTCGCCCTCGCTGCCCAGGCCACGGACAGGCTGCCGTGGAAGAAGCCGGGCGAGGTGCTCGAATACCACGCCTGCGGCTGCGCCGATTCATGTTGGGTGGCCGAAGTGCGCAACGCGCGAAGCCGTGCATTGAAGGGCCGCTTGCGCTGCGACTGCGAACAGCTCCATGCCACCTTGGGACCCCGCGGCGCGGAGCAGGTCTATGCGCCAAGCTGCCTTGCGATCAACGACAGCGCCGACAAGTCGCAATCGATCCGCGAGACGCTGGAGCGCCTGCTCCAGCGCTAGCAGGCGTGCGTCAGTGCGTCCCGGTTTCCGCCGGGGCAGGCGTTGACGGAATGGTGCGTTGCGCCACCTGCTCGCCGAACGCGATCAGCACCTGCGGGTCGTAGGCATGGAACCAGGTGATGCCGCCGTAGCGCCGGCGAACCAGCAGCCGCGGCGCGATCACGCGTTCGAGCATGCGGATGTGCACCAGCTTGAGTTGCGCCACGTCCTGCGCACTCACGCGCTTGTTCCAGAGCCAGGTCTGCGTCAGCACGTCGCCTTCGATGCGGGTGCGGCTGTAGACGATCCAGTAGCCGACCCACACCACGCACAGGGCCGCGATGCCGAACACCACGAGGGCGCTGGTCGACCAGGTGGTGGTGCGCAGCGAAGGCAGGCTCCAGAGCGCGAAGGCGAAGATGTCCACCACGAGCACCACCGCCAGCGTGCGCAGCAGGGGCGGGAAGGCGGCGCTTTCGAGCGGGGTGCGAGGGCTGTCCTGTGGGCCGTGCTCGCTCACGGCTTGGTGGGCTCGTTCGAGGCCGGCGGTGTTTCAGCCGGCGCGGCGGGCTCGTCCTTCTTGCTGTTGCCGAACGGGTCTTCCATGTTCACGCCGTTGCTGTCGGGCGCGGGCGGCGGCTCGGCATCGGCCGGCATGTCGAGATTGACCTTCTCGATGTCGACGACTTTCTCTTTCTCCAGGAACACGGTCACCGTCTGCGGGAAGAAGATCACGATGGCCACCAGCAGCAGTTGCATGCCCACCCACGGTATGGCGCCCAGGTAAATGTCGCGCGACTCCACCTTTCGGGGTAACGCTCCGTTCTTGAAGAGGGTGTCCGCGATGCCCCGTAAATAGAACAGCGCAAAGCCGAACGGCGGGTGCATGAACGAGGTCTGCATGTTCACGCACAGCAGCACGCCGAACCACACCATGTCGATGCCGAGCTTGTGCGCCACCGGCCCCAGCAGCGGCAGGATGATGAACGCGATCTCGAAAAAGTCGAGAAAGAACGCGAGGAAGAAAACGAAGATATTCACCGCGATCAGAAAGCCCACCTGGCCGCCGGGCAGGCCCGCGAGCATGTGCTCGATCCACTTGGCGCCGTCCACGCCCTGGAACACCAGCGAGAACACGCGCGAGCCGATCAGGATGAACACCACCATCGCCGTCAGGCGCATCGTGCCCTCCATCGCGTCCTTCATCAGCGACCAGCTCAGGCGTCGATGGATGAGCGCCAGGATCAGCGAACCCACCGCGCCCATGGCACCGGCTTCGGTCGGCGTGGCGATGGCGTTGTCCATGAAGGGCAGGCCGCCCATCGAGCCGAGCACCGCGAAGATCAGGATGGCCGAGGGAATGATGCCGCGCAGGCACTTGCCCCACAGCGCCCAGCCATGCAGCGTGCGCGCGGTGACGGGCAGGCCCGGCACATAGTGCGGGCGCAGGCGGCCTACCATGAAGGTGTAGATCGCGAAGATGATCACCTGCAGGATCGACGGACCCCAGGCGCCCTTGTACATCTGGCCCACGTCGGTGCCGAGCTGGTCGGCCATGACGATGAGCACCAGCGAGGGCGGCACCAGTTGCGTGATCGTGCCCGAGGCGGCGAGCACGCCGGTCGAGTAGCGCATGTCGTAGCCGTAGCGCATCATGATCGGCAGCGAGATCATCGCCATCGCGATCACCTGGCCGGCCACCGTGCCGGTGATGGCACCGAGGATGAAGCCCACGATGATCACCGAGTAGCCCAGGCCGCCGCGCACCGGGCCGAAAAGCTGGCCCATCGAGTCGAGCATGTCCTCCGCGAGTCCGCACTTCTCCAGTACGGCTCCCATGAGGGTGAAGAACGGAATGGCAAGCAGCGTCTCGTTCGACAGGATGCCGAACACATTGAGCGGCAGGTTGGCCATGAAGCCGGCCGGGAACCAGCCCATCTCGATGGCGAAGAAGCCGCAGATCAGGCCCAGGGCCGAGAGCGAAAACGCGACCGGGAACCCGATCAGCATGATCACGATGAGCCCCGCGAACATGATCGGGGCGAAGTTTTCCATGTGCATTGCTACTTACCTGCGGTGCGGGAGAGGGCGGAACCTGAAAGAGAGCGAAGGGGCGCGCGAAGAGCGCCCGTCACTGCACCGGCTTCTCGTAGTGCGTGTCCATCTGGATCAGGCCGCGCAGGTAGGCAATGCGCTTGATGATTTCCGAAACGCCCTGCAGGAACATCGCTGCAAAGCCCACGGGCATCAGCAGCGCGGCGGGCCAGCGGATCAGGCCGCCGATGTTTCCCGACATCTCGCCGGTGACCCACATGTTCCAGAAGAAGGGCCAGGTGAGGTAGGTGAACAGACCCATCACCGGCAGCAGAAAGAAGATGAGGCCGAACAGGTCGACATACACCGGCCCGTAGCCCTTGAGCTTGCCGTAGATGATGTCCACGCGCACATGCTCGTTGAAGCGAAGCACCACGGGCGCACCGAGCATCACGGTGGCGGCGAACAGGTACCACTGGATTTCGAGCCAGGAGTTCTTGCTGAAATCGAGACCGTAGCGAATGAGTGCGTTGCCGGCGGAGATCAGCGAGGCGCCCAGTACGGCGTAGCCGGCGATCTTGCCGAGTTTTTCGCTGACCCAGTCCATGCCGGTCGCGAATTTGAGAAATGCAGACAAGGGGTGTCTCCCACAAAGCCCAGAGAAAACGCGGGCCCGTTGTGGGGGCTGCGCAAAAGCCCGGAATGTTACCCGCGCATACCTTTGTATTGCGTCGTTTCATTGGGCGGGTTTACCCGGAAACCAGGGCCTGTCTGGAGGCCATCGACCGGTCCTCATAATCGTCCATGTCCTCGCGCCCACCGCCTTCCTCGACGCCTTCCGGAGCCCAGGGCCTGCCCCATTCGATCGATTCGCCCGACATGTGCCGCGCCGGCCGCGAGCTGTTGTCGCTGGCGCTGATCGACGCGCGCAACCACACGCTGCATCTGCTGTCGCTCTATGAAGAGGCACTGGGCACCCAGGCGCTCATGGTGCCGCCCGTGCCGGAAGAGGAAGGCGTGGTGCCGCCGGTCTGGCTGGCCGGTCACATCGGCTGGTTTGCCGAGTGGTGGATCGGCCGCAACACGCAGCGCGCCTTCGGCGTGGATTGCCCCGTGCGGCCGACGCGGCTGGCGGCCATAGACCCCGGCGCCGACGATTGGTGGAACCCGGCGCAGAGCATGCCGGGGCGCCGCTGGTCCACGGACCTGCCCGACCTGGGCCAGACCAAGGCCTACCTGCTCGAAACGCTGGAGAGCACGCTCGAGTTGCTCGAGCACGCGGCCGAGACCGATGCCGGCCTGTACTTCTATCGCCTGGCGCTGTTCCATGAAGACCTGCGCGGCGAGCAGTTCGTGGTGATGGCGCAGGCGCTGGGGCTGCCCCTGGGCGTCGAGCAGGCGCCCATCGCCGTCACGCGCGAGCCGCTGCTGCTGCCGGCCACGCGCTGGGAACTGGGCTCGTCCGCGAGCGGCTTCGCTTTTTCGCAGGAGCGCAGCGCGCACCGCATCGACGTGCCCGAGTTCGAGATCGATGCGCAACCCGTCACCTGGAACCAGTACATCGAATTCGTCGACGATGGCGGCTACGACCGCGAGGCGCTGTGGCATGCCGACGGTTGGCGCTGGCTGGCCGCGCAGGTCGAGGGGCGGCGCGGGCCGCGCTACGTCGAGCAGATCGGCGTGGCGCGCAACGGCACCGGCGGCTCGGTGCTGCAGCAGCATTTTGGTTCCACGGTGCGCGCGGCCGGGCACCACAGCGCCGTGCACCTGAGCTGGTGGGAGGCCGATGCGTGGGCCCGCTGGGCGGGGCGCCGCATTGCCACCGAGGTCGAGTGGGAGATTGCGGCGCACGCGGCCGCGCGGCGCGGCTTTCGCTGGGCCGACGTGCATGAATGGACGGCAGGCACGCTGCAGCCCTGGCCCGGTTATCGCGCCGATCCGTGGAGCGCCGGTGGCGAGTTCGATCCCGAGGCGGCGTTCGGCCGGGCGCGCGTGCTGCGCGGTGCATCGTTCGCGACGCGTGCGCGCCTGCGTTCGCTCAAGCGCCGCAGCTTCGCGCTGCCCGAGCGCGACGACGGCTTCTTCGGTTTCCGGACCTGCGCGCTTTGAGCTTCAGCGCCCCGATGACAGCGGCGGCGCCACTTCTTCCAGCGGCTTGCGCTCCGCATCGGCCGCATGGCGCAAGGCCAGCAGCCCCGCGCCGATGACCAGCGCGGCGCCGATGCCGTAGCCCACCGTCACCGCGCCGCGGCTGCCGGTCTCGATCAGCAGGCCGAACAGCATCGGTGCCGCGAAGCCGCCCGCGCCCATGCCGATCGCATAGAAGATCGCGATGGCCATGGCCCGCATCTCCAATGGGAACACCTCGCTCACCGTGAGGTAGGCCGAGCTTGCCGCCGCCGATGCCAGGAAGAACACCGCCGACCAGCACAGCGCCTGGCTGCGCGCATCGAGCCAGCCCGCCATGAAGGCCCAGCCCGTGAGCGCCAACCCCACGCCGGCCAGCACATAGGTCAGCGCGATCATCTTGCGCCGGCCCACGCTGTCGAACAGCGGGCCCAGCAGCAACGGCCCCAGCACATTGCCGAGCGCGAACGGAAAGATGTAGAGCGCCACGCTGCCTGCGGGCACGTCGTAGAAGCGCGTGAGCACCAGCGCGTAGGTGAAGAAGATCGCGTTGTAGAAGAAGGCCTGCGAGATCATCAGCGCGCCGGCCACCACGCTGCGCTGGCGGTAGTGCCTGAGCAGCACGCGCGCCACCTCGCGCATCGACGGGCTGCTGCTGCCCGCGGCCGTGTAGGTCACGTGGCCTTGCGGCGCCGGCAGCGGGCCGTGTTGTGCCTCGACTTCGGCCTCGATGCGTTCGACAACGCGCCGTGCTTCGTCGGCCCGCCCATGCGCGATCAGCCAGCGCGGGCTTTCGGGCACGTCGCGCCGCACCAGCAGGATGGCCACTGCCAGCACCGCGCCCAGCGCGAAGCCCGCACGCCAGCCCCACACCGGGCCGATCACCCGCGCGTCGAGCAGCACGAGGCTGAGCCCCGCACCAAGTGCCGCGCCAATCCAGAAGCTGCCGTTGATTGCCAGGTTCACGCGCCCGCGCACCCGCGCCGGAATGAGTTCGTCGATGGCGGAGTTGATGGCCGCGTACTCGCCGCCGATGCCCAGCCCCGTGACGAAACGGCAGAGCGCAAAGAAGGCGAAGTTGGGCGAGAAGGCAGTGGCCAGCGTGCCCACCGTGTAGACCACCAGCGTGATCAGAAAGAGCTTCTTGCGCCCGAGCCGATCGGTGAGCCGCCCGAAGATCAATGCGCCGATGACGGCGCCCGCGATGTAGACAGAGCCCGATGCGCCGATCTCGCCGGCCGAAAGCCCGAGCGTATCGGGCCGCTCCAGCACCGCGCCGATGGAGCCCACCAGCGTGACTTCGAGCCCGTCGAGGATCCAGGCCACGCCCAGCGCGATCACCACGCGCCAATGCCAGCGCGACCACGGCAGGCGGTCGAGGCGGGCGGGGATGTCGCTGCGCAAAAGAGGGGGCACGCGGATTCACTGGAGTGAAGGCCGGACCATTATGGAAAGCGCGCCGCCGTGCCCGCTGTAGGACCGCACCGTCCACTGGTGCGGCGCTCGCGGCATTCCGGCCGCTACGCCGGTGCGAGCGACACCGCGAACAACGCGCTGATCAGCGGCCTGTCCTGGCGCACCGACAGGCAGCACAGCGAGTAGCTGATCGACAGTTCCTCGTCATCGACCATGACTGCGGCGAGTCCCGGCAAGGGAATGAACTCCACCTGCGTGACGAAGCCGATGCCCATTCCGCTGGCCACCGCGTGCAGGATGGCCTCGCGGCTGTTGATTTCCATGACGCAGTTCACGCGCACGTTCTTCTGCTGGCACGCGCGCTCGACGCGCTGGCGGGTCTTCGAGCCGGGCTCCCGAAGGATCACCATTTCGCCTTCGATATCCTGCGTGGTGATCGATGCACGCCGCGTCCACGGATGATCCGCCGGAACCACCGCAATGATCCGCTCGTTGCGAAAGGGAACGGTATGCAAGCCCTCGATGGGCGGTGGTTCGGCCACGATGCCGACATCGATGTCGAAGTCCTGCAGCCCGTGCAGGGTCGATTCCTCCGATCCGATGGAGATCGTCAGCTCCAGCGATGCATGCGCGCGTTTGAAGTTGCGCGCCAGCTCCAGGGCAATCGGCGGAGACACCGCACCGACGCGAACCAGTCCGGCTTCGAGCTTGTGCGCGTTCTGCAGGAACTGGATGGCTTCTTCCTCCTGGCCGAAGAGGCCCTGGGTGATGCCATAGAGCCGCTCGCCCGTTGCGGTCAGTCGCACGGTGCGCCCGCCGCGAAGGAACAGCTCCACGTTGAAGCGCTCTTCCAGTGCCTTGACCTGATCGGTTACCGTGGGCTGACCGATGTGCAGGTATTGCGCGGCCGACGTAAAGCCGCCGGTCTTGGCGACAGCGTGAAAGCAGCGGATCCACTTGTAGTACTGGTGAAACATGGGCAGGTTTTGAAAGGCGGTGGCGCGTGAGCGGCTGAAGCCTCTCACATCCGGGCCCCGGTCGGCATGCGCGCTTTCCCCGTGATCGCGCGGGCGAATGCCATCCATCGGTTTTCGACCATGCCGGCGTCAGAAATGCGATTGGACGGGGCAGCGGGCGGCTTTGACACTTGCATCCATTCAAGAACGCGCGGCACAGCGCGATGCAGGAAGAAGCAAACAAACAACCACGCGAGACAAAGCCGATGCCCCATGCTTTTCACAACCCTGTTTCCGTCCATTGCGGTCGAGGAAGCCTCGAGCAGTTGCCCTCGATCCTTGCCGGCCGCCGTGTCGTCGTCGTCACCTTTCCCGAAGCGCGCGCGCTGGGCCTTGTTGCCCGCCTCGAAGCACTTCTGGGGGACGCCCTGGTCACGGTGATCGACGACGTGCGGCCCAACCCCGATGTGGCGCACTTGGCCGGGCTCTACAACAGCTTCTGGCAATCCGACACCAGTGGCGATGCAAGTTGCGACGCCATCGTTGCGGTGGGCGGCGGCAGCGCCATCGACACAGCTAAGGCCTTGATGGTCGGCACTGGCAGCGGACAGTTCGATGAACTCATCGGCCTGCTCGCCACGGGAAAACCCTTTGTGCCCGCCAGCGTCAAATCGCTGATCGCGGTGCCGACCACTGCGGGCACAGGCAGCGAAGTGACGCCCTGGGCCACGATCTGGGACACCGCGAACCAGAAGAAGTACTCGCTGCATCTGGAGGCCACGTGGCCCGAAGCGGCCATCGTGGACCCTGAGCTGATGCTTTCGGTGCCAGCGGGAATCACGGTGTCCACCGGGCTCGATGCGCTCTCCCATGCGCTGGAGTCGGTGTGGAACGTGAACGCAAATCCCATCTCCGACACCTTCGCGGTGTCTGCGGTGCAAGACATCTTCGAGTGCCTGCCAGCCCTTCTGGCCGACCTCGGAAACATCGCGCTGCGCGAGCGCATGTCGCTCGCCGCGCTCAAGGCGGGCATGGCGTTCTCCAACACGAAGACCGCGCTGGCCCATTCGATCTCGTACGAGATGACGCTGCGCCACGGGCTGGCGCACGGCATCGCGTGCTCCTTCACCTTGCCGCTCGTGCTTGAAAAAGCCTGGGCCAAGTCGCCCGACCGCGACCGCACGCTGCAGCAGTTGTTCGGCCCGGACCTGTCCGCCGCGACGCGGCGCCTGCGCGACTTTCTGCAGAGCCTCGGCGTGAAGACCGAGTTTGCCGACTACGGCGTGGCTGACGGCGAGGCCGCGGCGATGATCGCGCGCGCCATGGAAGGCGCGCGTGGCAAGAACTTCATCGGGGCGGTGCCCGCCTAGATGATTCGGAGTGCCGGGTGCTGTGGGTATGCGCGCGGCCAGGACAGCAAAAACAGATGCCGGCCTTTGAGCCGGTCCCACGGGCCCCACGCCCGTCAAGAAATGGAGACAAACCATGCAAGCAGCCAACCAGACCCTGCCGGCGGGCACCTACGTTCCGCCTCTCGAGAATTCGTTCAGGAAGGCCCAGTGGCGGATGCTGCTGGCCGCCATGTTCTGCTACTTCTTCTTCTACACGGGGCGGCAGACATTCGGCTTTGCCATTCCGGGCATCCAGAAGGAATTCGGGCTCTCGAAGGAAGTCCTCGGCTGGGCCTCGAGCTGCCTTCTGTGGTGCTACGCCGTGGGCCAGGCCATCAACGGAAATCTGGCCGACAAGTTCGGCGGACGGCGCGTCATGACGGCCGGGGCCATTCTTTCGTGCGCCGCCAACTGGGTCGTCAGCTTCGCGATCGGGTTCAAGAGCCTGGCCATCCCCTGGGGCGTGAACGGGTACTTCCAGGCCCTGGGGTGGGCGCCTGGCAGCCGGTTGCTGTCGAACTGGTGGGGTGCGCAGGAGCGCGGCAAGGTGTTCGGCTGCTACACCTTCGCGGCAGGCTGCGCGTCGGTGCTGTCCTTCATCACCTCCATCCTGGTCGTGAACGTGTTCCACCTCGACTGGCGCTGGATCTTCCGGCTTCCCGTGCTGCTGATGCTGGTGGGTGGCATCACCTTCTATCTGATCGCCCGTGAACGCCCGGAGGACCTTGGCTTCAAGTCGCCAGAAACCGGTGTCGCCAATGCGGAGGATGCGAAGGCAGTCCATGCCGGGCACGAAGCCGAGGAAAGCTCGTGGGCGCGCTACAAGGCCGTGCTCAGCAATCCCCGGCTGATGATTGCCGCGCTCTCGATCGGCTTCCAGAACGCGGCGCGCTATGGGTTGATCGTGTGGGTGCCGGTGCACTTTCTCGGCAAGGACTGGGCCAAGGCTGCCGACGGCATGATCGACCCGGCCTGGATTTCGGTCGCACTGCCGGTCGGCATGGCCTTCGGCGCGCTCACCAACGGCTGGATCTCCGACAAGGTCTTCGGATCGAAGCGCTACAAGGCCATCGTGCTGTACATGCTGCTCGGTGCCGTCGCCTCGATCGGCATGTACCTGCTGCCCACGAGCATCCTCGGCCTGGGCCTGCTCTTCCTTGCAGGCTTCTTCGTCTACGGACCGGCCTCGTCGTTCTGGGCCCTGTGCCCCGATCTGGTCGGCGCGAAACGCGCGGGTACGGCCACCGGCGTCATGAACTTCTTTTCCTACCTGCTCGCCGGGCTTGGCGAGCCGCTGATCGGCCGGATGCTGGACCACTCGGGCAACACCTCGCTGGTGTTCCCCATCGTCGCGGCCAGTTGCCTGATCAGTGCGTGCATCGCGGCGTTCATCCGTCGCTGAGCCGCGGCAGGACGACCTCACATCTCAACAACCAAGGAGTGAAACCTGTGAAACCAAACTTGCTTGAAGTCAACGGTCGAAGTTACCGCTGGATGGCCCGCCCCGTGGTCGTTGTCTGCGTGGACGGCAGCGAGCCGGCGTACCTGGATGCGGCCATCGCAGCCGGTGTCGCCCCGTACTTCGACCGCATGCGCAAGTCAGGCGCCAACCTGCTGGCCGACTGCGTGGTGCCCTCGTTCACCAACCCGAACAACCTGTCCATCGTCACCGGCGTGCCACCGGCCGTGCACGGCATCTGCGGCAACTACTTCTTCGACCGCGAACTGGGCCAGGAAGTCATGATGAACGACCCCAAGTACCTGCGCGCAGGCACCGTCCTGGCGGCATTCGCCGATGCCGGCGCCAAGGTGGCCGTGGTCACCGCCAAGGACAAGCTGCGCAAGCTGCTGGGCCACCGCATGAAGGGCATCTGCTTCTCGTCGGAGAAGTCCGACCAGGTCACCATGGAAGAGAACGGCATCGACAACGTGCTCGACATGGTCGGCATGCCCGTGCCCTCGGTCTACAGCGCGGAACTCTCGGAGTTCGTCTTCGCCGCCGGCGTCAAGCTGATGGAGTCGCGCCGCCCCGACCTCATGTACCTGTCGACCACCGACTACGTGCAGCACAAGGCCGCCCCCGGCAGCCCGGCCGCCAATGCCTTCTACGCCATGATGGACCGCTACCTTGCGCAGCTCGATGCCTTGGGCGCCACCATCGTCGTCACCGCCGACCACGGCATGAACGACAAGCACGCGAGCGACGGCTCGCCCAACGTCATCTACCTGCAGGACGTGCTCGACGAGTGGTACGGCGCCGGTGTCGCCCGCGTGATCCTGCCGATCACCGACCCGTATGTGGTGCACCACGGCGCACTCGGCTCCTTCGCCACCGTGTACGCCCCCGACGAAGCCCGCGTGCCCGGCTGGATCGACCGCATCCAGCGCGTGCCCGGCATGGAACTCGTGCTCTCGCGCAAGGACGCCGCCGCGCGCTTCGAGCTGCCGCCCGACCGCATCGGCGACATCGTGGTCGTGAGCGAGCAGAGCACCGTCATCGGCACCTCGGCCAGCCGCCACGACCTGTCGGCGCTCGAAGTGCCGCTGCGCTCGCACGGCGGTGTCTCCGAGCAGCGCGTGCCGCTGATCTGCAACCGCCCGGTCACCGGCATTGCTGCCGGCCGGCGCCTGCGCAACTTCGATGCGCTGGACATCGCGCTGAACCACGCCCAATAACGCAAACGCCTTCCGGAGCAAGAAGCACCCCATGAGCCAAGCCACCCTGAAGCCAGGCACCATCCACCGCGAAGCCCTGCGCATCGCCGGTGAGCGCGTCCACCGCGACCGCGTGATCGAGGTGACCTACCCCTACACCGGCGAAGTCATCGCCACCGTGCCCAAGGCCACGCTGGACGACGTGCGCAATGCGCTTCGCATCGCCCGCGACTACAAGTCCACGCTCACCCGCTACGAGCGCTACAAGATCCTCATGCGCGCAGGCGAGATCATCGCTTCGCGCCTGGACGAGATCTCGCGCACCATCACGCTCGAGTCGGGCCTCTCGCGCAAGGACTCGCTGTACGAGGTGGGCCGTGCCTCCGACGTGCTGCTGTTCGCCGCCAACCAGGCACTGGTGGACGACGGCCAGGTGTTCTCCTGCGACCTCACGCACCACGGCAAGAGCCGCAAGGTCTACACGCTGCGCGAACCCCTGCTGGGCGCCATCACCGCCATCACCCCGTTCAACCATCCGCTGAACCAGGTGATCCACAAGGTGGCGCCGGCCATTGCGACCAACAACCGCATCGTGCTCAAGCCCAGCGAGAAGACGCCGCTCACGGCCTTCCTGCTGGCCGACATCCTGTATGAAGCGGGCCTGCCGCCGCAGATGCTGTCGGTGCTCACGGGTGACCCGGCCGAGATTGCCGACGAACTGCTCACCAACGCCGACGTCGACCTGGTCACCTTCACCGGTGGCGTGCCGATCGGCAAGTACATCTCGGGCAAGGCGGTCTACAAGCGCCAGATCCTGGAGCTGGGGGGCAACGATCCGATCATCGTGATGGAAGACGCGGATGTGGAAGAGGCGGCCACGCTGGCGGCCAACGGTTCGTACAAGAACTCGGGCCAGCGCTGCACGGCGGTCAAGCGCATGCTGGTGCACGAATCCGTGGCGGATCAGTTCGTCGAGCTGCTGGTGGCCAAGACCAAGGCGCTGAAGTACGGCGACCCGATGGACCCGGACACCGACATGGGCACGGTGATCGACGAGGCTGCCGCCAGGCAGTTCGAGGCGGTGGTCAACGAGGCCATCGCGGCCGGTGCCAAGCTCTTGTACGGCAACGAGCGCAGGGGCGCGCTGTATTCGCCCACAGTGCTCGACCACGTGGACCCCGAGATGACAGTGGCCAAGCACGAGACCTTCGGGCCGGTCTCGCCGGTGATCCGCTTCAAGACCATCGAAGAAGCGATCCGCATCTCCAACGGCACGGCCTATGGCCTGTCCTCGGCGGTGTGCACCAACCGGCTGGACTACATCACGCGCTTCATCCGCGAGCTGAACGTGGGCAGCGTCAATGTGCGCGAGGTGCCGGGCTACCGGCTGGAGCTGACGCCCTTCGGCGGCATCAAGGACTCGGGCCTGGGCTACAAGGAAGGCGTGCTCGAAGCCATGAAGAGCTTTACCAACTGCAAGACCTATTCGTTGCCCTGGTAGAAAAACGAATGCCGCAGGCCAGGCCCACAAGGCCTGGCCTGCGGCAAGTTCAAGGCCTCAGCGGTTCGACGGAAATGCGAACACCGCGCCTTCGCGCACACCGGCCGAGGGCCAGCGCTGCGTGATGGTCTTGCGCTTGGTGTAGAAGCGCACGGCGTCCGGGCCGTAGGCGTGCAGGTCGCCGAACAGCGAGCGCTTCCAGCCGCCGAAGGAGTGGTACGCCACGGGCACCGGCAGCGGCACGTTGATGCCGACCATGCCGACCTGGATGTTGTCGCTGAACCAGCGCGCAGCCTCACCGTCGCGCGTGAAGAGGCAGGTGCCGTTGCCGTACTCGTGCGCGTCGATCATGGCCATGGCTTCTTCGAGCGTCTTCACGCGCACCACGCCGAGCACCGGGCCGAAGATTTCTTCCTGGTAGATCGTCATGCCGGGCTTCACGCCGTCGAACAGGCAAGGGCCGAGGTAGTAGCCGCCGTCATGGCCTTCGACCTTGACGCCGCGGCCGTCGACCACGAGCTTCGCGCCGGCCGCCACGCCCGCATCGACAAAAGCCTTGACCTTCTCGAAGTGCGGCTTGGTGACCAGCGGGCCCATGTCGTTGCCGTTGTCGTTGCCGGGGCCTACCTTCATCTTCGCGATCTCGGCCTTCAGGCCCGCGACCACTGCGTCACCCGTGTCGTCGCCGATGGCCACGACCAGCGGGATCGCCATGCAGCGCTCGCCGCACGAGCCGTAGGCCGCGCCCATCAGCGCACTCACGGCGTTGCCGATGTCGGCGTCGGGCATGACCACCGCGAAGTTTTTCGCGCCGCCCAGCGCCTGCACACGCTTGCCGTGCGCGCAGCCGGTGGTGTAGATGTATTCGGCAATCGCGGTGGAGCCGACGAAGCTCACGGCCTTCACGCGCGGATCGGTCAGGAGCGTGTCGACGGCCTCCTTGTCGCCGTTGACCACGTTCAGCACGCCCGGCGGCAGGCCGGCTTCGAGCGCCAGCTCGGCCACCAGCAAGGTGGAGGAGGGCGTGCGCTCCGAGGGCTTCAGCACGAAGGTGTTGCCGCAGGCCACGGCCATCGGCCACATCCACAGCGGCACCATCACCGGGAAGTTGAACGGCGTGATGCCGGCCGTGACGCCCATGGCCTGGAACTCGCTCCACGAGTCGATGGCCGGGCCGACGTTCTTGCTGTGCTCACCCTTGAGCAGCTCGGGTGCGTAGCTCGCGTACTCGACGTTCTCGATGCCGCGCTGCAACTCGCCGTGCGCGTCTGACAACACCTTGCCGTGCTCTGCCGTGATGAGCGCAGCGATGCGGTCGGCATTGGCCTCGAGCAGCGTCTTGAGCTTGCTCATCACGCGGGCGCGCTTGAGCGGCGGCGTGTTGCGCCAGGCCGGAAAGGCGGCCTGCGCCGACGCGATGGCCTGCTCGACCGTGAGCTTGTCGGCCAGCGCGACGCTCTTGTCCGAGAAGCCCGTGGCCGGATCGAACACCGGCTGCACGCGGGTGCCGCCGCCGACGTGCTTGCCGTCGATGAAGTGGCCGATGGTGGCCGTGACGTTCTTGTCGTGTTGCATGGTGAGTGCCCTGCTGCGGATCAGTTGGTTTCGGCGAGGGCGTCGGCCAGCGCGTTGACCATGCGGTCGATCTCGGCCTTCTCGGAAATGAAGGGCGGTGCGAGCTGGATGGTGTCGCCGCCGTAGCGCACGTAGAAGCCCTTCTTCCAGCAGTTCATTGCGATCTCGTAGGGGCGGCGTGCGGGCTCGCCCGGCAGCGCGGCGATCGTCAGGCCAGCGGCGAGGCCGAAGTTGCGGATGTCGGTCACGTGCTTGCTGCCCTTGAGGCTGTGCACCGCGTTCTCGAAGTGCGGGGCCAGCGTCTGCACGCGGCCGATCATGTCTTCCTTTTGCAGCACGTCGAGCGCGGCGATGCCGGCGGCGCAGGCCACCGGGTGCGCGCCGTAGGTGTAGCCGTGCGGGAACTCGAGCATGTAGTCAGGGCCGCCCGCTGCCATGAAGGTGTCGTAGATGTCCTTGTTGGCGACCACGGCGCCCAGCGGCTGCGCGCCGTTGGTGACCTGCTTGGCGATGTTCATGATGTCGGGCGTCACGCCGAAGGCATCCGCACCCGTGAGCGCGCCGCAGCGGCCGAAACCGGTGATCACTTCATCAAAGATCAGCAGGATGTTGTTGGCGGTGCAGATGTCGCGCAGGCGCTTGAGGTAGCCCTTGGGCGGAATCACCACGCCGGCCGAACCGGCGAAGGGCTCGACGATCACGGCCGCGATGTTCGATGCGTCGTGCAGCGCGATCAGGTCGAGCAGGCGGTCGGCCAGATCGGCACCGTTGTCGGACATGCCGCGCGTGAAGGCGTTCGATGCAAGTTGGGTGTGCGGCAGGTGGTCGGCTTCGACGCCCTGGCCGAACAGCTTGCGGTTGGCCGCGATGCCGCCCACCGAGATGCCGCCGAAGTTGACGCCGTGGTAGCCCTTCTCGCGGCCGATCAGGCGCGTCTTGCTGGCCAGGCCCTTGGTGCGCCAGTAGGCACGCGCCATCTTCAGCGAGGTGTCGGCGGCTTCGGAGCCCGAGCCGGTGAAGAACACGTAGTCCAGGCCTGCGGGCGTCAGTTCCTTGATCTTGTTGGCCAGCTCGAAGGAGAGCGGGTGGCCGAACTGGAAGGCGGGCGAGTAGTCGAGCTTGGCGATCTGGCGACTCACGGCTTCGGTGATTTCGGGGCGGCCATGGCCCAGGCCCGAGCACCAAAGGCCCGAGAGGCCGTCGAAGATCTTGCGGCCGTCGCTGTCGGTGAAGTAGGCGCCCTTGGCCTCCACGATGATCCGCGGATCGGCCTTGAAGCTGCGGTTGGCCGTGTAGGGCATCCAGTGCGCGTCGAGCCAGGCGGCGTCGGTGCGCGCGGTGGAGGTCGGTTCGATGGCGGGCGTTGCGAGGGTCATGGCGCTTCCCGCGCAGGGCGGGCTCCGGAGGTGAAGGGATGTGCCGATTGTTCGCAGAGCCTTCAGTGTGGAGAATGGCGCAATATCAATGTTCACTTGACGATTTATGCAAGTAAAGGCCGAAGCCCAAAACAGTGCCCAAGGCACCCGGAATCGCGCCGTTCTGGGGCAGCTCAGCGACATGGACCTGCGCCTGCTCAAGGTGTTCAAGAGCGTGGTCGACTGCGGCGGCATGGCGGCGGCCGAGCTGGAGCTGAACATCGGCACGTCCACTGTGAGCCGGCATGTGAAAGACCTGGAAACGCGGCTGGGCCTCGTGTTGTGCCGGCGTGGTCGGGCTGGCTTCGCACTCACCGCCGAGGGGCAGCGCGTGTACGACGAGACGCTGCGGCTGCTGGCCTCGGTCGACGCCTTTCGCGGCGGCATCGACGACATTCACAACCGCATGGGCGGGCAACTGGAGGTGGCACTGTTCGACAAGACCGCGACCAACCCGAAGGCGCGCATCGGCGAGGCCATTGCGCGCTTCACAGAGATGGCGCCCGAGGTGAACCTGGCAGTGCACGTGGGTTCGATCAATGCGATAGAGCAGGGTGTGCTGGAGGGCAACTTCCAGATCGGCATCATCCCGGCGCATCGCGCCTCGAAGAGCCTTGTGTACGCCGACCTGTTCGACGAGACGATGTTGCTGTACTGCGGCAAGGGGCATCCGCTGTTCGAGAGCCCGCACGCGAAGCTCACGTGGTCGAAGCTGGGTGAACACCATTTCGCGGGACTGGGTTATCACTCGCCGAACATGGAGCTGAGCCACCGAGCGCGGTTGTCGCGCAAGGCGACGGGGTTCGACCAGGAGGCGATTGCGACGCTGATTCTTTCGGGGCGGTTTCTGGGGTTCTTGCCGGACCACTATGCGCAGGTATTCGAGCAACGCGGGCTGATGAAGGCTGTGTTGCCGGCGCGCTTCAACTATGCATGCCGGTTTGTCAGTTTGCTGCGGCGGTCGCCCAAGCCTTCACGGGCGGTGTTGGCGTTTCAGGCTTGTCTGGAGGCGGCTCACGGTTGAGGGCTGTTTGTTCAGGGCGTCGCTCACTCCGACACGGTGCTCTTTTTCGCGAATGTCCCCCGCTTCGCTCCTCCTTTATTTAGCTAAAAAGAGCCCCGTATCGACGTGCGCGCTCAGAGCGGTTGTTGATCGGCAATCACCAGCAGCGTGCCCATGTGCGAATGACGCCGGGTGCTCCCCGCAGCGAAATAAAGGAGGAGCGAAGCGGGGGACATTCGCGGAGGGGAGCTCCCGGTGTCATTCGCACCCACCCCGAACAAGACCCAAGACCGGGTTACCGCTGCCCCCCACTAGGCAGCAGCAAATGCTTCGCCCCGATGTGCGCCTCCATCTCATGCATGTGCGCCTCGGCATCGACCATGTGCTCGGCCATCAACCGGCGCACTTCGTCCGCGTCTTCCTTTCGGTAGGCCGCAAGCAGTTGGGTGTGATAGTCGACATTGGTCTCGCCGAAGTGGTGATGGTCCAGCGCCTTCTTGTAGACCACGAGATCGCGCAACAGGTCGTTGAGAAAGCGGCACATGAAGGACAGCACCGGATTGGGGCAAGCCTCGGCCAACATCGTGTGGAAAGCGAGTTCGGCTTCGCGTTGCGTGCGCAACTCGTCCTCGTTCGTGGGCTCGACAGTGCACAGACGCACATTGGCTTCGAGCCGCTCGAACTGCTCGGGCGTCAGCCGGCCGACCACGCTCGCGGCCAGTTCGGGCTCCAGCGCCTTGCGCAACTGGTAGATGTGATGCCCGTCCAGGTGATGGAAGTGCAGGAAATTTCGCAGCGGCTCCGACGCATGGTCGACCGACACCTGCTGCAGGTACGCCCCGCCGCCGGGGCCGGTGCGAATGGCGATCAGGCCGCGCACTTCGAGTGCCTTCAAGGCCTCGCGCACCGTGCTCTTCGAGTAGCCGAAAAGCTCGATCAGTTCTTTCTCGTTCGGTAGCCGGTCGCCGGGCTGCTTGCGCTCCGCCACGATCCATCGCTTGACGTCTTCAACGATCACGTCCGAGAGCTTTTGCCGCTTGGGGCGGTGTTGGCCCACTGTCATTCACACGCTCCATGCCCATCGGGAGATGCGCGGGATGCGCAACAGCGCGCGATCTTAAACGGCGTCATTGGCGGGGTCCGGTTGATGTTGGGCACAGGGCTTGCTAGCGGGTTTTTACCAGCATATTAATCCTATTTATCCGCTTAAATTCGCCGGCATTCGCAGGCAGCTCTTTTCACTTACTTCCACACCACGACCGGAGATCCCCATGCAACGCAGACACCTCCTTCAGCTCGCCGCCCTGTCGGCCGCCCCCGCTTCCCTGCTGGCTGGCCGCGCCGCCTTTGCCCAGTCGGCCGAGGCCATCCGCTTCGGCTGCCCGGTCCCGATGTCGGGCGCGTTCGCGGCCAACGGCAAGTACGCCGACCTGGGCATGAAGCTGGCCATCGAGCAGTACGGCAGCGTGCTCAAGCGTCCGCTGGCCTACACGGTGCTCGACACCGAAGGCAAGCCCGCCACAGCCGTGCGCAAGGTGCAGGAAGCCTCGCAGCAGCAGGGCGCCAAGTTCTTCGCCGGCGGCATCCTGTCGTCGGAAGCGCTGGCCATGGGCAAGGAAGCCGAGAAGGCCGGTGCCCTCTTCATCACCACCGCCGGTGCCGATGAAATCACCGGCAAGGATTGCAACCCCGCCACCTTCCGTTGGTCGGTGCCCACCTTCGGCGCCATCGAGCAGACGGTGCGCCCGCTGATCGCCACCATGCCCAAGGCCAAGCGCTGGTACACGATCACGCCGCAGTACGTGTTCGGCGACGGCCTGCTGAGCGCGGCCAAGAACATCTTCCAGGAGAAGGGCATCGAGCACGTGGGCAACAGCTACCACTCGCTCAACGAGAAGGAGTTCAGCGGCTATCTCACCAACGCGATGGCCGCCAAGCCCGACGTGCTGCTGCTGCTGAACTTCGGCGCGCAATCGTCTGCCGCGCTGCGCCAGGCGGTCAGCTTCGGCATGCACAAGAACATGACGATCCTCATGGCCTGGGCGTCGGGACTGGAGCAGTTCGACGAACTCGGTGCCGACCTGTGCGAAGACGTCTACTTCGGCGCGCAGTACTGGCACACGGCCGACACCACGCTCAACAAGGACCTGGTGAAGCGCACCGCCGACAAGCTCAAGATCGTGCCCAACTACAGCCTGGCCGGCTCGTACATCTGCACCAAGATCCTGATCGACGGCATCATCAAGGCGGGCACCGTCGACCAGAAGGCGGTGATCGCGGCGCTCGAAGGCATGAAGTACGACGGCCTCACGGGCACGGAAGAAATCCGCAAGGCCGACCACCAGGTCATCAAGGACTACTACCTGCTCAAGGGCAAGGCCAAGTCGAAGATGAAGAACCCCGCCGACTACGTCGATGTCGTGAGTTCCGGCAAGTCCTTCCTGCCCATCGACAAGACTGGCTGCAAGCTGGCCTGATGCAACGCAAGCCAACGAGCCTATGACCGTCTACCTGCTCCAGACCATCAACGGAATCGGCATCGGCATGCTGTATTTCCTGCTGGCCGTTGGCTTGTCCATCGTGTTCGGCCTGCTGCGTTTCGTGAACTTCGCGCACGGCGCTTTCTATTTGCTGGGTGCCTACCTGTGCTACCAGGCCATGCAGTGGGGCCTGAACTTCTGGGCCGCGCTGGTGCTGGTGCCGCTGTGCGTCGGCGCGCTCGGCTGGTTGGCCGAAAAGCTGCTGCTGCGCCGCGTCTATGCCAAGCCGCACGAGTTCCACATCCTCGTGACCGTGGGCCTGGCGCTCGCGGTGCAAGAGATCGTCATCGTGTTCTGGGGCCCGCTGGGCAACAGCGTGCCGACGCCCGATCTGCTGCAGGGCGTGGTCATGTGGGGCGACTTCATCTATCCCAAGTACCGGCTGTTCGTGATCGGCTTCACCGCCGTGCTCGCGGTGCTGTTGTGGGGGGTGCTCGAAGGCACGCGCCTGGGCAGTGCGGTGCGTGCGGGCAGCGAGTCGACCGAGATGGTCTCGCTGCTCGGCATCAACGTGTTCCGCGTGTTCAGCCTGGTGTTTGCGCTCGGTGCGGCCACGGCCGCGCTGGCGGGCGTGCTGGCCGCGCCGATCCGTGGCGCCGAGCCCTTCATGGGTGTCGAGGCGCTGAGCGTCGCCTTCGTGGTGGTGGTGATCGGCGGGCTCGGCAGCTTCGGCGGCGCGCTGGTCGGTGGCCTGCTGATCGGCATCGTGCAAAGCCTCATGAGCACCATCTGGCCGCCGGGGGCGAGCCTGATGATCTACATCGCGATGGCGGCCGTGCTGCTGTTGCGCCCGCATGGCCTGCTCGGCCGCAAAGGATGATGGCGATGCCGAGAAAATACACATTCCTGCTGGCGCTGATTGCCGCGCTGGGCCTGCCGCTCGTGCTGCGCTCGGGTTCGCTTGCGAGCGAGGTGCTGATCTATGCGTTGGCGGCCCTGGGCTGCAATCTGCTGCTGGGCTACACGGGGCTGCTGTCGTTCGGGCAGGGCATCTTCTTCGGGCTGGGCAGCTACACCATCGCGATCCTGCTCACGCGGTTGCAACTGCCGATGCCGCTCGCGTTGCTCGCGGCCATTGCGATGGGCGCACTGGGCGCGGCGGTGGTCGGCTGGGTCGCCATCCGCCAGCGTGGCACCTACTTCGTGATGCTCACGCTGGCCTTCGCGCAGATGTTCTATTTCGTGGCCTACACCGCGTCGGGCCTCACGGGCGGCGACAACGGGTTGCTCGACGTGCCGCGCCCCGCATTCATGGACACGCCCTGGAAGTACTACGCCTTCGTGGCGGTGATCTTCCTGATTGCATTCGCACTGCTGCTGAAGGTGACCGATTCGGTCTTCGGCCGCACGCTGCTCGCCATCCGCGACAACGAAGACCGCGCAGCCGCCGTGGGCTACAACCTCAAGCGCTTCAAGCTGCTGGCCTTCGTCATCTCCGGTGCTGTCACCGGCCTCGCGGGCGGGCTGCACGCGATGATGACCGGCATCGCGCCGCTGTCGAATGCCGAGTACCACACGAGCGAGATGATCCTGGTCATCACCGTGATCGGCGGCACCGGCAACCTTTTCGCTTCGGTGCTGGGTTCGGCCTTCTATGTGCTGCTGGCCGACTGGCTGTCCACGCTGTGGCCGCGATGGTTGCTGTTGCTGGGCCTGCTGCTGATCGGCGTGAGCATCGGCATGCAGCGCGGTCTCTGGGGCCTGGGCGAGGCCGTCTGGCGGCGCGTGTTCCGCAAGGCATTGCCTGCAGTGGTCAAGGCACCCGAAGCGCAGGGAGAAAAAGCATGACGCAACCCGTACTCATCGAAGCCATCGGCGTCACCAAGCACTACGGCAAGTTCGCCGCGCTCGGCGGGGTCGACCTGAAGATCCTGCCCAACACCGTGCATTCGGTGATCGGCCCGAACGGCGCCGGCAAGACCACGCTGTTCCACATGCTCACGGGCACCGGCACCACCACGGGTGGGCGCATTTTGTTCGACGGCCACGACGTGACGCACGAGCCCGACTACAAGCGCGTGCAGCGCGGCATGGCGCGCTCGTTCCAGGTGACCAGCCTGTTCGCGACCCTCTCGGTGCGCGAGAACCTGCGCGTGGCGGCGCAGGGCATCGCGCCGCGACAGGCCATGAACTGCTGGCGCGCGCCCATCGGCGACCGCGCCTGCGCAGACACGGTGGCTGAAGTGCTGGCTCGCGTCGGCCTCGAACGGCTGGCCGACACGCCGGCCAACGTGCTGTCGCACGGCCAGCAACGCCGGCTCGAAGTGGGCATGGCGCTCGCTGCGAAGCCCAAGGCGATCTTCCTGGACGAGCCGACCTCGGGCATGGGCATCGACGACCTCGACGACATGAAGCGGTTGATCCGCAGCCTGCGCGATGCCCACACCGTGGTGCTGATCGAGCACAACATGAACATCGTGATGGACATCTCCGACACCGTGACCGTCATGCAACTGGGCCGCGTGCTGGCCGAGGGTTTGCCGGGCGACATCCGCGCCGATGCGCGGGTGCGAACGGCCTACCTGGGCAACATGATCACCGGAGGGAAGGCATGAACGGGAAAAAGAGCATCCTCGAAGTCGAGGCGCTGCATGCGCACTACGGCAAGAGCCACGTGCTGCAGGGCGTGTCGATGACCGTGGGCGAGGCCGAACTCGTCACGCTGCTGGGGCGCAATGGCGCGGGCAAGTCGACCACGCTCAAGAGCATTGCCGGCGCGGTCACGCCCACCAGCGGGCGCGTGCGTTTCCAGGGCGCGGACGTGGCGGGCCTGCCGCCGCACCGCATCGCCACGCGCGGCGTGTGCCTGGTGCCCGAGCATCGCGGCATCTTCAAGCTGCTGACGGTGGAAGAAAACCTGCTGCTCGGCCAGCGCCGCGATTCGCCCTGGCAGCTCGAAGACATCTACCGCATCTTCCCGCGCCTGAAGGAGCGGAGGCGCAACGGCGGCGGGCAACTCTCGGGCGGCGAGCAGCAGATGCTGGCCATCGGCCGCGCGCTGATGAACCATCCGCGCCTGCTGATCCTCGATGAGCCGGTGGAAGGCCTCGCGCCGGTGATCGTCGAGGAGATCGTCGCGCAGCTCAAGACCATCAAGGCCGCTGGCGTCGCCATCCTGCTGGTCGAGCAGAACCTCGAGGTGTGCGTGCAGCTCGCCGACCGCCACTACATCGTGGAGCAGGGCGTGATCGTGCACGAAGCAGCCAATGCCGCCTTCATGGCCGACCATGAAGTGAAAGATCGATACCTCGGCGTGGGCCTTGCTTGAGTGCACCCCGCCTTCACTCCTTCGCCAAGACCAATGAACAAACAGAACGAAATTTCCATCGCACCGGATGTGCGCGACCTTCGCATTGACGGGCCGCGCCTCTGGGATTCGCTGATGCAGTTGGCCCAGGTCGGCGCCACCCAGAAGGGCGGCGTCTGCCGCCTTGCATTGACCGACCTCGACCGCCAGGGCCGCGACCTGTTCACGCGCTGGGTGCGGGAGGCCGGTTGCGAGGTGCGCGTGGACGCCATCGGCAACATCTTCGCGCGCCGCGCGGGCCGCAACAACGCACTGCCACCCATCACCACCGGCAGCCACATCGACACGCAACCGACCGGCGGCAAGTTCGACGGCAACTACGGCGTGCTCGCGGGCCTCGAAGTGATTCGCGCGTTGAACGATGCGGGCGTCGTCACCGAGGCACCGCTCGAAGTGGCGGTGTGGACCAACGAGGAAGGCTCGCGCTTCGTGCCCGTGATGATGGGCTCGGGCGTCTTCGTCGACGCCTTCACGCTCGACCATGCGCTGGCGCAACGCGACAACGACGGCATCAGCGTGTCCGACGCACTCAAGGCCATCGGCTATGCCGGCAGCACACCGGCTTCCGCAGCGATGTCTCCGGTGGGCGCGTACTTCGAGGCGCACATCGAACAGGGCCCGGTGCTCGAAGCCAACGAGCGCGTGATCGGCGTGGTCGAAGGCGCGCTGGGCCAGCGCTGGTATGACGTGGTGGTGCAGGGCATGGAAGCGCACGCCGGCCCCACGCCGATGGAGCTGCGAAAAGACGCGTTGCTGCCGGCTTCCGAACTGGTGATCGAGGTCAATCGAATCGCACTGGCCCACGCACCGCACGCGCGCGGCACGGTCGGCTGGATCGAGAACTATCCGAACTCGCGCAACGTGATTCCTGGCCGCGTGCGGCTCAGCGTCGACCTGCGCGCAGCGGACGACGTGGTGCTGTCCGCGATGGATGCCGAGCTGAAAGAAGCCGTGCAGCGCATCGCCGCCAAGGGCAAGGTCGAAATGACGGTGGAGCAGGTCGTGTACTTCCCGCCGCAGCCCTTCACGCCGAAACTGGTGTCGGCCGTTCGCGAGGCTGCGCAGGCACAGGGCCTGACGTGGATGAATGTGATCAGCGGCGCCGGCCACGACGCGGTGTACCTCGCACGCGTCTGCCCCACGGCGATGATCTTCGTTCCCTGTCTCGATGGCATCAGCCACAACGAGATCGAGGACGCGCAGCCCGAGCACCTGGAAGCCGGCTGCAACGTGCTGCTGCAGGCGATGCTGCAAAGCGCGGGAGTCGCCGCATGAGCGCGGCGCTCCGGCGCATGGGGCTGCGCCTGCTGGCGATGGGAATGGTCGCGGCATGCACGGCCGCAGGGGCGGCCGGGGAGCCGATCCTGGTAGGCCAGTCCGCCGTGCTCACCGGCCCGTTCACGCCGAACAGTCTCGCGTTCATGGAGGGCCAGACGCTGTTCTTCGACCAGCTGAACAAGACAGGCGGTATCGGTGGTCGGCCCGTCAAGATGATCATCTATGACGACGCCTACATCGCGGAAAAGGCGGCGGCCAATGCCGAGAAGCTGCTTGGCACCGATCACGTGGTCTGCCTGTTCGGCACCATGGGCACGGGCATCGGCGCGGCCATGTTGCCCGTGGCGGCAAAGTACGACAGCTTCATCTTCGGCGGGCTGACCGGCGCGGCGGTGCTGCGCGGGCCGAAGGTGCCGATCTATCACGTGCGGGAGTCGTACGCCGACGAGGTCACGCGCGTGATGAACCACCTGACGACCATCGGCGTGACGCGCATCGCGATCGTCTCCAGCGACGACGCCTATGGCAAGGGCATCGAGAAGGACGCGTTGGCGGCGCTCGAAAAAAACAAGCACCCGGCGCTGCTGTCGCTGCGCTTCGACCCCAAGGAAAAAGACCATGCGGCCATCGCACAGCAGGTGATCGCGAGCGGGGCGCAGGCGGTGTACGTCATCGCCGCCGGCATGCCTGCGATCAACATCATCCGATCGCTGGTGGCGGCGCCCGTCCATCCGCAGATCTACACGAACTCGGTGGCGAGTTCGTTCCTTCTGTACAAGGAACTCGGTGACAAGAGCCGCGGCATCGTGCTGTCTCAAGTGGTGCCGCCGTTCTGGAAGACGCGCTTCCCCATCGTGGACGAGTATCAACGGGCACTCAAGGGCACGGGCAGTGGCAGCGAAGGCTCCTACCTGGGCCTGGAGGGCTACATCACGGCCAAGGCCTTTGGGGAATCGCTGCAGCGCGTGAAGGGACCGATCACCACCGAATCGCTCCGGCGCAGCATCGAGAACTCGCCGCCCATGAACCTGAATGGTTTCACGGTCGCGTTCCGCCCCGACAACCGCAATGGCTCCAGCTTCGGCGATATCACCATGCTGGGAAGTGCCGGAAAGTTTGCCCAATGAAAGTACTGATCGCCCGCCTCAACCACGAGACCAACACCTTCTCGCCTGTGCCCACGCCGCTCGCGGCCTTCGGCCCCGATGGCCCGACTTTCGGCGAGCAGGCCTACAAGGACAACAAGGGCATGCGCACCGCCATGTCGGCCTTCATCGACCTGGCCGAGCAGGCCGGTGCCACGCTGGTCACGCCGGTGTCGGCCTCGGCCAACCCGAGCGGGCCGGTCGATGCGCAGGCTTACACCACGTTGACGCAGTGCATCGTCGATGCAGTGCCGGGCTGCGACGCCATCCTGCTCGACCTGCACGGCGCGATGGTGGCGCAGAACAGCGTCGATGGCGAAGGCGACCTGCTCGTTCGGCTGCGCGCCGCGGCGCCCGGTGTGCCCATCGGCGTGGCGCTCGACCTGCATGCCAACGTCACGCCGGCCATGGTCGAAAACGCTGATGTGATCGTCGGCTTCAAGACCTATCCGCACATCGACATGTACGAGACCGGCGACCACGCCGGCCGCCTGCTGTTCGACCTGCTGGCCGGCCGCAGCAAGCCCGCGATGCGCTGGCACCCGTTGCCATTGATGGCGCACACGCTGCGCAGCGCGTCGTTCACCGGCGCGATGCAGCGGGCCATTGAGGCCGCGCGCGAAGCCGAGAAGTCGGAATCGCTGGCGGTGTCGATCCTTGCGGGCTTCTCGCTGTCGGACATCGAGGCGCCCTGCATGAGCGTGATCGTGGTCGATGCGCAATCGCCCGAGCGCGCGCAGGCCACGGCGGATCGCATCGCCGGGCAGATGTGGGCCGAGCGCGAGGCCTTCATCTACCGCAGCGAACCGCTGGCCGAATCGGTGGCGCGCGCCAAGCTCATCGCCCACGGCGCCACGCGCCCGGTGCTGCTGCTCGACCATGGCGACAACTGCATGTCGGGTGGCAGTTGCGACAGCATGGACGTGCTGCAGGAGGCGCTGGCGCAGGGGCTGCACGGCATCGGCGTGGGCCCGCTGTGCGACCCCGAGGCGGTGCGCGAGCTGATCGCGGCGGGCGAGGGCGCGCAGGTGACGGTCGCGCTCGGCAACAAGGTCTCGCTCGAAGGCATCGGCCTGAAGAAAACGCCGGTGCGGCTGACCGGCACCGTGCGCAGCATCAGCAACGGCGAGTACGTGATCACCGGCCCCACCTACACCGGCCAGCGCAGCAGCATGGGGCGCACGGTGCTGTTCGACATCGGCACGGCGCGCATCGTGGTGACCGAGCGCACGCAAGAGCCGTGGGACATCGGCGTGTTCGAGTGCGCCGGGCTCGATCCGCGAACGGAGCGTTTTCTTCTGCTCAAGTCGCGCATGTACTGCCGGCCGGTGTTCGAGCCGCTGTCGGCGGCGCTGGTGGAGTGCGACAGCCCCGGTGTGACAAGTTCGGACTACAGCCTGTTCCCGTTCAGCAAGGTGCGCCGGCCGGTGTTTCCGCTGGATGCGGTGCCGGCCGCATAACCTCCCACGTCATCGACGCGCGGCGCGTGCGACGCGACCATTCCTTCACCCCGCGATGTTGCGGGCCTGAACCCCAAAGGAATCGTCACCATGAACACCGCCGCACACGACGCCACCACCATCGCCCATGGCTACATCGCCGTGTGGAATGAAACCGACGCCGCTCGCCGCGCCGAGCTGATCGAGGCCGGCTGGACCGCCAACGCACACTACGTCGACCCGATGGCGCAAGCCAGCGGCCGCGAGCAGATCAGCGCGCTGGTCGGCGCGGTGCATCAGCGCTACCCGGGCTTTCGCTTCAACCTGTTCGGCAAGGCCGAGGCGCATGGCGACAACCTGCGCTTTTCGTGGACGCTGGGCCCGAGCGGCGCCGAAGACCTGATCCAGGGCACGGATTTCGTCCAGCTCGATGCAGGCAAGCTGCGCTCGGTGACCGGCTTCCTGGACAAGGTGCCGGTCGGCGCGTGAACAAGGCCTGAACGAAAGCCGAACAGCGGACGTTCAGTCCGAGCCACCGGCGGGCCGGCCGCGCCAGAGCTTGCGGTAGACAGTGGCCCGGCTGATGCCCAGTGCACGTGCCGCCTCGGCGACATTGCCGCGCGCATCGGCCACCGCCTTGCGGATCAGCGCGGTTTCCACATCGCGCAGCCTTGGCCGGGCATCGGGGAGCGCAGCGCCCGTGATGCCGTTGCCACCGCGCTGGGGCCGCACCTGCACGCGCAGGCCCGACCACAGAGGCACTTCGAGCACCGCATCGCCTCGGCGGGCCGCGTCGAACATCATGTGCAGAGGCAGGGCGAACAGATCGTTGAAATGCAAGGCGTGCTGGCTGCGCGCCAGCGGCTGGTGCAGCATCTGCCGCGCGGCGGCATTGGCGCCGGTGACGCTGCCGCCGGCATCGATGCACAACAGGCCTTCGGTGGCCTCGCTGCTCGGGCTGCCGGGCCATGCAAGGTGCAGCAGCAGCTCGCAGGGTTCGAGCATCACCAGCATGTTCTCGATGCTGCGCGCGGACAGCGTGGCCAGGTGCCGCAGCTCGGGCCGCTCGACCACCTGCACGCCTGTCAGGTCGAGCATGCCGATGCAGTCGCCTCGAGGACCGAAGAGCGGCGCGCCGGCGCAACTGTAGACGCTGGTGTCATCGAAGAAGTGTTCGCCGCGGTGCAGCCACACCGATTCCTGCTCGGCCAGCGCGGTGCCGATGGCCGAGGTGCCGATGGCGTGTTCCGACAGGTCGACGCCGATGCGCCCGATGTCGCGCGCATAGCGGCTGGCGGCATCGGCGCCGTCGGGCAGCGTGCCCACGTCGACCACGATGCCGTTGGCGTCGGTCAGGATCGCGAAGTAGCGGGTGTCCGCGATGGCGCGCGACAGCCGCTCGATGACGGGGCGGGCCACCGACACCAGCGCCCGGTTGCACTCGGCGACGTCGCTGCTGTCCGACCGGCTCACCGGGTCGAAGCTCACGCGCTGCTGTGGGCGCCGGCCCGACTCGATGCACCGCTGCCACGAGCGGGAGATCCATGAATCGACGCAGGCACTGCCGCGCGCGCGGGAAGCCTCGCCGTGAATCAGTTCGCGGCGCGCTTGGGCGATGGCCAGAGAGCGCTCAGGCAGTGGCGAAACGATAGAGGCGGGCATCGTGTGGATTCGCACGTGTGGGGCGTCTTTTCCCGGCTTGCCAAATGGCAAGTTGTTTCATTTTGAGAATTTCACGCGGTCTGTGCAAGTGTCAAGGGTTTTGCCTAGGATAGTGCGAAAGGTGGGCATCCAAGATGCTTTTTGCTGAATCAGCCATCACCTTTCACGGAGACAGCCACATGCAGGTCGCTTTCAAGGTCAACGGCCGCCCGGTCACGGTCGACGCTCCTCCCAACACCTTTCTTGTGCACGCGATCCGCGAGCACCTCCACCTGACGGGCACCCACGTCGGCTGCGACACCGCCCAATGCGGCGCCTGCACCGTCCACGTGAACGGACGGGCCATCAAATCATGCAATGTATTGGTCGCCCAGGCGGCCGGTGCCGACATCACCACCATCGAGGGCATTGCCGAAGCCGACGGCACCATGCACCCCATGCAGGCGGCCTTCAAGGAGTGCCATGGCCTGCAGTGCGGTTTTTGCACGCCTGGCATGGTCATGAGCGCCATCGACCTGTGTACGCACCACCCCAGGTCGAGCGAATCCGAGATCCGCGAACTGCTCGACGGCAACCTGTGCCGCTGCACCGGCTACCAGAACATCGTGAAGGCCGTGAAGATGGGCGGCGAGGCGATGGCCTCGGGCACCCCGGTCAAGACAACCGTCACGGCGTGAAGGGAGCAGCATCATGGGTGCTTCCGACTTCTCCAACCTGCCGCACATCGGCGAAGCCCTGCGGCGCAAGGAAGACTATCGCTTCCTGACCGGCGCGGGCAACTACACCGACGACATCACGCTGGCCAACCAGAGCCATGCGGTCTTCGTGCGCTCGCCGCACGCCCATGCCACCGTCAATTCGGTCGACATCTCCGAGGCCATGAAGATGCCCGGTGTGGTCGGTATCTTCAGCGGCAAGGACATCGAGGGAAAAATGGGGGGGCTGCCTTGCGGCTGGCTCATCAACAACCCCGACGGCACCCCCATGAAGGAGCCGATGCACCCGATCCTGGCGATCAACAAGGTGCGCTTCGTGGGCGACCACGTGGCCATGGTGGTCGCCGAAACGGTCGAGCAGGCCAAGAATGCCGCCGAAGCCGTGGTGGTCGACTACGGCGTGCTGCCCGCGCTCGTGAGCGTGGCCGATGCGGCGAAGAAGGCCGGCAGCACCACGCTGCACGACGAAGCGCCCGACAACCAGTGCTACAAGTGGGTGCTGGGCGACAAGGCGGCGGTCGATACGGTGTTCACCACGGCCGCGCATGTGACGAAGCTCGACCTTGTCAACAACCGGCTGATTCCCAACCCGATCGAGCCGCGCGTGGCCATCGGCAGCTACAGCAGGGGCACCGACGAGTACACGCTCTACGTGTCGAACCAGAACCCGCACGTTGAACGCCTCTTGATGACGGCTTTCGTGCTGGGCCTGCCCGAGCACAAGGTGCGCGTGATCGCACCTGATGTGGGCGGTGGCTTCGGCTCCAAGATCTTTTTGTATGCCGAAGACGTGTGCCTGACCTGGGCCTCCAAGCAGCTCAACCGCAACATCAAGTGGACGGCGGAACGCTCGGAATGCTTTTTGTCCGATGCGCACGGCCGCGACCACGTGAGCCACGCCGAAATGGCGATGGACAAAGACGGCAAGTTCCTCGCGATGCGCGTGCACACCGACGCCAACCTCGGCGCCTACCTGTCGACCTTCTCGACGGCAGTGCCGACCATCCTCTACGCCACGTTGCTCGCGGGCCAATACACCACGCCGCAGATCTACGTCGAGGTCGATGCCTGGTTCACCAACACCTCGCCGGTCGATGCCTACCGTGGAGCAGGGCGGCCCGAGGCTACTTACCTGCTGGAGCGGCTGGTGTCGCGCTGCGCCTGGGAAATGAACCTGGGCCAGGACGAGATCCGCAAGCGCAACTTCATCACCACCTTCCCGTACCAGACGCCGGTTGCGCTGCAGTACGACACCGGCGACTTCCATGCCTGCATGGACAAGGCGCGCGTGCTGGCCGATGTCGAGGGCTATGCGCAGCGCAAGGCCGCGACAGAGGCCAAGGGCAAGCTGCGCGGCATGGGCTATTCGAGCTACATCGAGGCTTGCGGCATTGCGCCGTCAAACATCGCGGGTGCGCTCGGCGCGCGCGCCGGCCTGTTCGAGTGCGGCGAAATCCGCGTGCACCCGACCGGCAGCGTGACGGTGTTCACCGGCTCGCACAGCCACGGCCAGGGCCATGAAACCACCTTCGCGCAAGTCGTTGCCGCGCGCCTGGGCATTCCGGTCGACAACGTCGACGTGGTGCACGGCGACACCGGCCGCGTGCCCTTCGGCATGGGCACCTACGGTTCGCGCTCCATCTCGGTCGGCGGCGCGGCCATCATGAAGGCGCTCGACAAGATCGAGACCAAGGCCAAGAAGATCGCCGCGCACCTGATGGAGGCCAGCGACGCCGACATCGAGTTCGCAAATGGCGAGTTCACGGTCAAGGGCACCGACAAGAAGATTCCGTTCGGCCAGGTGGCGCTCACGGCCTACGTGCCGCACAACTACCCGCTCGACAAGCTCGAGCCGGGCCTGAACGAAACCGCGTTCTACGATCCGACCAACTTCACCTTCCCCGGCGGCACCTACATCTGCGAGGTCGAGATCGACAGGCAGACCGGCGAAGTGAAGATCGACCGCTTCACCGCCGTGGACGACTTCGGCACCATCATCAACCCGATGATCGTCGAGGGCCAGGTGCATGGCGGGCTGGTGCAGGGCATTGGCCAGGCACTGCTCGAGAACTGCGTCTACGACAACGAAACCGGCCAGCTGCTCACCGGCAGCTTCATGGACTACGCCATGCCAAGAGCGGGCGACTTTCCGCAGTTCAAGCTCGACACCGTGTGCACCCCGTGCACCCACAACCCGTTGGGCACCAAGGGCTGCGGCGAGGCGGGGGCCATCGGCTCGCCGCCGGCCGTCATCAACGCCGTGCTCGACGCGCTGGCGCCGCTGGGCGTCAAGGATTTCGACATGCCCGCATCGTCCAGCCGCGTCTGGGAAGCGATGCAGGCCGCCGCCAAGCACTAAAACAAAGAAGGAATCACACCATGTATGCCTTCACACTCGAACGGCCCGCCTCCCTGGCCGATGCGGCCAAACTCATCGCTGCCGGCGGCAAGCCGCTGGCAGGCGGACAGACGCTGCTGGCCTCCATGAAGCTGCGGCTCTCGGCACCCGAACAACTGGTGGACCTGAGCGGCATCAAGGAACTCACCGGCATCAGGAAAGACGGCAACAACATCACCATCGGCGCCATGTCGCGTCACCTCGACGTGGCGAACAACACCGACGTGAAGACCGCTTATCCGGCATTGGCCGACCTGGCCTCGCGCATCGGCGACCGGCAGGTGCGTGCCATGGGCACCATCGGCGGCTCGGTGGCCAACAACGATCCGGCCGCGTGCTACCCCAGCGCGGTGCTGGGCTCGGGCGCCACCGTCATCACCTCGAAGCGCGAGATTGCGGCCGACGATTTCTTCCAGGGCCTGTTCACCACGGCACTGGGAGAAGACGAACTGATCACCGCGATCCGCTTTCCGATTCCGAAGCGCGCCGTGTATGAAAAGCTGCGCCAGAAGGCGTCGAACTTCCCACTCGTGGGCATCTTCCTGGCGCTGTACGACAACGGCGTGCGCGTGGCCGTCACCGGCGCGGGCAACGGCGTGTTCCGCCATGCAGGACTGGAAGACGCGCTGAACAAGAGCTTCACTGCCGCATCGGCGGCCACGGTGAAGATCGATGCCAGCGATCTCAACAGCGACCTGCACGCTTCTGCGGCTTATCGCGCCAACCTGATCAGCGTGCTGACGCAACGGGCAGTGACCAAGGCCCTGGGCTGAACAAGCCAGGGCGGTCCAACGGGAGCCGGAAGGCGCGACACCCTCGCGTCTTCCGCTACGCTTCGCCATGATCTTTCCGACCATCGATTCCCTCTCCGACGGTTTGGTGCAGGCCGGCTACTTTGCCGACCGGCGCCTGGCCACGGCGGTGTTTCTCGCGCTCAAGCTGCAGCGTCCGCTGCTGCTCGAAGGCGAGCCCGGCGTCGGTAAGACCGAGCTGGCCAAGGCACTGTCGAAGGCGCTGAGCCGCGAGCTGCTGCGCCTCCAGTGCTACGACGGCCTGGAGCAGCGCGAAGCGCTCTACGAATGGAACTACGCGGCGCAGTTGCTGCACATGCGCGCGGCCGAGGCCAGCGGTGCGGCGCGCGACGTGGAGGCCGAGGTCTACCAGCCGCACTACCTGATCCGCCGCCCGCTGCTGCAAGCCCTGCAGACGCCGGCACCCGGTGCCGTGCTGCTGATCGATGAAGTGGACCGCGCCGACGAGCCCTTCGAGGCCTTCCTGCTCGAATACCTCGGCGAGTACCAGGTCAGCATTCCCGAGCTGGGCACGGTGCGCGCGGTGGTGCCGCCCGTCACCATCCTCACCAGCAACCGCACGCGCGAACTCAACGATGCGGTCAAGCGGCGCTGCCTCTATCACTGGCTCGACTACCCCGAACGCGAGCGTGAACTGGCCATCGTGCGTGCCCAGGTGCCGCAGGCCGGCGAAAAGCTCTCGGCCCAGGTGGCGGCCTTCGTCGCGCGGCTGCGCGAGGCGCCGTTCGTCAACGCCTTCCAGCGCGCGCCGGGCATCGCCGAAAGCGTCGAGTGGGCGAGGGCGCTGATCGCGCTCGACACTGTGGAGCTGGACCCCGAAGTGGTGGTCGATACCGCCGGCATCCTGTTCAAGCAGCGCGACGATGTGGCGGCGCTCACGCGCGAGCTGGCATCCGATCTGTTGAGGCCCGAAGAGCCGCTCGCTCGCTGAGCAGCAGCAACGGGGCACACGCATGACCGGCGTCCAGCAGCTCGGCGACGTACGCAGCGGCAAGCTCGCCGGCAACATCACCGCGTTCGGCCGCGCCTTGCGCCGTGCGGGTGTGCGTACCGACGCCATGCGCATCGCGCTCGCTGCCGAAGCCGCCACGCTGGTCGGTGTCGAAGACAAGCTCGACCTGAGCGCCGCAATGGAAGCCGTCATGGTGAGCCGCGAACAAGACCGCATGGTGTTCCGCGAACTCTTCGATGCCTGGTTCCGCGACCCCGAGCTGGCCAACAAGCTGCTCGCCCAGATGCTGCCCAGCGCCGAAGGCAAGGCCGAGCCCTCGAAGCGGCGCCCGCGCGTGCGCGAGGCCCTCACCGCGCCACGCGATCCGGCCAAACCTGCGCTCGCGGTCAAGCCCGACAAGGAGGTCGAGTTCGATGCCGCCATGACGTCGAGCGACCGCCAGCGCCTGCAGCATGCGGACTTCAACGCGCTCGGTGCTTCCGAATACCGGCTGGTCGAACGGCTCGCACGCGACATCCGCTTGCCGGTTCCCTCGCTGCCTTCGCGCCGCCTGCGGGTGGCCAGCGATGCGGGTCGGCAGCACGCGCGCATGCACTGGCCCGGCGTGCTGCAGGAGGCCGCGCGCACCGGCGGAGAAATCCTGCGCCTGCCACGGCTGACCCGGCGCGAGCAACCTTTGCCGTTGCTGGTGCTGGTCGATGTGTCGGGCTCGATGGAGCGCTATGCGCGGCTGCTGCTCGCGTTCCTTCATGCGTCCACGCGGCGGGCCGGACGGCGCGACGTGTTCGCCTTCGGCACCCGGCTGACCGATTTGACGCCGGCCTTCCGGCTGGCCGACACCGATGCCATGCTCGGCGCCGCCAGCCTTGCCATCGACGATTTCGCGGGCGGCACGCGCCTGGGCAGTTCGCTGACCGAGCTGCGCCGTTTCCACGCCCGCCGCCTCACTGGCCGCCGCACGCTGGTGCTGGTGATCAGCGACGGCCTGGACACCGGCGAGCCTGCCGTGCTCGAAGACGAATTGCTGTGGCTCAAGCGCCATTCGCGCCGCCTGCTGTGGCTCAACCCGCTGCTGCGCTTCGAGGGCTACGCCCCTCTGGCGCGTGGGGCCAGCGTGTTGCACCGGCAAGCGGACGCGATGCTGGCGGTCCACAATCTCAGTGCGCTCGAACAACTGGCCGCCAGCCTCGCGGCCCTCATGCGATCCGGCCGCTAGTCACGCCAGTCAAGCCAGCCAGACAGAACCCAAGGAAGACACGATGGAAATGCTCGGAAACCGCCGTCTCGGCGTCACGCAACAACAGGCCTGGGAAGCGCTCAACGATCCCGAAACGCTGAAGAAGTGCATTCCCGGCTGCGACAAGTTCGAGCTGACGGGGGACAACACCTACAGCGTTGCGCTCGCGGTCAAGATCGGCCCGGTGTCGGCCAAGTTCAGCGGCAAGGTGATGCTGTCGGACATCGTCGCGCCCGATGGCTACAAGCTGACCTTCGAGGGGCAGGGCGGCGTGGCGGGGTTTGCGAAGGGGGCGTCGAGCGTCACGCTCAGGCCGCTGGCGGATGCGGTCCCCGCAGAGGCGCCAGCGGACGCGGCAATTGCCCATGAAGCCGAGGCCGCATCGCCGCCGCCTGTCGGCTGCGAACTCGACTACACCGTGCAGGCCCAGGTCGGCGGCAAGATCGCCCAACTCGGCCAGCGCCTGATCGATGGCGCCGCCAAGTCGACCGCCGACGATTTCTTCAAGCGCTTCGAGGCCGAGATGCAAAGCCGCTACGGTCCGCCGCCAGCGCCCGTCGCGGAAGCGGTTGAAGCACCTGCGGAGAAATCAGGCGTCATGTCGGGCCTGATGAAGAAGATCGGCCTGGGCAAGAAGGACGACAAGGACGCGCCCCCCACACCGGGCGACGCCAGCTAGCGACGGCCCACGCCATGGAAAACCTCGACGTCATGGTGCTGCGCACGCTGCGCGACTGGCGGCGTGCCGGCAAGCGTGCGTTGCTGACCACCGTGGTGCGCACCTGGGGCTCGTCGCCCCGGCCAGTGGGTTCGATCATGGCGCTGGCGGAAGACGGCGCGGTGGTCGGTTCGGTCTCGGGCGGCTGCATCGAAGACGACCTGATCGCGCGCTACAGCCATGCCCACGGCAAGGGCGAAGACGTGCCGCTGGGTGCGCCACCAGCGCTCGTGAAGTACGGCATCACGGCCGACGAGGCGCATCGCTTCGGCTTGCCGTGCGGCGGCACGCTGGAGCTGCTGCTCGAATACGCGCCCGATGCCGATGCGCTCGACACGCTGGTCACGCAGCTCGAACAGGGCCGGCTCATGCGGCGCACGGTCACGCTGGCCACCGGGGTCGTGGCGCTCGCCGAGGCGACGGCGCCCGACGAACTCACGGTGAACGACACCGAGCTCACCAACACCTTCGGCCCCGAGTACCGCATGCTGCTGATCGGCGCCGGCCAGCTCGCCGAATACCTTGCGACCATGGCCAAGTTCAGCGGTTTCGCCGTGACCTTGTGCGACCCGCGCGCCGAGTACCGCACCGCATGGTCGCTGTCCGGCGTGCACATCACGACCGAGATGCCCGACGACGCGGTGCTGGCCTTCAGGCCCGACCGGCGCAGTTGCGTGGTCGCGCTCACGCACGACCCCAAGCTCGACGACCTTGCGCTGCTCGAAGCGCTGCAGAGCGAGGCCTTCTACGTCGGCGCCATCGGCTCGCGCCGCAATGCCGATGCGCGGCGCGATCGCATGATCGAGCACTTCGACCAGACGCCTGCGTCGCTCGCGCGCCTGCGTGGCCCCATCGGCATCTTCATCGGCAGCAAGACGCCACCCGAGATTGCGGTGAGCGTGATGGCCGAGATATTGGCGGTGAAGAATGCAGTGACGCTGCCGCGCGAGGTGGAAGTGGCGCGCGCGAAGGAAATGCAGCACCTGCAGCCGAGCTGAACGCTCAGCAGGCTTGTTCGCGTCTTGTCAGCCCGACTTGGCTTGAGGCGGCACATTGCCACCCTTTTGCCGTTCGCGGAACAGCGCAGCGCGCATCAGGAAGATGGTGGTGATCGGCGCCGTGAGCGCGATGAACAGCACGATCAAAATTGCGTGCAGGAACAGGCTGAAGCCCTGCACCGAGAAGTACACCATCGTGGCGACGGTCATGCACCACACGCCCACCGTGGCACCCAGCGTGGGCGAGTGAATGCGGCGAAAAAAGGTGGGCAGCCGCACCAGGCCGAAGGAACCGATGGCCGCGAAGGCCGCGCCCAGCACGGCGAACACCGCAGTGACGATTTCCGCCCACAGCGGCAGCGGTCCGACGATGAAGTCGTTCATTCGATCACCTCCCCGCGCAGCAGAAACTTGGCCATGGCCGTCGACCCCACGAAGCCGAACAGCGCCGTGAGCATGGCCGCCTCGAAGTACACATTGCTCGCGTAGATGATGCCGAGCACCAGCATCATCATCATGCCGTTGATGTAGAGGCAGTCCAGCGCCATCACGCGGTCTTGCGCGGTCGGGCCGATCAGCAGCCGGGTGACCGCGCAGAGCATGGCCACGGCCAGCAGGAAGAGCGCGAACTTCAGCGCCCAGAAGAGGATGGGTGTCATGACTCGAAGATCTCCATCAGGGGGCGTTCGTAGCGCTGCTTGATCATGGCGACGAAGGCCGCCTCGTCGTCCAGGTCGAACACATGGATCAGCAGCGTGCTGCGGTCGAACGCCACTTCGCCCCAGGCGGTGCCGGGCGTGAGGCACATGATCATGGCGAGCACGGCCAGGCCGTTGGGGTCGCGCATGTCGAGCGGGATCTGCACGAACTTCGAGCCGATGCGCGAGGTGCGGCGCGTGAGCAGCAGCCGCGCCACGTCGAACGCGGACTTCAGCATGTCGAAGGTCACGAGGAAGGACAGCCGCAGCGCGACGCCGGGCCGGCGCATGCGCACGGCGGCCGGCCGCAGGCCCTTGGTGATCAGCGGAACGGCGATGGCCAGAATCACGGCCGACACCAGCGTGGTCGTTTCGAGCGACTGTTCGAGCAGCAGCCAGACGATGAACAGCGCGAACGAGAGCGGCGGCGAGGGAATCAGGCGCTTCATGGGGCGGCGCCTTCGTGCGGCACGGTCACGGTCGCAGGCACGGGGTTGGGCACCTGCCTGGCACCCATCACGGCGTTGCGATAGGGCGCGGGGTTGAACAGCCCTTCTGCGGTGGCCTGCGCATGCCGCATCACCGGTTCAGCCCAGATCGTCAGCGCCACGCAGGCCGCGAGCAGACCGGCCACAGGCAGCACTTCGAGCGCGGGCAGCGATGGCATCGTGGCGTGCGGCTGCGTCCAGAAGTGGCGAATGCCCGTGCGGCTCAGCGCGATCAGCGACAGGAAGCCGGAGACGATCAGCAGCGTGAGGAAGGTCCAGCCGGCTGCCGTGAGTCCCTGGGCGCCGAGCAGCCCCGAGAGCATCGCGAACTTGCCGACGAAGCCGGACAGCGGCGGCAGGCCCGCGAGCAGCAGCGTGCAGCCCATGAAGCTCAGGCCGAGGAAGGCCACGCCGGCCGGAATGGCGCGGCCGTAGAGGGCTTGCGCCTCGTCGTCGAGGTTCACGTCGGCCAGCGCGCTCAGGTCTTCGGACAGGAAGGGCGCATTGCCCGCCGCCTCGTGCGGCGCAACGCTCATGCCGGCGTTGCGCCAACGCTCGATCATGTCGATCAGCAGGAAGAAGGCGCTGACCGCGAGCGTGGAACTCAGCAGGTAGTACAGCGCCCCCGCCCACACAGCCGGCTGACCGAGGCCGACCGCCGCCAGCAACGTGCCCGCCGACACCAGCACGCTGAAGCCCGCGAGGTTCGACAGCCGCTGCGTGCCGACGATGCCGATGGCGCCGACGAACAGCGTCGCAAGACCGATGCCGACCAGCGCGACCTGCCCGAAGGCAGCCGAAGCGCCGGTGTCGGGCGCGAACAGCACAGTCCACAGCCGCAGGATGGTGTAGATGCCCAGCTTGGTCAGCAGCGCGAACACGGCACCCACGGGCGACACCGCTGCGCTGTAGGCCGGCACCAGCCAGAAGTTGAGCGGCCAGGCCCCCGCCTTGGCGAAGAACGCGGTTGCGAGGATGGCCGCCGCCGCATGCACCAGCCCGCGATCACCGGGTGACAGCTCCGCGATGCGCATGCCCAGGTCGGCCATGTTGAGCGTGCCGGTCACGCCGTACAGGATGGCCGCACCGATCAGGAACAGCGACGAGGCCGCGAGGTTGATCGCGATGTAGTGCAGCCCGGCCTGCACGCGCAGCCGGCCCGAGCCGTGCAGCAGCAGGCCGTAGGAGGCCGCGAGCATCACCTCGAAGAACACGAACAGGTTGAACAGATCGCCGGTGAGGAAGGCGCCGTTCAGGCCCATGAGCTGCAGTTGCAGCAGCGGATGGAAGTGCACGCCCGCGCGGTCCCAGCGCGAGGTGGAATAGATCGATGCCGCGAAGGCGACCACGCCCGTGAGCGCGACCATCATGGTCGAGAGCCGGTCGGCCACCAGCACGATGCCGAAGGGCGCGCGCCAGTTGCCGGGCAGGTAGACGCCGATCGAGCCGGGGCCGCCGCCGGTGTCGGCTGCGTTCACCCAGCGCAGCAAGGCCAGCGCCGCGAGCAGGCCGATCAGGCCCGAGATCACGCTCAGGGCCGACTTGGTGCGGCGGCGGTTCTCGCCCAGCAGCAGCATGAGTGCGGCGGTGAGCATCGGCACGAGGATCGGCACCGCCACGAGGTGCGGCATGCTGAACTCGAGGAACCGGTCGAGCAGGTGGAAGATTTCTTTCACTCTGCCTCCTGCCGCTCTTCACCGTCCACATGGTCGGTGCCGGTGAGGCCGCGCGAGGCGAGCATGACGACCAGGAACAAGGCCGTCATGGCGAAGCCGATCACGATGGCGGTCAGCACCAGCGCCTGCGGCATCGGGTCGGCCGTGTTGGCCAAGGTGGCGGTGAAGCCCTTGACCAGCACCGGCTCGCTGTCGACCTTGAGCCGGCCCATGCTGAAGATGAAAAGATTGACCGCATACGAGATCAGGGTCAGGCCCATGATGACCTGGAAGGTGCGGGGGCGCAGCAGCAGGTAGACACCCGAGCCGGTGAGCACGCCGATGGCGAGGGCGAGCACGATTTCCATCAGCGGGCTCCCTCTGCCAAGGCGGCTTCTGCTGCGGCGGCCTTGGCCTCCGCTTCCTTCTCGGCCTGTTCATCGGCCCAGCGGTGGCTGCGTATCGATTGGTGGGCCAGCGCGGTAAGGATCAACATGGTGGCGCCGAGCACCAGCGCGAACACGCCGATGTCGAAGAAGAGGGCGCTGGGCACGTGGATGTCGCCCAGCAGCGGCAGGCTCAGGTGCAAGGTGTGCGTGGTCAGGAAGGGATAGCCGAACACCACCGCGCCGCTGCCGGTGGCCAGCGCAAACAGCAGGCCGATGGCGATCCAGCGACGCGGGTAGATGCGCAGGTGCTCTTCGACCCACTCGGTGCCCGAGACGATGAACTGCAGCACCAGCGCGACCGACATCACCAGCCCCGCGACAAAACCGCCGCCCGGCGCGTTGTGCCCGCGCATGAAGAAGTAGACCGACACCAGCGCCGCCAGCGGCAGCACCAGCCGCACCAGCACGGCCGGCACCATCAGGTAGCCGACGGCCGTGTCCTTGGCCAGGCGTGGGTTCAGCAGGTCGCTGCTGCCGTCGTCCACCTGCTGGCGCTGTTGCACGGGCAGGGCCATCGATTCGATGGCCGGGCGAAAGCGCCGCAGCAGCGCATACACGGAGAGCGCCACGATGCCGAGCACGGTGATTTCGCCGAAAGTGTCGAAGCCGCGGAAGTCGACCAGCATCACGTTGACCACGTTGGTGCCGCCGCCTTCGGTGAGCGCGCGTTCGAGGAAGAAGGGCGAGATGCTTTGCGGGAAGGTGCGCGTCATCATGGCCCAGGCCAGCGCGGCCATGCCGCAGCCGGCGACGGTGGCAACCAGCAAGTCGCGTCCGCGGCGGCCCCAGGGGCGCAGCCGCATGCGCGCGGGCTGCACCACGTCCTTGCTGCGCATCGGCAGCCAGCGCAGGCCCAGCAGGATGAGCACGGTGGTCACGGCCTCGACCACCAGTTGGGTCAGTGCCAGGTCGGGCGCGGAGAACCAGATGTACGTTACGCAGGACACGAGGCCCGCGGCTGCGGCCAGCATCAGCGCCGCAAGCCGATGGAACTTGGCCTGCCACGCGGCGGCCAGCGCGCAGGTGCCACCGATGAGCCAGGTCATCGCGAACATCGGCGAGAAGGGCAGCAGCTCGCGTGTGCCCGGTGCTGCGGGGGTGACCCACATCGCGGCGGTGGCGCCGGTCACGGCCACCAGCACCAGCAGCAGCAACTGCCACTGCATGCGGCGAGTGCCGAACAGGCGACGGCTGCGGCGGCCGGCTTCGCTGAGCAGTGCGAGCAGGTGCTCGAAGATGACTTGCCCGTCGAAGCGATGCAGCAGCGGCGTGTGCTCAAGACCGCCTGCCGCGCGTCGGCGGCGCTGCAGCAAATACAGCACGCCGCCGCCCACCAGCGCCACGAAGCTCATCATCAGCGGCAGATTGAAGCCGTGCCACACGGCCAGGCTGTAGTCGGGCAGCGTGCCGCCGACCACCGGCGTGGCGGCAGCCGCCAGCATCGGGCCGACGGACCACGCCGGCGCCACGCCCACCACCAGGCACACCAGCACCAGCAGCTCGACCGGCACGCGCATCCAGTGCGGCGGCTCGTGCGGATGCTTGGGCACTTCGTCGCCGCAGGGCGGGCCGAAGAATACGTCGAACACGAAGCGCGCCGAATAGGCCACGCTGAAGATGCCCGCGAGGGTGGCGATGACGGGCAGGCTGAAATCGACCCAGGGCGTGGCCTGGATGAAGACCGTCTCGGCGAAGAACATTTCCTTCGACAGAAAGCCGTTGAGCAGCGGCACGCCGGCCATCGAGGCGCTGGCGATGATGGCCAGCGTGCCCGTGATCGGCATCAGCCGCATCAGGCCGCTGAGCTTGCGGATGTCGCGCGTGCCGGTCTCGTGGTCGATGATGCCGGCCGCCATGAACAGCGAGGCCTTGAAGGTCGCGTGGTTCATCACATGGAACACCGCCGCCACCGCCGCCAACGGGCTGTTCAGGCCCAGCAGCAGCGTGATGAGCCCCAGATGAGAAATGGTCGAGTAGGCCAGCAGCGCCTTCAGGTCGCGCTGGAACATCGCGATGAAACCGCCCAGCAGCAGCGTGATCGCGCCTGCGCCGCCCACCATCCAGAACCATTGCTCGGTGCCCGACAGCACCGGCCAAAGCCGCGCCATGAGGAACACGCCGAGCTTCACCATCGTGGCCGAATGCAGGTAGGCCGACACCGGCGTGGGCGCGGCCATGGCGCGCGGCAACCAGAAGTGGAACGGGAACTGCGCGCTCTTGGTGAAGGCGCCCAGCAGCACCAGCACCAGCGCCACGGGGTACAGCGCATGCGCGCGGATCAGGTCGCCCGAGGCCAGCACCACGTCGAGGTTGTAGCTGCCGACGATGCGGCCCAGCACCAGCACGCCGGCCAGCAGGCACAGCCCGCCCGCACCGGTGACGGTGAGCGCCATGCGCGCACCGCGCCGCGCGTCGCGCCGGTGGTGCCAGTAGCCGATCAGCAAGAAGGAGAAAAGGCTGGTGAGTTCCCAGAACAGCACCATCTGGATGAGGTTGCCCGAGAGCACCACGCCCATCATCGCGCCCATGAACGCGAGGAAGAACGAGAAGAAGCGCGGCACCGGATCGGACTTCGACATGTAGTAGCGCGCATAGAGCACCACCAGCGCGCCGATGCCCAGTACCAGCATGCAGAACAGCCATGCGAAGCCGTCCATGCGAAACACGAGGTTCAGGCCCAGGGCCGGCAGCCACTCGATTTCTTGCCTGATCACATTGCCATTGGCGATCTGCGGAAAGAACCATGCGGCCTGGATGGCACAGCCGAGTGCGACGAGTCCCGCGAGGGTCGACTCCCTGTTGCGCGCGTTGGAGGGCATCAACGCGGCCAGCACGCTGGCAATGAAGGGGAGAGCGACGAGAAAGACCAGGGGCATTGTGGTCAATTCTATCGATCGACCCCGATGTGGCCTCTATTTATAACCGCAGGACATCAGGCGGTTTTCATCAAGTGGTCAACCCGAGAACGCCTGCACGGTGCGGATGCCGAGCCATGTCAGGAAGAGGGAGCCGCCAAGATGCGCGGCCGCCGTGAGCATGGCCACGCCGCTCCGGCCTTCGAGCAGCATCGTCGTGACCTCGGCCGAGAAGCTCGAGAAGGTCGTGAGTCCGCCCAGGAAACCCGTCACCAGCGCCAGGCGCCAGACCGGATCGAGATTGGGCAGGAGCTGGAACATGGCGATGGCCAGCCCGATGAGGTAGCCCCCGATCAGGTTGGCGGCCAGGGTGCCCCAGGGCATGAGTCCGCTGGCGCCGAACCACAGGGCAAGGCCCCAGCGTGACAGGGCGCCCAGCGAGGCGCCGATACAGATGGCAAGAACCGGAAGCAGCATCGGCCTATTGTCTGGGCAGTTGTTGCCATGGCCCCTGATGGATCAGGAGGCCGTGATTTCTTTTCGTGGAGCACCGAGGAACCGGCTTTGCCGGGCCGCTGGTGTTGCCCCCGGTAGGGGGTTGGAGAAGCGACACGAAGTGCGCGCAGCCTGGGGGCGAGCTCAATTTCATGGCGCCATCTGCTGAGGTAGCCAGGTCACCAATTGCGGCACGAAGTAGATGAGCAGCACCGCCGCCACCATCAGGAAGAACATCGGCAGCGTCACGCGCGCGATGTACAGCAGGTCCTTGCCGGTCATGCCCTGCAGCACGAACAGGTTGAAGCCCACCGGCGGCGTGATCTGCGCCATCTCGACCACCAGCACGATGAAGATGCCGAACCAGATCGGGTCGATGCCGGCCGCGGTGACGGTCGGCATGATCACGCCCATGGTCAGCACCACCATCGAGATGCCGTCGAGGAAACAGCCGAGCACGATGTAGAACGCCGCCAGCATCAGGATGAGCTGGAACTTCGACAGGCCGAGCGAGCCGATCCATTCGGCCAGGTGCCGTGGCAGGCCGATGTAGCCCATGGCCAGCGTCAGGAAGGCCGCGCCCGCGAGGATGAGAGCCATCATGCAGTACAGGCGCGTGGCACCGAGCAGCGCTTCCTTGAAGCTGTGCCAGTTCAGCGAGCCCTGCACGCCGGAGATAACCATTGCGCCGACCACGCCCACGGCCGCCGCCTCTGTGGCGGTGGCGATGCCCGCGTAGATGGAGCCGAGCACCGACAGGATGAGCAGGGCCACCGGGATCAGCGACATCGAGGCCTTGAGCTTTTCCAGGAAGGGCAGCTTTGCGTCGGCCGGCGGCACCAGATCGGGGTTGCGCAAGGCCCAGAACACGATGTAGCCCGAGAACAGCAGCGCGAGCAGGATGCCCGGGATGACGCCCGCGATGAACAGCCGCGCGATCGACACGTCCGCGCTCACCCCGTAGACGATCATGATGATCGAGGGCGGGATCAGCAGGCCCAGCGTGCCGGCACCGGCGAGCGTGCCGATGACCATGTCGTCGGGGTAGCCGCGGCGCTTGAGCTCGGGCAGGCTCATCTTGCCGATGGTGGCGCAGGTGGCGGCGCTGGAGCCCGACACTGCCGCGAACACCGCGCAGCCCACCACGTTGGTGTGCAGCAGCCGGCCGGGCAGGCTCTGCATCCAGGGCGCCAGGCCCTTGAACATGTCCTGCGAGAGCCGGGTGCGGAACAGGATCTCGCCCATCCACACGAACAGCGGCAGCGCGGTGAGCGTCCAACTGGAGGCAGAGCCCCAGATGGTCACGGCCATGGCGTCCCCCGCGGGGCGGGACGAGAAGATCTGCATGGCGATCCAGGCCACGCCCGAGAGCGTGAGGCCGATCCATACGCCGCTGCCGAGGATCAGGAAAAGCGCGGCAATCAGCAGGCCCGCAACGGCAATGTCACTCATGGCGCAGCGCCTCCGTCTCGACCGGCTTGGCCGGCCTGCCTCGCCATTCGATGACGAACTCGTCGAACGCCGCAATGGCGAACACCAGCGTACCGATGGCCATCGAGAGCTGCGGCAACCAGAGCGGCGTGGCGTCGTTGCCGGTGGAGATGTCGTGGAAGTCGAACGATTGCCAGGCAAGCCGCGCGCTGTACCACGCGAACAGCACCGCGAGCAGCGCGCTCGCGGCCATGGCCCAGCGTTCGAGCCAGCGCTGCGCCGCGGGCGACAGGTTCTGCAGGATCAGCGTCACGCGGATGTGCTCGCCGCGCTTGAGCGTGTGCGCGAGCGCGAGAAAACCGGCGCCGGCCATCATGTATCCCGCATACGCATCGATGCCCGGAATGTTGAAGTGAAGCTGCCGCCCGATGATGGAGAGCAGCACCATCACCAGCAGGCCGATCATGAAAAGCGCCGCCAGGGCGGCGGCGCTGTTGTAGAGAAAATCAAGTGTCTTGCGCATCGGATGCTGTTCGGCGCTGTGTCACATCTTCTTGTACGCGTCGACCACCGCCTGGCCTTCGGGCCCCGACTTGTCGAGCCATTCCTTGATCATGGTGTCGCCGACCTTCTTCATGTCGGCCTTGAGCGCGGCAGACGGCACATGCACCGTCATGCCGTTCTTCTTGAGCAGGTCGAGGTATTCGAGGTTCTTTTTCTTCGACAGCTCCCAGCCGCGCTTTTCCGCATCGGCCGCAGCCTTGAGCACGGCGTCCTGCGTGGGCTTGTCGAGTGCGTCGAAGGCCTTCTTGTTCATGAGCACCGCGTTCTTCGGCAGCCAGGCCTGGGTGTCGTAGAAGTTCTTGATGTATTCGTAGGTCTTGGTGTCGTAGCCCGTGGAGCCCGACGACATGTACGACTCGATCACACCGGTGGCCATGGCCTGCGACAGCTCGGCCTGTTGCACCGTCACCGGCTGCGCGCCCACCAGTTCGCCGATGCGGGCGGTGGCGGGGCTGTAGGCACGCCACTTCACGCCCTTGAGGTCGGCGGCCGAGGCGATTTCCTTTTTCACGAAGATGCCCTGCGGTGGCCAGGCCACCGTGTAGAGCAGCGCGATGCCCTGTTCGGCCAGCCTCTTTTCAAGCGCGGGCTTCTGCGCCTGATAGAGCTTCCAGGCGGCGTCGTAGCTGTCGGCCAGGAAGGGAATGCCGTCGGCACCGAACATCTGCCATTCGTTCTGGTAGTTCACCAGCAGGATTTCTCCGAGCTGCGCCTGGCCGCCTTGCACCGCCCGCTTGATCTCCGGTGCCTTGAACAGCGAGGCGTTGGAGTGCACCGTGATCTTGAGCTTGCCGCCGCTGCCCTTGTCGACGTCGCTGGCGAACTGGGTGATGTTCTCGGTGTGGAAGTTGCTCGCCGGGTAGGCGGTGGGCAAGTCCCACTTGGTCTGCGCGAAAGCCGCAGCGCCAAGGGTCAGACCAGCAAGGGCAATACCGAACTTGTGATTCATTAGCGCGCTCCGGAACGGGTTGAAAGCAAAACCAAAGGAAGCATACGAGCAAATTCCAGGCCACTTTCTGAGGCATTTCCCTGCCATCCCGCCTGCCGCCAATGGGGCAGGGCCCGTCACCGTTCCGTCAAATGGCGTCGATAGCATGCGCTGCGATCCAGGCCGCACCCTCGTGCGGCGAGTCGATCCGCATTGCATGAACTCCACCCGCCTATGGCAACAACGGTCCCGCGCGCCGGTGCATTGGCACTGGTGCTTGGCATGACCATGGCCCTGGCGAATCCGAGTGCCCAGGCCGGGCCACCGGCCCGCATCGACGTGCCGGCCACGCGGCCGGCGCCGCGCCATGTGCGCATGCACTTCGACATTCCCGCCCAGCCGCTGCAGGCCGCGCTCGATGAGCATGGCGCGGCGACGGGGTGGTCCGCGTTCTACGGCGCCGATTCGATCGGCGGCGTGCAGTCCGCCGCCGTGCAGGGCTGGTACACGCCCGACGCCGCGCTGCGCCTGCTGGTCGAGGCCGCGCACCTGTCGGTGCAGTACACGGCGGCCGATGCCTTCGTGCTCGAACCGGGCGCGCCCGACACCGCGGCCGCGCCGCTGCCGCGCGACCCCGTGTACGAAGGCCTGCTGCAATCGCGCATGCGCGAGGTGTTCTGCCGCGATGCGCGCATCGCACCCGGCAACTACCGCGTGGCCGTGAGCTTTCATCTCGACGGCGAAGGCCGCATCGAGCGGCCGGTGCTGCTCGATCCCACCGGCGACACGGCGCGCGACGAGGCCATTCTTCAGGCCTTGCGGCAGGTGCGCACGGGCCTGCCGCCGAGCCGGCCGGCGCAGCCCTTCACCATGCTGATCGTGCCGAAGGCCTCCGCCGCCGGCCGCGATTGCGAGCGCCAGTGACCCGCGTGCGCACGCAGGCCCTGCACTTTTCTTTCTTCAGCCCATGAGCGACACCGGGCTGGGCGTGCTGCGCGACTTCATGTTGCGCCGCTATGAAGACCTCAAGCGCCGGCTGACGCTTCAGCTCGGCAATGCCGACCTGGCGGGCGACGCGCTGCAGGACACCTGGGTGCGGCTCGAAGGCGGCGCGGAAACCAGCGGCCCCGTGCAGTACCCGTTGAGCTACCTGATGCGGATGGCCACCAACGCGGCGCTCGACCGCCTGCGCTCCGAGAGCCGCTTCCTGAGCGGCACCGAGGTCGAGCAGGTGTTCGAGAGCCTGTCCGACCCCGCACCCGGCCCCGCGCAAACGGCCGAGGCTCGCTCCGAGGCCCAGCGTCTGGCGGCGGTGATCGAAGAGATGCCGCCACGCCGCCGCCGCATCCTGATCCTGATCCGGGTCGACGAAATGCCGCGCCAGGAAGTGGCGCGTCGCCTGGGCGTGTCGGTGAGCCTGGTCGACCGCGAACTGCGGCGCGCGCACGACCATGTGGTGGAGCGCATGCGATGAACCGCGACCGGTGTGCAGGAATGGCTGTCGAGAACCGTCTGATGAAGATGTGCTGCGTGTTTGCGTCGTCGATGTCCCGGTCCCGGAGCGGCCCGTGTCCATGACCGTGCCCCGCGATCCGGGCCCGCGCCAGCAGGCCCCCGATGCGCTCGATGCACAGGCGCAGGCCTGGGTGCGTCGCCTTGCGTCGGGCGCCGCGCGGCCGCGCGATGCGCGCGCGCTGAAGCACTGGTGCGCCATCAGCGAAGCCCATGCGCAGGCGTTCCGCAAGGCGCACCGGCAATGGCGCGAGCTGCTGCCCGCCGCCACCCTGGCCAGCCATGCCGATCCCGAACTCGCACGGTTGCGCACCATGGGCAACACGGCGGCCCTGCCGTTGCCGCGGCGCATGTTCCTCGGCGGCGCCGTCGCGGCATCCGCAGCGGCCATCGGCGTGGCGCTGGTGCGGCCACCGCTGGACCTGTGGCCTTCGGTGCAGGCACTGCAGGCGGATTTCCGAACAGGCGTCGGCGAACAGCGCAAGCTCGCGCTCACGCCCACAGTCACCGTGGAGATGAACACGCGCAGCAGCCTGGGCGTGCGCGCGGCCAACGGCCAGCCGCAAGGCATCGACCTGATCGACGGCGAGGTGTCGGTCAACGCGTTGCGCGCGGCGCAGCCCTTCACCGTGGTGGCCAGCGAAGGCCGTGTGTCGGCAACGGACGCGCGCTTCGAGGTGCGGCGGCTGGCCGAAGGCATCTGCGTGACCTGCATCGAAGGCCAGGTCCGCGTGGCCACCGGCGGGAGCGATATTGCGCTGATGCCGTCGCAGCAGGTGGTGTACGACCGGCTCGCCATGGGGGCGGTGCGGCAGATCGACGCCGCTGAACTGTCGCCGTGGCGCGAAGGCATCCTGAGCTTTCGCAAGACCGCCTTGACGCAGGTGGTGGCCGAGATCAACCGCTACCGGCCAGGCCGCGTGGTGCTGCTCGCGCGCTCGCTGGGCGACAGGCCGGTGAGCGGCCGATTCCACATCGGCGATCTCGACAAGGCCATTGCGCAGATCCAGCGACTGTTCAGGCTCGATGCCACGTCGTTGCCGGGCGCGATCGTGGTGTTGAGCTGAGGGCGAAACTTCAGAATGGATTCAGGAAGTCCGGCACTTCGCCATCTAAAGTCATGACTGCCAAAACGCGTATTGCCGTGAGATGAAGTACGGCCACCGACCCTGTTCGAGAGCCCCGTGAGGGGCTTTCCTGTTTGTGGACGGCCTCTGTTGCCTCAAGGCTTGGAGCGGCGCTGCTTTCATGCGCTGCGACAAGAGCAAATGCGTTGGCCACTGACCGGGAGGGAGGTGAAACAAGGAATCCAACATGAATATTTCCCCGCGCCATTGTCATCTGGCTTCGCTTGCGCTGATCGGCCTGGCCGCGCTGCAGTCGCCGCAGGTTCAAGCCCAGACGCAGCCCGCATCGTCCGCGCCCTCCGCATCATCCGCACCGATCGACCGCAGCATCGGCAGCGCGGACAAGTGGGAGCTGACGATCTCGCCGTACGCCTATCACTGGAGCCACAGTCCGGAACACCGCAGCGTCTATCTGATCGGGGTCGAGCGCCACCTGCCCGACAACTGGCTGTGGGGCGCCGGCTTCTTCAGCAACTCCTTCGGGCAGCCGAGCGCCTATGCCTACTACGGCTACCGCTGGGACAACCTGTTCGATCAGCCTTCGCTCTACGCCAAGCTGACTGTCGGCCTGATGTACGGCTACGTGGGCCAGTACAAGAACAAGGTGCCCTTGAACTTCGGCGGCTTTTCACCGCTGGTGATTCCGGCGCTGGGCTATCGCATCACGAAGCAGGATTCGGTGCAGATCGCGCCACTGGGCAAGGCCGCATTGCTGTTCACCTACAACCGCAGCTTCTGAGGATTCGCGATCCGCAGACGCCAAGCGCTGAGGTGAGCCACCCCGCTTTTCAGCGGCCCCTGCCGACATTTTCTTTCGGGCCGCCCGCTCCCTGAGCAGCGCAGCCGCGCGTGCAGCGCCGGCGGGCCGCTTCGCGCGAATTCCGCAAATTTCCGTACAGCTTTCGATGCCGGCATCCGTCTAAGGCACAGCGACAGGGCGCATGCGCGCCGGTCGTTGCTTCCTGTCGCACGCCCGAACCGTCACCGAAAGAAATCTGTCATGTCGACCCTGCATCCTGCCCCGATGAAGCCAGCATCCACCAGCCGTGCGCGGGCAGCACACGCCTCGCGCCACGATGTCGACAGGTGGCGCCTCAAGCCGCTGGCGCGTGCGCTGGCGGTGATGCTGGCGGCCGGCGGCGCGATGGACGGCGCGCAGGCGCAGCAGGCGCTGGGCGCCGCGTGGTTCGCCAACAAGAACGTGATGCAGAACACGGCCTTGGCCACGGGCCGTCTGCCCAACGGCATGCCGGCATCGAGTCTCACCAACCCGATGGCCCAGCAGCAGCGCGACAGCGCGCAACTGCAGCGCTCGATCGACAACCTCAATCTCGCGGCACGCGGCATCGCGGCGCAGCAGGCGGCGCAGGAAGCCGCGCGGCTGGCGGCACTGGGTGGGGCTTCCGGCATTCCGGACGGCCTGGCCGAAGGCGGGCTGAAGGTCGACACCCAGAGCCTGACGGCCGGCTGGCTCAACGCCAGGGCGCCGGTGCAGACGGCCGCCGGTGGACGCACGGTGGTGGGCATCGAGCAGACGGCAGAGAAGGCGATCCTGAACTGGGAGAGCTTCAACGTGGGCAAGAACACCACGGTGCAGTTCGACCAGAAGGGCGGTGCGAAGCCGGACGGCTCGAACGGATGGATCGCGCTGAACCGCATCAACGACCCGAGCGGCAGGCCCAGCCAGATCGCGGGGCAGATCAAGGCCGACGGCTCGGTGTACCTGGTCAACCGCAACGGCATCGTCTTCACCGGCAGCAGCCAGGTGAACACGCGCACGCTGGTGGCATCGAGCCTGGCGCTGTCGGACAAGCAGTTCAACCTCGGCATCAACAAGCCCCAGGTCTACAAGGACGCTTCCGGGCAGGCCGACGATTTCGCGATTCCGCAGTTCGGCGATTTCGCGGCGCGCGCGCCCGGCCTCTACGGGTTCGAGGCGGGCAGCGGCGGTGCGCCGGACAAGCTGGGCGGTGTCGATCGCTTCGTGCCCGGCGCGGCGCCGGGCGCGGTACAGGTGCAGGCCGGCGCGCAGTTGCGAACCACGCCGGGCGGCAAACTCATGCTGTTCGCGCCCAAGGTGAGCAACGCGGGCGCACTGTTCGCGCCCGATGGGCAGGTCATCCTGGCCGCCGGCGAGAACATCTACCTGAACGCGGCCAAGGGCAACGACACGAACGGCGTGCGCGGGCTGGACGTTGCGGCCTCGGCCGTGCCCGGCTGGGCCTTTGCCTGGACGCATCTTGAAAACGCGCTGAGGGACGGCACCGACCCCTACACGCCGGCCTACACCGAGGCGCTGGCCAAGATTGTGCTGCCCGAGATGACGGCGCGTGCCGCCGCCGTCGGCTACGACGTGACCAACTCCGGCATCGTGCTGTCCGAGCGCGGCAACGTGACGCTGCAGGCGCGCGACATTCATCAGGACGGCGTGGTGGCCTCCACCACCGCGCTGGGCAATCGCAACGGCTCGATCCTGCTGCGTGCCTGGGGGCAAGGCACCCACGCCTACCAGAACAGCGACACCCACGACGTGCTGCTGAGCTGGCAGGCCGGCACGTTGACGCTGGGCAAGGGCAGCGTCACGCAGGTGCTGCCCGACGTCACCGACACCAGCGAGATCGAGACGACGGCACTGGCCACGCGCTACCGGCCGGGCTGGATCGGCCTGTACGGCCAACTGATCGAAGCCAGGCCGGGTGCCGGCGTGCTGGTGCCCTCAGGCTCGATCAACATCGAGTCGGCGGTCAATCCGCTGTCCACCCAACTGCCGTACTTCAAGCCCGACAGCCTGCGCGACGGCAGCCGCATCTACCTGGACCGCGGCGCCTATCTGAGCGTGGCGGGCCTGCAGGGCCGCATCGTGCCGATGTCGCGCAACTTCGTCGAAGCCGAGCTGCGCATCAACGAGCTGCGCGATTCGCCGCTGCTGATCGAGTCGTGGGTGCGCGGCAAGAAGGTGATCGTCGACCGCCGTGTGAGCGGTGTGTTCGAGGGCGGCCCGATGGCCGGCGTCGAGTGGGTGAAGAACGCCACGGGCGGCTACATACCCGGCGCCTGGGCCGGCACGCCGCTGGGCGACGTGACGGGTTGGGTCGGTGTCGGCAAGACCGACCTGAAGGAGCTTTCGGCCGATGCCGGTTCCATCAAGCTGCGGGCCGGCGGTTCGGTGATCACGCGCGAGGGCTCGCTGATCGACGTGTCGGGCGGCTCGGTGCGCTACCTCGACGGCATGAACACCGTCACCAAGCTGATGGGCGCGGACGGCCGGGTCTACACGATGGACCGCGCCATGCCCGATGGCGAGTACACCGGCCTTGCGGGTCGCTACACGAATGCACACGCACGCTGGGGCGTGTCGAACACCTGGCGCAGCCCGGTCATCGGGCGCGACGCGGTGGAAGCCGGCTACATCGAAGGCCGCAAGGCGGGCACCGTGCAGATCTTCGCGGGCGATGCGATGGTGCTCGAAGGCGACTACGCCGGCGGCGTGGTGGTGGGCGAGCGGCAGCGCAAGCAGCCGTCGAAGAACGTCGGCGGCCAATTGCAGCTCGGTGGTGGCAGCACCGAAGACCGGCCCTGGTCGCCGAACCGCGTGGTCATCAGCCACGAGCCGCACCGGCTGGCGGCCGAGTTCCACGCCGGCTCGGTCCTGGACCGCAACTACGAGGCCCAGCCGGAACCCGGCGCGCCATCCAACGCGACAGGCAAGGTGACCTTTCTCTCGGACGACGTGCTCAGCCGCTCGGGCATGGGCAAGCTGGTGTTCAACCTGGCCGGCAACTTCGGCTTCGTGCTGGAAAGCGGGGCCGTGGTGGAGCTGTCGCCCGGTGCGTCGTTCGTCGCGGGCGGTGGCGACGGCTCGGCCAATCCGATGCAGATCGACGGCACGCTGCGCGCGGCCGGCGGCAACATCTCGCTGAGTGCGATCAACGGCACCTTGCGCATGGGGGCCACCGGACGGCTCGACGCCAGCGGGCAGTGGATCAACGCCTGGCGCGACGGCATGGCGCCGGCGCGTTGGGCCATGGACGGCGGCACGATCAACCTGGGCGTGGGCAAACTGCTGGCAGAGCCGGGCGCGGTGCTCGACGTGTCGGGCGGCGGGCGCGTGGACATCAACAAGAAGAACCTTCCCTCGCTGCGCGTGGGCGATGCGGGTTCGCTCACGCTGAGCGGCCTGACGGCGGCCACCGATCTTTCGGGCTTCGACATTCGCGCGCATGCGGCCGGCTCGGCGGGGCGCCTCGTGCTCGAAACCCGGTCGCCGGTGCAGATCGGCGGCGAGGCGGCCACGCCCGAGGTGCTGGTGCTGCCCGCAACGCTGTACGGCGATCGCGGCTTCGGCGATGTGTCGGTCGTCGCCAGCGCGACGGCGGACGGCCGCATCACCGTGCCGAAGGGCGTGACGGTGGCGCCTTCGGTGAGCAGCATCGACCTGCGGACCTTCGCCTATCAAGACATCGCCACGGGCGACAGCCTGGCCGCGCGCGCACCGGTCGGCACGCTGCGGCTGGAAGAGCGCCTGAAGCGCGCCCCTGCGGCCATTCGCCTGAACGTGACGGCGGGCTCGATCGACATCGGCGCGGGCGCCACGCTGCGCACCGACGTGGGCGGCACGCTGGCGATGACCGCTGCGGGTGGTTCGTTGACCGTGAACGGCGCGCTGGACGCGCCCGCAGGCCGCATCGACCTTGCCGCGAAAGAGATCACGCTCGCGTCCGGCGCCAGCCTGACGGCGCGCGGTGTTGCAGCGATCTATCCCGAGGCCATGGGCAACCGCGTCGGCCAGGTGCTGCGCGGCGGCGACGTCGTGCTGGGCAACGGCGTGAGCGGGGCAACCCTGTCGCTCGACCCCGGCGCGCTGATCGATGTGTCGGGCACCAGCGGCGAGGTGGACGAGCTGACCTACAAGCGCTTCAGCGGGCCCTCGTTCCATGCGGTCACGCGCGACAGCGACGGCGGCAGCATCCGGATCTTCGGGGCCGGCAAGGTCGGCGCCGACATGCGCGGCCACGCGGGCGGTGCAACGGCCGCCGGCGGCGCGCTGACGATCGTGGACGTGGGCGGCGCCGATGGTGCGCCGGTGAAGCTGCCGTCGCGCACCTACTTCTGGCGCGATCCGGTCACAGGCAAGATCAAGAGCGCGAACTCGTACCTCTCGATTCCCAACCTCGACCTGTACAACGAGTACGGCACCACGCCGATCAAGTTCACGCAGGACATGCGAGCGGCCATCCTCGACCTGACGACCTCCATCGGCACCGGCATGGAAGTGGTGACGGACCTCAACGCGCCGGGCTCCGCGCGCAGCATCAAGCCGTGGGAGATGGACCCGTTCATCGAGCAGCCGGTGGTCGAGCTGCTCAACCGCTACTTCTATTCGGATGCGGCGGCGACAAAGCACATCGTCATTCCCGACACGCAGATGGCGCCCACGATGCGCATTGCATCGGGTTCGCTGGGCCGGGGCGGCTTCGGCGCGGTCTCGCTGAAGTCGAACACCATCACGCTGGGAGACGGCGTGAAGATCGATGTGCGCGGCGCGCTCAATCTGTCGGGCACGCTCACGAACGGAGGCAACCGCGGCAGCGCGCAACTGTCCGCCTCGCGCCTGACGCTCGACGCGGTCTCGCCCTACACCGCGAAGCCGTGGAGCGACCCCGCAAGCCTGGGCGGCGCGCTGACGCTGTCGGCCGGCCTGCTCGAAGTCCGGCGCGAGGCACTGGGTGGTGCTGCCGGTGCCCGCATCGCCGGCTTCGGCACGACCGTGATGGCCGCCGACGAAATCCGCTTCGGCGGCGCGCTGCCCGAGCAGATCACGGCGAACTCCAGCCTGCGGGTGGGGCTGGACGTGGACGGGCAACTGGTGCTGAAGGCCGGGCAGGTCTATCCGGCCACGGCCACGACCGCCGCGGTTCGCGCCGGCCAGTCGATCACCGTGGAGCGCCTGCGCGACGCGGGCTCTGTGCCGCTGTCGGCGGGTGGCACGTTGCGGCTGGAAGCGCCGGTGATCGAGCAGAACGGTGTGCTTCGCGCGCCGCATGGCGCCATCGAGCTGAACGCCACCGACCGCCTCGCGTTGGGTGCGGGCAGCATCACTTCGGTGTCGGGCAAGGGCGTGGTGGTGCCCTACGGCATCTTGACCAACGACGAGCACTGGCACGACCCCACGCAGCCGCTGAACAGCCTGACGCCGTTCGTCGGCTCGCTCACGGCACCGCCTGAAAAGCGCATCACGATGAAGTCGCCCAACGTGGACCTGGCCAAGGGCGCGGTGGTCGACATTGCCGGCGGCGGCGACCTTTACGCCTGGGAATTCGTGCCCGGCCCCGGCGGCTCGCACGACGTGCTGACCACGCGCGGCATGTACGCGGTGCTGCCCGGCCACAGCAGCGCGGCGCCTTCGAGCGCCATGCCGGCCGGCGAGCGCGTCTGGCTCGCGGGCGGTGGCGGCCTTGCAGCCGGCTGGTACACGCTGCTGCCGGCGCGCTACGCCATGCTGCCCGGTGCCTTTGCCGTGCAGGCCACCGGCACCGCGTGGGCCGGCCCCGCCGCGGGCGGTGTGAGCACGCGTGACGGCAGCATCGTCATGCAGGGCAAGGCCGGCAACGCCTACAGCGGCAAGCAGGACGCCGTGCCTTCCGCCTGGCGCGTGATGTCCGATGGCACCTTGCGCAAGTACACCGAATACAACGAGGCCTTCGCCAACGATTTCTTCTCGTCCGATGCCTTCCGCCTCACGCAGTACCGCATGACGGGCCAGGACGTGGTCACGCCGCGCCTGCCGCGCGACGGCGGCTGGGTGGTGTTCGATGCGACGCGACGGCTCACGCTGGACGGCACGCTGCGTTCGCAGGCCGACGCCGGCGGGCGCGGTGGGCTGGTCGACATCGCGGGGCAGAAGATCGCCATCGTGGGCGCGGGGCACGATGGCACCGCGCTGCAGGCCGACGGCTACCTGGTGATCGACGCGACCAGCCTGTCGAACTTCGGCGCCGGCAGCCTGCTGGTGGGTGGCACGCGCACCGGCGATCCGCGCGGCATGCGCGTGAACGTCACTGCCACCGACATCGTGGTGCGCAACGACGAGGGCTCGGAGCTGTTCGGCCCCGAGATCGTGCTGGCTGCCACCGGAAAAGTGGCGGTCGATGCGGGCAGCCGCGTGAGCGCCAAGGGCGTGCGTTCGTCGCGCACCGGCAACCTCATCGTGACGCCGCAGGTCGCGGCGGTCTACACCGACCCGGACGGCAACCTGGACGACAACAACGACGGCGTGATCGACGCGAAGGACGCGGTCGACGACGTGCTCATCACGCCGGCGCGCGACTGGGGCGCATTGATCCGCGTGGCCACGGGCGACGCCGTGAAGGCGCTGCGCCAGAACGTCGACATCACGCAGGGCGGCCTGGTGCGCATCGGCGAGGGCGCGGTGCTGCGCGGCGATGCGTCGCTGCTGATCGACGCCACGCGCACCACCGAACTGGCCGGCTCGGCGCGCATTTCCGGCACCGACCTGTCGGTGTCGTCCGGGCGCATCGGCTTCGGCGGCGGCACCGAAGGCATGGTGCTCGACAGCACCGGGCTGGCGCAACTGGCCCAGTCGACACGCCTGACGCTGCGCAGCTATTCGAGCTTCGACTTCTATCGGTCGATGGATATGGGGGCGGCGGGCCTGGCCTCGCTGACCTTCGATGGCGCGGCGTTCACCGGCCGTGGTGCGGGCGACATTGCCATTCGCGGCGATGCGATCACGCTGCTGAACACGCTCGGCGATGCGGGGGGGACAAGTGCGGGCGCAGGCACCGGCCGCTTCACGCTGGACGCATCGACGCTGGTGCTGGGCGCTGGCCAGAAGCGCTTCACCGGCTTCGGTGCCGTCGCGCTGGCGGGCCGCGAGCAGATCGTGGGCGAAGGCAGTGGCGGTGTGGACGCCGGTGTGAGCGCGCTCACGCTGCGCACGCCGTTGCTGACCGGCCGTGGCGGCGCCGCGCAGTCCGTCGCAACGCAAGGCGCTCTGGAGGTCGTGGGGGACGGCGCCGCGCGCACCGCGGTGAGCAACCAGAACCTGCAGGACAGCCTTGGCGCGCGCCTGAGTCTGAGCGGCGGCAGCGTGCTGCTGGGCACCCGCGCGGTGGCCTTGGGTGGCACCGTCGACATCAGCGCGACACGCGGCAGCCTCGTGGTTGCCGATGGCGGGCAGATCGATGTCGGCGGCTTCGCCAAGCAGTTCTTCGACGTGGCGGAATACGCCGACGCGGGCCGCATCAATCTGTCGGCCGTGGGCGGAGACGTGCGCCTGAACGCCGGCAGCCTGCTGAACCTGGCCGCGCACCCGGCCGGCGGCAGCGCAGGCACCCTGAGCCTGGTGGCCGCGAACGGCGGCACCGTGGTGCTCGACGGTGGCATTGCCGCGCAGGCCGGCGGCAGTGCGGGTACGCGTGGCAAGGCCGGCAGTTTCTCGCTGGACATCGCCACCTTGCCCGACTTCGCCGGATTCAGCCGGCGCCTGAACGACGCCGGCTTCAACCGCTCGCGCCAGTTCCGCATCCGCCAGGGCGACATCGTGCTGGACGGCATCACCATGGTCGAAGACTTCGGCCTCACTGCCGATCAAGGCAAGGTCGATGTCACCGGCACCGTCGATGCACGCGCGGCCTACGGCGGTGCGATCCGCATCACCGGCGGCAACGGTGTGGCGATGCAGGGCGGCGCGCAACTGCTGGCCGGTGCGACCGGCCCGCTGGGCAGCGGTCGCGTGACGCTCGAAGCGGCGGGCGGGCAGCTCGACATTCGCGGCGGCCTGATCGATGTGTCCGGCGGCGATGCCGGTGCGGTGCGGTTGCGCGCACCGCGCAATGCCGACCAGAGCGACCTGGCCGTCGCGAATCTGCGCGCCAGTGTGACCGGCGCCCGCTCGGCCGTGCTCGAAGGCGTGCGCGTCTACGAGAGCGACACGGTCGATGCGGTCAAGGCGCAGGCCATTGCCGAGGCCGGCGATTTCATGGCGCACGCCGGCGCGATTCGCGCGCGACTGGGCACCGGCATGGCCGTGATGCCCGGCATCGAAATCCGCAGCGCAGGCGACCTCACGCTGGCCAGCGACTGGAACCTGTGGCGCGACTTCGCCCCTGCGCGCGAAGGCAGTCTCACGCTGCGCGCGGGCGGCAACCTGCTCGTCAATGGCCACCTGAGCGATGGCTTCGATGCGGCGGACCGCACGGGCGTGCTGCAGGAAGGCCCGTCGTGGAACCTGCGGCTGGTGGCGGGTGGCGACATGGCCTCGGCCAACGCGCTGGCGCTCAAGCCGCTGGCGGCGCAGGCGTCGGGGCAGGGCAGCATCGTCGTCGGCACGGCCAACACGGCGGTGGCGACCGAGGACGACCCCCATCTCGACAACGGCGCCGGCAAGCTGATTCGCACCGGCACCGGTGACCTCGAAGTGCGCGCCGGGCGCGACCTGCGCCTGGCGCACAAGGAATCGGTGATCTACACCGCAGGGCGCAAGGACACGAGCACCTGGAGCGACTTCAGCACGGCCCGCCCCGATGCCACCTACGGCATTGCGGGCGGCAACCTGGACATCGACGCGCAGGGCAGCATCGTGGCGCAGCCCTCGGGCCAGCGCTTCGTGCAGTGGCTCAACCGCCAGGGCAACCTGAGTGCGGACCGCGTCTTCGGCGAGTACGTCACGGACTACATCTATGTCGACGGCGTTCTCACGCCTGTGGTGCAACGCGCCCAGCAATCGAGCTGGTGGGTGGACTACGGCCAGTTCCAGCAAGGCGTGGCCGCCTTCGGCGGCGGCAACGTGACGGTGCGCGCGGGCGGCGACCTGGGCAACCTGGTGGTGGCGCTGACCAGCAACATGCGCATGCGCGGCGGCCGTACGCAGGCCGAAGCGATGACGATGGAAACACGCAACGGCGGCGCGATGACGGTGGACGCGGGCGGTGCCATTCGCGGCGGCCAGTACTACGTGGGACGCGGAACGGCAGAGATCACCGCCGGCGAGACCACCTCGGGCTTCGACCTGACCATCAGCAAACCCGACAAGAAGACGCAGGTGCTGCCGATCGCGCCCGTGCTCGCGCTGGGCGACGCCACGCTGAGCCTGCGCACCGCGGGCGACTTGCGGCTGCAGGCGGTGATCGACCCGCTGCTGGTGCGCTACGGCGACGGCTACGACGCCCTGACCGGCCACGTGGTGGACTACGGCGCCTACATGAGCGGCTACACAGACCGCACCTCGCTTCGCCTGGCATCGACGGGCGGCAACATCACGCTGGTCAACCAGGCGGCGTTCGCCTTCCGCGACCTGGCGCTGGCCAGAGCCAGCACCGACCTGGACGGGCTGGTCGGGCGGGGCGGCAATCGCTACCCGGCGCTGACCCGCGCCACCGCCATGAACGGCTCGCTGGAGATCCAGGGGCCGATGTACGTGATGCCGGGAACCACCAACGATGTGCGGCTGATGGCGCAGCAGGATGTGCGCTTCAGCAACCCCAACTGGCGGACTGCCATGGATTTCGGTCAGTCGTACGAGTTCAACAGCCTCTACAAGAGCGAGCCGTTTGCCGAAGTCATCATGGCCCGCGCGACGCCGGCGATGATGCCTTCGCCGTACGTGCCGCTCGGCGGCCTGTTCACCGTCAATCTGGACGCCTTGCTGCGCAACGAGATGGGGGACCCCGACATTGCCACCAACCAGCGCGAGTACTACCGGGGCTTGGGCAACCTGCGGACGATGGCGCTGGCCGACGACCGCGAGCCCAGTCGTATCTATGCGGCGCGCGGCTCCATCATCGGCGCCGACGTCATGGCGAGCGAGCAGACCTGGCTGCGCGCGGGCAAGGACATCCGCAACATGCGCATCGATGCGCGCAACCTGCGGCCGAGCGACGTGACGCTGCTCGAAGCGGGCAACGACATCCTGGCGGTGGCACCGGTGCGCAGCCCGTACGGCCCGGGCGTCCTCGACACCGGTGCCATGTCCGTGCAGGGCCCGGGCACGCTGCTGCTGTCCGCGGGGCGCGATGTGTATGCAGACAACCTGCAGGTGCGCACGCTGGGCAACCAGGGTTACGACACCGCCAATCGCCCGATCGACGAAACCCGCATCAAGGGCCTGCCGGACCAGGGCGCCACGATCACGGTGATGGCGGGCATGAACCGCCCCGCTGCCTACGACGCTTTCGTGGCCGCCTACCTCGACCCCGCGAAGGTGGCTGCCATGCCCGACTACCTCAAGACGCGCGGAGCCGACGGCACCGTGCTGCCGGTCTACCTCACCGACCTCACGCAAACGCGCGCTGGCGGGCAGGTGAAGACGGTGCGTCGCGGTCTGGTGTCGTACATGAAGGACATGACCGGCGAGACGCTGGCGCCCATGGAGGCGTGGTCACGCTTTCAGGCGCTGCCCGCGTTGGCGCAGCAGCAATTCATTCGCCAGATCTATCTGATCGAGTTGCGCGATGCGGGCCGCGACCAGAACGAGCCCGGCAGCAACGACCTGCCGCGCAACGGCGGGGTCAACCGCGGCTACGCGGCGGTCGAGACGCTGTTCCCCGGTGATGCATGGAAGGGCGACGTGGCCGCCAACACGCTGATGTTGCGCACCATGGCCGGCGGCGACATCGACGTGCTCACGCCAGGCGGTGGACTGCAGGTGGCGGCGTTGGGCGCCACCGTGCCCGACGGCTATGGCCTGGTCACGCTCGGCTCGGGTCACATCGGCATCTTCACCAGGGACGATGTGACGGTGAACCGCTCGCGCATCCTGTCCTTCGTGCCCGAAGCCACCACGCGTGGCAGCGACCAGATCATCTGGTCGAGCAAGGGCGACATCGATGCGGGCAAGGGCTCGAAGACCGTGCGCGTGCCTTCGGCGCCCGAGGTGCTGACCGATCCGGACGGCGTGACCGTGGTGCGCGAGAAGTCGGACATGAGCGGCAGCGGCATCGGCACGGTGGGCGATGGCGACGTCGATCTGGTGGCGCCGCGGGGCATCATCAATGCCGGCGACGCGGGCGTGCGGGTGGCGGGCAACCTGAACCTCATCGCGACCCAGGTGCTCAACGCCGACAACATCCAGGTGAAGGGCGAATCGAAGGGCATTCCGGTGGCTGCGGCAGTGAACATCGGCGCGCTGACCACCGCCAGTGCCGCGGCCTCGCAGGCGGCCATGGCCGCGCAGGAGGCGGTGCAACGCGAGCGCAGCGCAGCACGCCAGGCGATGCCGTCGGTCTTCACCGTGCGGGTGCTCGGCTTCGGATCGGAGCCCTTGCCCGCCGAACACAAGGGCGGTAGCGAGAGCCTGCCGCCTGCGGGTGGCCTGCAGCGCAGCGTGCGCTACGACCCCGACAGCGCCTTTCAGGTGCTGGGGCAGGGCACCTTGACGCCGGCTCAGCGCGCGCGGCTGACGGAGACGGAGCAGCGTCGCTTGCCGAGGTAAGGCCGCGAGGGCTGCGGGCATGAAAAAGCCGCCTGACGAGGGCGGCTTTTTTTTTATTCCGTGGCCGTTATGGCTTGGCCGGCGCCTTGGCTGGTTTGGCTGGCGCGGCCGCCGCGGCGGTTGCGCCGCCGAAGCCCTGGCCATTGACCGTCAGGCCTTCGGCCGACAGCTTGGCCGCCTTCTTCTCCTTCACGCCCTTGATGCGCTGCATGAAGTCGGGCCAGTCCTTGAACTCGCTTTCCTTGCGCGCGTCGAGGATGCGCTTGGACATCGCCGGGCCGACGCCCTTGATGCCGTCGAGGTCGGCGGCGGTGCCCTTGTTGACATCGACCGCGGCGAACGAAACGACCGCGAACAGCAGGGCCGTGGCGGCCAGGATTTTCTTGAACATTGATTGAACTCCCTCATTGTTGATATAGCCGACAGAAGCATCGGCTCGGGCTCAACGGACTCGGGAAGCGGGGCGTTGACGCCTGGAAAGCGTGCCAGTCCCCGCGTGACTATTGTTCAGAATCGTGGTCAGAGTTCTTCGACGCGGCGGGGCGGATAGCTGTCCCAGGCCTGGCAGCCGGGGCAGTGCCAGAAGTACTGGTGCGCCTCGAAACCGCAGGCCGCGCAGCGGTAGCGCATCAGCGGGCGGGTGGCCTGGTCGAGCGCGCGCTGCACCTGCGGATGGAACTGCTCATGCTCGAAGCGCTCGCCCGCCAGCCAGCGCGATGCAGCGACCAGCGACGGTTGCTGCGCGAGGTGGGCGATGTAGCCGTCGCGCGGGGTCGGCGCCTGGTCTTGTTCGGTGGCGGTCGGCGTGCCGCCGAGCGCGATCACCGCTTCCAGCACGTCGATCGATGGCGATTCGACATAGCGCCGCTGCAGCAGCGCGAGCGCTTCGCCTTCGCGGTGGGCCGCCACGGCGGCTTGCTGCAGCGCGGCGGCATACAGCGGCAGCGCGAGCGGTGCGGTGTCGCTCAGGGCGACGAGGGTGTCGAAGGCCGCGGCTGCTTCGCCATTGCGCAACTGAAGCGTGGCCGTGTCGATGGCCGGGCGCGGCGCCTGTGGTGCCAGTTCGGCAGCCTGTGCGAGCAGCTTTGCCGCGCCGGACATGTCACCCGCCGCCGACCGCTCGGTGGCCTGTTCGCACAGATGATGGGCGCGGCGCGTGCTGTAGCTGGCCTGATCGGACTCGTCCAGCTTTTGCGCCACGGCGGCGGCCTGGGTCCATTCGCGCGAGCGTTCGTAGATGGCCAGCAGAGAGAGTCGGGCCTCGTTCTCGTAGCGCGTGCCTTCGAGCTTTTGCAGCGCGGCTTCGGCACGGTCGAGCAGGCCGGCGCGAAGGAAGTCCTGCGCCAGTGCGTGCTGGGCGCGTTCGCGGTCGCTGCGGCTCAGGTCGCCACGGCCCAGCAGGTGTTCGTGCACGCGCACGGCACGTTGGTATTCGCCGCGGCGGCGGAACAGGTTGCCGAGCGCGAAGTGCAGCTCCTGCGTGTCGGGGTCGTTCTGCACGGCCTCGATGAAGGCGTCGATGGCCTGGTCCTGCTGCTCGTTGAGCAGGAAGTTGAGGCCGCGAAAGTAAGCCTTCGGGGCTTGCCTGTTTTCGAGCTTGAGCTGGCGGATGTCGAAGCGCGATGCGAGCCAGCCGAGCACGAAGGCGACGGGCAGGCCGATCAGCAGCCAGCTGGGATCAAAGTCCATGTTGACGTACGGCGGGAAGGTCGGTGGCGGAGATGGACGGCACTGCCGCAGAAGCGGATGCGGCCGTCGGTGCCGCGGTGGTCAGGGCTTCGGATGCGGAAGGCAACTGCGCCGCTGCGGCGCGGTGCTTCCACCAGCCCGGCAGCATGCCGAGCGCGCCCACCACGAGCCCGCCGGCGAATGCCGCGAGCACGACGAGCACAAGGGGTGCGCGCCAGTGGGTGCCGAAGAAAAAATAGACGGTCGCGTCGTGCTGGTTGTTCAGCGCGAAAGCGAAGAGCGTAAAAAAAATGGCTGCCTTGAGCAGCCACAGGAGGTATTTCATAGCCGTTCCCGTTGCCGGGAGCATTCTACGTTTGTCACCATGCCGATCAGGCCTTGCGGCCCTTGGCTTCCTTGCCGGCATCGAGCTCGGCGGTCTTTGCGTCCACGGCCTCGCGCAGGGCCTTGCCCGGCTTGAAGTGCGGCACCCGCTTCTCTGGAATCTGCACGCTCTCGCCCGAGCGCGGATTGCGGCCGATGCGCGGCGGACGCCGGTTGACCGAGAAGCTGCCGAACCCACGGATCTCGATGCGATGCCCGCGCACCAGCGCGTCGCTCATCGCGTCCAGGATGGTCTTGACGGCGTATTCGGCATCGCGATGCGTGAGTTGCGCAAAGCGCGCTGCGAGTTCTTCGACGAGGTCAGAGCGGGTCATAGGCCAGAGCAGAGAAAACGTGGACGAAAAAAAAGACAGAGCGGCCCCTGGGGCCAGCTCTGCCTTTCGACTCAGCTTACTTGTTGTCGCTGTTGTCGAGCTTGGCGCGCAGCAGGGCGCCCAGGCTCGTCGTGCCCGCGTTTTCGCGTGCCGACTGCTGGCTCAGGTTGGCCATGGCGCCTTGTTCGTCGACCATGTCCTTCTGCTTGATCGACAGCTGGATGTTGCGGGTCTTGCGATCCACATTCACGACGATGGCGGTGACTTCGTCGCCTTCCTTCAGCACGTTGCGAGCATCTTCCACGCGGTCGCGAGAGATTTCGCTGGCGCGAAGGTAGCCGAGGATGTCTTCGCCGAGGTCGATTTCAGCGCCGCGGGCGTCCACGGTCTTGACCTTGCCGGTCACGATCTGGCCCTTGTCGTTCACGGTGGTGAACGTGGTGAACGGGTCGCTGTCCAGCTGCTTGATGCCCAGGCTGATGCGTTCGCGGTCGACGTCGACAGCCAGCACGAGCGCTTCGACTTCCTGGCCCTTCTTGTAGTTGCGAACGGCGGTTTCGCCGGTTTCGTTCCACGAGAGGTCCGACAGGTGAACCAGGCCGTCGATGCCGGCAGCCAGACCCACGAACACGCCGAAGTCGGTGATCGACTTGATCGGGCCCTTGACGCGGTCGCCGCGCTTGGTGTTTTGCGCGAACTCTTGCCACGGGTTGGCCTTGCACTGCTTCATGCCCAGGCTGATGCGGCGCTTGTCTTCGTCGATTTCCAGAACCATGACTTCGACTTCGTCGCCCAGCGAGACGATCTTGTTCGGAGCGATGTTCTTGTTGGTCCAGTCCATTTCGGAGACGTGCACCAGGCCTTCGATGCCGGGTTCGAGTTCGACGAACGCGCCGTAGTCGGCAATGTTCGTGACCTTGCCGAACAGGCGGGTCGATTGCGGGTAGCGGCGCGAAACGCCCATCCACGGGTCATCACCCATTTGCTTGAGACCCAGCGAGACACGGTTCTTTTCGGTGTCGAACTTGAGGATCTTGGCGGTGATTTCCTGGCCGGCCTGAACGACTTCGCTCGGGTGGCGAACACGGCGCCATGCCATGTCGGTGATGTGCAGCAGGCCGTCGATGCCGCCGAGGTCAACGAACGCACCGTATTCGGTGATGTTCTTGACGACGCCGCGGACAACAGCGCCTTCCTTCAGGGTTTCCATCAGCTTGGCGCGTTCTTCGCCCATGCTGGCTTCGACCACTGCACGGCGCGACAGCACGACGTTGTTGCGCTTGCGGTCGAGCTTGATGACCTTGAATTCGAGGGTCTTGTTTTCGTACGGGGTCAGGTCCTTGATCGGACGCGTGTCGATCAGCGAACCCGGCAGGAATGCGCGGATGCCGTTGACCAGGACGGTGAGACCGCCCTTGACCTTGCCGCTGGTGGTGCCGGTGACGAAGTCGCCCGATTCCAGGGCCTTCTCGAGGGCGAGCCACGAAGCCAGACGCTTGGCGGTGTCGCGCGAGAGGATGGTGTCGCCGTAGCCGTTTTCAACGCTGCCGATGGCAACGGAAACGAAATCGCCGGCCTGGACTTCGAGTTCGCCCTTGTCGTTCTTGAACTCTTCGATCGGCACATACGCTTCGGACTTCAGACCGGCGTTGACGACGACGTGGTTGTGCTCGACGCGCACGACTTCGGCCGTGATGACCTCGCCGGTGCGCATTTCGGAACGCTTCAGGGACTCTTCGAATAGGTCGGCAAAAGATTCAGACATTTATGGTTCCTTCCGTCAGGCAGGGTTGGCAGGCGCGAATGCGAAATTGCGTGCGGCTGCTGTTGGGTCTGGAGACGGCGGTTTTGTGGGCTGGTGCCCGGGTTGGTTGAACAACCAGAAGGCCGGTGCGCTGTCGCGCGAGAAGAGCCTGCTGGAGCGGTATGCGCCAGCCGGAACACCCGGTTGGCGCGAGCCTTTCAAGCGGACTTGAAGGGCTGTACTTGCTGCCACCAGTTCAACACCTGATCGATCGATTGCTCGATGGAAAGCTGGGAGTTGTCGAGGTGGCGCGCATCCTGCGCCGGCTTCAGAGGTGCGACGCTGCGGGATGAGTCCCGGGCGTCACGTGCTTCCAAGTCGGAGCGAAGACTGTCGAGTGTAGTCGAAATACCCTTTGAAATCAACTGCTTATGGCGCCGCTCGGCGCGCTGGACGGCGCTGGCCGTGAGGTAGACCTTGAGGGTGGCGTCCGGGAAGATCACGGTGCCCATGTCGCGGCCATCGGCCACGAGGCCGGGCAGCTGGCGAAAACGCTGCTGCAGGGCCAGAAGGGCCTCTCGCACGGCGGGCAGCGTGGAGACGCGGGAAGCGTCCATGCCGGCGGCTTCGGTGCGGATTTCGTCGCTGACGTCTTCGCCGGCCAGCAGCACCTTGCCCTCGGTGAACTGCAGGGGCAGGGCGGCCGCGAGTGCGGCAATCTGCGCTTCGTGCTGCGGATCGGCGCTCAGGCCGGCGCGCCGCATGGCAAGGCCGGTCACGCGGTAGAGCGAGCCCGAATCGAGGTAGTGGTAGCCCAGCAGGCGCGCCACTTCGGCCGCGAGCGTTCCCTTGCCGGAGGCGGTCGGGCCGTCGATGCAGATCACCGGCACCGCCGCGGCTTCCGCCACCGAGAACAGCGTTTCGAAGTAGTCGGGGAAGGTCTTGGCAACGCAGTGGGGCTCGAGGATGCGCACGGGCACCCGGGCCGGGTTGAACGCCGCGAGCGAAAAACACATGGCGACGCGGTGATCGTCATAGGTGTGGATGCTGGCCGGCAGCCAGCCGCCCTGCGCCAGCGGATGCACGCGGATGAAATCGGGGCCGGCCTCGACCGTGGCGCCCAGCTTCCTCAGCTCGTTGGCCATGGCGTCGATGCGGTCGGTTTCCTTCACCCGCCAGCTCGCGATGTTGCGCAGGGTGCTGGGGCCGTCGGCGTACAGCGCCATGACGGCGAGCGTCATCGCCGCGTCGGGGATGTGGTTGGCGTCGAGGTCGATGGCTTTCAGCGGCCAGGCGCCACGGCGCACTTCGAGCCAGTTCGGGCCGCTGTCGACCTGCGCGCCCATTTGCTGTGCGGCATCGATGAAGCGGATGTCGCCCTGGATCGAATCGACGCCCACGCCTTCGATTCGGATGCCATTTTGTCCGGATACGCCCGTCGCAATTGCGCCAAGTGCTATGAAATAGCTAGCAGAGGAGGCGTCCGCCTCGACATGGATGTCGCCCGGCGAGCTGTAGTGGCTGCCGGCCGGAATGGTGAAACGCTCCCAGCCGTCTCGCCGCACCGCGATGCCGAAGCGCGCGAGCAGGTTCAGCGTGATCTCGATGTAGGGCTTGGAGATCAGCTCGCCGACCACCTCGATCACGATGTCGTTGCGTGCCGCGAGCGGCAGCGCCAGCAGCAGGGCGGTCAGGAACTGGCTCGACACATCGCCGCGCACGCGGATCGGCACGTCGAGCACGAGGTCGCTGTGGTCGACCGGATGAATGCGCAGCGGCGGATAGCCGGGGTTGCCGAGGTAGTCGATCTGGCAGCCGAGCTGAGTCAGTGCATCGACCAGGTCGCCGATCGGACGCTCATGCATGCGCGGCACGCCGCTCAGTTCGAATTCGCCGCCGAGCAGCGACAGGGCCGCCGTCAGCGGGCGCATCGCGGTGCCGGCGTTGCCCAGGAACAGCGGCAGCAGGGTGGCGTTGGGCTTCAGTTGCCCGCCGAGGCCGGTGATGCGCAGCGTGTTATCGGCCGGCGCCGGGTCGATGCCGCAGCCGAGCGCGCGCAGGGCGTCGAGCATCACGCGCGTGTCGTCGGAATCGAGCAGGTCGTGGATGGTGGTGGTGCCGCTGGCGAGCGCGGCCAGCAGCAGCACGCGGTTGGAAATGCTCTTGGAGCCCGGCAGCCGGACCGTGCCGGCGGCGCCGGTGAGGGGCGGAAGGTCGAGGAAGGCCGTCGAGAACATGTCAGGAATCCTGCTGGGCCGAGGCGTCGGAATTCGAATTGGGTTTCCACGCTGCACGGGCCTTGCTGGCGGCGGCGATGGATTGTTCGAGCGCCTGCAGGTCGCCGGCGGCCATCAGTGCTTCGAGGTCTTCCAGTGCCTTTCGGAAGGCTTGCGATTGCAGCAGCACCTGCTCGCGGTTGGCGAGCAGCACGTCGCGCCACATGACCGGGTCGCTCGCAGCGATGCGCGAGAAGTCGCGAAAGCCCGGGCCCGCGAGGCTCAGGAAGCGGTCGCCTTGCGGCTGCGCGGTCAAGGCGTTGGTGTATGCAAAGGCCAGCAGGTGCGGCAGATGGCTCACGGCGGCGAAGGCGGCGTCGTGTTCTTCATGCGTCATGGTCACGACATGGGCGCCGATGCCGCTCCAGACCTGCGAAGCCCGCTGCACGTTCGAGCGCAGCGTGGCCTTGACGGGCGTCAGAACAACCTGGCGTCCGGTGAACAGTGAGGCTTCGGCGTGCTCGATGCCCGAGACTTCCTTGCCGGCGATCGGATGCGCCGGAACGAAATTCGCGAACTGCTTTTGCAGGCCGTTGCGCGCGGCTTCGATCACGTCGCCCTTGGTCGAGCCGACGTCCATCACCAGCGTTTCGCTCGAAATGCCGTGGCGGATGGCTTTGAACATGGCTTCCGATGCGGCCACGGGCACAGCCAGCAGCACGAGGTCGGCGCCCGATACGGCGAGCAGCGCGGAAGGCGCCACCACGTCGATCACGCCGAGCTGGCGTGCCCGCTCGGTGGTGGACGGCGACTTGCTGTAGCCGACCACGCGTTTCACCAGCTTCGCGCGTTTGAGCGCGAGCGCAAAAGAGCCGCCCATGAGGCCGCAGCCGATCAATCCCAGTTGCTCGAACATCGTGTCTGTCCGGCTCAGGCTTTGACGGGGTAGGCGCCAAGGACCTTGTAGAACGCGCAGAGGCCGCGCAGTTCGGCCAGCGCCGCGGCCACGTTGGGCTGCGAAGGATGGCCGTCGAGGTCGATGTAGAAGTAGTACTCCCACTGGCCGGTGCGCGCGGGGCGCGATTCGAAGCGCGTCATCGACACGTTGTTGGCCTTGAGCGGCACCAGCAGGTCGTGCACCGCGCCGGGCTGGTTCGGCACCGAGACGATCAGGCTCGTGCAGTCGCGGCCCGAGGCCGGCGGCATGGCCAGCGTCTGCGGCAGGCAGATCACCGAGAAGCGGGTGCGGTTGTACGAATCGTCCTGGATGGCGTGCGCCACGATGTGCAGGCCAAAGCGCGTGGCGGCGCGTTCGCCCGCCAGAGCGGCCCAGGCCGGGTTGGTGGCGGCGAGCCGCGCGCCTTCGGCGTTGCTCGACACGGCACGGCGCTCGGCGTTCGGCAGGTGCTTGGACAGCCAGGTCTGGCATTGGGCCAAGGCTTGCGGATGGGCCAGGACGGCCTCGACGCCTTCGAGCGAGTTGCTGCTGCGCAGGAGATGGTGGCGCACCAGCAGGCTGACTTCACCGACGACATGCGTGGGCGAATGCAGGAAGAGGTCGAGCGAGCGAGTGACCACGCCTTCGGTCGAGTTCTCGACGCCGACCACGCCGTACTGGGCGCTGCCCGCGGCGGTGGCATGAAACACCTCGTCGAAGCTGGCGCAGTAGATCAGGTCGGCTGCGCCACCGAAGTACTCGATGGCGGCCTGTTCGCAGAAAGTGCCTTCCGGGCCCAGCACGGCCACGCGTTGCGGCGATTCGAGTGCCAGGCAGGCCGACATGATCTCGCGCCAGATGGCGGCCACATGCAGGTCCTTGAGCGGACCCGCATTGCTTTTCTGCATCTTGTCGATGACCGCCGCGACGCGGTCGGGGCGAAAGAACGGCGTGCCTTCGCGCTTCTTGACCTCGCCGACCAGTTCGGCCACATGGGCCCGCTCGTTGAGCAGGCTGAGCAGTTGCTGATCGAGCGAGTCGATCTGCACGCGCAGACCGGCAAGGCTTTCGGAGTTGTCGGGGGAGGAGGGCGGTGTTGGAGCGGAGTCGGTCATCGGTGCGAGCAGCTAGGGCATGCGCCTAGGCATGCGATCGCGCGAATTCTCGCATGTAGCCCACGAGTGCCTGCACCCCTGCCAGCGGCATGGCGTTGTAAATGCTGGCGCGCATGCCGCCGACCGACTTGTGGCCCTTGAGCTGCAACAGGCCGGCTTCGCGCGCACCGGCCAGGAAGGCCTCGTTGCGGCCCTCGTCGGCCAGGAAGAACGGCACGTTCATGCGCGAGCGGCAGTTCGCATCGATCCGGTTGGCGTAGAAGTCGGAGCTGTCGATGAAGTCGTACAGCAGCTTCGCCTTTGCGATGTTGCGCTGCTCCATGGCGGCAATGCCGGTGAGGTCGCCCTCGGTCTGCTGAAGCAGCCACTGGAACGTGAGCCCCGCCATGTAGATGCCCCAGGTCGGTGGGGTGTTGTACATGGACTTGTTGTCGGCCACGGTCTTGTAGTTGAATGCGCTCGGGCAGATCTCGAGCGCATGGCCGAGCAGGTCGTCGCGCACGACAACGATCGTCAGGCCGGCCGGGCCGAGGTTCTTCTGGGCACCGCCGAAGGCAAGGCCCACGCGAGTCCAGTCGACGCTGCGCGAGGCGACGTGCGACGAGAAATCGATGACGAGCGGTGCGTTGCTGCCGAGCGCGGCAAGGTCGGGCAACTGCTGGAATTCGATGCCGTTGATGGTCTCGTTGCTGCACACGTGCACGTACGAGGCGTCCTTGCTGAGCTGCCAGGTCGAGGGATCGGGCAGTTGGGTGTGCTGGTTGTCGGCGTTGCTTGCTGCAACGCGCGCGGCGCAGTAGCGCTGCGCTTCCTTGTGCGACTTGACGCTCCAGCTGCCGGTGATCACGAAGTCGGCGGTTTTGCCGCGCGACAGGTTCATCGGGACGATGGCGTTTTCGCCAAGTCCGCCACCCTGCATGAACAGGATGTGGAAATGAGAGGGCACGGCCAGCAGCGTGCGGATGTCGGCTTCGGCCTGCGTACAGATGGCGCCGAATTCCTTGCCGCGATGGCTCATTTCCATCACGCTCATGCCGCTGCCTTGCCAGTCAAGCATTTCGGAGGCAGCGCGTTGCAGCACCGCCTCCGGCATGGCAGCCGGGCCGGCCGAAAAGTTGTAGGGGCGCTTGCCGGCCGGCGTCTGCTGCTGGATCACGTTGCTTTACTTCTTGGCTGGTGCCTTGGCAGGGGCCTTGGCGGGTGCGGCAGGTGCTTCAGTGGGGGCACCCAGTGCCTTGGCGACGTTTTCGTCGAGTGCGCGCATCTTGGGCTCGATGGTGGCGCGCGTTTCGGACACGAGCTTTTCCGTCAGTGCGGTTTGCATCTTCGGATTCAGGTCCTGGTACTTCTTGCTGAGGGGCGAGTTGATCCAGGCCAGCAGTTGCTTGAGTTCGTCTTCGCTGAAGTTCTGCTCGAGCAGCGGGGTCAGGGCGCCAGGTGCCAGTTGCACGGCCTTGTCGCGCACGACCGGGTAGGCGTCGTCGAAGTACTTCTTGAGCTCGGCGTCGGCAGCCTTGGCAGCGGCTTCGCGCTTGGCTTCCGGCACTTGCGTCTGCAGGTACTGCGAGCCGGCTTGCGCGATCGGGGCGCTCGATTGCTCGACCAGTCCGCGTGCCAGCGATTCGATGCCGGGGCGCTGGATGTCGATGAACTGCTTGATCATCGTGGCCTTGTCCTGGGCCATGGCAGCCATGGAGCTGCTGGCAAGGGCTACCGTCAGAAGTGCGAGTTTGATTTTTTTCACTGAGGATTCTCCGTTGAAGATGTGGAAGTATCGTCTGCGTCAGGCTCACTCTCGCCGTTCGCGTCGTTTTCGACGATACGTTGTAGCCCGCTGAGTTTGGCGCCTTCGTCGAGTCCGATCAGCGTGACGCCCTGCGTCGCGCGACCCAATTCGCGAATCTCGGCAACCCGGGTGCGCACAAGCACGCCCTTGTCGGTGATGAGCATGATCTCATCATCCGCATGCACAAGAGTGGCGGCAACGACCTTGCCGTTGCGCTCACTCTGTTGAATCGCGATCATGCCTTTGGTTCCACGGCCGTGGCGCGTGTATTCCGTAATGCTTGTTCGCTTTCCGTAACCGTTTTCCGTGGCGGTGAGCACGCTTTGCTGCTCGTCCTCGGCCACCAGCATCGCGATCACGCCCTGTCCCGGATCGAGCGACATGCCGCGCACACCGCGAGCGTTGCGGCCCAGCGGGCGGACGTCGTCCTCGGCGAAACGCACGGCCTTGCCGCCGTCGCTGAAGAGCATCACGTCGTGCTTGCCGTCGGTCAGCGCGGCGCCGATCAGGTAGTCGCCGTCGTCGAGGTTGACGGCAATGATGCCGCCCTTGCGCGGGTTGTTGAATTCATCGAGCGCGGTCTTCTTGACCGTGCCCATCGAGGTCGACATGAACACGTACTGGTCGGCCGGGAAGTTGCGCTTCTCGCCGGTCAGCGCGAGTGCGACGTTGATCTTCTCGCCTTCCTGCAGCGGGAACATGTTGACGATCGGCCGGCCGCGCGAGCCGCGCGAACCCGCAGGCACTTCCCACACCTTGAGCCAGTACAGCCGGCCACGGTTCGAGAAGCACAGGATGTAGTCGTGCGTGTTGGCGATGAAGAGCTGGTCGATCCAGTCGTCATCCTTGGTCGATGTGGCCTGCTTGCCGCGCCCGCCGCGTTTTTGAGCACGGTATTCGCCCAGGGGCTGGCTCTTGATGTAGCCGCTGTGCGAGAGCGTCACCACCATGTCGGTCGGGGTGATCAGGTCTTCGGTCGAGAGGTCGAAAGCGCTGTGCTCGACCAGGCTGCGGCGGGCGCCGAGCTTCGACTGGCCGAACTCCTGCTTGGTCTCGGTGAGTTCGTCGCCAATGATGGTGGAGACGCGCTCGGGCTTGGCCAGGATGTCGAGCAGATCGTCGATCTCCGCCATGACTTCCTTGTACTCGACAACGATCTTGTCTTGCTCGAGGCCGGTCAGGCGTTGCAGACGCATCTGCAGGATTTCCTGGGCTTGCGTTTCCGACAGGCGATAGAGGCCATCGCCGCCCATGCCGTACTCGCGCTCAAGGCCTTCGGGGCGGTAGTCGTCGGCGTTGATCACGCCGCCATCGGCGCGTGAACGCGTGAGCATTTCGCGCACCAGCTTGCTGTCCCAGGCGCGGGTCATGAGCTCGGCCTTGGCGACCGGTGGGGTGGGCGACTCGCGGATGATGCGGATGAACTCGTCGATGTTGGCCAGCGCCACCGCCAGGCCTTCGAGCACATGGCCGCGTTCGCGGGCCTTGCGCAGCGTGAAGACGGTGCGGCGTGTGACCACTTCGCGGCGGTGCTGCAGGAAGACCTCGATCAGGTCCTTCAGGTTGCACAGCTTGGGCTGGCCATTGATCAGCGCCACCATGTTGATGCCGAAGGTGTCCTGCAGCTGGGTCTGCTTGTAAAGGTTGTTGAGCACAACCTCTGGCACTTCGCCGCGCTTGAGCTCGATCACCAGGCGCATGCCCGACTTGTCGGACTCGTCCTGGATGTGGCTGATGCCTTCGATTTTCTTCTCGTGCACCAGCTCGGCCATGCGCTCCTGCAGCGTTTTCTTGTTGACCTGGTAGGGCAGCTCGTCAACGATGATCGCCTGGCGCTGGCCACGGTCGATGTCCTCGAAGTGGCATTTGGCGCGCATCACGACCTTGCCGCGGCCGGTGCGGTAGCCGTCCTTCACGCCGTTGATGCCGTAGATGATGCCGGCTGTGGGGAAGTCGGGCGCCGGGATGATTTCCATCAGCTCGTCGATGCTGGCTTGTGGGTTGCGCAGCAGGTGCAGGCAGGCGTCCACCACCTCGTTCAGATTGTGCGGCGGAATATTGGTGGCCATGCCGACCGCAATACCGCCTGAACCATTCACCAGCAAATTCGGTAACCGGCTGGGCAAGACTCTTGGCTCTTTTTCGGAGCCGTCGTAATTGTCCTGAAAATCGACAGTTTCCTTGTCGATATCGCCCAGCATTTCATGCGCAATTTTGGACAGCCGGATTTCCGTATAACGCATTGCGGCTGCGTTGTCTCCATCGACAGAACCGAAGTTGCCCTGGCCGTCGACCAGCATGTGGCGCATGGAGAAGTCCTGCGCCAACCGCACGATGGTGTCGTAGACCGACTGGTCGCCGTGCGGGTGGTATTTACCGATCACGTCACCGACGATACGGGCCGACTTCTTGTACGGCCGGTTCCAGTCGTTGTTCAGTTCGTGCATGGCGAACAGGACGCGCCGGTGCACGGGCTTGAGGCCATCGCGCGCATCGGGAAGCGCCCGGCCCACGATGACGCTCATGGCGTAATCGAGATAGCTGCTGCGCATTTCCTCTTCGAGACTGATGGGCAGGGTTTCTTTGGCGAAGGAGGTCATGAGCGAGAGGCTGGCGGCAGGAAGGCGAAATTTTACGCTGTGAGGGGTGTCGCACCGCCGCAACACTAGGCGGCTATTCCGCCTCCGTCCTACGCTTCGGGGGCGTCCAGCGGCCTGTTTGCCAAAGACCCTATGGCACAATCGCCTCAACGTTTTGGGTGGTGGTCACTTAAAGCGTCCTTGATTCGCAGCGCGGCTGCGGCTTTTTCCCCAAGAGGAGAACCATGAAGAAACTGAATAAAGTGGCGATGATGTTTGCAGTCGCTGCGCTCGCCACTGCCGCCGGCGCGCAGACCCGTGTCACCGCTGCTGATGGCGGTCCTACGATCGACAACTGGCAAAACGGCACCGGCGAGCTGGTCTGGAAGAACGGCACCAACGAACTGTGCTGGCGTGATGCCAACTGGACGCCGGCTACTGCCGCCGCCGGTTGCGACGGCGCTCTGGTTCCGGCCGCTCCTGCTGCCGTGGCTCCGACCCCTGGCGCTCCGGTTGCTCCGGGTGCACCGCAAGTCGCCGCCAACAAGGTGACCTTCGCTGCTGACGCATTCTTCGACTTCGACAAGTCGGTTCTGAAGCCTGAAGGTCGCGCCAAGCTGACCGACCTGGTTGAGAAGATCCGTGGCGTCAACCTCGAAGTGATCATCGCTGTGGGCCATACCGACTCGATCGGCACGGTGCCTTACAACCAGCGTCTGTCGGTGCGTCGCGCTGAAGCCGTCAAGGCCTTCCTGGTCTCGAAGGGCATCGAACGCAACCGCGTTTACACCGAAGGCAAGGGCAAGTCGCAACCTGTGGCTGACAACAAGACCAAGGAAGGTCGCGCCAAGAATCGTCGCGTTGAAATCGAAGTGGTCGGCACCCGCGCCAACTAATCGATCGATTCCATCGATGAAAAAAACCCCGCTTTGGCGGGGTTTTTTTATGCCTGGCGAATTAACACTCGATCGCTTGTCAAAGCCTGCTGGATGTTTGTGGGCCGTTGCCCGTTGCCCGTTTCATAATCGCTGTATGACAGAAAACGTGAATGCCGACCCGGCTGAACTGGCCAAGTTTTCAGAGCTTGCGCATCGGTGGTGGGATTTGGAGAGTGAATTCCGCCCATTGCATGAAATCAATCCATTGCGTCTTGAGTGGATCGACGGTATTGCGCCTATCTCACAACGTCGTGTGCTGGATATCGGCTGTGGCGGCGGAATCCTGGCTGACTCGATGGCGCGAAAGGGCGCCGAGGTGCTGGGCATCGACTTGGCGGGCAAGGCGCTCAAGGTTGCCCAGTTGCATGCCCTCGAGGCCGGCACGCGCGGCGTCAAGTACCGCGAGATCAGTGCCGAAGCACTGGCCGCTGAACAGCCCGGCAGCTTTGACGTCGTCACATGCATGGAAATGCTTGAGCACGTGCCACAGCCGGCCTCGGTAGTCCAGGCCTGTGCCACGCTGGTAAAGCCGGGCGGCTGGGTGTTTCTCTCGACGATCAACCGCAATCTGAAGGCCTTCATGCTTGCGATCGTGGGGGCTGAATATGTTCTTGGCATGCTGCCGCGCGGAACCCATGAGTATCCGAAGCTGATTCGCCCGAGTGAGCTTGCCGCCTACTGCCGCGCAGCCGGACTGGACCTGCGGGCTACCCGCGGCATGGAACACAACCCGTTGACCCGGCGCTACTGGCTCAGCGCCGACACCAGTGTCAACTACATGTTTGCGACGCAAAAGCCACCACTGCCAGGTTCGCAGGGATGAAAAATGCTTCGACGCAAGCCGTGCTGTTCGATCTGGACGGCACGCTGATAGACAGCGCTCCCGACCTGGGTGCTGCAGCCGACAAGATGCGTACCGATCGAGGCTTGGCCTCGTATCCGTTGGAGCGCTACAGGCCGATGGCCGGCGCCGGTGCGCGCGGCATGCTCGGTGTGGCGTTCGGCATCACGCCAGAGGCGCCTGAGTTTGCCGAACTGCGAGAAGAGTTCTTCGTTGCCTACGAGCGGCGCATGCTGCTGAACACGCATGTGTTCGATGGTGTCCACATGCTGATCGAGGCGCTTCAAGAGCGTGGTCTGCTCTGGGGTGTCGTTACCAACAAGTCGGCCCGTTTCACCGATCCGCTGACGAGTGCCATACCGCTATTTGCCACGGCCCGTGCGATCGTGAGCGGTGACACCACGCCTTTCTCCAAGCCGCATCCAGAGCCTTTACATGAAGCGGCGCGCCGGTTGGGCGTCGCTTCCAACGTATGTATCTACGTGGGCGACGACGAGCGCGACATCATCGCCGGCCGTGCCGCGGGTATGCGAACCGTCGCGGCCGCCTACGGCTACATGGGCTCGCAGGCCGATGCTGTGCTCTGGAAGGCCGACGCCTCAATCTCTTCGCCCCTCGAGCTCTTGAAGTTCCTCAATAGCGCCTAAAATAGAAGACTTGGGGCTGCACTGGTTTCGACGTGGGTTCGGAGTCGCAGCGGGGCATGTCGAGCTGAATGCGCTCGTAAAACAGATTCAAACAAACTAACTGCAAACGACGAACGTTTCGCACTCGCTGCTTAATTGCCAGTGAGCTTTGCAACAGCAGGCCGATGGGCTGGGCAAGGGGGTGACAGAGCAATCTGAATCCTCCCGGCTGCAAAGATAATTACATGGGCTGGCTTCGATCCGGGTACCTTGGGTCGAGGCGAGAAAATAGGGTGCTGGCGTCCGGTTTAGCGTGTGACTGCGCGACTCCGGAAGCGAGACTCAAATCAGATCACTAAACATGTAGAACTGCGCGATGAAGGCTTGCGGACGGGGGTTCAAATCCCCCCAGCTCCACCATACAAGACGGTCAACGCCAATGAGAGACCATTGAGCGTTGCCCCGTCAAACCGTCCCAAACGGTCTACTTTTGGCGTTCGATTCGCACGAATTTCGCACGTAAAGCCGGGGGAATTCGCACGCAAGGCGGGTCAAGATACCGCCTTGAGCTGTGCCTTCGGCTTCTTGTAGTCGTCCCCAATGAACTTGCCGTAGATGGTGAAAACCATCGTAGCGTCCTCGTGGCCGAGTTGGTCTGCCAAGTACCACGGGTTTGCGCCGGCCGTCAACGCCGCGCTGGCGAATGTGTGCCGAGCTTGGTATGGGTTGCGATAGCGCACGCCCGACCGCTTGAGCAGCGGCACCCACATCGTTTTCCGGATCTGCGCATCATTCGTCCACGGCTCTCCAGTGGCGGGGTTCAGCCAGACATGCGAGCCCTTGGCTTTGCTGATCGGCTCCTGCGCCTTTAGGGCGGCGACTGCATCGTGGTTCAGGTCGACATCACGGACGCCTGCAGCCGTTTTCGGAGCTTTTTCTACCCCCTCTACCTGGTTCAGATCGATCCGAACCTTGGCCGCCTTCAAATCCACCTTTGGCCACTTCATGGCAATCATCTCGCCGGGCCGAAGGCCGGCATTGAACCAGAACTGAATCATGGGCCACTCGTCGGCTCGGGCAGCTTCGAGAATGGCGGCGCGTTCTTCGGCTGTGAACGGGTTAGCCTGGTACTCGCTGGACTTGGCCGTCTGCTTCAGAAGCTTCGTCAAGGCGATCCGATCAAATGGATCGAAGCGGATTCTGTCGTCGTTGAGGGCGTCTTCAAAGACGCTACGAAATGGCGTCAGCAGGTTGCGTGTGAACTTTGCGGTCACGTTCATCTCGGAGATCCAGGAACGCAAAGCGCTGGGTGTTGCCTCGGCCAGCGTCTTGGTGCGCCAAGCCTTCATGCGCTCGCTGTTGAGTGCCTTCTTGTAGCCCGCGAGGGTGCTTGGCGACAACTTCCCTGCCTTCACCTGCTTTTCGTAGGTGGCGAGCTGTGCATCGAGCAGCGGGCCGATCAGAGCGCGGCCTCCTGCGTTCTCGAACTTCTTCGCCTTTGTGCTGTCTGGGAAGTATTCGCCGTACTGGAACTCTCCGTCAGCGATCTTGCGCAGGATCTCGACCCGCAGGCCGGCAGCGTAGGTGAGGGCGCTCTTAGTGATCGACTGAGGCGGCAGTAGTTCGCGGCACTCGGCGCCGCGGTAGCTGAAAGCGATCTGAATGCGCTGCTCGTGCTTGAACTCCCGAAGGCTCACGCCGCGAGGGCATTCGATGGTGACTGGCTTTCGACCCATTTGTTGTATTCCTCGGGGTTTATGTAGAGGTTCCCATCGGGACCCTTGCGGCACTGCACGCCATCCGTCCATACTCGTTTCCGGCGCCTGGCGTGGACGGCGTCTGGCGTGTCGCCCGTGTCGGTGCAGTGCTTCTTCAGCTTGACCCACCTGTAGTGGGCTTCGTTGGCGCTCATGTCTTGCTCGCTTTCTCAGGAGTGGGTCGGGAGGCTTTCGGGGTGGGGGTGGGCATCACGCGGTCTCCGTCAAGATTTGCCATGCAGTCGCAGCCACCTGCGGAACCTGCCCGTTGCCGAATGGCCTAAGTTCGTCCACGACGCCGGCCACCCCATAACCCACGCTGCATGGCTCGGGCTCCACTTCCCACCAGGGCGCCATTCGTCGCGCCGTGCCAGAGCCGCGGATATGCAGTCCTGCTGATGACTCTCGATCTTCTGCCGGCCAGGATGTTCGCAACTCACCAGCGTTGGCGTCGGTAGCAACGATCCAGATGCGTTCGCGCACATGGGGTGCGCCAACATCGGCAGCGGAAAGCACGCGCCATCGAGCATCAAACCGGAGCGCGGCCAGGTCTCCGAGAACAACTCCGAGTCCCCGAGAAGTGAGCATTGGGCTGTTTTCCACGAAGACGTATCGGGGTCGAACTTCGCCCACGATGCGCGCCATTTCTGCCCATAGCCCTGATCGGTCTCCTTCGAGCCCAGCGCCCTTGCCGGCGCTGCTGATGTCCTGGCAGGGAAAGCCGCCAGAAATGACGTCAACAATTCCGCGCCAAGGTCGTCCGTCAAAACTGCAAACGTCAGCCCAAACCGGGAAAGGTCGGAGTGCTCCATCGTTTTGCCGCGATATGAGAACTTGTGCTGCGTAGGCATCACGTTCAACTGCGCAGACGGTTCGCCATCCGAGCAAGTGGCCACCGAGAATTCCTCCACCAGCGCCTGCGAAAAGAGCCAGCTCATTCACAGTGCCTCCCCATCCGTCAGAGCCTGCCCTGGTGCAGCGCGAGCGGCGAGGATGTGGAGCAACTTGCGCTCCAGGCTGGTGAAGGTGGAGAGCCTGAATCCGTGATGACGCCAATCCCCATCGGACAGGTCCGACATGTTCGAGAAGAGGTACTGCAGCATCTTCGTTTCGGCAGCGGTCACCGCCTCAGGCCTCGAAGCCGTGCTGAGTTCTGGCGCTGCTTGCGGGGCGGTCATAGTGTTCCTTTCGGTGTATCGAAGGGCATGAGCGGCGTTCTGTAGGCCAGCATTTGCGGGTGTCCGGGGTCGCCGCCTTTCGTGAGTCCGAAGTGACGAACGGGTTTCCCAGACGACAGCAGGGCGTCCAGCAGCACATCGAAGGCGAAGCGCAGCTTAGGCGGAACCTTCTCGGTGTTGCCCCAGCACGGCACGAGGATGTCGGCGTCGTTGATGATGTCGGTGGTGTGGTCGCCGATGTCCTCGCCGAACGGGTCTTGCACGTCTGCCAGCGCCTTCACGTCCTTCGAGCGGTAGGCGAACACGTTGCCGACAAGGAAGCGCGAGCCGCCCCACAGCTTCGTGAAGCCGATCCACTTTTTCACGGTCTGATCATCGACCGTTGCATCGGCTGTGCTCGGGTTGACGCCGAAGAATGCGTAGACAGGTCCGTCCATGCCGACAGTGCGTTCCAGGCGATAGCGGTACTTTCCGCATGGGCTGATGATCGCGCTCACGCTCCCTCTCCCTTGCCATCGGCAGGCTGTGCGGCGGAACTGTTCCCCCACGTCCCGCGCAGCACTGCGATGCAGTCGTTGCTGTCCAGCATGTAGTCAGCATCCGCTGCCGCATCGTCGGCTGCCTTGATCCGAGCGCACAGCTCTTCGATCAGCTCAGCACGATGCGTCCTCGGATCACGCTCGGCCAGCCGTCCTTGTTGGTACATCCAACGGTCCCGCGATGTCGCTGGCGGAACCATATCCACTATGACCTCCCCCGTCTCAGCCTGTGGCGAGGGAGCAGGGGCCGCATCGAGCATCGCCTCGATGGCGCCTTCCAAGCGTTGTTTGAAGAAGGAGCCTTCCTTGAAGCGATGCTTGAAGGCAGCGACCATTTCGGGCGTTGCCGTCTTGGGCCATTGACGAGCCTGCGGCCCCTTGGTGCTTGCGCTCTGCTGGTCGACAGGCGGCGTCACACGGATCCTCGACAACGTTGTCGGCACGCACCTGCGGCTGTCGGCCTCGCCAGACTATCGGGCGCTGAAGGCGCGCTTCGGCAAGGCCTTCGACGCCACCTGGGCGATGGAATACCAGCGGGCGGCCGAGGCGCTGTGGCGCGGCTACTCAGAGAGCCTGGGCCGATGGAACGACGTCGAACGTGCGCTGACCACCGGCCAGCAGTTCCGCCTGGCCATGCGGCACAAGCTCATCGACGGCGAAGGGCTGGCGCTGGCGTACTGGATGCCCGAGCGTGTGGGTGCCGGCGGCGCTGAATATGCAACGTGCATCCGCCTCATCGACCCTGACCGGATGAGCAACCCATTCCAGGGGCCCGACACGAAGAACATGCGCGGCGGCATCGAGATCGACGAGGAAACTGGCGAGCGCCTGGCTGCTCATATCCGCCGCGCGCAGCAGAACGACTGGTATCTGTCGGTTGAGGCGAACACCTGGGAGCGCGTGCCCTTCGAAGATGACGACGGCTTCACGCGCGTGATCCACGATTTCGACCGGGACCGCGCCGGGCAGCATCGCGGCATCAGCGCGTTCAGCCCGATCCTGTCGCACGCTCGCATGCTGGCGCGCTACTACGGGCTCGAGCTGCAGCAGGCGTCGCTCGCTGCGGCGCTGGGCACCTACGTGACCAGTCCATACGACCCCGCGCTGGTGCAGGAGGCTCTGGGAGCTGACGACGCCGCGGCGCAGGAACTCAATGCCTACCAGCAGATGCGTGCCGAGTGGTCGCAGGAGCGGCCGGCGTACTTCAACGGTGTGAAGGTGCCCACGCTGGCACCCGGCGAAAGCATTGAGTCGGTTGCGAGCCCGCACCCGCACACCGGCTTTGCCGACTTCGCTCACGAGATGCTGGGTCTGTACTCGGCTGCCACGGGCCTGTCGCGCGAGCAGATCACACAGGACTGGTCGCGGACCAACTACAGCAGTGCGCGCGCTGCGCTCATGGAGAGCTGGAAGACGCTGATGCGCCGGCGCGGCGAGTTCACCACCAACTTCGCCACGCCGATCTACGCGCTGTGGCTGCGCGAGGCGATGGAGAACGGCGAACTGCCGCTGCCCGCCGGCGCACCGAGCTTCGTCGAGGCGGCCACCGCCTATTCGCGCTGCCGCTGGCTCGGCCCGGCACGCGGCTGGATCGATCCGGTCAAGGAGCCGGCCGGCAGCGTGCTGCGCATGGAGGCTGGGCTGGCCACGCTGGAGAGCGAAGGCGCAGAGCAGGGCGTCGACTGGGAAGAGGTCGCCGACCAGCGCCAGATCGAACAGAAGGCCTACGAGGAGCGCGGCCTGCCGCCTCCGAAGTGGGCTGCCATTCAGGGCACCGGCGATTTCTTCAAGGACGACAGCGAGTCCAACGCACAGAAACCATGACCAACTACCCACATTTGGCGCAGCGCTTGTTCAACACGCCCCTGGCCATCCTCCCGTCGAAGGGTGAGATGGTCATGGCTGCGCTTGCAGATCGCTTCGGCATCGCGAAGCTGTTCCGCGCGAACGGGATTGAATCGAAGATGGGCGCCTGGTCCGAGGACGAAGAGTTCAGCGGCCCAGCCGACTCGCCACCGCGCGGCTACGAGATAGTCGCTGGAGTGGCAGTGATTCCGGTCACTGGAACGCTGGTCGCCAAGCTTGGCACCATTCGGCCGTACAGCGGCATGACGGGTTACGACGGCCTGCGCGCGAACTTTTCGATGGCGATCGACGACCCCAAGGTGAAGGCGATCGCGTTCGACATCGACAGTCCTGGCGGCGAGGTGTCGGGATGCTTCGACCTTGCAGACACCATCTATGGGCAGCGCGGCACGAAGCCGATCTGGGCAATCCTGAGCGACTCGGCCTATTCCGCCGCCTATGCCATCGCCAGTGCCTGTGATCGCATCGTGGTCCCCCGCACGGGCGGCACTGGCTCCGTGGGCGTCATCTGCATGGCAGTCGAATTCAGCAAAGCGCTGACGACGGCCGGCGTCACCGTGAACATCTTTCAGTACGGCGACCGCAAGGCCGATGGCAACGAATACACGCCGCTTGAAAAAGCGGCACGAGAGCGATTCCAGGCAGACATTGACGAGATGGGCGACCTGTTCGTCAGCACCGTCGCTCGGAATCGCAACCTCTCCAAGGCTGTGGTGCGCGGCACCCAAGCCACCACCTTTCTCGGGGCCAAAGGCGTCGAGATCGGCTTCGCCGACGCCGTCATGGCGCCCGACGAAGCGTTTCGGTCCCTGCTCGTCGAGCTGGGTAAGTAGTCACTCAACCACAAAGGAATGCGATGAGCACTCTCCGCAAAGTGGCGAACGCCCTTTCGTTCGCCCACCTGGCTGGCTTCGCCGGCAAAGCACGCGCCGAAGGCGGCGACGATGAAGACGAAGAAAAGAAAAAGAAGGACGACGAGGCCAAGGCGAAAGCCAAGGCCGAAGGCGACGACGACGACGAGCGTAAGAAGCGCGACGACGAATCGGAGGACGAATATTCGGCTCGCATGAAAGCCCTCGAAGAGGAGGAAAAAAAGAAGGACGACGAGGCAAAAGCCGATGACGACAGCGATGAAGAAATGCGCGGTGACAGCACCGCCGCCGCGGCCCGCCGGCGCGAGCGTGCGCGCTGCGCCGCCATCTTCGGTAGCTCCGCCGCCGGCAGGAACCCTGTCCTCGCCGCCAATCTCGCTTTCAACACTTCGATGACCCGTCGCGAAGCGGTCACCATGCTCGAAAGCACACCCGCTCCGGCAGCCGCAAGCCACGTCAGCCGCTCCGCACGCAATCCGCAAGTGGGCGCCGGCGGAGACATTAAGACGACGCCTCAACAGGCAGCCGCAGCCCGCTGGGACCAGAACCTCCAGGCAGCAGCCAAAGGCCGCCGCTGATCACCAAACCTCACTGAAGGAATCCAATCATGGGCAATCCCACTGTTACCCCCCTCGCCGAGCAATGGCACGACGGCGGATTTCTCGTCTCGCAGGCGAACGGTCACCGCTCTGTCGACCAGGCTGTGCTCGCTGCCGGCGCGAAGGTCTATGCCGGCACCATCGTCGGCAAGATCACCGCCTCGGGCAAGTATGTGCAGTGCGTGAGCACTGCCAGCGATGGCTCGCAGGTGCCTGCGGGCATTCTGTTCGGCACCAAGGACGCGACGCTGGCCGACAAGCCGTGCGTGGTTGTGCGCCGTGACTGCGAAGTCAACACCACCGAGCTGATCTGGGACGCGTCGTTCAACGCCGGCGCCATCACGACCGGTCTCGCCACCCTGGCCGGCCTGGGCATCATCGGCCGCTGATCCAACACACCAACCAATTGAGGCCGCCTTCGGGCGGCTTTTTCATTTCCAGAAGGAACTGACATGGCAGCCGAAATCATCGACATCTTCAACGGCGACGCGTTCAGCGCGCTGGCCCTGACGCAAGGCGTTCAACGCAACCCGTACCAGCCCTCGGGCCTGGGCGCGCTGAACATCTTCGATCCGAACCCGATCCGCACTACCGCAGTCTCGGTCGAAGAGCGTACCGGCACGCTGAAGCTCATCGGCTTCAGCCAGCGCGGCGCCGAGGGCACGCAGCGCACGACCGAGAAGCGCAAGATGCGCTACTTCGACGTGCCGCGGCTGATGCACGACGACACGATCCACACTTACGAACTGCAGAACATTCGCGAGTTTCCGGAAGGCCCTACCGGCCAGATCGTGACCGTGCCGATGCAGCTCGAGCGCGAAGTGGCGCGCCGTCTGGCTGGCCCCACGGGCCTGCTGAACAACATCGAGTACACGAAGGAATACCTGCGTCTGGCTGCGGTGCAGGGCATGGTGCTGGACCCGAAGGACGGGTCGGTCCTGTACAACTGGTTCGATGAGTTTCAGCAGTTGCAGGCAACCGAAGTCGCGTTCAACCTGTCGGCCAACGTCGAGTTCACGCTGCGTCCGATCTGCAACACGATCAAGCGCACGATGGCCCGCAAGGCGCAGGGGGCGTTCACCCAGCAGACGCGCGTTTACGCGCTGTGCGGCGACACCTTCTACGACCAGTTCATGACCCACAAGGACGTCGTGAAGACGTTCGTGAACTTCGAAGACGCGCGGATGATTCGCGATGCTGCTTTCGGAGACGCCTTCAGCGCGTTCAACTTCGACAACATCACCTGGGTGAACTACCGCGGCTCGGACGACAACAGTACCGTGAAGATCGCCGACGACAAGGTGAAGTTCTTCCCGGTGAATGCTCCTGGCATCTTCCAAGAAGTCATGGCCCCGGGAGAATCTGCGGAGTTCATCAACCAGCCGGGCCAACCGGTGTACGTGCTGCCGATCCCCGACCGGGACCGCCGCATGTGGTGGAAGATGGAGGCGTACGCTTACCCGCTGTTCCTCTGCACCCGTCCCGAGGTGCTGCTCTCCGGTCGCGCGGGCAGCTGATGGTCGACTGGGACGCGCTGGTGCTGGGCCCTGTGCACGGGGTCTTCGCTGAACCTGTCGTCTATCTTCCGAAGGGCGGCTCGCCGACCACGACGGAAGGCATCTTCGACGAGGCCTACCGTGAGGTGGACCTGGCCGGGGGGATGGCGGTTACGACGGAGACACCGGTGCTCGGGATCCGGCTCAGCGCGTTCCCGCAAACGCCACAGCAGGACGATCAGATCACGGTCGGCCGGACCGGCGTGACCTACGTCATTCGCGAAACTCAACTTGACGGGCATGGGGCTGCGAAGCTCTTGCTCAACAAGGTATCTGCATGAACCCGCTCGATCAACCCATGTCGGCGCGGCGCATGCTGCGCCTGGCTGTAGTTGCGCTGCTGCGTGCCGAGATTCCGGGCACGACGATCGTGTCGCCAGGTGACTGGCCCACGCCTCCGGAGAAGCTGCCCGCGCTGCTGGTCAACGTTCCAACCGAGACCAAGCAATCCATCAACAAGGGGCAGCCCGAGTTCACGACTACGGCATCTGTCGTGGTGCAGGGTCAAGTCACAGCGACTACTGCAGAAGCGGTGCAGGACCTAATCGAAGATCTGGCCTATCGCGTGGAGAACGCGATCCTCACGGGCTACTGGCTCAACCGGATGACCCAACAGTTCGCGACGGTCCAGACCGAAGTGGAATGCACTGCCGATGGTGGCCGGCAACTTGCCGGTTTCCGCATGACGCTATCCACCGAGACGTTCGAGAGCTTTGACCCCACACAGGCCTCGCCACCCGCATCGACGTGGCCACCTGCTGAGCCGGCAATCGTGCCACTCGAAAGCATGGGTATTCACCTGGACACCACCAGCCCGTTCGATGCCACCGGCACCTACCCGAACCCGCCGTTCCCAGGCGCCGTGCAACCAGCACCGCGCACCACCGGGCCCGACGGGCGCGACGAGGGCGCGCTCGACATTCAACTTCCGCAATAGGAGCCTCCGCCATGTATGTGAAAGCCGCGCCCGGCATGAAGTGCCGCGACCCTGATCTGAAAGACCTCCTTCCCGATGAAGGGCGCGATGTGCCCGACACCGACTACTGGCAGCGCCGGCTGCGCGACGGCGACGTTGTGCCGGCAGAGCCGCCTGCAGCAGCGTCCGAGCCCGCCCCGGTACCGGAACAAGCCGCGCTGACCGCGCCCGTGGCGCCGAAGGCCGAAAAGGCCGCCAAGCCCGACACGGCCACCAGCACCAGCTGAGCGCCACCACCCCTCACCGAACAGCCCGCCTTGAGCGGGCTTTTTCATTTCAGGAGCCACCATGACGCTTCCCTTCCAGAATCTCCCGGCCAACATCCGTGTGCCCCTCTTCTATGCAGAGGTGGACAACTCGATGGCCAACAGTGCGACGCTCAACCAGCGCGCGCTGATCATCGGCCAGAAGACGGCGGCGGGCACCGGCGTGGCCAACGTGCCAGTCATCTCGCAAGGCGTCTCCGACGCCGCGCAAGTGGGCGGCCCCGGCTCGATGCTTCACCTGATGACGGCGAAGTACCGCGAGAACGACAACTTCGGCGAGGTCTGGTATCTGCCGCTGGCCGACGACCCGGCCGCCACCGCTGCCACCGGCACGCTGGCCGTGACGGCCGCGCCCACGGCCAATGGCACGCTGTACCTCTACATCGCCGGCGTGCGCGTCGCGATTCCTGTGCTGTCCACTCAGACGACCGCCGCCATCGCTACCGCCATCGCCGCGGCTGTCACGGCCACGCCGAATCTGCCGGTCACAGCGGCCGCCGCGACCAGCACGGTGACCTTCACCGCGATCAACAAGGGGCCGTGCGGCAACGACATCGACCTGCGCGTGAACTACCAGGGCACTGCCGGCGGCGAGGCCCTTCCCGTGGGCATGACGTACACGATCACGGCGATGGCCAGCGGCGCCACCGCGCCGAGCCTGACCACTGGCCTGCTCAACCTGCTGGACAAGCCGTTCGACTTCATCGTGTGCCCGTACACCGACACCACCAGCCTCGACGCGCTGAAGGCGCTGCTGGGCGACCAGGTGGGCCGCTGGAGCTGGGCAAGCCAGATCTACGGCCACGTGTTCGCCGCATACCGTGGCACCCTGGGTGCGCTCACCACATTCGGCACCGGCCGCAATGACCAGCATGCTTCGGTGATGGGCTTCAACGACAGTCCGACGCCCACCTGGCTGTGGGCCTCCGCCTTCGCGGCGCAGGTCGCGGTCAGCGTGCGCGCCGACCCGGGGCGCCCGGTGCAGACGCTGGCGCTGCTGGGCATCTTGCCGCCGCCGCTGCAGTCGCGCTTCCAGCTCACCGACCGCAACACGCTGCTGTACGACGGCATCTCAACCTTCACGGTGGCCGACGACGGCACGGTCGCAATCGAGAACGCGATCACGACCTACCAGAAGAACAGCTTCGGGCAGCCCGACAACAGCTACCTCGAGATCGAGACGATGTTCACGCTCATGTTCGTGCTGCGCTTCCTGCGCACGCGCATCACGAGCAAGTTCCCGCGCATGAAATTGGCCGCCGACGGGACGCGCTTTGCCGCGGGCTCGGCCATCGTGACGCCCAACATCATCAAGATGGACCAGATAGCGGCGTACCAGGAACTGGAGTACGCCGGCCTGGTGCAGCGCAGCGACTTGTTCGCGCAAAACCTGATCGTTCAGCAGAACGCCCAGAACCCCAACCGCGTCGACGTGCTATGGCCCGGCACGCTGATCGCCCAGTTGCGCATCTTCGCGCTGCTCGCCCAGTTCCGCCTGCAGTAAGCAGCGCGTCAACCCCAAGGAATCAACATGGCAAATGACACCAACCGCCTGGCTGGGACGGCCTACCTCTCTGTCGATGGCACCACCTACATGGTGGCCGGCGCGTTCGAGTACTCCCCGGCCAAGGTCACGCGCGAAACGCTGACGGGCATGGATGGCGTGCACGGCTACAGCGAAAAGCCCAAGGCCGGACACATCTCTGCAACGTTGCGCGACAGCGGCGGCCTGAGCGTGGCAAGCATCAATGCCATGACGAATGTCACGGTGGTCGCCGAGCTCGCCAACGGCAAAACCATCGTCGGCCGAAACATGTGGACCGTCGAAGACCAGACGGCCAAAGCCGAAGACGCAACTATCGAAGTCAAGTGGGAAGGCCTTTCCGTTACGGAGCAATAAATCATGGAACAAGACGAAATCACTATCACCCTTCGCAAGCCCGTCAAGCTGGGCGACATGACCTACGAGAAGCTGGAGCTTCGCGAGCCCACAGCGGGCGAGCTGGAGAAGGCGTCCAGCGCCACGACCAATATGGGCGTGGTGATCAATCTCATCCAGCTCGTCGCCAAGGTGCCGCGCAAGGTCGTCGAAGGGCTCTGCCAGCGGGACCTGAAGGAGGCTGGCGATTTTTTGGAAGCCTTCAGCGAGGGCGACCAGACCACTGGCGAGACCTCCTCGCAGACCTGACCAAGTTCTACGGCTGGGGCCCGCGCGATGCGTGGGATGAGCCGTGGAGCCGCCTTGCATGGTGGCACGCGCAGGCCGAACGCATGAACAAGAACCCGGATTGAAGCACCATGGCCAACGTCTTTGCGATCACCATTTCTGCGGTCGACCGGGCCACGGCCACGGTGCGCAAGATCAACAATTCGTTCTCGCAGCTGACGCGGCCGGTGAACCAGTTGCGGAACTCCATCAAGGCACTGGGGCGTGAACTCGGCATCGACAAGATGGCGAAGTCCCTGGGCAACGTCGCGCGGCGCGCCAGGGACGCTGCCTCGCAGGTCGCGAAGATCGGCGCACCCATCCTGGCGCTGATCGGCGGCGGCTCGCTGGTGGGTATCGCGGCGTTGGCTGTGCAATGGGCGCGGCTCGGATCGGAGGTGGCGCGAACGTCGCGCACGATAGGCGTGTCGGCCGGCGAGCTGCAGTCCTACCGCGGCGTCGCCAATGCGCTCGGGGTGTCAAGCGAGGAAATGACCAGCGGCTTCAAGACGTTGGGCGACACCCTGCAGGATGCGCTCTATGGTCGTAACCAGGATGCATTGGCCGTGCTGAACAAGCTGGGCATCAGCATCCACAAGACCTCGTCCGGCGCGGTCGACTCCGTGCAGGCATTTCGCGACCTGTCGGTGGCGATCTCGAACATCAAGAGTCCTCAGGTGCAGGGCCTCGTCGCGCGCACATTCGGTGTGGAAGCGTTGCTGCCGATACTGCGAGAAGGCCCTGTGGCAATCGCAAAGTACCAGGCAAGGGTCGCGGAACTGGGCGCGGTGATGGGCCCCGAGCAGATCCGCCGGGCCGAGAGCTTCGGCCTTGCGTTGAACTACCTCAGCCTCGCCGGCCAGGGACTGCGGAACACCATCGGTGATGCGCTGATCCCGGCCTTTCAGCCGCTCGTAGAGTGGCTAACCGAGGTCATTTCTGCGAATCGGGAACTCATCCACCAGGAAGTCGGCAAGTGGGCGCGCGACTTTGCCGACTGGGTCAAAAGCATCGACTTCAAAGAGTTGTGGGCAGGTCTGCAGAAGACGATCAAGAGCATTCGCGATTTCGTCGATTCCATCGGCGGGTGGAAGGTTGCGGCCATCGGCGTGGCGCTCGTGATGGCCGGGCCGCTGCTGCTCAGCATCACGAGCATCGCACTGAGCTTGACCAACCTCGCCGTCTCGACGGTGCCGCTTGCCATCAAGGGCTTGGCGTTGCTCGGCACATCCCTCGGAGGTGCAGGCGCACAGGCCGGCCTACTCACTGCGGCCTTGCGTGGCGTGGGGGCTGCGGGGGCGGTGGCGTTCGCCGGCGTGGCTGGGTGGGAGACCGGCACCTGGATCAACAATCAGCTCGAAAAGCGCGGCATCTCGATCGGCAGCAAGATCTACGACTGGGTGCACCCGGAGGAAGGCCGACAGCATCTGTCGCAGGTGGGCACAGCCAAGACGGTCGTGGATTTCTTCAAGGGGAAGGGCTGGTCGAACGAACAGGCGATCGGTATTGCTGCGAACCTGAAGAAGGAAAGCAACTTCGACACCGCGGCCGTCGGCGATGGTGGCAAGGCCGTGGGCATCGCTCAGTGGCACGACGACCGGCAGCGCAAGTTCATGAAGTGGGCGGGCAAGAACATCCGCACGGCCACGCTCGAGGAGCAGATGGGCTTCGTGAACTACGAACTGACTCAGGGCGGCGAGAAGACCGCCGGCGACGCGCTGAAGAAGGCGACCACCGAACAGCAGGCTGCATCCATCGTGTCCCGGCAGTACGAGCGGCCGGCGAACGCTGACGGCGAGGCCGCTGGGCGTGCGAAGTCCGCAACCGAGATGAAGCAGCAGTTGGAAATCCACCTGAAGGGGCTGCCGCCCGGCACTACGGCCACCGCGCGTGACAACAGCGGCAAGAACGTCCCCGTGAATGTCGCAACCAGCATGGCGGTTCCATGAGCATCTCCAGCAAAGTCAACACCGCGCTGGGAGCGGTATCGCAGGTGCAGGGACTGCTTGGCGCAGCATCGAGCATCTCGGGCCTGTTCGCCGGCAATGGTCTGAACGGTTCGGCATTTGATGCGGGCTGGCGCAACCGCCTGCAACCGGCATCGTTCGGTGGCGTACCCTTCGGAGTGTTCGGCGGCCAGATCCGTGTGGGTCGGCGCAACGCGGTGCACGAGTACCCGTTCAAGGATCAGGTCTGGGTCGAGGACATGGGGCGTGCCGCACGCCGTATCACCCTGCGCGGCTTCCTTGTCGAGAACGCGCGCTACGGTGGGGGCGACGTCATTGCCCAGCGCGAGCGCCTGATCGCTGCCTGCGAGGCGCCGGGCAAGAAGACCTTGGTGCACCCGACACTCGGCGCGCTCAATGTGGCCCTGATCGATTCGGCGATGGACGAGCGCTGGGACAACGGCCGAGTGTTCGAGATCTCGCTCTCGTTCATCGAAGAGGGCGAGCGTTCCTTTCCTTCCGTCCTCTCAGACACCCGCGCAGAGGTCAAGTCCCTTGCCGACCTCGCGGATGCCGCAGTCGGCGGTGACTTTGCATCGTCGGTGTCTGGAGCACTGGCGCAAGGTGCGTCCGTGGTGGGGCAGGCCGTCAGCACCGCCAGCACCTGGGCCAACACTGCGCTCAATCTCGCGAACGACGCGACAAACCTCATGCATATGGTCAACTCTTTGCCAGGTGCGAACGGGCGTTACTTCGGCGGCCGCACTCGCGGTATTGGCAATCTGAGCGGTCAACTGTCGAGCCTCTCGACCATACCCTCGCTGATCGCCGCTGGAACTGTGGCGCGATCGCACGTCGCAAGTGCTGTGTCGGCGCTGACGACTGCGGCGCAGGAGATCGCCTCGTGAGCGGCGTCTCGGACTTCGCGAGCACCGCGCAGAGCGTTGCCGCTGCGCTGCTCGCGGCCACCAACGACCCCGCAGACGCAGTGCGCATGCTCACGACCCTGTCGATCTTCACGCCCAGCCAGGCCACGCCCGTGTCCGCTGTTGGCGTGGCCATGTCGACGATGCAGAGCGGCTGCGGAGATCTGTTTCGCCGTGCCGCGTTGGTAGCGTTGTGCCGCGCGTCAACCAGCTACCAGCCGTCGTCATTCGATGACGCTGCGGCGCTGCGCACGCAGATCACGAACCTGCTGGATGCCGAGATCCTGATCGCCGGGGACCAGGGCGCCGATGCCACGTTCGAGGCGCTGCGCAACCTGCGCACGGCGGTCGTGCGAGACCTCACTGCCCGCGGTGCCAATCTCGCGCAACTGGCGACGATCACAAGCCCGACCACGATGCCCTCAACGGTCATCGCCCAGCGTGTCTACCGCGACTCGGAGCGTGCTGATGAACTGGTGATCCAGGCGGACCCGCGCCACCCGGCTTTCATGCCCGTTTCGTTCCAGGCTCTCTCAAAGTAACCCGATGGAAGATCTGACCCTAACTGTCGGCGGCCGTGAGCTGACCGGCTGGACCGAAGTGCGCGTGACGCGCGGCATTGAGCGCTGTCCCTCGGACTTCGAGATCGGCATGACCGAGCTGTATCCGGGCCAGGCCGAGGCTTTCGTTGTGCAGCCGGGCGATGCCTGCACGGTGAAACTAGGCGACGACCTGGTGCTGACAGGGCACATCGACCGCGCGAACTATTCAATCTCTCCAGGCCAACATGCCGTGACCATCGTGGGCCGCAGCAACTGTGCCGACCTGGTGGACTGCTCGGCGGAATGGCCCGGCGGCCAGATCAGCGGGGCCGACGCACTCGGGATCGCGCAGAAGTTGGCGCAGCCCTACGGCATCACCGTTTCGGCGCCTGGCAGCAAGGGCGTGCAGGTCGCGCAGTTCAACCTGATGATCGGCGAGACGGCCTTCGAGATCATCGAGCGCGTGTGCCGCTACGGTGCCCTGCTGGCATATGACCAGCCAGATGGCAACTTGTTGCTGGCCCAAGCCGCGAAGGTCGTGGCCGCCAGCGGCTTCACCGAGGGCGAGAACGTGCAGTTCGCATCCATGTCCTTCTCCAGCGATCAGCGCTTTTCCGACTATCAGTGCTTCATGCAAAGCATGGACGTGCTGGGCGACATCGGGGAGGGCGGCAATCTCCTGGCCACAGCAAAGGACCCCGGAATGCTGCGGCACCGGCTGCGCATGATCATTTCCGAGTCGCCCGGCGGCGGTCTGGACTTCGCGCAGAAGCGCGTGACGTGGGAGGCCAACCGCCGCATTGGCCGTTCCGCGCAGCTGCACGTGGTGACCGATGGCTGGCGCGACGGTGCTGGTGCGCTGTGGACCCCCAACACGCTGGTGCCTTTGTCGTTGCCAACCCTGAAGTGCGGAAGCGAAGACGAAAAGGCGGTTTGGCTGATCACTGAGGTGGCCTATCGCCGCGACAACGCGGGCACGAAGTGCGGGCTGACCGTCATGCGGCCCGAGGCGTTCCTGCCGCTTCCCATCATCCAACTGCCGACCTTCGCAGACATCCCTGTGAATCCCGGCATCGGCTGGGGCAATGAGGTGCGAAATTGAACGAAGAGATCAAGAAGCTGTGGCGGCGCGTGCAGCTGGTGGTCAGTCGCGGCCGCATCACGACCACTGACGACAGCGGAGCGGTGCAGAAGGTGCAGATCCAGATCGGAGAGCTCGAAACGCGCGACACCACGCCGCGCGTCGCTGAATACGGCTTCACGTCGAACCCGCTGCCCGGATGCCACGGCGTGGTGATCTTCGTGGGCGGCGATCGGTCGAACGGCGTGATCATTGGCACGAACGACCAGACCGCGCGCCTGAAGAATCTAAAACCGGGCGAGGTAGCGATCTACGACGACCAGGGACAGTCGATTTGGCTCAAGCGCACTGGCATTGAAGTCGACGGGGCAGGGTTGCCCATGCTCTTCCACAACACGCCATCGATCACGTTCAAGGTCGGCAACTTCGTGCGCTTTGAGACGCCGCGGGTTGAGACCACGCAGTTGCTGCAGTCGATGCAGTTGACGACAGGCGGCGTATCCGGCGGCGTTGGTCTTCCCATCGCCGCGATGACCAACGGGACGATCAATTTCAACAACGTTGCTTCCAACTACCAGAGCTGCACCACAACTTACGTCGGCAGCACGATCACATCGGACGGCCACATCATCGACCACCGCGAGACGCACAGCGGAGTCCAGACTGGTCCCAACAACACTGGGCAGAGCGTATGAGCGATACCACCACTGTCTGGGTGCCTGCGCTCGGGCGCGGCGACTGGGTGCTGCAGGGGGCAGACCTGCAGACTGGCGACGACCTGATCACGGCCGTGCTCATCAGTCTGTTCACCGACCGCATCGCGAACGAGGACGACGAGATCCCTGACGGCACCAGCGACCCGCGCGGCTGGTGGGCCGACGCCGGCGAGCGCTACCCCATCGGCTCGCGCCTGTGGCTGCTCTCGCGTGAGAAACAAACGAACGACACCGCCACGCGGGCCCGGGACTACATCGTCGAGTCGCTGCAGTGGCTGATCGACGACGGCGTGGTCGCGCGGTTCGACGTCGACGTGGCTTGGGTTGCGCAGAGCAATCTCGGCGCCCAGATCGTTGCCAACCGAGTCGACGGTACCACCGTCGCAATGAACTTCGCCTCTGTCTGGCAAGGAATCAACTGATGCCGTACTCCCGACCAAAGCTCAGCGAGCTGAAGAACCTGGTGGCGCGCGACATTGAGTCGTCGCTACCAGGCGCTGACGCATTGCTGCGGTTCTCCAACATCGGCGCCACGGGCAACGCCCAAGCCAACCTCTCACACTTGCATTATGGCTATCTCGACTGGATCGCGCAGCAGGCAGTGCCGTGGACTGCAACCGGTGAATTCCTCGAAGCGTGGGCCGGCCTGAAGGGCGTGATTCGCAAGGCAACGGCGCAAGCCAGTGGCAGCGCATCGTTTCCCGGCGTGATTGGGACTGTGCTGCCGGCCGGCACTTCGATCGTCCGCGGCGACGGCCTCACTTACACGTCGAACGCCGACGCCACGGTCGACGGTACCGGTTTCGTGACCGTGGTGGCGACCGCAGTTTCGGACCCCGCGGGCCTCGTGGGCGCCAACGGCAATGCGGCGGTCGGTGTAGTCCTCACGCTGGGCGCATCCATCCCTGGCATCCAATCTGGCGGCGTTGCTGCCACTGCGTTCACCGGGGGCGCGGACGTTGAGCAAGACGACAGCTTGCGCACACGCATGCTCGCGGCCTACCAGAAGCCTCCGCAAGGGGGCAGCGCAGACGACTATGTGAAATGGGCGACGGCTGTGCCCGGCGTGACACGCGCGTGGTGCAAGCCGCGCGGCTTCGGTGATGGCACCGTCGTGGTCTACACGATGTTCGACCAGGCCGAAGCGGCGTTCGGCGGCTTCCCGCAGGGAACCAACGGCACGGCCACCGGCGAGGACCGCGCGGCGCACGCGACGGGTGATCAGCTTGCAGTAGCCAATGCGATCTTTCCGCTGCAGCCGGTCACGGCGCTTGTTTATTCGTGTGCCGCGACCGCGTTCCCGGTCAACTTCACCATCACCGGCCTGACTTCTGCGAGCTTGGTGACGAGGGCGCTGATCGCGGCGGCCATCGACGGCGTCTTCTACCTGGAGGGCACTCCGACCGGCGGGACCGTTGCGCTGTCGCTGATCGAGTCGGCCATCGCTGCGATCTCCGGCACCAAGGGTTTCGTCATCACCGTGCCCTCCGGCAACATCGCGACCGCCCTGGGCTTTCTGCCGGTGCGCGGGACCGTCACCTACCCCTGACCCATGAGCGCACCGCAATACAGCGCCGCAGACTATCTGGCGGCGCTTCAGTCGTTGATGCCGCGTGGCCGAGTCTGGCCGCGCGATGGCGACGCGACGCTGACAAAGCTGCTGGCAGGCCTGACGCCGGTCTACGCGCGCCAGAACGCGCGATCGAACCAGTTGCTGGTCGACGCCTTCCCCGCTTCAACACTCGAACTGTTGCCTGAGTGGGAAGAAACGCTCGGCCTGCCGGATCCGTGCGCGGGCCTGTCCCCGAGCGTGGCGCAACGTCGTGCGCAGGTCGTGGCCAGGCTGATCGCCGTGGGCGGCCAGTCGGCGCCGTATTACATCGCCTACGCGCTTGCTTTGGGCTACGTCATCACGATCAAGAACTTCTTGCCTGCTCGGGTCGGAATGCTCCGGGCCGGCGATCCGCTGCGTGGCCCTGCATGGGCGCACGCCTGGCAGGTCAATGCGCCGCTGAACACGGTGCAACGCATGCAAGTCGGCACTGGCCGCGCTGGTGATGCGCTTGCTGTGTGGGGCAACGCAGTTCTTGAATGCGCTCTGCGCGAGGTGATGCCCGCACATACCGTTCTGATTTTTTCCTACACCTGAGGACCTTCTATGTTCGCAATCGACGACCCGACCGCGGTAGCGGTAATGCCTGCGCCCGAGGGGGCAGGAACACCCGGCTTCTGGACAGAGGGCAATCCGGCACTCGGCCAAGCCGCGACTTATGTGCGCGCTTCGTTTCTCAACATGCTTCAGTCGGAGCTGCTGAACATCCTCACAGCGGCCGGCGTGACGCCGAGCAAAACGACCTACGACCAGTTGTTGACGAGCTTTCGCTCGAACGCGCTGGTGACGGCGAACGACACGGGGCCGGCGAATGCCTGTGCCATTGCCTACACGCCAGCTATCACTACGCTGACCGATGGCATGGTCTTGTGGTTCAAGGCAGCAGCAGCAAACACCGGAGCAACAACGCTCGCCGTAAATGCTGTCGGCGTGAAGAACGTTGTTGGTGGAGCGCACGCGCCGTTGCAAGGCGGTGAGATCGTCGTCGGTGGCAAGTGCATGGTCGTCTGGAATGCCGCGATCCCGGCTTTTGTCTTGATCGAGTGCACTGGCGCCGCGCTGCAAGTCGCACCGGCCACAAAGGCGAGTCATGCGCCACAGATGTCTCAGGTCGCCGGCGTCGTCGGCAGCGTGCGCAACCTGCGTGCCGGCCTCGCGGCGGCCAGCGCCACCTGCGCATTCACTGCCGACGAGGTGATCGTAGAAACCGCCCTTGGCGGCACGCGCTATTGCCTGCCGAGCTTCAACAAGACGATCAACCTGGCCACGACGGGCGCGGGCGCCATGGACGCCGGCACTGCGCCCGTGTCCGGCTGGGTGGCGATCTACGCCATCTACAACCCGGCTACCGGCGTGTCGAACGTGCTGGCAGCAAACGCCACTGCCGCGGCGGCGCCCGAGGTCTATGGCGGCGCGAACATGCCGAGCGGTTACACCGCATCGGCCCTGATCAGCGTGTTGCCTACCACAGCGGGCAGCCTGCTCGGAGTCTTCCAGCAGTTCGACCGCCGAGTCGATTACTACGCTCTTGTACTTAATTCGAGCACGCCCACTGGATTCGCCTCCACGTCGCTCGCTAGCTGCGTCCCGCGCAATGCAAAGAGCTGGCGCGGAAACGGCGCGATGGCGAGCTCGACGACGTCCTTCATGGCTTTTTCCGCCTGCCCCACCGTCACTGGCATCGGCACCCCGGGGTACGTGGCGGCCCAAACCGTTTCCGTTGGCGCGGGCGGGACTGTGGGCGGCACGATTCCCGATACACCGATCGTCACGCCGCAGACGACCTTCTATGCGTGGTCCAACGGCGCCGGCACCGGGACGCTCACCCTCAACAGTTACGGCTACGGCTTCTAAAAGGAATCATCATGGCAATCGTCATTGTCGAATTCACCGACGACACCGAGACCACCATCAAGGCCTCGTATTCGGCCCCACAAGACCCGGCCGACCATCCCCACATGGGCGAGGTCGAGGAGGACGATCCGCGCTACGTCGCCTTCATGGCGCTGTTTCCACCAAGCAACCCTTGGGGCTGAACTGCTGGCCCAATCCAAATCCAACCCGCTTCGGCGGGTTTTCTTTTGCCTGAAAGGAACGCATGAGCCACGACACCCCTTCTGACCTCCAGCCATTCGGATCATGAAGATGGACCTCGACAACCCAAGCACGTGGCTCACTGGTGGCGCCGGCACGGTCATCTTGGTAATCGCCTACAAGTTCCTGTGGCCGGTACTCAGCTCGGCATTGAACTCGGCTGTCACAAATGCTCGCACCGGAGACCAGCTCATGAAGCAGGTGATGGAGGAGCGCGATCGAGCGGTCGAGCGCGCTGACGCTGCTGACAAGCGGGTGGAAGCCATGGTGCGAGAGCTATACAGCTTGAAGAACAGCGTCGATTTGCTGACCTTCCAACTGAAGGTTGCCAACGAGAAGATCGACACGCTGACTTCCGAAGTCCGTCGACTGGAAGGAGGCGGTCATGAGTGAAATGGTCCAAAAGTTCCGCTACTACAGCGGGCACATCAAGGTGTTCTTCGCGCTGGCCGGGATTCTGCTCGCGGGCGCGTTGCTCGGTGGTACCGGTGTGTCTGCCTATTACCGGGAGACGTTGCAGCAAGAGCGCGAGGTCAACCGCGGCATGTTCGTCGACCTGGCAGGGAAGATGGACGAGATCACCAAGCGTCTCGATGGCATGGTCAATAGCCAGGCGACTACTGCGGGCCGGCTGCAGGACACCACCACCGCAGTGAGCGAGGTTGTCGGCAAGGTCGATGCAGCAGCGGACAAGGCCGACAAGGTGGCGAAAGCGGTGATCGTGCAGGCAGCCAAGGTGGCGAAGGCGATTCCTGCGCATGCACCTCAAGCCACTGTGCAGCCCGAAGTCGTCAACCGCGAAATCCGACGTGCCAACGAACGCATGCAGGAGCATCGGAAATGAAGCACCTCCTGCTGGCGTTCCTGCTGACTGGCTGCAGCACTCCGTCGGATCTGCGCTTGTGCCCGCCGTTGCCAGAACTGCCGCCGCGGCCTACAGCCGAACAGTCGGCCAATCACTACGCCGTTGTCATCCGCCTCTACGCACAGTGCGCTGGCGCCCCATCAACTGGAGATCATCCGTGAACAGTTTCAAAACCAAATTCTGGGCTTGGTACGACGCGCACATCGCTGCGGCTTGGTGGGCATCGACGGCGATGTGGACCGGCGTTGCGGCTGGCCTGGTGCAGTACATGCCTGACTGGATTCAGACGGGCCTCGATCAGATGGACTTGCTCGGCGGTGTCTTCGCGTGGGACCAGCAGACCAAGATCCGAATCCAGGGCGCGCTGCTCTTCATCGTCCTCCCGATCGCGAAGGCGTGGCGGCAGAACTTCATCCGAGCGAGGCAGCTCAAGCAGGCGGTGAAGACGGGTGAGGTCACGAGCGCCGTGGATACCGACCTGATCGACATCAACGTCGGAAAGGCCACGCAATGACCTCGAACCGCACAGCCTTCCTCGACATGCTCGGCGTGTCCGAAGGCACCAGCACCAGCCCGGCGACCCGGAACAAGGGCTACGACGTGATCGTGACCGGCGTGGATGGCAAGCCCGAGACCTTCACCGACTACAGCACGCATCCGTTTGCCAACGGCCGGCCGTCGAAGGTCATCAACAGCAAGGGGCTCACCTCGAACGCTTCGGGTCGCTACCAGTTCATGCTGAAGGACTGGGCGCACTACAAGTCCCTGCTGCACCTTGTTGACTTCGGCCCAGCATCGCAGGACCTGTGGGCGCTTCAGTTGATCCGGGAGCGGGGCGCGCTGCCGTTGATCGACGCCGGCAGCTTCGACCTGGCCGTAGCACGCGTGCGCAATCTCTGGGCGAGCCTGCCGGGCGCCGGCTATGGGCAGTTCGAGAACAGCCTGGACAAGCTGCGGGCAGCCTATCTGGCCGCTGGCGGCGAGCTTTACGCCCCTGCAGCGGCACCGCCGACCGAGGACACCGAGGACGATTCCGCGAGCTGGGGAAACGAGGTGCGCAGATGACCAAGATCTTCGACATCGTGCCAGGCTGGCTCTGGGCCATCTTCCTTGCGCTTGCGCTGGTCGCCGCATTCGGAGAGCGAGAGGTGGGCCAGCATTACAAGGCCGACGCCATCGTGCAGAAGGCGAACGTCACGGCGCTGTCGAGCGCCATCAAGACGCAAAAGGATGAAGCGGCGGCGACGCTGCGCACCATCAGCGCCAGCGTGCTGGCACAGCAGAAAACCATCGATGCGGCCCACGCCGCGCAGGAGCAGAAAGATGCAACGAACGTTCAAGTGGTCGCAGGCCTTCAGTCGGGCCTGCGTGATGCTCTCGCTACTCGCGGTAGCCGCCTGTGCAACCCAGCCGCTGCCGGACGTGGGGGCAGTCGTGGTGGCGCCGCAGGTCAAGCTGCCGTCAGTGCCAGCGCTGGTGCAGCAGACGCAGCCCAAGCCAGCGGGGTACTTTCAGCAGACGCTCAAGGACTTCTTGGACGGCTCATGAAGGAGGCCGATGACATCAACAACGCCTATGCCAGTAGCAAGGCAGACGGCCAGACCGTGCGCGGGCAGGGCGCGCCGGCCGACTACTCGCTCGGCGGAGGAAAGTTGCCCACCAAGTAGCGCATGCCGACCGCCGCCGGTTCATGTCCCCAGCCTTCGGGCTGGGGATTTTTTCGTTTGGGCGCTATCCTTCGGGAATGTCCAATGCCCACCTGGTCCGATACGTCACCCGCGTGGCCGGCATCGTCTCCTTGTTCATCCTGCTGGCGAAGCTGGGCGTGATGCTCGGGCTTTCGCCCTACGAACCCACTACGACCAACCAGATCGCCGCGGTGTTCGGGCTAGCGATCTGGCTGCAAGCGGAATGGGCCTGGCGCAAACAGTCGAGCGGCTCGCCGAAGCCATAGCCGATCCTGACAGCTACGCCTTGCTCACCTTCAGCTCCAGCCGATAGCCCAGCGCACTGAAGGCCTGTGCCATCGTATCGATCTTCGTCGCGTGATGAAGATCCAGGATGCGCGTGACCTCCTGGGGTTTGATCCCCATCGACCGGGCAATGTCGATGGGGCGTGCTTTCTTCTTCAGCACGATGTTTAGAAGCTCCACCTTCGACGCGACAGAGAGCGGAAGCTCAACCAGGCGCTCGTCCTTTTGGAGTGCGCTTGGTCGAGGAACCTCTCTGCCATCCTCAAAGTAGAAATCCATGGCCGTGACGAGAGCGTCAACGGCCATGGCTTGTGCTTCCTCTAACGTGTCTCCCTGCGTGATGGCCTCCGGTACGTCCCGAAAGGTGACCACAAAGCCGCCTTCATCCGCCGGCTCAAACTTAGCTGGAAATTTCAACATCTATACCTCTACTGTCCTGGCGTTCGTGAATGGAGCAACTCGGGGTAGGCCCTTTCGGGCCTCCCTCTCATTTCAGTCCTAGTTGCTTCAGGATTGCTTGTTTAGTGCCTTCCTTCAGTTCCTTGCTTGGGTGTCTCGGTAAGACTGTCTGTTTGCCGTTGATGGAGAGTTTGGAGTGTTTCTTTCCCTCTGCCACCGCGACTCCCTGAGTCTTGAGCCACCGCTTGAATTCACTGATTTTCACGACCGCCTTTCTGTTGTTACGATGAATGAATTATAAACAAAAATGCTTTCAACTCGCAAGGGGTTTATACGCATTTTTGCTAAATAATTTCCATCGAGACAACGGGGCTTGCTGATGCGAAGCAGGCCGGCTGGCTACTCGCTGCCGTTCCGCTCGACCGGCACCACGAGCCATACCTGCCGGTGCTCCCACACTCGATGCACGCCGTCGACCGTCTGGGAGTCGAGTTCCGTGCCCGACAGTAAGAAGCCAGCGCCCTTGTGCGGCAGGATGACTGGATCGATGATTCGCCCGCGGCTGGCCATCTGCGCGGTGCCGTAGCTGACGTACAGGCTGGCCTCGACGGTGTTTCGATTCGAGTTGTTCCGGTCGCGGTCGGATTCCAGGATGGTGACTGTCACGCGCAGGGGCGGCTCGCGCTCGCCGACCTTCAGGCGCAGGCCCTGGCGCATCAGGGGAGTGACTTCGGCGAAGAACATGCTGTACAAGCATACAGTGCATCGAAAGCCCTCGGAATCGCACGTAAGTCGCACGCGTCGGCTGTAGGCCGCGCCAATGCTGGGGCGCTCTGGGGTTCAAATCCCCCCAGCTCCACCAACATAACGTCCAAGGGCGTTCACTGAAGTCCAGTGAACGCCCTTTTCCATTGGGAAATCAGATATCTCTCGTACAAGGGCGTCCGACGAGATTTGCTGGCAGCCTGTTGGATTTCGCCGATCTCTGACCCTAGGGGGATGCTGGCGTACGCAGGCGGGTTGAACGTAGTTTTCGCGGGCTACGTCGTCTGGTATTTCAGTTGATGCCCAATTTTTGCGGCCGCGTCAGCGCATCGCCTTTTCAATTGCGGCGAAAGGGCCGAGACCGAACGAGTCGAGCAGGGCCGAGGTAGCGGACCAGAGCTCTCGGCGAGCGGCGGCGCTGTCGGCTGGTGCGATTGGCTGCAGCGGCCGTGCGTCCTTGACTGAAAAATACCCGCCAGACACGGCGCTGAAGGCCGGGTCGGCGGCGAGCCTCACGATGATGCCGGCGCCGCGCTGCGGGTCGCCCACGTTCAACCAGCCGAGCACTCGTTCGAGGGAGGAGGCAAAACCCAGCTCACGGCCTAGGCCGGTGACGTTGAAGCCGGGGTCCAGGCAATTGACTGCAACACCCGTGTCCTTGAGCTGAAGAGCGAGTTCCTGCGAAAACATGATGTTCATCAGCTTCGTCTGACCGTATTTCTTCGATGAACCGAGTCGTGTGAAAGGCGTCGTGTCCGAGAGATCCCGATCCGGCACCAGGTCGCCGCTGCGCCGCGAGGCCTCGGAAGCCACTGTGACAATGCGCGATGGTGCAGAGCGAACGAGGTTGTCTCGCAGGCCGGCAGTCAGTAACCAGGGCGCGAGATAGTTCACGACCATCATTTCGGCAAAGCCATCGACAGTGACGCGCTGCTCGAATGCATGAATTCCGGCGTTGTTGATCAGCACATCGATGCGCTCGTAGCGCGAGGCGATTTCGGTCGCGACTGCTGCAACGGCATCGAGGCTGGTGAAGTCTGCGTAGTGAAAGTCGATCCGGGCGCCAGGCGCAGCCGTCTGAATGATGGCGCGGGTGGCGCTGGCCTTGACCTTGTTGCGTGCCGTCAGTACGAGGTGTGCGCCCTGCCTTGCCAGTGCGATGGCGGCGAGTTGCCCGATGCCACTGGTGGCGCCGGTCAGGACGACGGTGGAAGCTGAGGACATCGGGTCGGTGTCGCGTTCAAAGAAGGCGTCTCAAAGCTCTTGCCACCAGCGTTGCCCCGTGTGCGGCTCGGCAAGCGACAGCTGCTCTCCCATGGCCGGTGTAGCCAGCGCGACGCCGGCCGCTTCGGCCAGCGCATGGATGCGGTCGAAGGGTTCGTGCCAGGCGTGCATCGCCAGGTCGAAGGTGCCGTTGTGCACGGGCATCAGCCAACGGCCCTTGAGGTCGAGGTGGGCCTGCAATGTCTCTTCGGGCTGCATGTGCACTTCGGGCCACTGGGCGTCGTAGGCACCGGTTTCGAGCATCGTCACATCGAACGGGCCGAAGCGTTCGCCGATGGTCTTGAAGTCGGCGTGGTAGCCGGTGTCGCCGCTGAAGAAGAGGCGCAGGTCGCCCGCCATGATCACCCACGACACCCACAGGGTGCGGTCGCTGTCGGTGAGCCCGCGTCCGGAGAAATGCTGCGCCGGCACGGCCACCAGTCGCACGCCCGACACAGCCGTTTGCTGCCACCAGTCGAGTTGCTGCACCTTGGCCGGGTCCACGCCCCAGGCAATCAGGCGGTCGCCAACGCCGATCGGCGTCACGAACACATCCACCTTGGGCGCCAGCTTCATGATGGCGGCGTGGTCCAGATGGTCGTAGTGGTCGTGCGACAGGATCACGCCCTTGATCGGTGGCAGATCGTCGATGGCGATCGGCGGCGCATGAAAGCGCTTCGGCCCCATCCACTGAAACGGCGATGCGCGCTCCGAGAACACCGGGTCAGTCAGCCAGAACTCGCCAGCGAGCTTCAGCAGCAAGGTGGAGTGCCCCAGTCGGAACAGACTCGCGTCCGGAGCGGCGGCCAGCGCCGCCGCGCTGAGGGGCCGCACCGGAATTGGCGCGCGCGGCACCGTGGTGTCGGGTTTCTGCGTCAACACGCGCCAGGCAATCGCGAGCGTCTTGGCGAAGCCGGGCGCCTCGCGCGGCACCACGTTGCGGAACTTGCCGTCGTGTTGTCGCGGCGACGAGGCACGAACGACGGGCTCACCGCGGCGAAGGCAGAGGGACTGGTTGGTCATGCGGAGCACTCCGATAAAAATGGAAGGAGAAAAGTACACCGTGAGGTGTAATTTTTCGGAGTGTACAGCGAATTCAAAAAAAGTACACTCACCAGTGTAAAATTTGCCAATGACCCAGGCAACACGTCTTACCGACCGCAAGCGCGAGGCGATCGTCCAGGCCGCTATCACCGAGTTCCGCGCTAATGGCTTCGAGGCCACAAGCGTCGACAAGATCGCCGCCAGCGCTGAAGTGTCGAAGCGCACGCTGTACAACCATTTCCCGAGCAAGGACGAACTTTTCGCCGAAATCTTGCGCGTGCTGTGGGAAAGCGCCGCGAACCAGGAAGACCTGCCCTATCGCGCCGATGCGCCAGTGCGTGAACAACTGCTCGCACTGCTGATGCAGAAGATGGCCTTGCTGGCCGATGACAACTTTCTCGACTTGGCGCGCGTGGCCATCGCGGCCGCCATCCATTCGCCCGAGCGCGTGCAGGAGATGGTGAAGCGACTGGGCCAGAAAGAAGGCGGGGTTCTCGGCTGGATTCTCGCCGCGCAGAAGCATGGTCGCCTGAAGCCAGGCGATGCCTCGCTGGCCGCGCAGCAACTGGAAAGCTTGGTCAAAGGCGTGGCCTTCTGGCCGCAGATTGCACTGGGCCAGCCCAAGCTGGCGCCCCGGGCGCAGCGGCAGATCGCCAATGCGGCGGTTGACTTGTTCCTCAGCCACTACGAGGCATAGCCTGCAAACGCAGAGTGCAGAGCCTGGTCGCGGGCTTTTCCGAAGCGCAGGGACCTATCGCCCGTACTGCGCCGTGAAGCTGGCTGTTCCGAGCAGCCCCTTGCCGATCCCCTTGTTCAGGATGAACGAGTACAACGCTGCGCTGGCGGTCCTGGGAATTCCGCCTGCGGCTTGCACGTTGTCCACTGCAAGGGCATAGAGCGTGAACACATAGCGATGCGGCTTGTCGCCGCTCGGCGGGCAGGGGCCACCATAGTTGCCGTTGGCACCCGTTGCGCCTGTATCGAAAAAGTCCGTGTTGCCGCCGAATGCAGGCGTCGGCAGGGAACTCGGAGAATTTCCGGCACCCTGCGGCAAGCCGGTCGCGCTTGCGGGAATGTTGTACACGGCCCAGTGCCACAACCCGCTGCCGGTTGGTGCGTCCGGGTCGCGCACTTGCAGTGCGAGCGATTTCGTCCCCACCGGCAGGTTCGACCACTTGAGCGCGGGGGAGACATTGCCGCCCGTGCAGCCGAAGCCGTTCAGGATGAACTTGGTATCGAAGGTGCCTGAGGCAAGGTCCGAACTCGACAGCGAGAACGCGGAGGTCTGTGCAATGGCATCGGGGCTGCAGCCGCTCAGCGCCAGCGCCGCAACAACCGCGAGAAAAAGGGGCGCTGAATCCAATGCGCGAAGCGGCATCGATCTTATCTTCATACGAAACTCCAGAGGTGAAAGGAGCTGTCATCGTAGGAAGCGACCCATCGGCCGAACAGTTGCCGTGTCGCACGGAACCATTGCACACGGCGCACGAATCACACGGCGATCATCGGCGTGGTGACATGCTGTTTCTTGACGAAGTCGATGAACGCCCGAACCCTGTGGGGCACGTAGGCGCGGGAGGTATGGAGCAGCCAGATCGAGTTGTCGAAGTCGGTAGGCGTCGCTTCCTGCTCCGGAAAAAGATCGATCATTCGGCCTGCCGCGAGGTCGGAGCCGACGAGCCAATCCGGAAGCAGTGCCGGACCCAGGTCGGCCAGGACTGCGCGATGCAGAGCCAGCGAGTTGGACATCATCAGTTTGCCTCCGACATCCACGACGTCGATTGCGCCGGTGGAGCTGCGAAATTTCCATTGCGTGCGATAGCCGGGCAGGGGGCATCGAAGGCAGTCGCGTGCCGCGAGATCGGCCGGGATGCGTGGAGCTCCGTGCAACTGAAGGTACGCCGGGCTTGCGCAGACGTGATAGCGAATTCTCGTAAGACGCACGCCAACCAGAGAGCTGTCGACCGCTTGCCTCAGGCGCAGCGCCACATCGACGCGCTCGGCCACGAGATCGACCACCGAGTCGGTCAGCAGCAGGTCGATTTCTAGCGCTGGATACGCCTTGCACAGCGCGGGGAGCATAGGAACGATGACGGTGTGGCCATAACTCACCGACGCGGTCACCCGGACCACGCCTTCGGGTTGCCCCGCCAGGTCGCGCGCCTCGTCGCTGGCCCGCTGGAGGCCCTTAAGCAAGCTCGATACGCTCTCGTGGTACGCCGCACCGGCTTCTGTCAACGCAAGGCGGCGGGTTGTCCGCTCCAGCAGTCGTACGCCCAGATCCTTCTCGAGTGCTGCGACGGCTCGCGTGACCGCCGACGGATCGGAATCGAGCAGGCGGGCAGCGGACGCGAAACTGCCCAGCCGAACGACCTCGACAAAGGTTCTGAGTTGTTCAGTGTCCATGAGGATGCATCCTGCACGACGCCGGGTTGACTTGGCGAAGAGATTATTGCGATTTTTCCAATGATCTATTGCATAGAGTGACGGACTTCGGCCGATACGGGAAACGACCGACCAAATTTCGGCGATACGTTGGTGACCGCGAAATGCCATGTCACAGCATCGTGCGCAATATGCCCTGCGTCGGCAAAAAAAGGCCACCTAGGCTTGACCTCGAAGTCCCCCTCGCTGATGTCGCGGAAGCCAGCCGACCCAGCCGCATCGTGGGCCACTACTGTCCTTGCTATGCAGCCCAACGATCACCAACTCCGAGTCTTCCTGGCCGTGGCGCGCAGGCTCCTTGCGCGTAGCGGCAGACATGCTCGGCGTGACACAGCCGACCTTGAGCAAGCAAATGGCGGCACTGGAGCAGACGCTCGGTGCGCGGCTGTTTCGCCGCAACGGCTGCGGCATGGCGCTCACGGATCGAGGGCAACAGCTGTTTCGCACCATGAACCACAGCTACGGCATCGTGGATGCGGCGTACGGCGCCGCGGCGGCATCGCCGGGGCGTTTGTCGATCGCCACCGTGAACACCTTGGCGGCCTATCTGCTGCCCGACGCCATGGTACGTCTCGCAATGCTGCCCAAGCGTCACTGGTAGCATGATGACAGCCAGTTCGCCCGAGGTGGTTGAGCGCGTGGAGCGCGGCTATTGCGAACTGGGATTGGTGTACGACTCGGCCGTCGACTCCGATGCCTTCGCGGTTCGTCGCATACGCATTTGTCGAGCGCGAATCCCAATGAATCGCCAGTACCTCGAGTACATCCCGGAGATAGGAGCCCCAGCCGCGAATAGCCATCATGGGCAGCAGCACCTACTGCACAAACAGCCCGGATGTAAGGCAGCAAACCCTTCAAGCCATCGCGATGTAGAAACTTGTTCTCCTTGGGCGGACCATGTAAGGCGATTCACTCCCTCCGATCACGCAACGTCGAGCACTTCAGCGTGGCCAAAATCCGCGAGTTCCCAGCCTCTGGTCGTGCACTCGCGACGATCGCCCCGTTTGGTAGGTAACCCCCAGTGGGTAACTGCCCCTGCGGCGCAGGGCTTTGCATCTTGAATGCCTGAATCGGTCTGCACAATAGTCGGTGCCACCGGAGAACGAAAATGCTTTTGAGCCGACTGGAAAGTGCCTACAGGCGCAAGTTTCTGGACAACCAGGACGAAAACCTGTTCATGGGCTCATTCGTGAGCTTCGTGGCGGCTGAGGACAGTGCCCCCTCCACCAAACCCATCGGCTACGACAACGCCGAGGCGGCCAAGCTCTACAGCCCGCAGATATATTTCTACGACTATCCGGGCGTCTTCTGGCTGGGTCGCTCGATCGAGGCCGGACTGACACGCGTATTCGACCTTGGCGGGCACGTCGGCATCAAGTACTACGCCTTCCGCCGGGTCATCAATTACCCCGAGAACCTGCACTGGACGGTGTGCGACGTGCCCGGCGTGGTCGCAAGCGGGCGAGAACTCGCCAAGCAACGGGAGGTGGCCGCGCAACTCGACTTCACCACCGACTATCGCGACGCGAGCGGCGTCGATGTGCTCTATGCATCGGGCAGTCTGCAGTACCTGCCGAAGCGGATCGACGCCATCCTGTCCGAACTGGCTGTGAAGCCGAAGCGCATCATTCTCAACACCACGGCCGTGCATCCCGAGCGCACGATCTACACGCTCAACAGCATCGGGGTGGCGGTGTGCCCCTACCGCATCGAGCACCACGACGAACTGATGGCCGAGCTGATGCGCTCCGGCTACAAAAAACGCGACAGCTGGCGCAATGAGGGCAAGCCGATCGAGGTGCCCTTTGTCGACGGTGGCGACAAACCTTACTACGCGGGTTGTTGCTTCGACCTTGCCTGAGTGCCCGTCAAGCAGCGCCGGCGCGCGCATGTGAAAAACTTCAAGCGATGGACGGTACGCATCTGCACGGCGAGCGCGGCGCTTGGCGTTCTGGTCGCGGTGGCCGGTGCCATCTACGAGCGCATCGGCCAGGGCCGAGCCGCGCGTGATTTCCCTCCACCCGGCAAGATGGTCGACATAGGAGGCCGCAGGATTCAGCTGGATTGCCGGGGTACGGGCTCGCCCACCGTGGTACTCGAGGCAGGATTGAGCATCGACGGCTCGCTGAGCTGGTCGTCGGTACAGGGGCCCATCGCCCGGCATACCCGCACATGCGCATACAGCCGGGCGGGGATGATGTGGAGCGATCCTGCGAGCAGCCCTCCGAGTTTCGAACGTGTTGCACACGACCTGCGCGCCGCGTTGACCAATGCAGGAGAAGCTGGCCCGCTGGTGCTGGTCGGCCAATCGGCGGGCGGGCCCTATGCCATGGCCTACACGAGGTACTTTGGTGCCGAGGTGGCAGGCCTTGTCTTTGTCGATCCCTCTCATCCAGAGCAGGTCGAGCGCGTCGCCGCCTTGATGACGGAGTCTCGCTCCACTTTCTCTCGCATCGCGGTGGCGCTCGCACGGATGGGCGTTCTTCGCGCGGCAGCACCCTTGTTGGCGCCACCAACGCCGTATCACACGGCGCACGATACACAAGCCATCCGCGCCTATGCTCCCGTGTCTTTCAGCACCCAACTGGCGGAGAACGACGAGCTGGACCGCACGCTCCCCGAGGCGGATGGTTTTCGCGAGCTGGGCGATCGTCCGCTCGTGGTGCTGACCGCGATGGCGCCGTACTCGGAGGCGGAACTCAGGGGAATGAGGATCACGCCCGAGCAAGGCAAACAGGTGCAGGCCATCTGGATGCAGATGCACGAAGAAGAGGCGAGCTGGTCCTCGAGAGGTCGGCACGTAGTGCTGGCCAAGGCGGGCCACGACATCCAATTCGATGACCCCGATGCTGTTGTCGATGCCGTGCTGTCTGTCGTTGACAGCGTTCGCGGGGACACGCGGAGTGAACCCTGAAGGCTGCGGTTCAACCAGCCCTGAACTGGCTTTGGCAGGGGTGGGACGCCCGTCCGTCAAACACCTTTGCATCTGGCGGGAAATACAAATTACATCTCGATGCAGTCCGGTGAAGTCGGACATCACATGGCGCGGTCGAGGGGCACGGCACGATCTGGCCGCGACCGAACGCGCCTCTTTGAGGGTACTCAGTTTCAGGCATTTCGCCGTGTTGTACGCGTTCTTACATTGAGGCTTGTGATTTGAAATCGACTGCATCTGCAGGCCTCCAAGGCGCGCGGGTGCACGCGAGCGACTGCCTCGATGAAGCCACGAACAAGGACAACGACACAAAGGGAAAGCCATGAACAAGACATTCCGGACACTTTGGAATCTCACGCTCGACACCTGGGTGGCAGCTCCCGAGATCGCCCGAGGCCATGCCCGATCGACCAGCGTGAGTGGAGGGTGTGCGGGCGCGCTGGGGGGACTACGGGGCGTCGCTGTGGCGGCGCTGTTTCTGGCGGCCGGCGGTGCAGGAGGCCAGCCCGTCGGTGACCCGACACTGCACGCAGGCGCGGGTGGCAGCGATGGCAGCGGCGGTGGTGGCGGGCTCAATGACACTACCGTCAATGCGCAAGGGGGCGCCGGCGGATCGTCGACCGCAGCCGGCGCGACGGCGGGGGCGGCCGCCAGCATCGGGTCATTTGCCGGCGCTACCGCGGGCGCAGGCGGTGCGGCTGGCGCGTCCAGCAGCGTCGTTGGCCCCGGTGCGCTGCAGGGAGATGCCGGCGGCGCGGGAGGGTCTCAGACCGGCGATGCCAGCAATGGCAATGGATATGGCGGCGGTGGCGGAGGTGGACACGTGGGGTCCTCCATCAATCCCGGCGCCACTTCATCGAGCGGCAGCTCTACAGGCGGCAACGCAGGCGCAGGTGGCAACGGATATTGGGCTGCGGGTGGTGGCGGTGCCGGCGGTTATGGGGCGACGCTGATCGCCCCGCTCGGCAATTACTCTTCCTCTGGCGCTTCCACAGGTGGGACCGGTGGCAAAGGGGGAGACGCCTTTTCGCAGGCCGGCGGCGGTGGCAGTGGTGGCGGTGGATTCTTCATGAACGTCACGGCGCCCGGTCTCACGCTCACCAACGGCGGCACCTTTGCCGGTGGCGCTGGTGGAGCCGGCGGGTCCGAGCTGTTGCCGGCCCGCAGTAACGCATCGGGCGGCGGCGGCGGGGCCGGCGGCCACGGCGTCACCTTGGCCGGCAGCGCTGTGACCGTGACCAACACGGGCCAGATCGCAGGCGGGGCCGGGGGCGCTGGCGGCGCCGGAGGAGGCGGCTTGGGTGGCACTGGCATGCCGGGTGGCGGTGGTGACGGTGGCGTCGGCCTGTGGTCTACAGGCACGGGGGTCACGATCACCAACAGCGGGACCATCGCAGGTGGCGCCGGCGGCATTGGCGGGACCAACAGCAACGGTGGCCCGCGCGGCGCCAACGGTGCCGGTGGCGCGGGCGTGATGGGCGCCAACATGAACGTCACCAACAGCGGCGCGATCTCCGGTGGTCTTGGCGGCGACGGTGTCACCCGCGCCTCGGCCGTGGAATTCATCGGCGGCAGCAACAGCCTGACCTTGAACGCCGGCTCGTCGCTGTCGGGTGCCATTGCCATCGACAGCGGTGCCAGCGCCAGCGTCATCGCCGGGTCCGATGGCCTGAGCCTGGCCAATCCCCTGCGGCTGGACGGCACGGGCACCATCAATACCAACGGCTACAGCATGAGTTGGTCAGGCCCTCTCTCGGGCGGCGGCGGCTTGGTGAAAGCTGGCGCAGGCACCCTGACCCTCAGCGGCATCAACACCTACATTGGCAGCACCACTGTCGCCGCCGGCACATTGCGCGCCGGTGCGGCCAACACGCTCAGCAGCGTCAGCGCCTTCACAGTCGCTGCAGGCGGCGTGCTGGACCTGGCCGGCAACAATCAGGTCATTGCGTCAATGACCAACAGTGGCACTGTTTCGCTCCCCGGAAGCGTGCCTGGCACAACCCTCACGGTCAACGGGCCGTGGGTCGGCAGCGGTGGCACGCTGCGACTGGGAACGGTGCTGGGTGGAAGCGCGAGCACGAGCGACAGACTGATCCTCGACGGCCCCACGGCCATCGCCAGCGGCAGGACCAGCGTGCAGATCACCAACCTCGGTGGCCTGGGCGCGCTGACCAGCGGCAACGGCATCGAGATCATCACCGCGCAGAACGGTGCGACCACGACCGCGCAGACGACCAAGGACGCGTTCTCGCTGGCTGGCGGCCATGTCGATGCAGGCGCCTACGAGTACAGGTTGAATGCAGCAGATGCCAACGGTGCAGGCGAGAACTGGTACCTGCGCTCCACCATCAACGCAGTGTCTCCGAGCGACCCGGCTGGTGTGCCGGTCATCACCTACCGGCCCGAGGCGGCGCTCTACGCAGCACTGCCGAACCAACTGCGCCAGGGCAACCTCGCGATGCTGGGCGATCTGCGCAAGCGCGTGGGCGACGACGATGTGAAGGGCGCAGCCACTGCACCGACCGGTTCGGACCGCCGCGCCTGGGCCCGCGTGCTGTCCACCGACATCGACATCCGGCAGGGCGGCTCCGTCTCGCCCACCAGCAAGGGACGCCTGACCGGCTTCCAGGCGGGCACCGACCTGCTGGTCGTGCCGAACTGGCGCGCAGGCGTCTACGTCGGCCAGCTCGACGGCGATGCACGCGTCAACGGCTTTGCCAGCGGCGTGAGCAACCTGGGCGTGGGCCGCAACGACCTGCGCAGCCAGTACCTGGGCGTGTACGGCACCTACACCAGCGACAGCGGCTTCTATGCCGATGCCGTGGTGCAGGCGGGCCGTCACCGCTACACGGTGGAGCCGCTCCTGAGCTTCGGCGCGAGCGGCAAGGGCAGCAGCCTGCTGGCGTCCATCGAAGTGGGCCAGTCCTTCGCGCTGGGCGGCAGTGGCTGGAGCATCGAGCCGCAGCTGCAGCTCATCCACCAGCACCTGAACCTGGACAGCTCGCTGATCACTGGCGCCGTGGTTCAGCCGAAGGCGGACAGCGGCTGGATCGCCCGTGCGGGCGTTCGGATCAAGGGCGAGATCGACACCAGCATGGGCAAGCTGCAGCCGTATGGCCGCATCAACGTCTACAAGACCTCGAGCGGCACGGATGTCGCACGCTTCATGAACGGAGCGAGCGTCACCGACATCACCGCGCCCGTGGGGGGCACGAGCACCGAGCTGGCAGGCGGCTTCACGCTGGCGCTGAACCAGACGACCAGCCTGTACGGCGAAGTCGGCAAGCTGTGGTCCTCGGGTGGCAACACCAAGGTCAGGAGCGGGATCAACGCCTCGTTGGGCCTGCGCGTGAAGTGGTGAAGGGCTGAGAGGGCTGAGAGGGGCGTGGATGCGCAACATCCACGCAACCCGCGAAGCGGCCACTTGAGGTCGAGTTCGCCTCCGGGCACGGCAGATCGATGCCATGTTCTCGTGCCCCGGCGCGCAAGTGCAAGGCACGGGTGCACAAGCGCAGAACTTCTCTTTCCCGGTATTGGCCATACCGCGTCCTGGTCGATGCTTGATGGGGTCGCTCATCTTCGACATGTCCCACGCAACTGCGAAGCCCTCAACCATCCCCACGTGCGCTCGCACCATTCGGGATATGCACTTTGTCATGGCCGCACATGGGAGGAGGTAGGGCATTTGACTCCCCCGCAAAGGGGCGCTTCGCTCATGTGCGAAGGCGATGCGACTCCTAAAGTCATCCCCAGGCCGAACGCTTCTGCACACATCGGGCAGACAAGCGGTTCCGGCCGGTCACGACAACCGGGGAACACGCATGGAACCGTTCACACTGCTGCCGAGAACCTTCATGAACCTGCTGCGGGAAGACGCAGGCATGTCGTTCATGGAGTTCGCTCTGATCGGCGCTCTGGTGACGGTCGTGTGCCTGCTCCTGCTGCTTGCCATCCGGCGCAGCGCCTGAACCCACGGAGCCGACCATGCAAGAACTCGATTCCGCTCTCGAACTGCTGGCAATGCTGGCTACAGACGTTCGAATGCTCGCGCTCGTCGCGCTGCTTGGGGTGGCCGCCGTCAGCGACTGGCGTTCCTATCGCATTCCCAACTGGCTGACCTTCGGCGGCGCGTTCTTCGCGCTCGTCTACGGGACGCTCGCCGCCCGCACACCGTCCGCAGGCGCACTGAGCGTGTTCGGCGGGCTTGGCGTGGGCTTCATCGCGATGCTGCCGTTCTATGCGTTGGGATTGATGGGGGCGGGCGACGTGAAGCTCATGGCCATGGCAGGTGCATTCATCGGCCCGCAGCAGACGCTGGTGGCGGTGCTCTTCACCTTCATTGCCGGCGGCATGGCGGCGCTGGCGTTCGCCATCCATCGCCGGCGCCTTTCGCACATGTTGGCCAACGTCAAGACCGCGGCACAGGGCATGGCGATCTCCAGCATGGCGGGCATCCGTCCCACGGGACACGTTCACATGGCTCAGTCCGTGGGGAAGCTGCCCTATGGCATCTGTATCGCGGCGGGCACGGTGGTCGAAGTGCTTGCTCATCAGCTGGGCTACGTCTAGCCCTCTCATCTTTCACTTGCGACGGAGGTTCGTATGAAGAACATCAAGGCGATCGGGCTGATCCTTCTGGCCCTTCTGGCCCTTCTGACGGGGCTGGCGGCCGCGGTCTACGCGGCCGGATGGATCTCCCGGCAAAGCGGCATCGCGTCCAACAAGGTCGTGGTGGCCGCGGTCGACATCGAACTGGGCAGCCGCGTCAATGCGCAGATGCTGTCCACGGTCGACTGGCCCAGCGGCTCCGTGCCGAACGGCTCGTTCAGTGACATCAAGGCGCTGGACGACCGCGTTGTGAAGGTCGGCGTGCTGCGCGGCGAAGCGATCATGGAAGGCAAGCTGGCACCCGTGGGCATCCAGGGCGGGTTGTCGGCGGTGATCGCCAGCGGCAAGCGGGCCATGACGGTGCGCGTCAACGACGTGGTCGGCGTCGCCGGCTTCGCGCTGCCGGGCAACTATGTCGACGTGATGGTCAACGCCCAGCAGGACAAGAGCCGTGGCGAGCAAGCGTCGCAGATCAGCAAGACCGTGCTCGAGAAAGTGCTGGTGCTGGCGGTGGCGCAGGAGGCCAACCGCGACGACACCAAGCCCAAGGTCGTCAGCGCCGTGACGCTCGAACTCTCGCTCGAGGATTCGGAAAAGCTCGACCTGGCGGCGCTTGTACATGGCGCGGTCGTATTCCCACGGCTCGACGCGAGTGCGCAGTGGCGGGACGACAGGGATAAAGCCCAAGTCAAGCGCAAGCTGCCGAGTCTCGTTGCCTTCATAGGCGCGATCCATGAGCAGATGCAGCGGCCGATTCGGCGCGCCCAAGCGCCTGAGCAACTCGCGACCTTCGGGTGCATCGTGCGCCTGGCCTGGCGACAACGAGAGCGTTACGGCCGTGCGCGCGTCCGCGGCGAGAAGGTGGATCTTGGTGTTCCATCCGCCGCGGGACTTGCCGATAGCTTGCGGACCGTTTTTTTCGAGCGCCTGTGCCATCGGGATTCACCTTGACGCTGGTGCTGTCCAACGACACGGCTTCGATCTTGATCTGCACCACTTGTGCGCGAGCTGTAGCTGCGCGAAGGCTCTGTCCAGGACGCCAGACTTGGCCCAGCGATTCATGCGCGTGTAGATGGTGTGCCAGTTGCCGAACCGCTTGGGCAGGCCTCGCCACTTGCACCCATGCTCGGCGACGTACAAGATGGCATTGAGTACTGCTGGCCAATGGTTTCGCCCCGAACCGCAACGGCGGCAACCAAGGGTTCCGGCGCAAGGCCGCATGACTCCTCGTCGACGCCGTTTCACATGGCCTTCGCTATGAGTAGATGCCACGACACTTGTGCCCCGTCCCGCCTGCTGGCTGCATGACTTGGCGAACATCGAAACGCGCCAGGGCCACCTCGCTTGTCTCGCAGTTGAACAGGGATCACCCGTCAGACTGCGGTTCTCATCCGCTTTGATCGACGCGCGACTGGCTCGCTCAATACGCGCAGCGCGCTTTCCATGTGCAGGCGCATGCATTCCGTTGCGCCCTCCGCATTGCCATTGCCGATCAACTCGACGAGCTCGGCGTGGCCATCTTGAACCTTCTGCAAACTCGCTTCTGTCTTTCGCTGTTCCATGCCTTGACGGGATTGCGACTCGAGCGAGGCCCGTACAGACCCGATCATCTGGAACAGCAACAGGTTTCCGCTTGCACGCGCAATCTCCAGATGCAACTCCGTATCGAGTGAGGCGTAGACGGAAGGTCGCCGCAGTTGTGCTTGCATCTGTATGACCAGATCGGACATCCGGGTCAATTGCGCCGGTGTACGCCGCTGGGCCGCCAGTGCTGCTGCACGGCCTTCGAGGCTTGCGCGCACGTCCATCAGGTCCTCCGTGGAATTTTCCAGAACCTGCAGTGCCCGAGAGAAGTAGATGCCGAGTGCCGAAGCATCCAGATCGCGCCGAACGATCGGACTCTTTCCGTTGGCGATCTCCACGACGCCCAACCCTTTCAGGGTTCTCAGCGCTTCCCGTATCACGGTGCGGCTGACGCCGAGTGACTCGCCCAGCCGCGCTTCCGAAGGCAGCGGCGCTCCGGGGCTCAGCTTTGCGTCCTGGATGTGCTGAAGAAGGCTTTGCACGGCCTGCTCCGCCAGCGAGTTTCGCTCCAATCTGCCAAGGACAAAGGGGTGTGCGGTCATGAATGGATTCTTTAACCTGTCATACAGGGGTACAGGTTGTCTTTACTGTAGCAGGCGCGTTCAATCCTCGTCTCTAAAGGAGACAAGAAGCAATGTGGAAAGACGATGACGAACTGTTTGGCTTGATGCGCACGCGCCTGTTCCCCGCCGTGGTCGGGGACATCCTGGACACGCTCGGGCTGATGCACCAATTTCTGCCGCCAGCCATCAAGCCGGTAGAGCGATCCATGGTCGTTGCGGGTCGCGCCATGCCCGTGCTGGAGACCAACTGCTTCTCGCGCTCCGAGCCGGAGGGCAAGTCGCCGCTGAGCCAGCAGGCGTTTGGCCTGCTTTTTCAGGCGCTCGACGACCTCGCGCCCAACGAGGTCTACGTTGCAACCGGATCGGCCCCGCAATTCGCGTTGTGGGGTGGGTTGATGACGACGCGTGCCATGCACCTGAAGGCGGCCGGCGCAGTCCTTGATGGCTATTCCCGCGACACGACAGAGGTGCTTGAACTGGGCCTGCCAGTCTTCTCGCTCGGTGGCTATTCCCAGGACCAGGGACCACGCGGCAAGGTGGTCGACTATCGAGTGCCTGTAGAGATCCAAGGCGTTCGGGTTCGCCCCGGTGACATCGTCTTTGGCGACCAGGATGGTGTGCTGATCATTCCTCGCGAGGCAGAGGTGGAGGCCATCAGCCTCGCGCTCGAGAAGGCTTCCACGGAAAGCAGTGTGCGCAAGGCCATTCAGAACGGCATGAGCACTGTCGAGGCATTCAACACATTCGGTGTGATGTAACGCGGGCGGGATTCAACGCCTCCTTGCCCAAGGGCTCCCCGAAGCGCGGCAACGCGCACAGATCCGCGCGCAGAACTTCCAGGTCTCAAGACGCAGTGCCTGCCTCGCCCCATCAAACAGGCTGGCAAGGCGGCGCACCCTTTCAAGACGAAAGCCATCATGACAAAAAAGCTTCGGTCCTCCGCCTGGTTTGCGGGTGACGACAAGGACGCCTTCATACATCGCAGCTGGATGAAGAACCGCGGGTTGCCCGATGACGCCTTCGATGGCCGTCCGGTCATCGGCATCTGCAACACCTTTTCGGAGTTCACGCCGTGCAACGCGCATTTTCGCGAGCTGGTGGAGCACGTGAAGCGGGGTGTGCTCGATGCAGGAGGTGTTCCCCTGGAGTTTCCGGTCTTTTCCTGCGGAGAGTCCAACCTGCGACCGACGGCCATGCTCTTTCGTAACCTCGCGTCGATGGACGTCGAGGAGGCGATCCGGGGCAATCCCATGGACGGCGTTGTCTTGATGGCCGGGTGCGACAAGACCACGCCTTCGCTGCTCATGGGCGCCTCGAGCTGCGACCTGCCGAGCATCGTGATCTCGGGTGGTCCCATGCTCAACGGAAAATTTCGCGGCAAGGACATCGGCTCCGGTACCGACGTCTGGCGATTCTCGGAGGATGTTCGCGCGGGAGTGATGAGTCGGGCCGATTTCATGGCGGCCGAGAGCGCGATGTCGCGCTCGCCCGGTCATTGCATGACCATGGGCACCGCCTCGACCATGGCTTCCATGGTCGAGGCACTGGGTGTGGCGCTGCCCGGCAATGCCGCGTACCCTGCGGTCGATGCGCGCCGATCGCGCCTGGCCCGGATGACAGGCCGGCGCATTGTCGAGATGGTCCACGAGGATCTGGTGCTGTCGCGCATCCTGACGCGTGAGGCGTTCGCCAACGCGATCCGCATCAATGGTGCGATCGGTGGCTCGACGAACGCCGTCGTGCATCTTCTGGCGATCGCGGGGCGAATCGGCACACCGCTCACACTGGAAGACTGGGATCGCTGGGGACAGGACATGCCCACCATCCTTGATCTGATGCCGTCCGGCCGCTTCCTCATGGAGGACTTCTGTTACGCAGGCGGCCTGCCGGCCCTCATGAAAGAAGTGGCTTCGGTGCTGGACCTCGGCGCGCTCACCGTGACGGGGCGCACTGTCGCAGAGAACATCGAGCCGGCGGAAAACTTCGACAAGGAAGTGATTCGGCCCGTCACGAAGCCGCTGACGCCAAATGGCGGCATCGCTGTACTTCGAGGCAACCTTGCGCCGGATGGCGCGATCATCAAGCCATCGGCGGCCTCGCCGGAACTCATGCGCCATCGCGGTCGCGCCGTGGTGTTCAACACGATCGAAGACTACAAGCGCCGTGTCGACGATCCCGCGCTGGACATCGACGAACACTGCGTGATGGTCCTGCGTAATTGCGGTCCGAAGGGGTACCCTGGCATGGCGGAAGTGGGCAACATGGCGCTCCCGCGCAAGCTGCTCGAGCGCGGCGTGCGGGACATGGTGAGGTTGTCTGATGCCCGCATGTCCGGCACCGCGTTCGGTACGGTGATCCTGCACGTCGCGCCGGAGGCGGCCGTCGGCGGTCCCCTGGCGTTGGTGAAAGACGGGGACGAAATCGAACTGGACGTACCGGCCCGAAGACTCCAGTTGCACGTCTCCGAGGAAGCGCTCGCGGCGCGCAGGGCGGCCTGGTCTGCGCCTGAGCCCGCCATGAAGGGTGGCTATCAGTCGCTCTATGTCGAACGAACGCTGCAGGCCGACAAGGGCGCGGATCTCGACTTCCTCGTGGGCTGCCGAGGCCATGCCGTGCCACGGGAGAGCCATTGAGCGCCGAGCGGAAGACGGCAATGCACATGCCCGATTGGATCGTTTCCACAAACGATGCGAAGTACCAGCGCGTTGCAGGCGGAGACACCTACCCCTGCGACGCGCCGGGCGACACGATGGACGTCATCGATGCATCGTCTTTCCCGCCGCGCATCGTCGCCACGGTTGATGTGAGCACGACGATCGTGGGCCCGCCGCAAGCCGTCGCGATCTCGCCGGACGGACAGCTTGCCGTCGTGTCTGCACCCAACCGCTACGACGCGGTCCGTGGCGAATGCGTGTTCGAAAACTACCTCCAGGTGGTGGACCTGACCGTTGCCCGGCCCCGGGTCGTACAACGCGTCCCCACCTCGCATCATCCGCAAGGCGTGGCGTTTCACCCGAACGGCCACCTCCTGCTGGCCGCGACGTTGGGCGGCACGATCGAGTCATTCGCCGTGGAAGGGACGCAGTTGGTGCGCAAGAACGAGATAGCTGTCTCCAACGATCGTCTTTCAGGCGTGACCTTCACCCCCGACGGCAGGGCCGCCATCGTCCTGATGCGCGATGCACAGGGTGCAGCGGTGCTCGATGTCGAGGGCTCGTCGGTTCATCTCACGCCCGAGCGCATATCGACTGGCGTTGCCCCGTATGCGGTCGATGTCTGTGGTGGTGGGCGATGGGCCGTGATCGGCAATGTAGGCCTTGCGGGGCTGCCCGGTCCGGCGGGGCAACTGGCGGGCGATGCAGATACCGTCACGCTCGTCGACATCTCCCGGCGCCCCTTTCGTGCCGTGCAGCACCTTTCGGTCCCCGCCTTGCCGGAGGGCGTGGCCATCTCTCCAGATGGCCGCTGGATCGCCGCGCTCACCATGGACGGCTCAAACCTCAGACCCGACAACCCAGGGCGACGCGAACGGGGCCGGGTGCGGCTCTTCGAGATTCGCGATGGCCAGGCATACGCCGCAGGAGACTTGCCAGCGGGAGAGGCTGGCCAGGGAATCGTCTTTACTGCGGACAGCCAGTACATCCTGGCTCAGTTCAACGTGGAGAAGATGTTGGCCGTCTACGCGGTCGGCAGCGGAACCTTGGTCGACACCTTGCACCGCGTCCCGGTGCAAGGTGGTCCTTGTTCGATCCGGGCGATGCCTGGACGGCGCTCTTCGCTGCGCACCATGGCTGGCCTCAAGTGAACTACCAGTTTCAATTCGACGCCGTCTTCGCCGCCTGGCCGCTGTTGCTCAAGGGCACCTGGATCACCGTCCAGCTCTCGCTCATTGCCACGGTGCTGGGCCTGGTGGTCGCGATCTTCTGCGCCTGGGGCAAGACCTCGGGGCCGGGCTGGCTGCGCTTCATCGTCAATGCCTACATCGAGGTGATCCGCAACACGCCGTTCATCGTGCAGCTGTTCTTTTTCTTCTTCGCGCTGCCGGCCATCGGGCTGCGCTGGTCGCCACAGACGGCCGCGCTGGTGGCCATGGTGGTGAACCTCGGCGCGTATGCGACCGAAATCATCCGCGCGGGCATCGAGTCGATTCCCAAGGGGCAGATCGAGGCGGGCAGGGCGCTGAACCTCAAGCCCTGGGAAATCTTCCGCTTCGTCATCATCAAGCCCGCGCTCAAGGCCATCTATCCGGCGCTCACCAGCCAGTTCATCCTGCTGATGCTCAGTTCGGCCGTGGTGTCGGTCATCTCGGCCGACGACCTGACCTCGGTGGCCGCCAACCTGCAGTCGCAGACCTTCCGCAGTTTCGAGATCTACATCGTGGTGGCCGCCATCTACCTGGCGCTGGCATTGGCCTTCTCGGCCATGTTCAAGCTGATCTACAAGCGCGCGCTCAACTACCCGGACCGCCGGTAACAGGCGACGGACGGAGCAAGAACCATCATGCGTACCTTCGGCTTTCCCGAATTCCTTTTCATCCTCGAAGCGGCCAAGTGGACGCTCGCGCTCTCGGCCATCGCCTTCGTCGGCGGCGCGATCCTCGGGCTGATCATCGCGCTCATGCGCACCTCCGAGTCGAAGGGCGCGCGCGCCGTTGCGACCACCTTCATCCAGATCTTCCAGGGCACGCCGCTGCTGCTGCAGCTGTTCCTGATCTTCTTCGGCGCACCGGTGCTGGGGCTGGACATCAACCCGTGGATTGCCGCGGGCGTGGCGCTGATCCTGAACAGCGCGGCCTTCCTCGGCGAAATCTGGCGCGGTTGCATCGAGGCCATTCCGCGCGGCCAGTGGGAAGCGGCCGAGGCACTGAGCCTGAAGTACACCGCCCGCATGCGCGACGTGGTGCTGCCGCAGGCCTTCAAGATCGCGCTTGCGCCCACGGTGGGCTACCTGGTGCAGATCATCAAGGGCACATCGCTGGCGGCCATCATCGGCTTCACCGAGATCACGCGCGCCGGGCAGATCATCAACAACGCCACCTTCCAGCCGCTGATCGTGTTCTCGGTGGTGGCCGCCATCTACTTCGTGATCTGCTGGCCTCTTTCATTGCTGGCCGCGCGCATGGAGCGCAAGCAAGCCCAGGCGCTTGCACGCTGATTCCCGTTTCTTTTTCTCGTCGCTTCCTTTCTTTATTCAGGAGACACATCCAATGAGCATTACCACCACCCGCCGCGCTGCCATCGCAGCCCTGGGCCTCGGCGCCGCGCTGACCGTGTTCGCACCCTTCGCCTCGGCCCAGAGCGTGGCCGACATCAAGAAGAAGGGCGAGATCACCATCGGCATGCTGGTCGACTTTCCGCCCTACGGCACCACCGACGCCAAGAACCAGCCCGACGGCTACGACGCCGACGTGGCCAAGCTGCTGGCCAAGGACTGGGGCGTCAAGGCCAACATCGTGCCGGTGACCGGCCCGAACCGCATTCCCTTCCTGCTGACCAACAAGGTCGATGTGCTGGTCGCTTCGCTGGCCATCACGCCCGAGCGTGCAAAGCAAGTTGACTTCTCGATCCCTTACGCGGCGGCGTCCGTGGTGCTTTTCGGCGCGAAGAAAGTCGAGATCAAGACGGCTGCAGACTTCAAGGGCATCCTCCCTCGTGGAAATCTGAAGAGGCACATCCTCAATTACTTGAGGTCTTCGGACGTTCCGCTGTACACCGACGACATTGCCTTGCACGTGGCCAAGCTTGAAAACATCGACTTTGAAGTGACCAGCAGGAAACGGCTGAACGTCCTCATTCGATACAGGCTCAAACAGATGGCCCGTGAAGGCATCCTGGAACGACATCACCCCCAGATGACGAGAGAGATGGGGCGGTGGTCCCTCCGGGATTTCCCCGACGACTGAGTCAGGTGGCCCGCGCGTCTGGATCGAACTTCAGTTCGCCGGCACGGTGCACGCCTTGCCAGTAACCCCGCCACCAGCGCGAGCGTCCTTGCTTCAGGCAACCCCGCAGCAGGTCACACAGCTGCGCCCGAGTTTCCAGGCGGCGCACGTCTTCTCGCCAGGCGATTTCGTTTGCGTAGTCGAGCATGTATTTGGGCGTCATGCGGTGGATCTGACCACGAACAAGACGTCTGAGCCGAGCGAAGTAGCTCTCGGCTTGGTTGTTGTTGACGCCATCGGCTGTGCAGTATTCCTTCTTGTGGATCACCGTGTGATGGGTCCATTGCCGCGAAAAATTCAGAAACGCGTCTCCGCCGTCGGTGTGAACCACGGTACCTTTTTGGATGTATTGGCGGCTCAGCGGCTCGACGTGCTTGCGGTTCTCGTCGAACGCAACCTCCACGATCGTTCGCTCGGCACCCTGGCCTTTGATGGGTGAAATCTGCCGGAAGACGATGACCGCCCGATGGCCTGGCCCATCGGGGAACTTGCCTTTGTAGTAGTTGTTCTTTGTCAAGACCTTCACCCGATCTTTGCGAACTGCTCCAGAGAAGTGGCCGCCGTCGACCTCCACGTGCCGCTCGAGGGGCTCCAGGTTGCGGTTGTTCAGCAGACCTTCGCGGAGCTTGTGGAGCAGCACGAAAGCAGTCTGGTACGCGACACCCACGGTCCGCGCCATCTGGCTCGCGCTGATCCCCTTCACCGCCGTGGTGTAGATCACGATGATCTGCAGGATCTTCTTGAGCGGCAGCTTGTGATCCTGAAGCTTCGTGCCCGTCGTCACCGAAAACGTGCGAGCGCAGCCTTTGGCTTTGCACCGCCACTGATGACGGCGATGAACGACGTAATGGCTGTCCACCGCCCCACATTCTGGGCAGACCTGCTTTCCCTCTCCGTACTTGGACCAGCGCTGCTGTGCAAACAGCGCGTGCACCTGATCTTCGGAGAGCTTCTCCACGTCGGTGAGGGTGAAATTCCTCGCCGTCGGCGAAAGCAGAAAGTGACCGGCCATTTCCAGCCGCAGCAACCGCGTGGGCGTGCGCCAACTGGCACACGCAGACGTCGCTTGAACAGACCTTGAGTGGCCTTCTGCGTGAAATGGCCCAGCCCACGCTGATGCCGATGGCTCGGGAGGACAGCCATTCGCGAACGAAGGCTGCTGTCCCTTGCTGCGACCCAACGCCGCGAGCTCAAGCCAGGAAAAATGGAAGATTAACCGAGAAGGCACCCACCGAGAGAGGTGACTCCGTTTCATTCGCTTTGCCTTGTGGATTCACTGCTAAACGCCGACTCACACCGCCGCGCGGAATCCGGGACTACTGCCGCCGCCAAAAACTTGGCTGTCGGCTGAATTCAAAACGAGGGCGAACTGTGAGGCCGCGAGGCAAAATGCCCAAGTCTAAAGAGGCGAAAGTTAAGAATAGAAAGTCATGAGGGTGGTGCGAGCCTTCCGATTCCGTGGTCGTTGCCAAGGCGAAAGCGCGTCTCGCGGGTGGTAAATGCGCCGGCAGCGCAAATCGCTCACCTTCGAGCGATCTTGCGGGGCTCCACCGTGTCCAGCTGCAGCTCGGGCCGGGAAGATGCCAGTTTTGCACCGACGCGCGTAATGAGGCAGCGCAGCCCGTTGATGGTCATCTCGTACTTGCGCGAGAGCTCCGGGATCTTGGCGCCGGTGAAGGCGTCGAAGATCGCCAGCTCGAGCTCGATCTGGGCGAGCTTCCGTTGGAAGTCGCGGGGAATGTAGATCATCTGGCCGCCCCAGTGATCTGTGACATGGTCGGCGACCGACTCCTGGCACACAAAACACGATCATGTGTTCCGCGATACTGTGCGCTTCCAACACACGGAGACCGCTATGGATCGTACGACAAGCCATTCGACGGAGCTGATGGACAACGGTCTCTCCAAGACCCGAATCACCAAGGTCCTTGAGGGCGGCCGCTACGTGTCCGTTACCCTTGTTGGCGGCGATAGCTGGTACATCCAATCGATCGAAATCGCGGGATTGCCTATGAAAGAGAATCCCGACGATGGCTCCTACGCGACCAGTGAAAAGGCCGAAGCTGCAGCGTTTGTGATCGCGCACGGAATCTTGGAATCGCAGTCTCAATAACTCCTCGACGGTTCTTGTCTGCTGCGTTACCGATGACCTCCATCAGTGCTCGCAGTAGCATCGGCGGATCAGCCAAGGAGGGCGCCTTGAAGTGGGATGGAAACGCGTATGCAGGAACGAACCAAGTGTCCGGGTACCGCAACTTCTGTGTCCCTGGAACAGAGGAGTTCAAGGCGGAGGGCGAGGCGCCCGACTACGTGGTCCTTGACACGAAGGACAACCTGCACTTTTTTGAAGCCAAGGGCGGCCTGGAAGCCGGCCGCCATGCCGCGCTGCATAAAGGTCTGCAGCAGCTGCAGGCTGGGGCGCAGTCCGTCACGGTGCTAGAAGGTGGCCCAAGTTCTGGCGTGGGCAAATCGATCACGACTGGGCTGGCTGTGTACACCTGCGTCGACCCAGGGCACAAGATCCGCGTTGCTGCCTACGATCCTCCCGAGCGTAGTGAGAAGAAGGGGGAGCACCGCGCTGGGCTGTGCCTGCACCTAGGGGTGGCCCGGTGCCTGGCCATCGTGGAACTTCGCATGTTATTTGAAGCCCTACCGGCTGACGAGGGCGAGTTCCGGACGAAAGATGTCATCTGGAAGTGGCGGGGAACGGAGCTGTTCGGTGTTTCAGCTTCCTCAGAGTTTGTCAATTCGATTAAGGCGCAGCTGGCGACGTACTTCGCAATTAGGGGCGCCCTGCCCACCGGGTTCATATCGGAAGGACCGGAGTCTGCAAAGGGCGAAGGCCCTGCATGGAGATCGCGAGTTCTCACGCGCACTTTCAGTGCCCAGAGTCTTGGCGCGGGGGACCGCATACGCCTCGTCGACGCAGCACACGTTGCGAAAGCCCCAAGTGAGATTCTGCCCGTCCTAGCTGACCAGTTGGGGTTCTCCTCGTCGGCACTGGCCGTTAAAGTGAATGCCTCCAGTCTGGCAGGTACGTTGAGCGGTCGCGGGGTAGACGTCTCAGCTACAGGAACAGGCCTGCTGATTGCACGTCTGGGGAGCAACGAGGGCAACAGCCGCCCGGTCCCGGGTTAGACCCGCGGAACGAGATGTACCGGCATGGGTTTTCCTCTCGTGCCGCTGTTCGCTTATCCACTTGAAAGACTTTCCAAGATGGCGAAGTTTCCCGACGATCTTTACTTCAACGGCACCGGCGAACCCGCTGGAGTCCTCTTCTGGGGGAAATCGCCTGAGCAAACCGAAAAGGATCTGGCGGCCGGCGTCGCAAGGCTCGGCGGATTTCGGGCGCCGAACTATGGCCAAGCCTACTTGCTCGCAGCCAATACCCTGTTGAGCGCCGCTCGTGAGAAGACGACGTTGGACCACCATGGCCTGCCGATTTTCTTCCTCCAGCGCCATGCGGCTGAACTGATGATCAAGGCTCCGCTACAGCTCGGAATTGACGTTCAGAAGTACCGAGAAAAGCTCGGCAGGCCCCGTCCCAGGTTCCCCAGTCGAAAACAGGCCGAGCGTGCGGAAACCTGGCATGGCCTTAGGGAGTTGCTTACCGATCTGGAGGCAATGGCCAAGGCTTTGCAGGTCGGCATCGTTCCTGACGCTGTCCGCTCGGCGGTGGCGGAGATCCTTGCGGTGGAAATGAAGCACACATGGTCGAGGTACTCCTACGACTGGTACACGCCGGATGGCGGCGGCGACAAGGCCCTCCACGTGCACATGAAGGATGAAGTCGTCATCCCTCTGGCCATGATCCAGAACCTGCTTCAAGCTGCAAATGACGCCCTCGGCACCATCTGGCCGTTCCATGGTGGGCTGATCATGGGAGCACTGGGCGGACTCTATGAAGACTTGCTGCGCGAGGCGGGCGAGATCGATTAGAGGCCCGGGCCGCAGGACTCCTTCAAGCCGCGCCACTTGCCACTAGAAGACGTCAGGAAGGCCCGACTCGGGGTCCCAGTTCGCCTGCATAGGGTCGCGCGCCAGCACCTCCTCCAACGTCCATTGATGCGACGGCTGATGGCTGACGGTCCCCATCGCGCCAGCGACTTCGATGACGATCGGCGGATACTTCCGTTCGCGGACCAGTTCGGCCCACCGGCGTTCGGTCGGGGATAGAGACGAGTTCATGGTTTTTGCTCCTTGGTGAATGGAGCGAGAATTGTGGAGGGCGCCACGCACCGGCCCAGGGCCGTTTTTCCCAGTCGCAGAAGACCCGCGCCGGCATGTCGACACTGCTGCTGTGGGTTCATCGCTCGGTGGACGCTTGCCTTTCCTCCCCGGCAATTCCTTTACAGCGGGCGTAACCGGATCAGGGCAGACTTATCGCACCGATCTGGGCACACTTATCGCGGCGCGCTTCACAACTTCCCGACGCCGGTGCAGACTGCGGGCGTGAATCAAGGCGCCCTGCATGTGGGGGCGGCCCGGCAGTGCCGGTCTGCGCAGGAGGAAGCGGCCGCAGCGCGGCCGCCGTGCGAGAACACCGGCCCAACATTCCCGCTGCGGGCGCCCGACGGCGCCTCGACCATGTGGGGCATCGAGACTGCGTGCACCACGGACAACTTGGAGAGCATGTCCATCCGATCGAGAGCACGCGCAATGCCTAAGAATGATGCATGAAAAATATTAATTGCGCATGATATTGCAATATCATGCGCAATTTATAAAATTCATGGGGCGACTATGGCATTCCGAGCGGACGAGGCAGCGCAGGACGGTTACGACGAAGTCGAGGACTACTTTGTGAACCGGCTACAGGGCCTCGATGAAGACCAGCGTACCAAGAGCCGCCATGCGTTGCGGGACATCGTGGACCAGATTGGTCCCGCCATCAACACGTACCCCACATGGCACCCGCTTGTGTGGAATCACAAAAACTACCGCAGTCCTGCGACCACGCCAAGTGACCGGTGCGGGTATCAAAGACTCGACCACACGCGGTTTTTCGTGAACGGGTTCATCAGTTGCCCTTACGGTGACGGCGCCGACGAGATCATTGCTTCCGTGGCGGCGTTGCCCCGACATCCGGCGGCGCGGCTCACTGCGGAGAAGCTCGACGTGAAGTTCTACAGCACCGAAGCAAAGCCAGTCCTGATCAAATGTGAATGGGAGAAGCACGTGAGCCCGGGGGAAACCATCCCACTGGCCATCGCAATGCCCCTGATCCTCCAAAAGGAGGTGCCGTGTTCAGAATGGTCGGAAGTTGCTGAAACCTGGGAATCAATGCGGCACTACCTGCTTGGCTCTCCTCGTGGCGCCCGTTCGTCTCTGTTTCTGAGCCAGGACGCCGGACAGGCGGTCAAAAAGATCTGGGAAGCGCTGATCTACACCGGCATGTTCGGCCCCATCAAGGTGGACCGCACGCGCTGATCGTTAGCTAGACCGGGAGCCAGAGATGAATGAGCTTGATCGACGTCGGCGCAGTGCCGTCACTGAAAGTCCAGCCCGCACGTCCGTGCGTGGTCTCGTAGGCGCGCGGCGAGCTGCTCGTGTATTCGCACATCGCGGCCTGTAGGGTCAGGACTTCGTACGACAGCTTGTTCGTAGGCTTAGACAGGTGCATGTTCAAGGACTTGGGGAGTACGTAGGCGGGCGATCGTACGTAGGCCAGCATCATGGCGTGCGGCATTGCCCATGCATAGTCGCCCACAATGTAGCGACTTAGACCATCCTTGCAATAGTCGCTCATGCCTTGCTTGCCGGTCTCGAGTATCTTGGCCTCGACGAAAAGCCTGTGGTGCATCCCATGGATGCCAGGGACCGGGTTCACCTTAAGCTTGAACGACATGTCAGGTCGCTTCGACAGCTTGGTGCCGTTGAAGTTGCGCAACGATCCGTCGGTATGCGGCGTTTCGAAATGCTTGGTGAAGGCGGGGATCGCACCAGCATCGCGGATCATGTCGACCACTCGTACCAAGCCTTCAGAAATGGCCACCTCGTTGGCCGCAGCCAGATCGATTTTGTACACGAGCGGATTTTTGACCAGCTCGTCCCAGGCCATGCGCAAGGCCCGTTCAACAGCCTTGACCTGCAAGTCACCGAACGGCGGGAATCGGTATATCCCTTGCGTCGCCAAGGCGCGCTTTGCGAGAAATCCCGACCCTGCGTTCAAGCTTCGCTCCCTGCGATGTCGGCGTTGCGTCCGAATACCCCGTCAGTGCTCTGCAGGATGCTCAAGGCCGTTGCCCTTGCCCGACTCGGTGTCCAGTAGCGGTATTGCGCCAACATCCCGATGCACAAATGCCCTTGGCCGATGTTCATCAGCACGCGGCTGGATCCTTCGTGATCCGCCAAGATGGTCAAGGCCTTTTTCAGCCGTTCCTGCCCCTGTACCTCTCCTTCGGCTCCGTGGGTGTGGACACTGACAAAGAGCCAACTCTGCGACGCCACTGGCTGGGGAGTCACGCAGATCGGATCATTCTCATCATCAAAGAATGGCGCCAACTCCGCTTCCAGCCGCTTGGCGAATGTGGTGATCTGGGCGCGCGTCGGCACCGACTGCGCCAGATCCTTGGAGGTCGACAATGGCGAGCTTACGGCCAGAGTGTCTTCGACGAGTTGAATGTCATCGGCGCTCAAGCCATACAACTGACCAACCCAGCGGTTGATCTGCCGGCGCACTGCATCGCCTTCAGGATCCTCAACGCAGAAATCTTTCGCGAGCTTGCATGCTTCCGAGATCTCCCTCTTGGTCAGATCCTCGAAGGGCCGCATCGGAAACACATCGACATCCTCGACATAGATCGTGTCCCGTTCGACACCAAATCGCGCGCTGGTCATCAACGTGTAGTAGCTGAACAAGTCACTGTTGGCGATCACGAACAGATAGCAAGCCAGCTCCGCCGGCTGCGCGTGACCCGCGGTGCTGTACCCATAGTAAGAGTAGTTGAACGCGACGGGCGTTGGGTCAAGGGTAATGCGCACTGGATGGCTGGTCTTCCTGGCACCAGGCGTCTGGCTGAACAGCACGAGCGGCGTGCGATAGATCTCGGGACGTCGAGGACGCTCCACCCTATCCATCGCGAAAAGCTTGAGTTTGCTGGTCTCTACGTACCGGCCGGCATCGTCCTTCGCGCTGAGCGTCTTGGCGTTCATCTCGCGGATGAAATCAGCCTTCTGTGTACCCGGCCCCATAAAGCCCTGCCCACTGAACAGCCCGCGATCCTGTGACCAATAGCTGGCCAAGCGGACCGTTCGCACCTTGGTGGTTTGACTAGGCACGATCGACCGGCCGCCGTCTTGCCCCAGCTTAAGCTCCTCTGCCGTCAACTGCGACTCCAATCGATCAATCAGTTCTACGTCCAGCGCCGTGCCTCGGAACAGCGTCTTGAGCAGGTACGGTTTTTCCTTCAGAACCCGCATCTCGATGGGATGTGCGCTCTGATAGTCGGTGCGCCAAAGTGATCGCCGATTCAGCCCCCGCTCAACCTCAGGGCTAACATAGTAGAAGTGATCTGTGTCACTGGGCATCGAATTTCTGGCGAACACGAGACAGAACGGCGCCTCGACATTCGGCCAGACCTCCTCCATGCGCAACGCTGTTCCATTGAAGATGCCCGTGATCCTGAGCGCACGGAACAGTGCGTCACGAGTTGACGCGCCCGCATCGGCTCGCCGGAACAACAGCCGGGCGTGGACCGCATAAGCGATGACAGCACCTGGCTTCGCCCATTCCATCGACCGCCATATGAACGGAACATCGGGCGCCTTCAGGGCGTTCTCATGAGTCTGCGTCACATCCGCCAGCAGCGGCGATCTCTCCTTGGCGATCTTGCGGATCATCTCGGAGGCCCTGCCATTCAAGGCGTCTGCACGGGCCTGGGATTTCGAGTCATTCTTTTGGGCCCTCCAGGGCGTCCAAGGCGGGTTCGAGATCACCAGGTCGTATCGATTGCCCATCGGATCGTCGGGCAGTTCGGCGCAAAGGCTGCCCAGCACCAAGGAACATGGGTACTGCTCGTCCGGCAGCCGCGTGTTGAACAACACGTGGTCCATCAACGGCTCAAAGACCAGGCTGTCGCCCGACAGCGGATTCGGGTCAAGCTCCAATGCCGTGAGATATAGACTCAGCGCCCCCAACTTCAACGCATGGCTGTTGATGTCATAGCCGCGCAGCTGTTCGTTAAGGATCTGCCGAATCTCCTTCGTGCGTGGACGCCGGCGGGTTCGCAGCCAACGCTCCTGCACCAGGCGGCGCAAAGACAGTACGAGAAAGATACAGGCGCCTGCGGCGGGATCCAGCACCCTGGCCTTGTCAAGTTTTGCTGTTTCGATCCCGGGGAAGGCCTGTTCCATCATGTATTCGGCGATGTACCGGGGCGTGTAGTGGATGCTCTCCTGCCCGGCGTCATCGCCAAAGAACTTGTGGGCATAGCTCTCGTACAACTGGCTCAGCAGATCGGCTGGTACGTGCGAGAAGTCAATCCAGGAACAATCCAGAAAGCGCTGGCCTTCTGCCGTCGTGCGCTCAATGATCTTCGACAGCTCTCTGAATACCAGCCCATCGGCGCCATTCAACGCGTTGAAGTAGCTTGCGTAGTCGTCACACTCGATCGGCAGCAACTCGCCGTTGAAGGTCTCGTCGAGCCAGTCACAGCACAGCGCAGCGGACCGCGGATTTGAAAATGCGGTCACGCCGTCTGTGCCGAAAAGGGCCGGACATGTATCGGCGCTCAGGATGCCGCGGTCCAGCAGGAAACAGGTGAATAGCGCACGTCCGACCAGGGACAAAATCTCCTCATCGCGCCCCTGCAGCGGACCCGAGGAACGCAGCGCCTTCGTCACATGGTCCAGTAGGCTGAACAGTAGCTCGTGAACCGCCCGCTTGTCGCCGTCACGGGTCGCCTTTTGCCAGGCCTTCTCTGCAATCGCCCCCGGCTTGATTCCCGCGGCCAGATCCCGAATCAGAAAGCTCGCCAGAGCATCCGAGTGCTTGACGACCACCGCGTCCTTGAGGTCTGGCGCGTAGTGGGCCGACACCAGCTTGATCTCGCCCGGAGAAACGACTGCCAGGTAGCTGCTCTCGCCGCGGCAAGCCAGTGCAGAGCGTAGCGTTACCAGCGATGCGTTCGCATCGCTCGTGCTCGACAGGGACTCGGCGTACACCGCATACAGCAGCGGCTGGCCGTTGACCAGCACCACCGCATCGGGTGCGACAAACGCATTGCCCTCGCGGCTCGCCATCCGGCGAAAGCGCTGGAGATCCAGGTAGTCAATGGTGGCGGGGTCCTCAGCCACCAACGAGCGAATTTCGCTCGTTGCTGCGCCGAAGGCCGTAAGCCTTTGGCTCAGAGGGGCGTTCATGGCCGACATGCTATCCCAGCGTCCTCATCACGAGAGGCGCGGACGTCGGGCTGGGCGACCTCTGGCTATGGAAGCTGTCTGAAATGACGAAATTCGCGTTGCGCATAACTTATGATTCTATCTGCGATGCTTCATAGATCAACGAAATTTCGATGAAATTGGCGCCTGCACACAAGTCCGAAAGCTCACCAGAGCTGCAAGCCGTCCACACCGTTCGCGGCATGGTCCGCGCAGCGCGTGGCTCGGCCACTCAGAAAGAATTTGGGGTCCGACTGGGCGGGGTAGACCAAGCGCTGGTTTCCCGTTACGAGTCAGGCGACGTTGACCCTCCGGCCAAGGTGATCGAGGCCTGCATGCAGGTGCTTCGAGGCCGCGACGACATGCATGAGTTCTCTGCGAAGGCCATTGCGCAACGTATTCAGACGGAACTGCAAGGCGACGAACACTCCGATTTGCGCCGGGCCTTCGCCTATATGCTTGACGGCCTGAAACCTCGAAAGATCGGACGCCCCGCGAAGCCCAAGGGATGATCTACCTGCTTGGCCCTCCTCGTGTGAGCGTCCCGTCGTTTCATCTTGACCGGGGCCCAAGCCCGCGATCATCAGGGTGAAGTCGCGGATCCAACGATGGCGACGCACTCCACGAGGTCGAGGGCGCCCACCATCGAGGGCGGTTTGTGCGTTCTGGGCCTCTTCGGCACAGAAAAGAGAACGCGCCTGAGCAACCTTGGCTGCGCCGAGACAGTAGTCCCAGACCAGTTCTCGCTGACGCAGAAATCATTACCGCTCATCAAGGCCACGAAATTTCGCCGGATCGACCAGTTCGTGCAGCGGTACACCGATGGCACGAGCCAACGCGTCGGCGTTGTCGATCGAGATGTTGATCGTGCCGCGCTCAACACGGCTCAGATACGCACGCGGCACGCCCGCCTCCAATGCGAGACCCTCTTGGGTCAGGTCCCTGAGACGTCGGGCACGGCGCAAGTTTCTGGCGAAAACTTCCCTGGTGGTTGGTTGCGGCTTGGTTCTGGGCATAGGCCGCTCAGCATCAAGTTCCGCATCGCCCCGCTCCACCTCATATGTCGTACATTTGGAGCTCTTTGTGGATCATATTGATTCGTCAGAAGATCTTTTCGATCACTCTCTCGCACTCGCCCATGAAAAACCCCTTAGCCATCGCTTGCGCTCTTGCGCTCATTGGCGCGCACGGCGCTCATGCTCAGATCGCCAGTCCGGCATCCGCAGAAGTTGCGGCCTTTTTGGCGAGTCCAACGCACTGTGCCGTTTTGGTCGGCGGGACCGATCGCACCGGTGACGGCGCTGATCGGAGCTATGGCGAATCGTTGAACAAGGCCCTGATGGCCTTGGGCGGTCCGTTGCCTTCTGCGGCCGAATGGCTGCGCAGCGCGTGCGCCAGCCGATTGGCACCCTCCGATCGCCTGGCCAAGGGCGCGTCATGAGGGGGCGCCGTTGCCACCCTGGTCGCCTGCTGGCGCTGATCGCGATGGGGTGCTGTCTTCAAGTCCAAGCGGCCCCTCAAACGATGACCTTCGAGCAGGCGGTCGAGAAGGGAACCAGCCTGAAGGGCTGCCCCAAGCGAGACATCGGTTCGATCAAGTCGGTATACGCGAGCGACTCGGAGGGTGACCCCAAAGGTGTGCGGCCCGGCAAACCGATCTACCTCGTCTTCCAATCCGCAGGGGCAACCGACATGCCGGTGGTCGGCCCACTGGCGATGCTTCCGACGGAGCGCCAATTGCAGGCTCTTCGTGGCCGGCGCACCTGCGTGATTTCCGAGTGACGACCGCAGCCCCAGAGAGGAATGGATTCGAATTTCCATCACCTCAACGCGGCGCGCCGACCTATCACCTTGTCCTTGTCAACGCACACCACCACAACCTCATGAAAAACCGCACCTTGTCTTCCCAAACGAATCGCGGCTTGGCCGTCGTCGCACTGGTTTCGCTGGCGACTGCCCTGGCCGGCTGCAGCGGCGAGCCCTCGTCCAGCGATGTCGACAAGACCGTGCGCAAGTACCTGTCGGAAAGCCAGGCCCAACTGCAACGGCTCAGCGGCACAAAAAATTCTCTCGGAGAAATCCACGATGTCAAGAAGCTCGGCTGCAAGGCGGACACGGACGTGTCGTGGCGCTGCGATGTCGAACTCGACATGACCCAGGCCGGAACCCGAAACAAGGCGCCCGCACAGTTTCGCTTCGTCAAAGGCTCTGACGGCTGGTCCCTGAGTCGGTAAACGCAGGTCGGGACGCCAAAAACATGCCGACCACCATCGTTCTGCCCGGCGGCCGCCGGATTTGGCTGCAGGTCGTGCAAGGAGTCGTTATCGAAGCGTCGGAGTCATCGGTTGCGATGGTCCGCCAGGGCCGAGATCAGCGGCAGTTCATCGAAGGTCACGCGATCTTTCGCCCAGGCCGCATCAGTTCCGAGGTGGTGTCGATTCAAAAAATCTGGATTCGCGAAGCCGACGGTCGAGAGTCAGCCTACGACCTGAGCGACTTCCCCGTCGACTCAAGGCCCGGCCACACTCTGGCATTAATCTATGGCGCGGCCAAGGGTGTCGAAAAAGGCGAGTTCTTTGGCGCGCTGAATTCGACGACGGGAAAGTTCAGTTTCGACGAGTCCATCCATTCCGATCGGTTGAGTCCCTTCGGACTCTACCTGCCGCCAAAGTTCTATCTGAAGCGCATGGCCTGGGGCGCGGGCATCGGCGCCCTCGTTGGCCTCCTATGCAGTCTCTCCGCCCGCATGGACATGTCGTTTTTCGTGGCCGGGACGATCCTCGGTTTCGTGTTGTCTTTGCCGGTGATGCTGGTGCAGGCGGTGATCAGACAACTGCGAGGTCAGCGGTTGGTGCCCGAGCTCAATCGGCGTGCCTTGGAGGTGCTATTGAGCGAAAGCCAGCCTGGTAGTGACCCGAAGGGTTGAAACTCGCAACGCGTATTGAATCCGCGGCGGAAGCTTGAACAGCAGCATGTCCAACATGGGTGGTTCGCATTTCCTTGCGACGTCCATGCTGAAGGACCGTGATCCAAAAACCGCAGACGAGGAACGAAAAAATGACACTTCCGTACGAACGTCGAAGAGCGCTGCAGTGGGCTGGTGAGACCCTTCGCGATCTGCAATCGCCCGACAACGATCTGGAGTTGTGGGGAGGTCCTGTGCCCCCCAAATTGCGCCAGTTGGCCAACCGGATACTTCGTCACTACCCTACAGCTTGGCAGATCGATGCGGCGGTCAAAATGCATGACCTTCAGATCAGCGACTGGATTGCCGGGGAGCCCGAAGAGTAAGGCTAGAGTGGTCGAGGCAAATTTTTGACCGGTACGGCGCGATGCTGTGGGGGCACGGTAGCCGCCGGAATATTGAAAATTCCGGCGAAGCCACTGACGGTGTCAGCCGCTAGACTGCGGACCGCTTGATCTACAGCGAATGCGCCAGATGCCTGATCAACGCTTGCCCAAGCCCCTTGCGACTGCTCTCGCGACCGCATACGCGCATGCCGCGGCCGCCCGCGAAGCCGTGGAGCACCGTCTTGCCAGCATTCCGCCGCAGGAAAAAGTGGTGGCAGAGTGGCAAAGGGATACGGTCGGTGAGGCTGCGCGAGACTATCCTGGACATGCCGTTGACTTCTTCCCGGTCCAGACGCGCATGAGCCGGGAAATCTCGAAGCTGAGCCGATACCGTGAGGAGTTGCCAGAACGACTGCGAGCTTACGCTTGCGCGCTGCAGCAGATGAAGATCGTCGCGCTAGAGGTCGATCAGCTCGCGGAGAGGAGCGTTTTCAAGACGGCAATGGTGCCGAGGCCTAAGCCCGACGCTGCGCTCACCATGATTGCGTGGCCGAAGTCTTGGCCGATGTCTTTCGACGAGGCGCGGACGCAGCCCATTATTCGGGATCGTCTCCCGAGCATCGAACCGGTGTCCCTCACGCCTGGCCAACCTGACCAGGTGGATTTTTTCGTTTCGATCGGCGACCACAAGTTGGCGATGACCGCGAGGTATGGAAGCGGGGTCGAGCATTTCAAGAGTGAATTCGAGGAGTATGCCGAGGGCCTATCTTCCACCCGCTGGCGGGCCATTCTTGAGGCCATCCGATGCGACATCCGTTGGCCGCTACTCGAACAGCACCTCACCAAGTCCTCTCCATGGCTTCCACGGGACTTCGTGGACGAAGAGTTTGGCCTGAGAGGCTCCCTTGCGAAGCGGGAGGCGCTATCGGACCTTCTTGTCCAGCTCTCACCCAATGCGGCGCGTTGGTACCTGGCGCAGATGCCCGGAAGGATTCCAACGGAAGACTCTCCCGTCCGCAACCTCGAACTTAGCGAGTTGGTCGCAGCCGGGTTGGTGCGGGTGGGGGAGATGATGAGCGTCGAAGACATGCTGCAAGGTGTTCCCTTTCCGCAGGTCAAAAGCCTCTTCACACTTGCCGGCCTGAAGGCTCCTGCCAGCTTCGGCTTGGCCGCCTGCCGCTTCGCAGAGGTCCGTGCTGTCAGGGATGAGAGCTACCTGCGGGTGTGGCTCGAGGAATTTCTCGATCCAATGGGATACCTTGTGGTCCTAGAGCCGCCGTCCTTTACGCGTGAAGAGCGCCTTGGGCCGCGGGCGCGAGCCAACGTCATGGTGAGTTCGCTGGCAATGCTTGCCGAAGGGAACCGAGGCGCTCTATCGATTTTCGAGTAGCCCCCGGCGAGAGGCAGGCTCCGGTCGACTTCGCTGTCAGCCGAAATGGGCTCATCATCGTCACGCCTCTCTAGAAGGCCAGGACGCTGCGACCGACAGCACTGAGTAAGCGCGGTGACTCCGTCTTGACTGCAGTCGCAGATCAGGCTGGCAGCCATCGAACAATCAACTTGAGCATCTGAGGGCAACAGGGCCAATCTGGTTCTCCACCCCGCTGTTGTCCGCGTACAGCTTCCGTTGTTCAGGTACGCTGAGCGCCATGATTGAATCCGATGCAATCGTCTACCTGAGCGTCAGTTTCGCGGCGCTCGTTGAGCACAACTCGCGATGCGGCAATGGTGTGCGGCCGAGCTTTGAAATGCGCTATGCGTTGGCCGACCCTGGGGTGCTCCACGCGCAGCTGTGGTGGTTGGAGGCACGATCCGCCGTCGCGGCGAGCTTTCTATGGGACTACGTCGAGTTCGACATCGGGACCGAGCCGTCGCATGCAGTGGCTCAACGACTGGCATCTTCATTGCCAGAAGGCCGCCTGGGCAAACGACCCGCGGAAGTTGTGGAGAACTGGAGCGCGGACAGTGCGCCAATGTTCTCGGTGCACCCGCAGCGGTTTCGAATGTTTCACCCGGCCGGCGAGTCGCTGGCCCGGTCCGCAGGACGGCACAGTCGTCCGCAAGACGTTTTTACCGTGGATGTACAAAACAAGATCGCATCGTTGATTTCAAGCGAAACACAAAAGGATTTTTCGAAGACCCGGCTGAGCTTGCGCCTCGCAAACACGCGGGCCTGGCCAAGAAAGGAGGCCGACGGCTATACGGCGGCGATGTTCAACGTCGCGTTTCATGCGGGCGGGCGCCAGATTTTTCAGTTTCCGCCGCGCCTGATGGAAATGTTCGACCGCACGGACGTCGACGATTTGCCGCTGGAGTCCCTGAACTTCCCGTACGAGGCCTTGTATCTGTCGTTCGGCCCGCAGCCGGAGCTTGAGGCTGAGCCGGGGTGGCAGGCCGATGGGGCCTATGTTTTTTGCAACCACATCAGGCAAAAGGACGGCAGCCGTGCCTTGTCGTTCGTCCAGTTCTGTGTGACTTTTGCGCCAGTATCGGATCCGGATGCCTACGGCCGCCTGGGCGAAAACCCCGAGCCATTTTTCGTCATCGCGTTCGCGGACGAAGCGCTGCGAATGGGCATTGGCGAAGCGAGTGATTTCGAGATCAGCAATCGCGTCGCACGGTTGCGCAAAGAGCGCGATGGCGCGACTGGATTCGCCGAACAGGCCAGGCAGATCGGTATGCCCAGTGCACAGGCGGTCAGTGCCAAATCCGAATTGGAGCATCTGCCCCAGCTTCGGGAATGTTGGGCACGGATCACGCGGCTGATCGTCAACGCGCTGGCCTACCTGTCCGCCTACCCGGACGATGTGGATGCCCGGTGGCCTTCCGACGCGCCGGGCCGGTTGGTCGAGAAGTCGAGCAAGGCGACGGACACCAAAGAACAGCGGCAGGCAAAAACCGAACTTGCGATGCTTGGCTACACCGAGATTCACCTGTGCGGCAAGTCGTTCGAAGAGAACTTTCGGCAAGAGGCCGCAGGGAACTCGGCGCCAAGGGGTGCGCACTGGGTTCGCGGTCATTGGGTTAGGCAGGCATACGGCCCAACGCATTCGCTTCGCAGACTGCAATGGCGCAGGCCGCATCGACGCAATGTGGATGCCAAGGCGGATGAGATCGCAGGCCACGTGTATCGCGTCGAGAACGTCGAGCAGTCAAAGTGATTTACAGCAACTCGGCCGATTTCTCAAGTGCGGCTCAACGCTGGTTGCGCTCTGTGCCTGGCCTGCCTCACTTGCCGCCTGTTGTCTACGCTTGTGCATGACAACTTGCGTTGATGCTGCTTGTCGGCACCAGCGCAGGCATTGCCCTGTCGGCTACTTTTCCTACTCGGCATACTTTCCATAATCGGTGCACCAGCGCATGCGCATTTAGCCCGGGGGGAATCCTCGGCGTGAATACGTCGGGACCCCGTCTCTCTGCACATCGCGGAAAGCTGCCCCTCTCCGCAGCGGACCACAGAAGGCTGGTTGGCGTGACAGGGCAGGCTGTCTACAACTGGGAGCAGGGCAAGGCTCGCCCCAAGGCCGAACAGCTTGAACGCCTTGCATTCGTACGAGGCTTAGGGAAGCGAGAAGTAGCCGAGCTGTTGAACGGCACGTAACGGAGCTTGGCTGGTGGCCCGCAAAGCATCAGCGAAGGAAAATCACCAGGGCTTCCACCAACGCCGCCGATCTTGGCGATGTTCGAGTGGCCGCAGATCCAACGTGCTGTGGTCAGGTCGGGGCGCGCCAACACGTCGACGCAATTCCGCTTCCAGTTCGTGGGCCAGGCCACGGGCGTGCAAATCGCCCTGCAGCGCGCGTCGACGCCATTCAACGGCCTGCGCACCCAATTCTTCGACGGGCAGCGCTTCTGTATCGATCATGGTACGGATTGTCTCGGGAAGCTGTGCTGCGCCCTTAGCCGACTCGACGGATCGTTTCGCAGTCCGACTCCCAATCAACGTGGGTGGTGGGACAGGTGTGTTCAACCATTGCCTACCTGGTCGCCGCCGGCTCTTTCGGTGGTGCCGGTGGCTGACGCGCCTTCTCCATTCCTTGCCCCGAGACTGCTTGCATTTGTGGAAAAGGATGCCGCGCTCTTGCCGGCGTTGATCTGAGCTTGAAGCCATCCAACAACACGGCCCTTTCCGCCAGCAGTCCACGTCTCGCCCGTCTCGGGATTTCTGTACGTCGTACCGGTTTCGACCTCGCGCGGCGGGCGCGGTGCAACGCCCGAGCGTTTCGCTGCGGCGGTGTCGTACGGCGCCAATGCCTTGATGCCCTCAGAGATCGAAAACCCTCCGGCCTGTAGCTTCTTCGCATAGGCGTCAGCGAGAACCTTGATTTCTTCGCCACGTTTGGCTTGAAGTGCTGCCTCAAGCTCTGCACGTTCGGCATCCATGTCCATGATGCGCTTCTGGATCTCCGCGAAGCTCATTTTTCTTGCATCTGACATCAGTTCGGATCTCTTTTAATAAGGTAGGTGGAATACAGGTAACTAGGATGCCCGGCGCCAGCATGGGCAGGCGTGAATACTACTTTTCGGCCTAATTTTCCTGCTCGGCATACTTTCCATACTTCGCAAACTTTTCCTACTCGCGTACCAACGCATGCGTATTCAGCTCGTGGAAGTTCTTGGCGTGAACATGTCGGAAAGCATTCCCGGTGTCTGTCAGCTGCGTCCCGCGCACAAATCGCAAATGTGCAATTCGCGCCCCAGACCGCAGGAGGTGTCAGTCGCTGCGCGCAGGCAGCTGTTTGACTTCGAGGAGATAACCACGAGCGGCCAAAAGGGTCAGAAGGCCGTCCGGACCTGAAAGATGGGCCGCGCCAACATTGACAAAGGCGCCACCCTTGTCAAGCCACGGCGTGAGTTTTTTCAGCCAGGCGTGATTGCGATCCGCGACCATCACCTGGTTGTACCGTGCCGCATCAGCGGCATTTGCTGCGAGCGAATCGACCGCGGCGTTGACGTCTTCATAGCGGCCGCTGGCGATTGCCGCGACCGCACGGCTGTAAGCCGCCTGCGAACTTGGGTGGAAGGCGATTCGCAGTTGATGCATGTAGATTCGCTCATCGACCGCCGAACGGCGCTCTTCCACCTCGTCGGGGTCTTCCAGGCCGAATTGAGGGACGCCATTTCTTTGCGCCGCAACTTCGAGTATTTGGTCGCGTGATCGCACGCCCAATCGGGTGCAGCGATAGGCGGCATAGCCAGCGGCCTGGGCAGCGCTTTTGCGCGTCAACGCGTAGACGTATCGCATCGTCGCCTCATTCGCATGCTCATCGCCCTTCAGGTGAGCTATTGCGGGGTGGCAAAGGATTCTCTCTATCAAGACTTTGCGCTGGCTTTCGTCGAGCATCTGTGTCCAGGCTGCGTATGTTCCTAGTCCGGCCCCAACTTCCTGCTCATGCAGTCGTGACTTGTAGGTGAGAGGAGCGCCGGTGCCCTCGACCACGTAACGCGAGAAGCCCCTGAGCACTGAATCGGCTGGCTGCGGCAGTCCATCGACTGGCGCATGGATGCTGCCAATGATGACGCTCACATTGCCGGTCGGCGCGGTCACCTTGATGGCCGGAACGGTGGCTTGTGCGGCACTATATGAAGCGCTGACGACCAACGCAGCCGAAACCAGCAGGCTCTTGAAAATTGTCATCTGTATTCCATTTCCTTCGGCAGTGGATGAGCGACATGGCTTGCAGATCCATGCTGATCGCTCCCGATTTTCTGCGCAAGACCGGCTTGCTCATCGGGTGAGGCATGTCCGCCATCAAGATAGACATTTGGTTCTCGTCTCACTACGAAGAAGTCAACACGCCTGCTTCGGAACGCCGAAGACGCGGCTCGACGACCTGGCACCAGCGAAGGCTCTGGCATTCAACAAGGAACGGGCCGCAGTGCCGGCGGTGCTCTTGGACCACAGCGGGGGTGTGGGTCGAGCGCAGCCACTGAACCAAGACGCGGAGTGGTTTTCCAAAAGCCACCCTGCCAAGCACCGCTTGAGCGGCCGACCATAATCATCAGCAGCAGTCCGAAGTTTGAACCAGCCGCCGAGGCAAAAATACGTGCAAGAGTTGATGCATGGACATTGAAAAAATACTCCGCCGGTCCGATGAACTCGACGACACGATCGTCAAGCTTCTGGACTTGGACCATTACCCTGAGTACCGAGATGATGCCAGTCGGATGGACCTCAGCGTCACGGCAGCCTCACTCTCAATCGACCACGCCCGGGCGCTGCGGCTTCTCGTTGCGGGCGGGTTTGTGTCGTCAGCCGCCCCGCTCATGCGGCTGCAGTTTGAGGCGACAACCCGCTCGGCTTGGATGCTTCTTGCCGCAACCGAAGGACACGTTGCGCTCGCCGCCGCCCCGCTCAGTGCAGAAGCCGACGAAGCTGCGCGCAAGTTGCCCGCAGCAAGGGAGATGATCAAACAACTTCGGAATGCTTCGGCCGCCATGCCAGCCGCAGCAGCACCCGCGGCGATGCTGGGTCGGTTCGAGGACATGCAGCGCCACGCTTTGAACTCGTTCGTTCATGGCAGCATTCACGCGCTGCAGCGTCACAAGGAAGGCTTCCCGGTGCAACTCGTGCACCAGCTGATCGAATGCTCGAATGGTCTCGTCACGATCAGCGGCATGGTCCTGGCCATCCTCACCGGAGATCGCGTCCTGATGGCCCGCATGAATCGGGTGCACCTGGGCTTTGAAGACTGCCTGACACCGATGCTGCCGTCCTACTGACGCTGGGTTTTGCGTCGTGTCGGACGCATGCGAGAGATCAGCGTTTCATGCAACGAGACCCAAAATCTCAGTCGGCTACTCGTTGACAGCCTTGCTGACGGCACTTAACGTCCCGTCCTTCACAAGGCCCTCCAAATGTTCTGCCACCACGCGCCCATTGTTTTGTTGCACGTCGTCGACGTTGGCACGACCGTGCGCGAGCGTCGAAACGGGATCAAGGAAATCGGCATCCTCAGGCGAATGCGACCTTCAGTCGTCATTGCTCCGATGCCTTTGAAACTTTCCTTAGTCACCTGAGGAGTTGCGTGGCATCGCGGCTCCTCGCATTGGAGCCGCACATGTCCCGTCCTTCATCCTCTCCACCTTCGACTTCGGTCCCGCCTGGGTACGGTCCGCTGCAGTCCGCCAACTTCATGGACCCCGACGGGGTGATGAAGTCCGTGCGTCTGATGGCGCCGCACTGTCTTGAGTTGCAATTGCAAGAGGAGATCTCTCAACGCCGCGACCGTGCCCGTGAGCAAAAGCGCCTCGAGGAAGCCGCGACGTCGAGCGCATCTTCGCGCTTGCGGGATGAGCTCCCGGTGCAGCCGGGCGATACCGTCGCCGTGTTCAACTGGCAAGCTGCGGTCGAGCGCTTCCGCACGCTGGAGGCCGGTCTGGCGAGTGTCGACAAGGATGTACTGAAGCGTGACCTGGACCACTTTGCGCGGGCCATGCGCCACGGGCCGTGGCGCTCAATCACCATTCGTGCAGGCTGGCGGCGGCAACTCGATGACCTCGAACGCGACATGCCGAACTTCAAACCCGTGATTCGGTTCGTGGCCGAGCGAATAGCTCTTTCCGAACTGGGCGGTGCGCCGTTGCGGCCACCGCCCATCCTGCTGCTCGGCGAGCCGGGCCTCGGCAAGACCCACTTCACCCATCGCCTCGCCGAGGCGCTGGGCACGAAGGTGCACCGACAAGCCTTTGACAACGTGCAGTCGACCATGTCGCTGCGGGGTTCTGAGCGGTATTGGGGCAACACCACGACGGGCGTGCTGTGGGACCGCATCGTGCTGGGCACCTGCGCCAACCTGATGGTGTTGCTCGATGAGCTCGACAAGAGCAAGGGCTACCGGGATGCGAACCCGGCCGATGCGCTCCTGAGCCTGCTCGAGCCGGTCACCGCCGCGACGATCAAAGACCTCAGCGTCGACTTCGAGTTCGACGCGAGTCACGTTTGGTATGTGGCAACTGCCAACGATGAACAGGCCATCAGAGCACCGCTGCGCTCGCGCTTCACGACTTTCACGATCGAGGCCCCCGACATTGACGGGCGGCTGGCCGTGGCGAACAGCATCTTCGCGGGCACACTCGCCGCGTTGGTTCCGCCGAACGCGAAGAGAAGTTTCAGACCCCTCTCCGATCTCCAGGTCTGCCGGCTTGCGTGGCTGACGCCGCGGCAGATTCGGAAGGTGTGCGAACGCATCCTGGGTATCGCCGCGTTGGCTGGCCGATGGCACTTCAAGGACGAAGACTTCGACGAGGCCTTGTCGTTGCCAACATCGCCGGCACAGCGTTCTCGCAAAGCCCGAGGCAACGATAACGACGACGGAGACGGGTCGATTGTTGAAGGGAGGCAGTCATGAACGGCGAACGAAACCACTGCACCCCGGCCTCATCCGGCTTCGGGTTCGGCGAGCACTTCAACTTCACCCAGAGGTTTCTGTCAAAAACCAATGGAACCGGCAGCTCATCGGGCTCATTCGCCAGACACCATGGTGGCAAGCGGATCGGCCTGGTGACGTGCTCGGATAAACTTTTGATCGAGGAGCGACTCGGAATGAACTCGCAGTGATGGTCCGCAAAGACGATGAGCTCGAGCGGATGCGCGCAGAGAACGCCCGATTGGTCGGTCTGCTGGAAACCCATGGCATCGCTTGGCGGGAGCCCGAATTCGCCATCGCGCATTCCGCACCCGTTGCATTGGGCACCACAGAGAAGATCGCACTTTTTCGTCGCCTGTTCCAGGGCCGCACCGATGTTTATCCTGTCCGCTGGGAGAGCAAGAGCGGCAAGGCCGGTTATGCGCCGGCGTGCGCGAACGAATGGCGCGCGGGCGTTTGTGAGAAGCCGCGCGTCAAATGCGCCGACTGTGGGCACCGGATGCTCGTGCCGCTGACAGACCAGACGATCTACGATCATCTTTCTGGCCGTCAAACCATCGGTGCCTACGCACTGCTGGCAAATGACAACTGTCGTTTTCTGGCCGCAGATTTTGACGACGCGGATTGGCGTGCCGATGCACAGGCTTTCCTCCAGTCCTGTCGTGACCTTGGGGTGCCTGCCGCACTGGAAGTCTCACGGTCAGGCAACGGCGCCCACGCCTGGGTGTTTTTCTCGTCGGAAGTATCGGCGCGGGACGCACGACGACTCGGCACGGCCATCATCAGCCATACCTGTGCCCGCACCCGGCAGCTGAAACTCGAATCCTACGACCGCCTGTTTCCGAACCAGGACACGATGCCCAAGGGCGGGTTCGGAAATTTGATCGCCCTGCCGTTGCAAAAGGTGCCTCGAGAGAGCGGGCGTAGCGTGTTCGTCAACGATGCATTGCAGCCCTACGCAGACCAGTGGAACTTCCTCGCGTCGGTCACTCCAATGGCGCCGCATGACATCGAGCCGACGATCTTGCGCGCCACAGGCGGTTCGCACCCGCTCGATGTCACCTTCATCACCGAGGAGGATCAGCAAGAGCCTTGGAAACGCACAGCACAATCCAAACAAAAAATCCAAGGCCCGATGCCGTCATCGCTGACGGTCGTTCAGTCCAACCTGCTGTATTTCGACAAGGCGCAACTTCCGCAAGCGTTGGCGAATCGCTTGATCCGGCTGGCCGCTTTCCAGAACCCCGAGTTTCACAAGGCGCAGGCGATGCGCCTGCCAGTGTGGAATGAGCCGCGTGTGATCGGCTGTGCCGAGAATTTTCCTGGACACATTGCTCTCCCGCGCGGCTGCCTGGATGCCGCCGTTGCGCTCTTGCGTGAGAACAGGATTCGTTGCGACCTGCAGGACGATCGCTTCGTTGGCGAAACTCTGCATGCGAGCTTCGCCGGCACGTTGCGGCACGATCAGGAGAGCGCGGTCACCGCCATGCTCCTGCATGACACAGGGATCCTGTGCGCGCCGACCGCATTTGGCAAAACCGTCATCGCCGCGGCGATGATTGCCCGCCGCAGCGTCAACACGCTCGTGCTGGTGCACCGCACCGAGTTGCTCAAGCAATGGCAAGAGCGCTTGCGAACTTTTCTGGCTTTCGATGGGGACGACAAGAAGAAATCGATCGGCTCGATCGGAGGCGGCAAGGCCAAGCCGACCGGCAGGATCGATGTTGCGTTGATGCAGTCCCTGTACCGACAGGGGGAGGCCAGCGAGATCGTTGAAAACTATGGACAGGTGATGGTTGACGAGTGTCATCACCTCTCCGCGTTTTCATTCGAAGCCATCCTGAAACGGGCCAAAGCCAGGTACGTGTTGGGGTTGACGGCAACGCCTGTCCGACGCGACGGGCGGCAGCCCATCATCTTCATGCAGTGCGGGCCTATTCGGCACACTGCCGTGCGGCCGGCAGGCGCGCCACAAACCCTGGAGGTGATTCCCCGATACCTGTCGGCGCACATTCCGCTTGCCGCCGATGCAGGCATCCAGGACGTGTTCCGGCACGTTGCCAACGACTCCGGTCGCACCCAGGCCATCGCCGACGAGATCGCGGACGCTTTTGCGCAAGGAAAAAAGGTGCTGGTACTGACCGAGCGCACCGAGCACCTGGACGCGATCGGCATGGCGTTGGCAGATCGCATCTCGACGCTGTTCACGCTGCATGGGCGCATGCCGAAGAAGCAGCGCACAGCTTTGATCGCCGAGCTGGAAGCATTGCCGCCCGACGCACCGCGCGTGCTGTTGTCTACCGGCAAGCTGGTTGGCGAGGGCTTCGATCACCCCCCGCTCGACACGCTGGTGCTTGCGATGCCCATTTCCTGGAAAGGCACGCTGCAGCAATACGCGGGGCGCCTTCACCGAGAGCACGCCGACAAAACACATGTCCGCGTAATTGATTTCGTGGACGCTGGGCATCCTGCGTTGTTGCGCATGTGGGATCGGCGCCGAAAAGGCTATCAGGCCATGGGCTACAGGTTCGCCGCACCAATGCCCACCAGCGGTAGTCTGGACTTCGATGCGGTGGGAGCGACGTAGACGGTTCTTCCAAGGGCCATGATCGTTTTTTTTGGGCGTTCGACAAAATTTGCCGTGCACCCGATTGGACATTCGGGCCTATGCGCCGGCGCCATTGTCGGAGGGCAGGGCCCGTACGATGGCCTCGAACTCAGTGAGTACCGTGGCCTGCTTCTTCTGAAGGAACTTGGCGATGGCGCTGTTGTTCAGCAGGCGTTTCAAGTACCCGCCTGCCAAAACCAGCAGAAACCTGTCCTGACCGTAGTCTTGCTCCAGCAGCTTGTACTTGGCGTGCACATTCCCCATCTCGCGTTCCATCAGTTCCATCTGAGAGGGGCTAAGACCCTTGAGCTTCCTCGGCTTGTTTACCAGCAATGCATTCGGAGGTGTCATGCCCAACAGCGCCTGAGCATATGCAACGGTGAAGCTGTTCGCCGCGATCATCAATTCCGCGCACTCGACCTGACGCGTAGGCTTCATCTTGCGCAGCACGCGGCTTATCTCGGCAGAGAATTGTTGGTCTTTGAGCAGATGCGCGGCCTCCGGGCAGATGCCATCGAGCAATTTGTACTTCTTGAGCACCTGACTGGCATCCAGATCCATTGCTTCGGCCAGTTTTTCCAGGGAGACGCCCCTTTCAACCGCGCGCCGGATCATCACATGCTCCTGGATGGAGGTCACGCGATTGATCCGGTTGTTGTATGTGAAGCTCTCGTCGTCTATCGCCAACAGACAAGGCGCGTCGATGAAGCCCAACGCCTTCAATGCCATCAGGCGCAGGTGGCCGTCCAGCAGAACGTAGAGCTCTGATCCGGCCGCAGGCATTGCCAAGGTCAATGGCTCGATCAAGCCGATGGCATTGATGGTTGCCTTGATCTGTTTGAACTTGCGCGTCGTCTCCAATTCCGGGGCAAGCTTACGCGTCGGCAAAATCTTTTCGAACGGAATCGTCATGGGCTCAGGCACGAAGCCCAGCGAGGATGCCGGTGGTGATGGTGGCTGTCGTTTCATGTTGGATGTCCTTTGGGCCAGACCCGTTCGGCCAAGAGTTCTGGCAGCGTGTCCAGCCCTTCCGCACGAAGCAAGGTTGCAAAGTGCTCGTCGGCATACAACTGCCGCAGCGCTTGGGTGATGAAGAGAACGCCCTGCTGAGCAAAATCCGCTCTCTTGATCAGCAGTTTCTGCCGCTCCATCTCTTTCTGATAGGTGCGGACCAGGCTCGACGACGTGATCCCTGCACCCTTGTTTCGCGGCAGTGACCGCGCCATTGACCGCCCCAGTGTCTTGCGCCGTTGAACGAGGCGTTGTGCCTGCGTCAATTGATTTCCGCGCAACTGGCCTGATTCATAGGCCTCCTGCAAGGCGGTCTGCAAGCTCTTGTCATCGTCACCGGCATTGGCGATCATCAGCGCCACGTTGAGCGCGATCTTGCCCGTCCCGACCGCTGCAAGCAAACGTTGTTCGCCGTTGGTGATCAGGTTCAGAAGGCCGCTGACGTACTCAGGGCTCAGCCCCGTCTTGGCAGCGATGGCCTTCTTGTCATGGCCCTGTGCGCGCAGGCGATCAATCCCATCAAGCAGTTCAAGCGGCGAGTATTTGCGCCTGGCGATGTTCTCCGCCAAGCTCATGATGAAGGCTTCCTCGTCAGACGCTTCAATGACATGGGCGGGGATTCGGGCATGGCCGAGCAGGCCGAATGCCTTGAACCGCCCCTCACCGCAGACCAGCAGGAAATGGGGACTGCCGTCCGGCTTCGGGCGCGGTGTCACCGTGATCGGTTTCTTCAGGCCCAAGACCCGAATGTTCTCAACGATGGCTTCAAAAGCTTGGGCGTTGCGCTCGCGCGAGTTGAGCACTTCAATCTGGGCCAGCGGAATTTGCTGCAGGCTGCCGGGGCGGTGGTCACGACTCATGCTTTGTTCCTCATGCGGCGCGATTCAGGCGCACACGCTTGGCCATGCTGTAAAGGTAGTCGAGCGTGTCAAAGCGGTAGCTCTCAATCTCGATGGCGTTCTGCTCGGCCATCTGGAGACCATCGCCACCGAAATCCAGCCGTGGCAGCAAGTAGTAGTCCAGCACCTCACGATTGGTGCGTTCGAGGCGCACGACGACCGTGATGTCGGGGACGAGGCCCGTGTCAAAGCGCGGTTTCCAGCGCAGTCGCCCCGATCCGAGTTGATGACAGCGGGCCAGCACGATGGAAATGGTGAGCTCGTTGTTCAACCGCAGCAAGTCGGTGGTCGGATCGCGTTGGACGTGACCGCCAACAAGTGCGATCTGCTGTTCGGTCTGATGGACGATCTCGGGATGCATGCGTCGCAGCCACTGGTTGATTTCGATGTAGCGGTAGTCACGGTCGGGTGAAAACCCGACGGCGTCGTAGGCGCGAATCAAGCTCCCGAAGTGATGCACGTAGGTCGCGGTCGACGGCATGCCCTCGGTCTCGTCGATCACCAGCCCGGACAAGAAACCGCGCTGCGCAAGCAGGTGCCGCAGCCTCTCAAGCAACTCCCCGCGGCTGTAGCGGTGGCTGCGCGCGCGCAGGATGCCCTGCGCCACGTAGAAGCGCGCTGGCGCCACCACGGCGACGAAAGCCGCTTCCTTGCGAACCCATGCGTCCGGCGTGTTGGCCACCCGGGTCTGCTTGAGCTTGAAGGAGACGCGGTTGTAGACGTTGTTGCCGATGTACTTTTCATTGCTCAGCACCTCCTGCACCGTGGCCCGCGTCCAGGCCCGCTGCAAGTCGGTCTGAATGCCCGCCGTGTTCAGGCGCGCCGCGATCTCGGTTTCTGTCAGTCCGTCATCGATGAACCAGCCATAGATGTCGTTGACGATCTGAACCTCGGCGTCCGGCCCGGGCACCAGGATCACCCGATCGGTTTGCAGGCTCTTGTGTTCGCCGCGCGAGAGTTCCCCCTTGGTCGTGCCGCTCTGGTCGACGAGGACCCGACGCAGGCCGTAGCCGGCCGGCCCGCCTTGGCGAAATCCCTCTCGGATCAATCGACATTGCCCCGCAAAGACCTTGGTTGAGAGCTCACGGCTGTACTCACCAGCCATGGAGCGTTTGAGGCTCTTGATCAGATTGGACATGGCGTTGCCATTGTTTTCAAACTGCTCGGCGCAATACGCCACTTGGATTCCGGCGCGCCGGCAAACGAATTCGTAATAGGCGCCTTCGTCGGTATCCTGAAAGCGTCCCCAGCGGCTGACGTCATAGACCAGGATCACCTGGAAATCGGTACTGCCGGCCTCGACGTCCTTGATCAGCTGCTGCAGGGCCTGACGACCATCGATGCGCAGCCCGCTCTTGCCTTCATCGGCGTAGGTACGCACGATTTTCAGGTTGTGCTCGCGCGCGTACTCGTGGATCTTGTCGGCTTGGTTTTCGGTCGAATACTGCTGGTGCTCCGTGGACATGCGCACGTATTGGGCGGCGCGCGTGGGCGGAGGCAGATCATCGGGGTCAGGTTCTGCATGAGATCCGGTTGCGTTGAAATCCATAAATCCGAGTGGCCGATTACTGCTTTGTTGACCTCTTTCCGCTCATCGGCCTCTCGGGGGCGCAACCGTTTGCCCGCACCGATGTTGTGGAAAGCGCTGATACGGGAAGATAGGCTGCGAGTGGCGCAGCGTCGATACCGTCGTTCTTTGCGGAGGTGGGCCAAGTGCTTGATACGAAATGGATTTCGACCATGAAGGCGTCGTTCTTTGCAGGATCCATGGGCGCGATGGCCTGCACCCAGTAAAGCCCTGTTGGTAAAGGGATTTGTGAGGTTGACGCGTCTTTCTTGACAACCTGTGCCGCTTCGGACTTCGCAGGTGGTTCACCGGGGGGTGGCTGTGAATCGACGTTGCGCCGTTGGCGGTAGTGCCGCCAGTATTCGGGATGCTCGGCCACCCATTTCTTTTGTGCGTTGCGCTTGTTTTCGACGTAGTCGGGATCGGCGCGCAACTTGTGCCGCTGCCAGCGCAGTTTGCGTTCTCGCTGGCAGGCTGCTTCAGAGCAGAAGGCCTGATCGGGATTGGTCTTTAACCTGAACTGTTTGCCGCAGCAAGTGCACTTGCGTTTCATGCCGGCCCTCCATGCCGTGCATAGTGAGCGGTTCCTTGCCACTGTTGGGAAAATGCACCCACAGGAGAGCACCAAACATGGTCGAGACCGCAATTACCCTCATAGTGCTGAACGCCACCGGGATGGCTTATCTCGTGTTCCGCAGCTTCGGCACTGGGTACGGCACCAAGAAGGGAGGCAACGCGGCGGACCGCGAAGATCTACCGGCGGCAAATTTATGCATATCGATGATTATTTTTCGCCTTGCGGATCAAGCCACGACCATCGAGTTGATTTTTTTACTGCGAGACGTAAGAAAATCCGACCACCCGATTTGCGCAACTGTGACATCCGCAGCTGAGCGCCAATGAGGGCGGGAGGAACAAATCCGTGTGGCATGACAACGAGACAACCATCGATTACCTCAACTTCGGGGTGATCGCGGACGCTTGCGCAAAACTGCTCCAGCAAACAAATGGGGCCCCCATCTCCATAGGCGTTTCTGGTGGTTGGGGCGTCGGAAAGTCATCGCTTATTCGGATGGTGGCTGCGAGGCTGAGTGCTTTCGCAGAGCCTGAGGAAAATACGTATGTGATCGTAACGTTCAACCCTTGGCTCTACCAAGACTTCGAGGGAGCACGTAGCGCACTGTTACAAATCGTGGGTGACGAAGTGCTGCGACGGGCGGCCTCCGATGAGGGTTTGTTGAAAAAAGCCAAGCGGCTTTTGCAGCGTATCAATCTATTGCGACTGGTCCAGCTTGGCGGCGAAGCTGCTGCGACCATTGCCACAGGAATTCCGGTTGGCCTGGTGGGGCGCGCGATCGTGAAATTTGGCAGCGTCTTTAAAAGCGAAGGAGATGGGAACTCGTCCGACGGTGACGAGGATTCCGACGCAGGTGGTGGATTTGATTTGTTGAAAGCAGCTGAGCCGATCTCGCTGCCTGGGGAAATTCAAGCCTTCCGCGATGCGCTCGAAGAACTGCTTGAGGAACTAAAGATAACGCTGGTGGTCTTCGTCGACGACCTGGATCGGTGTCTTCCCAAGACAGCGATCGCGACGCTCGAGTCGATTCGCTTGTTGCTTTTTCTCAAGCGGAGTGCTTTTGTGCTGGCCGCAGACAATGACTTCATCAAAGGTGCAGTACGCGTCCACTTCGAGGGGACCGGCATCACCAATGACATTGCAACGAACTACTTCGATAAGCTCATTCAAGTTCCTTTGCATGTCCCACGTCTTGGCGTGAACGAAGCCAAAGCCTACCTCGCTCTTTTGCTGATGGAACGAGCTTTCGCCGATGGGTATTTTGATAAAAACAGATTCGACCGTGCCCTCACTGCAGTTCCCGAACGACTGAGGACAAGCTGGCGAGGAGATGCTGTCACGACCGATTTCCTCCAAAGTCTTGTTGGCATTGGCGATGAGCGAATGGTAGGGCTGATGCGGCTGGCAGAAGATTTGGCACCGCTGCTGACGCAATCGACTTCCGTCAACGCAAATCCTCGTTTGATGAAGCGGTTTTTGAACACCGTTTTTCTGCGATTCGCCCTCGCAGCGCCGCAAGGTATTGAGCTTGATGTTCAGGAGCTTGCCAAATGGCACCTTTTGGAGCGATGCGACGAATCTCTTGCGAATGCGCTCGGGGCACTGGTAACGTCGGCTTCAGATGGCCGGATCGAAGCGCTTCGTGTTGCCGAAGCTGCGGTCCACGAAGGGGCACCGTTGACGGACCCATTCAAGGACAATGCGTTCACCAAGGAGTGGCTGCAGTTGCAACCCGCGCTCGGTGAAATTGATCTGCGGCCATTGCTTCATCTGAGCCGAGACACCGCCACTCGTGACTTCGGTGCCGACAACATGACGCCAGAGGGGCGTGCACTGCGAGACGCGCTGTTGGTCGCAACGGGCGGCAACGCACCGCTCACGCAAGCGATCCAGGCCGCCGGGGCCGTTCAAGCGGGATTGGCGATGGACAAAGCGTGGCAACTCAAAGCGCCGAAACGAACGTGGCGGCAAGTAGCGGACATCGTTTTGCTGGTGGAGCTGTGCAAGGTTTTTCCTGAGCTCAGCGCCAAAGCCAGTTCACTCCTGAGCCAAGCGCCGGTCGGTAGCATTGGGCCCGGGATCATTCCGCTGTTGCACGCGCAAGTGTGGGCCCGGCCTATCTTGGACACTTGGGCAGATGCGACAGGTGTAGCCCAGCCTGTCAAGAAAGCGATTCTCGCCAAGAAAGCAGGTCACTGATGGGCACTTCGACTTCAAGTAAAGGTGGCGGAGCGAGATCTCCGTTTGACCCAGAGTGGTTGTCTCCTGCGGCCGGTGCGGAATCGGGCGGAGGGTCTGATGTCGCCACGGACACGGGCAGCGCCGATAGCGGTGACAACGATGGAGCAGCTGGCGACGATAGTCAAGACGCGCCAAACAGTGCCGCCCTTTCAGGAGCAGATGGGCCTGACGCTCCCGCTGCACCTGCCCCCGGTCGTCGCTTTGCTGCTGCCAGGACGAACATGTCGGCCTACCTTTCTGGTGGCGGCCGGGAGTCCCTGCGTTCCGCCGCGAAAAACATGGTCAATAGGGGCATGGGCGGGCCCCGGCGGGCGGCATCTACGATGCGTGGAACCTCGCAGGGAGCCGGACAACTTGGTCAATTTCTTGCCTCTGCCCGAGATGGAACTGATCCCAGGGTGGTCGATTGGGTGCAGCGTGTCAGAGGTTCAAACCTCTCCGCCGGCGACTTGATCTTGGAGTTGGTGAAGGAGGTTCTTCCTGATACGGGCAGCGTTGACGACGAGTCGCTACGCAATGCCGCCGCGGAGGCGTTGGGGAAGCTCTACGAGACTGCACCTGACGTTGATGTCTTCAATTTGAACAACGATCAAATCGCAGAAGTGATCGGGTTGACGATTGCCAACGATGTATGCAACCGGATGGATCTGCAGCTGGGGCAGACCTACGAGCGGCTCAAGTTCGATCCTCAGCAGGTGCAGTTGTATCGAAACGATGTGAAGGAGTACGTTCACGCCGAAGTTCGTGTGGTGATGGAGCGTCACAGCGCTCTGCGCATGGACCCGCAACGCCTCGCCAAAGAAGTCTTGGCTTCGACCTTGGAGGTATTCGCAGAATGAAAGTCCTTTGCACCACGGTAGACCACTTACCTGCAACGCTGGAGGACGGAGAACGTGGGTTCGCGTTGTTTAAAAGCGCCAAGCGCGAGGGCATAGGCACCATTGCTCAGGGATTCCGTGGGCACTTGAAGCGGAGAGGGTTTGCGCCAAGTCCCCAGGCGTGGGACTTCGTCCAATTCTGTTTGGCGGTTTGCGCTGCCGACCTGGCGTGCCCTCGAAACACCAGTGCAGACGGCTGGACTCGGACCATCTCGCTGACTGTCGGACTGAATGAGCCACTCACATGGGCACCGTGGAAACAGCATGCCGAAGACATGCTGAAAGTGCTGACCGGCGACTATTGGACTCTCCACTTCATCGATGGCGGGGCGCCCCCGCCCAATGGAAAGCCAAAGGCTCTCGATCACGACTGCGTTTCGCTGCTTTCTGGTGGCCTGGACAGTCTCATTGGGGGCATTGACTTGGTGGCGAGTAATCGCCGTCCGATGTTCGTGTCACAGCTTGCGCACGAAGATTCTCAGCGTCAGAGAAACTACGCTGGGCTACTCGGCGCCGGTGCCACGCACCGACAGTGGAGTCACGGCATCAGTTTTTCTGGTCCACGCGAATCGTCAACACGTGCGCGTTCGCTGGCGTTTTATGGATTCGCTGTGCTTGCCGCGTCTCAGATTGCCGCGACACCCGTGCAAGTGTTCATTCCTGAGAATGGCTTCATTTGCATTAACCCGCCATTGGTGCCCGGACGGGTCTCAAGCTTGAGCACTCGGACGACCCACCCCATGTTCATTGCAATGCTTCAGGCCCTGCTGACCGGCCTTGGAGTCGAGGTGAGGCTCGAATTGCCGTACCAGTTCAAGACGAAGGGCGAGATGCTTCGAGAGTGCCTCAACCCGGACCTTCTGCGCGCTTGGGCCGCAGACTCGACGAGTTGTGGTCGGTTCCGTACGTACAACCGCGTTCATTGCGGACGCTGTGTCCCCTGCATGATCCGCAAGAGCGCATTTCTCGCATGGGATCCTCAAATGGACACGACGGAGTACGTGCACGATTCACTGGCAGATTCCGGAAAGTCGAGCGGGCCGGACGATCCGATGGCAGCAGCACTTGCAATAGTGGCAGTCGAGGACAAGGGCTTGGACCGATTCCTTGGTGCCACGCTGGCCTTCGCCCGACATGAGGATCGTGCAGCCTACCGGAGGGTGCTCGGTGCTGGCATCGCAGAGCTCGGGGTACTGCTGCGCAGGGATAGCATCCTGTGATGGATTTTCACTGTCATTTGGATTTGTACCCCAACGCTCGCGAGGTTTACAGGGAAGCGTGTTTGCGAAACACGTTCACTTGGCTGGTGACGACCAGTCCAAAGGCATTCGAAGCAACATCTCGCGTTCTGGGCGCTTCCCCGAAAGTCCTCATCACGCCAGGCCTTCATCCTGAAGTTGCGCAGCAGAAGGTCGGAGAACTTGACCTTTTGCTCGAGCAAATGGCGGGGGTGAAAGCAGTCGGTGAAGTTGGTATCGATGGTTCTTCAAGGCATCGAGCCAGCTTTGAACTTCAATGCAGCATCTTTCGCGCCGTCGTCGAGCGCTCGAAAAGCCTGGGTGGGCGAACGCTAAGCATTCACTCTCGGCAGGCAGTCAACGAGGTGTTGAACGAATTGCATTGCCAGCCCGGGTATGGAACCGCCGTCCTGCATTGGTTTACAGGAACGGCGACCGAATTGCGGACAGCAGACAGGATGGGCTGCTGGTTCAGTGTGGGCCCAGCAATGTTCACGTCCGGTAACGGTCGTGCCATAGCTGCTCGACTCCCACGGAACCGTGTGGTGCCAGAGAGTGACGGGCCATTCGCAAAAATCGACGGCAAATCGGTCCTCCCATGGAGCGCTGAGAGGACAGCCAAATGCCTTGCAGACGTCTGGCTAGTACCTTTGGATGAAGCTCAGAAATTGCTGGCGGACAACTCACTTCGACTTCTGAATCTAATGGAAGTCTGCTGACTCCCGCGGACGTGTTCCCTTTAATCACAGATCATCAGGGGGCGGCTTTTTTTGTCAAAGAGAGCCATCCAGCTATTTTTTAGGCAGCATCGCCGCCGATCTAAGTTGTTGATTTTATTGAGTTTGTGCATCAGCTAGATAAGTCCGTGGCGCGCGAAAAAGCCCTCACAGGGAGGGCTTTTGGAATGTGGTCGTGAACTCTTACGCGGTCCACGCTACGGCAAATTCGTTTGCATGAAGTCATTTTTGTTTTTCTCGTCGTAGTGACTTCGACGCGCTGGTATGAGATTCAGCTTGCCTGTGGAGGCAACGCTCAGGATCTTTGAGCGAGGCTCGATTCTAACAGAAGGCCTCCGAGCAGTCCCTCTCGGGCGCCGCCCACATTGAGGCAACGCTGAACAAGCCATCGCATTTCACACGGGGGCGACAACGTCGACGGGACGCCGCCCATGAACTGCGTCAAGTGTTCAGCCGGAACTCTTTCCCCCCTCCTGAGAGACCGCTCTTCGCGGCAGAGAATTTTCAAGGCCTCGCACGGGGCCCTTTTTCTTGTCCCATTCTTTCCCCAGAAGCCCGCTCTGCTCTGGCTCAAGCAAGGCGAACAAAGACCCGATCTCGCCATAAAATTCCCGCCCCCCCATCCGCAACGCCGCTCATCCATCACGGCGGCGGCGATCATAGGGCCGTAACAACAACATCACAGGGAATCGAAAACATGGAGCTCTCGCCGCTCAAACTCGTCGCGCTGATCACAATACCGCTGCTGAGCGCCGGTTGCGTGCCTCGGGTTGCCCAAGATGATCCCAAAGGCACTCAGGAGACGGGCACGTTGCAGCGCGTCGAGTTCATTCGACCCTCAGCAACCGGGGTCAACGCTTCCCCACCAGGGGCTTACTCCTCGATCGGCGCCAGCGCGGGCGCGAACGCCGCAGCCGCCTATGTTCTGCAGCCCTATCACCTCTGCGTTGTCGAACTGAAGGAGCACCAGTTCGTAAATGTGCGCTGGGGATGCAATGCGAAGTTAGCGCCCGGAACGTGTGTCAATGTCTTCACGGCATCGGCCGAAGCCAGACAATACTTCCCGCGAACGCCGTCGCTCGTAGCTTGCAATAATCCCAGCTAAAGCGCCGCTGATTTCGCCCCTCTGTTGGCACTCCGTCGGCATCATGCTTTTGCATGAAGCAACAAACCCTTGCCATGGTCGTCGCGAGAACGTGCAGCATGAGTGTGTCCGTGTCGCGCCTGGCTCACGCCTTGGCACGGGAAAGCGGTCCCCTTTGCTCCAAATTGCGTCCGCCTATTCAAGGATTCGGGTATCCCGTCGACGTTGTCGCTCCGGTGTGAAATGCGATGGCTTGTTCAGCGTTGCCTTAAGCCGCTCGGTCACATCTTGGGATTGAAGTTTAAGGGCCGCCTTCCTGGTCACGGCGGCGGATCTGCTGGTCTTGCGTCCGTAACCGCACCGGCGCACAGTGCGCAGATGGTTCACCCCGTCATTGAACTCTTCGAGCAGCGAGCTGCTTTGCTGGAAATGCAGGGAAGCAGTGCCGGCCTAGATGGCGCGATTGCCAACCTGGCCGCTTGGATGGCGTTGGCGCAGGATCACCTCACTGCGGATGACTGGGTAGTGCTGGGGGAGATTGGTGGCACGCTGTACCGGGAGGGGGCAAGCAGGCGACGCCCATGAAAAAGCCACCTCAAGGGCGGCGTTCGCATCTTGCGCAGGCCCTTGAGGCCACGTATCGGATCAGCAGATCCGGAATCGCTGCCCTCTGCTATTGGTGCGCCAGCAGGTCTCGCCGCGAGGCGCACGGTGCGTGGACCTATGAACAGCATGCCGGGGAGCCGAGTGCCGTTCGCTATGTGCGCTGCGGTGATGACCATGGCTGCTACCGTGACCGCGCGCAAGGCTGGTCGACAGGGCGCATGCGGCGATCAGGAATATCGCGAGTTGCTTCATCAGGTTGTCTCCTCCCAAAATTCCCGCGAGCCGCACGGGCGCGGATGTTTTCGCTTGTTCAGAGCTATGTGCCCGTTCTCACCGCGCGCACCTCCCGCTGCTGCGTCCTTCCCGATTTTGGGAACACTGGGTCAGCACAGGCCGGACGTTAGTCCCCGAACTCTTTTTTCATAGCAAGGTAGAACTTGTCGCCAGGCCCTGAAAGCGCCTCGCACAGTGCGTGTCGTGAGCCCGGGTACTCCCCGCCGCAGACGGACTTCCAGCGGGCGACCAGATCGCACTTCTGATGGAGCTGCATCAGTTCCTCGACTGACGATGACTTCGAGCGGATGGAGAGCCAGTACATCTGGAAATCCTCGGTCCGTGGGGGCTGAACGATGGCCGAGGTCGTAGAGGACTTCTCGTAAAAGAACGGAGTGTTGCCAACGTAGCCACCCATGCGGTTCTTCGCATTCACGAGGCCGCAAAAATTCCCCTTGGCTGCGCCTGGCTGCACTTCGGTGAACGTAGCGCTACCGGGGTCGTTCAGAAGCAGTTTGACTCCACTCTCTGCTTCGCCTTGCCCGGTGCATCCAGTGATCGCAACAGCCATTGCAATCATGAAAAGTCGTCTCATCTCTCTCCTTTGTTTTTTGAATCTAGACCGCCCGTTCCGGCGATCTTAGGGGCTGCGATTGCTGGCGTGCTGGTCTGAGTGACCAACCGCTCCACTTTGCTGCGCGCCAGAGCCACAGCCCTCCTAGGGTGGTGAATCTTAAGCGGCGGGTGGCGCAAAGAAGCGCTCGATGTCAGCGATGGTCCTCTCGCCCAGAACGTCGGCGAACACATGGAGCACCGCGGCGAGGGGATGAAGGAATGCTTCGCCTCTGCCGACCACAAGGAAGGTGTCGCCAGTTTCTTGGAGCGCCGTCCGGCGGTGTTTACGGGCAACGAGGCCCCGCTAGGGCGACGCGAGTCGCTCGGCGAGCGTTTGCTGCTGTAGCTCTAGTCCCATGCTGCTCGCAGCCAAGAGAAGCGGTTGGACGAAGGACGGGCTGGGGATGCTGAGCGCAGGGTGCGCCAGCAACTCGATACCTTCTGCGCCGTCGTCCGTGCAGCCAGCGCAGAGGCCGGCCCTGCCGGCGGAAGTCCGCCAGCCGAAGCCGCGCTCGATCTGCTTGCCGACCTGCTCGGCGGGAGTGGAGCAGCTCTTGTCGAGCTGGGAAAGTTCGCTGGCAGTGCCCACTCTGCCGGCGTCACCTGCGAGTGCTACGTCGACGCCTTAAGACCAGTGCGCGCTGCTACCGGTGAAGCAGCACCGCCAGCGCCTCGATGAAGGTTCTCCGCGACTACTCCGACGAGCGCATCAAGGCTGGCGCTCGATCGGGTGCCGCGGGTGGGGGGGCGTCACCCCGGCTCAGCGGTTCAACTGGGACATGACAGTGCTGGCAGGCGGGGCCGCCCTGATCGAGCCGGGGACGTTCGTCGCCGGAGCCTTCATCGCCGGCACAGTCTGCGAACGCCATGCCGAAAAACGGCAGTCTCTCAATCGCTAGGCTGCCCACATCACCCGATCTCCACCCTCAGCGGTTGCGCTGGGGGCGTTGTCGTTTCTGACCGCCGCTGACAAAGCACAATAGGGGGATGATGGCCGTTACAGACAATCGCTTGCACTTCCTCGACGGCCTCCGAGGCTGGGGTTCGCTCGTTGTGTTGATGGCGCATGTCTACGGCGAAGGATTCCCGATCAGCGACCAAGTCACTGCGATCCTGTCGAAGCTGGTGGTCTTCAACGCGGGATTGGCCGTCTGGATCTTCTTCCTCGTGTCGGGCTTCTCGCTGGCAATCGGTTTTTGCCGGAACCGAGACAGCAATGTGCTTGTGAAGGTCGCTCTTGGTCGCTACGTGCGGCTGGCCGTTCCGATTTTCTGTGCGGCCGCGGTCCTCTACTTACTTTTTGCGCTGGGCTTCGTTTTGCCGGCCGAGCAGCGGCTACCGAAGTTCCAGAACTTCCTCCCATTGGCTCCATCCCTCTGGGATGTGGTCCGCTTCTCTTTTTTCGACACCTTCTTCGCTTACAGCTACGCGACCACGTTGATCGGACCGCTATGGACGATGCCGTTCGAGTTGTGGGGCTCTTGCTTGGTGCTGGGCACGTTGTTTGTCGTAGGCCGCCTTGAACGGCGCTTCTACGTCTATGCGGTGCTCGGCGCGGTCTCCTTTTTTATCAACCCCATCTTCTCGGCCTTCGTTGTCGGAATGGTGCTGGCTGAAGTGCACGTCTCCGACTTTTGGAAGCGAAACGCCATCGGCCTCTCTGCTCCAGCCTTTCTCGTGTTCCTGGTAGCTTTCTACGGCGCATCTCTGTTGCCCAAAGTAGGGCCAAACCCAGAATGGGCCTACCTGATCGTGGCTTCGCTGCTGACCATCTCATGCGTCTTCAGCAAGACTCTGTCGACGTTTCTTTCAGGCCGACTGAGCCGCTTCCTGGGACGTATCTCGTTCCCCCTTTATCTGATCCATGGCCCTCTGATGCTGTCCTACGCGAACATGGTGTATCGCTGGGTAGGGGATCCCACAGACGCGCAGAAGGTGCTGCTGAATCTGTCGACTGTCGCCTTGTGCATCGCCTGCGCGACATTGCTTGCTCCGATCGATCGCTGGGGCGTTGCTGCGGCCAAGCACTTCAGCAGCTACGTGATGGGCCGCAAGTCAGCGGCGCGCCAAGCTGCCGAACAGGCGGCGAAGTAGTTCGCGCCAGGCTGCTCCACCAGGCGACGCCTGGCCGACCTTCAGCTCCAGCCGACAGTCCGAGCGCCCCCCTAAAACAAGGAGGAGTCATCTAGCGGCTCAGTGGGCGCAGGGGCTTGGTCAACTTCGTCTTCTTGGCGCGCAGCACGAGCTGCGCAGGGTAGGTGTCGAGCTGATCCATCCACTGCTTGAAGAACTTCGGCGTGCGCGAGCATAGGGGTTGCCCAAGGGGGCCGGACGCCCTCGAAAATTCACTCGTTTCTCACAGGCGAGAGGTTTGGGTTTCTGAAACCCGCATGGATAAAGGCTTGCGGGGCGATTACTCGGGGGTTCAAATCCCCCCAACTCCATCAACACAACGTCCAAGGGCGTTCGCTGAAGTCCAGTGAACGCCCTTTTCCACTGGAAAATCAGTTGCCTTTCGGGCGAGGGCATCCGGCGCGATTTGTTCGCAGCAAGGCCGAACCGGGGAGCAAGCTGGGTGAAGCCGCCGTCATGGGACATTGCTCCCCGGCTACCACCTATTTCCCGCCCAGGAGCCCCGTTCACGCCAACTGACAAACAACTGCAAGAACGCCGGCTCAGCAAGCTTCGGGCTGCGACCCTCGATCAATCCAAGGGCATGGTGGACATGGTTTGTTCCCGAGTCAGAGAACCGGGTGAAAGTCGTGAACAGCGCTGATTGATTCGAGCAGCGAAGCGGCGCGCGACAGTGTCGATTCAGCCAGCCAGATCGACACGATCTGCACCTCGATCGGCATGCCGTCGCGGCTCGTTCCAAACCTGATCGACACCCCGGCAGGCCGGTCAGATTCAGTGGCACGGTCGAGCCCTGGAGGCAGGTCGCGTCCACCTTCTGTGCGTTGATGATGAATTCCGTGACCCCATGCTTTTGGGTCGGCCACATCGGCGGGCTTTTCGCTGCGCTGTTGGCGCGCCGCAAAAGCCCTCAGCCCTGCTTGCGCATCGCGAAGCAGGCCCCGGCCACGAGGATGAAGGCCCCGATGATGACCTTCTGCCAGGTGCTCGGCACGCCCGCCAGGATGAGCACATTGTTGATCAGCGTGACCAGCACGACGCCAAGCAGCGTGCCGCCCACGGTGCCGCTGCCGCCGGTGATGCGCGCGCCGCCGAGGATCACGGCGGCGATCACGTCCAGCTCGTTGCCCACCAGGTCGAAAGGATTGGCCAGCCGCGTGCTCGACACATGCACGATGCCCGCAAGGCCCGACAGGAAGCCCGCGTATGCGAACACGAAGATGTGAACGGTGCGCAGGTTGTAACCCAGCCGCTCCGCAATCGCCAGGCTGCCGCCAATCGCATACACGGCGCGGCCGATGAGCGTGCGGTTCAACAGCCACCAGGTCAGCACCGCCGCGCCAGCCAGCACCAGCACCGTGGCCGGCAGTACCGCGTGCAGGCCCTGCGGCGTGTCGAAGCGCCAGAGCGCGAGCTTGCCGAAAGCGTCCATCGGCGCCGGCACGTTCATGAAGAAGACGGTGCCGACAAAGGTCAGCAGGATGCCGCGATACAGGTACTGCGTACCGATGGTCACGATCAGCGAGGGCGCCTTGAGCCAGTGCACCAGCAGGCCGTTGAGCACGCCGAGCACCGCACCGCTGACCGCACCCGCCACCAGCAGCAGCGCGATCGGCGCTTCCGGAAAATAGTTCAGCACGAGCTTGGTGATGCTGTACATCGTGAGCGCGGCAATCGCTGCGAACGACACGTCGATGCCGCCCGCGGCCAGCACGATCAGCACGCCGAGCGCGAACAGGCCCAGCACCGTGCAGGCGCGCACGATGTCGAACAGCACCGGCAACTGGAAGAAGCTCGGGTTGATCGCACCCACCACCAGGCACACCAGCACGATCAGCGCCAGTGTGAAGACCGAGGGGCGTTGCGCGAGCCAGTGGCGCCAGGATGAGCGGGCCCGGGGCTCGGGTGCTGCGGGCACAGCGGTGGTGTGCGCTTGCATGGTGGAAGCCGTCATGAGAATGCGGGAGAGGGGGTATCGGAAACCAGCGCGCGGTACAGATCGCTTTCGGCCAGCCCTTGCGCGTCGAAGTCGTGGGCGATGCGGCCCTTGCGCATGAGCAGGATGCGGTCGCAGTTCTGCAGCAATTCCTGCAGGTCGTCGCTGACCAGGATCACGCCCAGCCCCTGCTCGGCCAGCCGCTGGATGATGCGGTAGATGGTGTCCTTGGAGCCCACGTCCACGCCCACGGTCGGGCCGTGCAATATCAGCACGCGAGGATCGATGGCGAGCCAGCGCCCGATCAGCACGCGCTGCTGGTTGCCACCCGAGAGCGACTGCACAGGCCGGTCCACGTCGGGCGTGGCGATCTGCAGGTCTGCAACCGTGCGTTCGGCCAGCGCCTGGCACTGGCGCGCATCGAGTGCGCCGAAGCGCCCGCGCAGGCGGCTGAGCACGGCCGTGACGATGTTGTCGCGGATCGGCTTGTCGAGAAAGAGGCCTTCGCTGAGCCGGTCTTCGGGCACATAGCCGATGCCCTGGCGGATGCCGTCGGCCGGTGTCTTCAGCGTGATCGCCTTGGACGCGAGCGAGATGCGGCCGCGGTCTGCCGCCTGTACGCCCGCGAGCGCCATCGCCAGCTCGTTGCGCCCCGAATCGAGCAGCCCGGTAATGCCCAGGATCTCGCCCTTGTGCAGCGTGAAGCCCACGTCGCTGAACTGTGTGCCACGGCCCAGCGCCTCGACTTGCAGCAGCACCTCGCCGTCGTGCGAGCGGTGGCGCAAGCGTGCGCCGTCGAGCTGCTTGCCGGTCATCCAGTGTGCGAGCTCGGCCTTGGTGAAGTCCTTGATCGGACCCTGCGCAACCTTGGTGCCGTCGCGGAACACGATGGCCTGGCCGCCCATGGCGATGCACTCGTCGAGCTTGTGGCTCACGAACAGCACCGCCACGCCCTGTGCGCGCAACGCTTCGACCACGTGCACGAGGTTGTCCACCTCCTTCTGCGTCAGCGAGGTGGTGGGCTCGTCCATGATGACCATGCGCGCGCGCGTGGCCACGGCGCGCGCGATCGCCACCAACTGGCGCGTGGCAATCGGCAGTTCGTCGACACGGCGCGCCAGGAAGGCGGCGTCGGTCGGCAGCTTCACTGTCTGCAGCGCGCGCACGGCCGTGGCCGCCACCGCCTTGCGGTCGAAGCGCCGCGCCAGCTTGCCGTTGGTGCTCACCAGTTGCTCGCTGAGTGCGACGTTCTCGGCCACGCTCATGTTCGGCAGCAGGGACAGGTCCTGGTAGACCGTCTCGATGCCGAGCGTGAGCGCCTGCAGCGGCGACAGCGCTTCGTGCGGCGTGCCGTCGATCACGATGCGGCCCTGGCTCGGCGGCTGCGCGCCCGAGATGATCTTGATCAGCGTGCTCTTGCCGCAGCCGTTCTCGCCGAGCAGGTGGTAGATCTGGCCGGCCTCGATCGTCAGGTCGATGCCGCGCAGTGCATGCACGCCCGCGAAGCGCTTGTGCACGTCCTGTACTTCGAGAAAGACGCGACGCCCCGCCGGCGCGGCCGGAAAGTGCGGGACGGGCGTGGAGAGCGCTGCTGCAAGCGTCATGGTTCGCAAGCTCAGAAGGCGTACTTCTTGTAGTTCTGCTTGTCGACTTCGACCCAGGCCTGGCCCGTGACGATGATGCCGACGCCCGGGCCCTTCTTGACCGAGACCTTGTTGTAGCCCGGCACGCCCATGTCGGCGCCGTCGGTGATGGTCTTGCCGTCGATCAGCATCTTGGCCGCCTTGTTCATGACGAGGCCGGCGTCCTTCGGGTCCCAGAAGGCAATGCCGCCGACCGCGCCCGACTCGAGGAACTTGGCCGCCTCGCTCGGCAGGCCTGTGCCGAACACGCAGACCTTGCCCTGCAGGCCCGCTTCTTCCACGGCGCGTCCGATGCCCAGCACGTCGAGCGACGACGAGCCCTGGAAGCCCTTCAGGTCGGGGTGCTTGCGCAGCATTTCCTTGGCCTTGCCGTAGGCCTTCTCGGCGTCGTTGAGCGATTCGTTCTTGGCATCGACCAGCGTCATCTTGGGGTACTTCTTCGCGTTCGACGCACCGCCGTCGGCCCACTGCACCTGCGACTGGCTGCCCAGTGAGCCGACCAGCGAGGTCCACTTGCCCTGCTGGCCCATGCAGGCCGCGAGACGCTCGTTGATGCGCGCACCGTAGGCCGTGTTGTCGAAAGCCTCGATGTCGACCATGGTGTTCTTCTGGTTGTCGGCCTCGTGCGTCACGACCTTGATGCCGCGCTCCATCGCGCGCTTGAGCACCGGCTCCAGCGTGGGCGGGTCCATCGAGACCACGGCGATGGCATCGACTTTCTTGGCCACCAGGTCTTCCACCAGGCGTTGCTGCTGCGCGGCGTCCGACTGGGCCGGGCCGATCTGGCGCGTGGTCACGCCCGGTGTGCTCGCGCCGAATTCCTTCACGCCCACTTCCATGCGGTTGAACCAGCTGATGCCCGTGATCTTGACCACGGTGACGATGTCTTGCGGCTTGCCCTGCGCGTGCAACGCCGAGGCAAAGGCCACGGTGGTCAGTGCGAGTGCGGTGCAGGCGATCTTTGTTTTCTTCAGCATCTCTTGTCTCCTAGCCCTCGGGGTTTCTTTGCGTCGCGCCAGGAGGGAGCTGATGCGGCGGTGCGCTGGTGCGCGCAGTGGAAAGAAAGACGCGCAGGTCCTGCAGGCCGAAACGCCCGTAGGCCAGGAAGAACAGCAGCAGCAGGCCCCAGGCGCAGTCGCGGAAGAAATTGGAAATCTCCAGCAGGTTGAAGGTGCTCGACAGCAGTTGCAGCGCCACCGCCGAGAAGAACAGGCACACCATGCGGCCGTAGCCGCCCTGCGGCCGCACGCCCGCCATCACCGTGATGAGGATGGCGATCAGCAGGTAGGAGTTGCCGTAGTCCGACTTCACGCTCGCGGTGCGCGCGGCGATGATCACGCCGGCCACGGACGCCAGCACCCCGCACAGCGCGTAGGTTGCGATCAGCATGCGGGCCTGCGAGATGCCGGCGTAGCGCGCCGCCTTGGCGTTGGTGCCGAGCAGGAACAGGCGGATGCCGAAGGGGCTCTGCCGCAGCAGCCAGCCGACGGCCAGCAGCATGACGAGGAAGATCACGAACGGAATCGGCACGCCCAGCACCATTTCGTTGCCGATGGCCGAGAACGCCTCGGCATCGCCCACGCGCAGGCTGGAGCCACCCGTGAGCACCACGGCCAGGCCGGTGTAGAGCAGTTGCGTGCCCAGCGTGCAGAGGATGGGCGTGAGGCCGGCCTTGGCGATCAGCACACCGTTGAGCAGCCCGCCGGCCAGGCCCATCGCCAGTGCAATGGCGGCGAACCAGCCGGTGTAGAGCCAGGGCGACACATCCGGCGCGGCCAGTTGCGGCGCGAGCGTGGCGGCCACCACGCCCGCCAGGTTGGCCAGCGCCACGCCCGACAGGTCGATGCCGCCGTTGCCCGAGATCATCGACAGCGCCACGCCCATGGCCAGCAGGCCGAGTTCGGGCAGCTGGCCGCCCATGGACTGGAAGTTGTAGACGTCGAGAAAGTCCCCTTTGGAGAGCACCGTCGCCACCACGAGGATGAGTACGTTGATGCCGACCAGGAAGTTGAGTTCGCGGTCTGAAAACTTGAGCTTCATGAGGGAGTCCTCGGCTTGCTTGATGCTTCAGGCGGCGCGGCCCAGCAGCGCATCGACCTCGGCGCGCGTGGGCATCGAGGGCGCCGTGCCGGCACGTGTCACCGAGATGGCGGCCACTGCCGCGCCGAAGCGCGCGGCCTCGCGCGCGGTGGCGCCTTCGGCCAGCGCGGCCGCAAAGCCGCCGTTGAAGGCGTCGCCCGCGCCGGCGGTTTCCTTCACCGTGCCGGCGCGGAACACCGGAATGTGCTCGGAACCCTCGGCGCTGTGCAGCAGGGCGCCCTTGTCGCCGAGCGTGATGAGCGCACAGCCCACGCCCTTGGCGAGGAAGAAGTCGCCCGCGCGTTGCGCGTCTTCGATGGTTTCGACGGGCATGCCGCTCAGCGCCGCGGCTTCATGCTCGTTGGGCGTGATGTAGTCGCACAGCGCGTAGAGCGCGTCGTCGAAGGGCAGGGCGGGCGCGGGGTTGAACACCGTGACCGTGCCGGCTTCGCGTGCAATCTCCAGCCCGCGGCGCGCGGCGGCGGCCGGCTGTTCGAGCTGCGTGACGAACACGCGTGCGCTGCGGATCGCATCGGCTGCCGCGTCGACGTCGGCGGCATCGATCAGCATCGCGGCGCCCGGCACCACGATGATGGCGTTGTCGCCGGTGACTTCATGCACGTAGATGAACGCAGCGCCGGTCGGCTGCGCAGTCACCTGCGGTGCGCGCGGCGTGATGCCTTCGCGCGACCACAGGGCGAGCGCGTCGTTGCCGAAGGCGTCCTGCCCCAGCTTGGAGATGAACGTGACATCGGCGCCCGCGCGCGCGGCCGCCACGGCCTGGTTCGATCCCTTGCCGCCCGGACCCATCGCGAAGCCCGAGCCGGCGATGGTCTGGCCCACGCCCGGAAGGCTGGACGCGCGAAATGCGAGGTCGGCGACGAAGATGCCGAGCACGGCCACGCCGTGCTGCCTGGAAGTGACGACGGTCATGGGGTCAGGCCTGCGGCGCAAGCACGCCCTTTTTGAAGATGAAGCAGCCGTAGAAGCGGCGCTCGCCGGTGGCGATCACGCAGTAGGCGCGGCGCGCGGCTTCGTAGAAGGCAAAGCGTTCGATGGCGCCGAGTGGACGCACGCGCCCCTCGGCCGCATCGATCTCGCGCTGCATCTCCTGCTGCACCGGCGGGATCTCGTGCGGCTGGCCCATGATTTCCATGCGGCGTGCCGGGTCGTCCACCGCCTCGTCGAGCGGCAGCACCGACAGGATGGCGCGCGCCGCTTCCGTGGTGCCCACGCCGTCGATGCGCAACAGCCGGCCCAGCGTGGTCTGGCGTGCCACCGAATCGGCCGGAAAGTTGGCATCGCACAGCACCAGTTCGTCGCCGTGGCCCATGGCGCGCAGGGCGTACAGCACGTCGGCATTGAGCAGTGGATGGATGGACTTCAGCATGTTGTCTCCTGCAAATGGAACTGTTCTTGTGGCCGCAATTCTTAGGGAAGGAAAACGTTTGCGCAAACGTTTGCTATTCGGGGATTTCCCTTGGTTTCGGTGTGCGCGCCACGTTCATTCGCCATAGGGAATCCAGATGTTCTTGACCTGCGTGGCATGCCGCAGGAACAGCGGGCCTTCGGCGGCCGCGCCGTCGTGCCAGTCGGTGGCCAGGCCATGGTCGACCAGCGTGCGCTTGAGATTGCCGATCGACAGTCGCTCGGCGGTGCGCGACAGCTCTTTCGCACCGAAGACCCACAGCGCATCGATGTCGTCGTGCTCGGCCAGCGTCTGCGCGAGGCCGGCGGCTGGGCCGGTCACGAGGTTGACCACGCCGGCCGGCAGGTCGGAGGTTTCGAGCACCTGGTAGAAGTCGGTCGCGATCAGCGCGTGCTTCTCGCTCGGCACGATCACCGTGCGGTTGCCCATGGCGAGCAGCGGCGCGAGCAGGCTCACGAAGGACAGCAGCGGTGCCTCGTCGGGGCACACCACGCCGACCACGCCGATGGCCTCGATGGTGGCGAGCGCGACGCCACGCAGCGGCGGCACATGCACCGTGCCTTCGTACTTGTCGGCCCATGCACCGTAGGCGAAGAGGCGGCTCACGGCGGCGTCGACTTCGGCCTGCGCGGCGCGCGCGGCCACGCCGGTCAGGCTCGCGAGGCGTGCGGCGAATTCGCCGGCGCGTGCGGAGAGGTTTTCCGCCAGGTAGTAGAGCGCCTGGGCGCGGCGGTGCGGCGTGGCGGTCGACCAGCCCGCGGCGGCGCGCGCGGCGGCCACGGCGTTGCGGATGTCCTTGCGGTTGCCGGTGCCCACTTCGCCGAGGCGTTGGCCGGTGGCGGAGAACACGGGGTGCGAGAGTTCGCCGTCGGGGCGCACCTGCTTGCCGCCGATGAACAGCTTGGCCGTGCGGTCGATGGCCGGGAGCCCTGCGGCGACCGGCGCCTTGTCCGTTTCGTTCGCAGCTTCTGCAGCGGCTGTTGCCGAACGCGGCTTGCGCTCTGCCCACGCGCGCGGCTTCAGGTATTCGTAGCAGCCTTCGCGTCCGCCTTCGCGGCCATAGCCCGATTCGCGGTAGCCTCCGAAGCCCACGCCCGCGTCGAACAGGTTGGTTGCGTTGACCCACACCACGCCGGCCTGCAGTTGCGGCGCGATGCCTAGCGCAAGGCCGATGGTCTCGCTCCACACGCTGGCCGCGAGCCCGTAGCGCGTGTTGTTGGCCAGCGCCACAGCCTCGTCAGGCGTACGGAAGGTCATCGTCACCAGCACCGGCCCGAAGATCTCTTCGGTCGCAACGGTGGAAGCAGGGTGCACGCCCGTCAGCAGCGTGGGCGGAAAGAAGCTGCCGCCCGCAGGCAACGCGCCCGGTGGCTGGTAGCAGGCCGCGCCTTCGCGCACGCCGGTGGCCACCAGCGAACGCACGCGCTCGAGCTGCGAGGGGTCGATCAGGCTGCCGATGTCGATTGCCTTGTCCAGCGGCATGCCTACGCGCAGGCTCTGCATGCGGCGCTTGAGGCGTTCGATGAAGTCGGCCGCAATGCCTTCCTGCAGCAGCAGCCGCGAGCCCGCGCAGCACACCTGGCCCTGGTTGAACCAGATGGCGTCCACCACGCCTTCCACCGCGGCATCGATGTCGGCGTCGTCGAACACGATGAAGGGCGACTTGCCGCCCAACTCCAGCGTGAGCGATTTGCCCGAGCCTGCGGTGGCTTCGCGGATCAGGCGGCCCACGTCGGTCGAGCCGGTGAAGGCGATCTTGTCGACGCCTTCGTGCGCGACCAGCGCAGCGCCCGTGGCACCGTCGCCGGTCACCACGTTCAGCACGCCGGCGGGCAAGCCGGCCTGCGCCGCCAGTTCGGCGAAGAGCAGTGCACTCAGCGGCGTGAACTCGGCCGGCTTGAGCACCACCGTGTTGCCCAGCGCGAGCGCGGGCGCGATCTTCCAGGCCAGCATCAGCAGCGGGAAGTTCCAGGGAATGATCTGGCCGATCACGCCCAGCGGCACCTGGTCGGCGAACTCGCGCTCCTGCAACTGGGCCCAGCCGGCGTGGTGATAGAAGTGGCGCGCCACCAGCGGCACGTCGAGGTCGCGGGTCTCGCGGATGGGCTTGCCGTTGTCCAGCGCCTCGACCACCGCGAGCAGGCGCGCATTGCGCTGCACCATGCGCGCCAGGGCGTACAGATGCCGTGCGCGGCCATGGCCGCCGAGCGCCAGCCAGCCGGGCTGCGCGGCGCGCGCCGCGGCAACGGCAGCGTCCACGTCCTGCGCGGAGCCCTGTGCAATGGCGGCGAGCCGCTGGCCGGTGGCGGGCTCGGCCGTGTCGGAATGCGGGCCGGCCGACGCGTCGGTGAAGCGCCCGCCGATGAAATGGCCGAAGCCCTGTGCATGGCGCGAGAGCCACTGGCGGGCGTCGGTGTCGCTCTCTGGCGCGGGGCCGTAGTCCATGGTGTCGAAATAGCGTGCGACGCTGCTGTTGCTGCTCATCGGGTCATCCGATCGGGTGGCGGTGGAAGGCCGAGTAGCGGCCCGTGACGTGGTGTTCCAGCTGGCGCTCGATGTCGGCCAGCAGGGTGGAGGCGCCGATGCGGAACAGGTCGGGCTCGAGCCAGGCGCGGCCCAGCTCTTCCTTCATGAGCACCTGGTAGTCGAGCGCGGTCTTGGCGGTGGAGACACCGCCGGCGGGCTTGTAGCCCACCTGGAAACCCGTGCGGGCTTCGTACGCGCGGATCATGCGCAGCATCACCAGCGTGACCAGCGGCGTGGCGTTCACGCCTTCCTTGCCGGTGGAGGTCTTGATGAAATCGGCGCCAGCCATCATGCAGACCATCGAGGCCTTGGCCACGTTGCGCAGCGTCTTGAGCTCGCCCGTCGCGAGGATGGCCTTCACATGCGCATTGCCCGCGGCAAGGCGAAAGTCGCGCATCTCGTCGTAGAGCTTGCGCCACTGGCCGGTGAGCACGTGTTCGCGCGTGATGACGATGTCGATCTCGGCCGCGCCGTCGCGCACCGAGGCTTCGATCTCCTTGAGCTTGAGCTCGTGCGGAATCAGCCCGGCCGGAAAACCGGTGGACACCGCCGCCACCGGAATGCCGGTGCTCGCGAGCGCATCCACGGCCGTGGCCACGAAGCGGTGATAGACGCAGACCGCGCCGGTGTGCAGCGTGCGGTCTGCAAAGCCCAGCGCGGCCAGCAGGTCGGGGCGCACGGGGGTCACGGCCTTGGCGCACAGCCTGCGCACGCGCTCGGCCGTGTCGTCGCCGTTGAGCGTGGTCAGGTCGATGCAGGTGATGGCCTTGAGCAGCCAGCCGGCCTGCGCATCTTTCTTGACCGAGCGGCGGCCGGGCAGCGTGGCCACGCGGCGTTCAGCGGCCGAGAGGTTGATGCGGATGTTGTCGAACCAGCCGGTGTCGAAGGCTTGCGCGGTGTTGCGTGCGATGGCGTGCGGCTTGGTGTCGGGCGCCGTTGCCGCGGCGCTGGCGACAGCAGCCGGGGGCGATGCGGCCGCGACGCTCGAAACGGGGCGCGAGCGCACCGTGCCGCTGGCGCGAACGAGGGAAGTGGAGGTCATGGAGTGAAGGGCGCCGGGGCGCGCAGGCGCCGCGTGAGCGGCAGGCAGGCAAGGGGCATGTCTTTGTCTCCGGTCGTTGTGCATGCCGTCGTGCGGGGCCGGCGGCGTATTGGATTGAATGTTATTTCAATAACATTTATATGTGCAAGATGTTTTTGAAATAACATTTTCGATGCCCGATACTCGGGCTTGTGGACCAGAGGAACCAGAACATGCGAAAGACCGCCGGCGCCGAGGCCCGGACCTTGCGCCTTGCAAAGATGCAGGAGCTCGTCGAGGCCGGTGGACCGTTGCCGATCAAGCAGGCCGCCCAGCGGCTGGACGTGACGGAAATGACGATCCGCCGCGACCTGTCGGCCGCCGATTCACCGCTCACCGCCCTCGGCGGCTACGTGCTTGCGACCACATTGCCGGGCGCGGACAGGTACTCGCTCGACGAGGCCAGCGACCAGCACGCGGCACACAAGCGCGTGGCCTGCGAACGCGCCGCCACATGGGTGCAGGCGCACGACAGCCTGTTCATCGACTGTGGCACCACCATGGTCCATTTCGCGGAGGCCTTGCCGCCCGACATGCCGTTGAGCGTGGTGTGTTACTCCACGAACATCGCGTCGATCCTGAGCCGCCGCCCGAACACGCAGTTGATGCTGCTGGGCGGCCTGTACCACGCGTCGTCGGCCACGTTCTTTTCCGACGAGGGACTGCAATATCTCAACCGGCTGGGCGTGAACAAGGCCTTCATTTCAGCCGGAGGACTGGACCTGGAGCGGGGCGCGAGCTGCTCCAACTTTCACGAAGTGCCGGTGAAGCAGGCGGCGATCCGCAGCGCGTCGCAGAGCTTCCTGATCGTGGATGAAAGCAAGCTCAATCGCCTGCGGCCCGCCTTCTTCAGTCCGCTCGATGCGTTTGCGCGCATCGTGGTGGGCGGTGCGCCTGCGCCGGGTTTGCGCAAGCAGTTCAAGGATTTGCCGATCGAGTTTGCGCGACCCACGGCCGCGTGAATCGCTTGCGCTTCTCCTAGTCCTCTTCGCGCACCCGGTACTGGCCCATCAGCGTCTGCTGAACGGCCGGTGGCACGGCTTCGTAGTGCGACAACGCAATGGTGTAGTGGCCCTGGCCGCTGGTCATCGCATTGAGCCGCGACTGGTAGCTGGCCAGCTCGCCCATGGGCACCTGCCCGCGAACGGCCACGGTGCCGACTCCCACGGCCGACGTGCCGGTGACCAGGCCGCGCCGCGACGACAGGTCGCTCGTGACATCCCCCACGGAATGTTCGGGCACAGCGATCTCGATCAGGACGATCGGCTCGAGCACGACCGGCCGGGCCTCGCGGATCGCGGCCATGAAAGCCTTGCGACCCGCAGCCGCGAAGGCGATGTCCTTGCTGTCGACGCTGTGGTGCTTGCCGTCGTACACCACGACCCGCACATCGACCACCGGGTAGCCGGCGATCGCGCCGCACACCAGCACTTCGCGCACGCCCTTCTCGACCGCGGGAATGAACTGGCTCGGGATCGCGCCGCCCCTGACCTCGTCGGCGAACTGGAAACCCACGCCGCGCGCCAGCGGCTCGATGCGCAGGAAGACTTCGCCGAACTGGCCGGCGCCGCCTGTCTGCTTCTTGTGGCGGTGGTGGCCCTCGGCCGGTGCGGTCACGGTCTCGCGGTAGGCAATGCGCGGCGGCCGCGTCAGGACCTCGAAGCGGTACACCTCGCGCAAGCGGTCGAGCACGGTACGCAGATGAAGCTCGCCCAGGCCGTAGAGGACCGTCTCGTTGGTGGCCATCACATGCTCGATGCGCAGGCAGGGGTCTTCGGCCGCGAGCTTGCCGAGGATCTCCCAGGCGCGCTGCTCGTCGCCATGGCGCTTGGGCTCCACGGCCAGGCCGTGCACCGGCACCGGGAACGCCAGCGGCGCGAGATGGACATGGCTGTCTTCGGCCGCATCGTGCAGCACGGCGTCGAAATGAATCTCCTCGACCTTGGCCACTGCCACGATGTCCCCCGGCACCGCGCGCGACACCTCGACATGGTCCTTGCCCTGGAGCATGAACAGGTGCCCCACCTTGAAGGGCTTGCGGCCGTCGCCGATGTAGAGCTGGCTGTCGCGCGTGAGCGTGCCCTGGTGCACGCGGAAGATGCCCATCTTGCCGACATAGGGGTCGTTCGTGACCTTGAACACATGCGCCAGCACGTGCAGCGACGGGTCGGGCCTGGCTTCCATGGGCTTGGCCTCTGCGCCCTCGCCAACGATGAAGCTCGGCGGGTTGGCCTCGGTCGGGTTGGGCAGGAGCTTGACGATCACGTCCAGCAGCTCGGCCACGCCGGCGCCGCTGCGCGACGAGACGAAGCACACCGGGATCAGGTGGCCTTCGCGCAGCGCCTGCTCGAGCGGCGCGTGCAGCTCGGCCGGATTCACGTCGCCCTCCTCGAGGTAACGCTCGACGAAGGCCGCGTCGACCTCGACCACCTGCTCCACCAGCGCGCGGTGCGCCGCTTCGACGGGACCGAAGTCGGACTGTCCGAAGCGGTTGAAGAAGCAGTCCACCACCTGCCTGTTGACCCCGTCGGGCAGGTTCAGCGGCAGGCATTCGCGGCCGAAGGTCGCCTGGATGTCGACCAGCAGGCCCGGCAGCGAGACACCCTGCGAGTCGATCTTGTTGACGATGATCATGCGGGTGAGGTGGCGCGAGGCCGCGTAATCCATCATGCGCACCGCCATCGGCTCGATGCCTGTGGCGGCATTGATGACCACCGCCACCGTCTCGACCGCCTCCAGCGCCGGCAGGCTCTGGCCGAGGAAGTCGGGGCCGCCGGGCGTGTCGATGAAGTGGATGCGCGTGCCGGCGTGCGTGAGGTGCATCACCGATGCGTTGAGCGAGTGCTGCATGCGGCGCTCCAGCGGGTCGTGGTCGCTGACGGTGCTGCCGCGCTCGATGCTGCCGCAGGCTCCGATGGCACCCGCCTTGTACAACAAGGCCTCGGCCAGGGAGCTCTTGCCGGCGGCCGCGGCGCCAACGAGCGCCAGCGTTCGCACTGCTTCCATTTCGGCCGCGAGGCCGTTCGATCGGCTTGGCATGGCTGGACTCCTTTGCGCGTCCGGAAGGCCGGCCCGGTGGTCTGCAAGGGCTCGGGTACTGCGCGTGGACGTCGGGCCAGCGTACGGGATTGACCGTGCCGATGCAAGTCGATTGCGTCGGCGATCTTCAATGCCTGATCGGCATGCATGCTGTGTTGGCCTGCACTTGCAGGCGTCATCACATCGGGCGAGTAGCGATAGCCTGCCGGCTCGCAGTTTCCGACGGCCGCTCGCCGAAGCGAATGCGGTACTGCGCAGCAAAGTGGCCCAGGTGAAGAAAGCCGTACTTCTGCGCCACGTCGCGCACGCCGGCACCGGGCGAGACCTGCAGCTCGGCCCGCACCCTGTCGAGCCTGATCACGCGCAGGAATTCCATCGGCCCCTGGCCCGCATGCTGGCGAAACGCCAGCTGCAGCGCGCGCGCACTGCAGCCGACCTCGCGGCAGATGTCGGCCAGCGACAAGGCCTGCTCCGCATGCGCCGCCATGTACTCCTGCGCCCTGCGGACCACGCGTGGCAGCAGGTTGCGCCTGGTATCGCCCGCCAGTGCGCGCGAGTGGTTGTGCCCTGCCGACATCAGCAGGCTCGACATCAGGTATTCCTCGGCATGCTCGGCGAGGCGGCCACCCGCTTGCAATGCGTTGCCGGCGTCGAGCGTGAGCCGCAGATAGTCGATGAAGTGAACCAGCGGTGCCAGCGCGGGGTTGTCGAGCGGCACGCCGAGGTCGAACACCAGGGGCTGGCCGACGGGCGCCTGCAGCAGCGACTCGAGTCGCGAGAGCAGCGCTGAGCGGGCCAGCCTGACGATCAGGTGCGGGCTGTCATTGGCCCAGCGCATCGACAGCGGTTCGGTCGGCGAGGGCAGCGAGGCGAGGGTGGGGGTTGCGTCCACATGCTGTGCGCCGCAGCGGATTTCTGCGCCGCCGCGCAACGGGATCTGCAACAGGAAAAAATCCTGCAGGTAGCCGGGGTCGATCTGCACGCCGGGGCCGTACTGCACGTAGTTGAGGCTCACGTCCCGGTGCAGCCGTGCGCTGTGGTGGCAGGCATCGAGTTCAGTACGCGGCTGCAGCATGACCAGGCCGTGCGGGCAGAAAACGCGCGCCACGCTTTCGCGGGCCTCGTCCATGTCGTGGCTCTCGAAAAGCCGGTAGCGCTGCAGCGGCAGCAGTGGGGTCGTGGCGGTTTCCATGGGGTCGAGCGACCCTAGCAAAAACCGTCCCCGCCCACAATTCGGGCCGGCCCTTGACCCGCCCTCCTTCAAAAACCTGCGCGCCAGGGACAGCGCCTGCGTTTGCGGGATTCGCCTGCGGCCTGCTTGCTCATAACGTTCGCTCCGCAGGCCAGCCCGGCCTGCCCGATCAACTGAGACACAGGAGAGCAAGCGTCATGTTCAAGGGACTCGAAGGCAGGAGCGCCATCGTCACGGGTGGCTCGACTTTGATTGGGGCCGGCGTGGTGCGCGCATTGCACGCGGCTGGCGTGAAGGTCGTTGTTGCCGACATCGACGCCGCCAACGGCCAGGCGCTGGTGGATTCGCTCGGCGCCGGTGCACGCTTCGTGCATACCGACATCACCGACGACGCGCAGGTGAAGGCCTGCGCGACGGAGGCGGTGGCACGGCATGGCGGCGTGCACTTTCTCGTCAACCTCGCCTGCTCGTATGTGGACGACGGCTTCAAGTCGACGCGCGCCGACTGGCTCACCTCGTTCAACGTGAACGTCGCCAGTGCGGTGGCGATGCTGCAGGCGGTGCATCCGCACATGGTCGCGGCCGGCGGCGGGGCGGTGGTCAATTTCACGAGCATCTCGTCGCGCGTGGCGCAGACGGGGCGCTGGCTCTATCCAGTGAGCAAGGCCGCGATGGTGCAGCTCACGCGCAACATGGCGATGGACCTTGCGCCCGATGGCATCCGCGTGAACAGCGTGTCGCCGGGCTGGACGTGGTCGGCGGTGATGGATCAGCTCAGCGGCGGCGACCGCGCCAAGACCGATCGCGTGGCCGCTCCCTTCCATCTGCTCGGTCGCGTCGGCGATCCGGACGAGGTGGCGCAGGTGGTGCTGTTCCTGTGCTCGGACCACGCGAGCTTCGTGACCGGTGCCGACTATGCGGTGGACGGCGGCTATTCCGCCATGGGCCCCGAGCAGGCCGTGCCCGCCATTCCCAAGTTGATGGACTAGCTCCGATCCGGGGCAACAAGCAAGGAGCAAGCAATGAAACGAATCGCCATCGTCGGCGCAGGCCAGTCGGGCCTGCAACTGGGTCTGGGGCTGCTTGCCGCAGGCTACGAGGTCACCATGTTCAGCAACCGCACGGGTGACGACATCCGCCATGGCAAGGTCATGTCCAGCCAGTGCATGTTCCACACCTCGCTGCAGATCGAGCGCGATCTGGGTCTGGACCACTGGGCGAGCGATTGCCCCACGGTCGACGGCATCGGTTTGGCCGTGCCGCATCCGGAGCAGAAGGGCGCCAAGGCCATCGAATGGAGCGCCAGGCTTGACGGACCCGCGCGATCGGTCGACCAAAGGCTCAAGATCCCCGCATGGATGGCCGAGTTCGAGAAGCGCGGCGGCGAACTCGTGTTCAAGGACGCGGGCATCGACGAGCTGGAGGCCTGCACCCGAAGCCACGACCTCACGCTGGTCGCGAGCGGCAAGGGCGAGATCTCGAAGCTGTTCGAGCGCGACGCGCACAAGTCCAGCTTCGACAAGCCGCAGCGCGCACTGGCACTGACCTATGTGAACGGGATGACGCCGCGCAAACCGTTCTCCGCCGTGTGCTTCAACCTGATTCCCGGCGTGGGCGAGTACTTCGTGTTCCCTGCGCTGACCACGACAGGCCCGTGCGAGATCATGGTGTTCGAGGGCGTGCCCGGTGGCCCGATGGACTGCTGGACGGATGTGAAGACGCCGCAGGAGCATCTTGCGCGCAGCAAGTGGATTCTCGACACCTTCACGCCTTGGGAGGCCGAGCGCTGCAAAGACATCGAGTTGACCGACGACAACGGCATCCTCGCGGGTCGCTTCGCACCGACGGTGCGCAAGCCTGTGGCGACACTGCCTTCCGGGCGCAAGGTACTGGGCCTGGCCGACGTGGTGGTGCTCAACGACCCGATCACCGGCCAGGGCTCCAACAACGCAGCCAAGTGCGCCGACACTTATCTGAAGAGCATTCTTGCGCGCGGCGACGGCGCGGCCGATGCGGCATGGATGCAGCAGACCTTCGACCGCTACTGGTTTGGCTACGCGCAATGGGTCACGCAATGGACCAACATGCTGCTCACACCGCCGCCGCCCCATGTGCTCAAGCTGCTGGGCACCGCAGGCGCGATACCGCCGCTGGCCAGTGCCTTTGCGAACGGCTTTGACGATCCGCGCACTTTTTTCCCGTGGTTCGCGGACCCGGTCGAGGCTGACCGCTACATCGACACCTGCGCCGCCACTGTTGCTGTTGCCGCTGCCGCGTAGCTCGAGGCTTGCACATGAACAGAAGACGCGTGGCCATCGTCGGCGCCGGGCAGTCCGGCATGCAACTCGCGCTGGGGCTGCTGGGCGCGGGGCACGAGGTGACGGTTTTTTCGAACCGCACGGCACAGGAGATTTCCGACGGGCCGGTCATGTCCAGCCAGTGCATGTTCGAGTCCGCGCTGCAGACCGAGCGCGAGCTGGGGCTTGACTGGTGGACGAGCGAATGTCCCTCGGTAGAGGGCATCGGCATGACGGTGCGCAACCCGGAAGGCGGCAAGACCATCGAATGGAGCGCCAGGCTTGACGGACCCGCGCGATCGGTCGACCAAAGGCTCAAGATCCCCGCATGGATGGCCGAGTTCGAGAAGCGCGGCGGCAAGCTGGTGTTGCAGGACGTGGGGGTCGATGCGCTGGAAGCCTGCGCGGCGGCGCACGACCTCGTGGTCGTCGCAAGCGGCAAGGGCGAGATCTCGCAACTGTTCGAGCGAGACTCGGAGCGCTCGCCCTTCGAGCAACCTCAGCGCGCATTGGCATTGACCTATGTGAAAGGGATGAAGCCGCGTGAGTCGTTTGCTGCCGTGTGCTTCAACCTCATCCCCGGCGTGGGCGAGTACTTCGTGTTCCCGGCGCTGACCACCACGGGGCCGTGCGAGATCATGGTGTTCGAAGGCGTGCCGGGCGGCCCGATGGACTGCTGGGCGGACGTGAAGACTCCGCAGGAACACCTTGCGCGCAGCAAATGGATTCTCGAGACCTTTCTGCCCTGGGAGGCCGAGCGCTGCAAGCACATCGAGCTGACCGACGACAACGGCATCCTCGTGGGCCGCTTCGCGCCGACGGTGCGCAAGCCGGTGGCGACGCTGCCTTCGGGACGCAAGGTGCTGGGCCTGGCCGATGCGGTGGTGCTCAACGATCCGATCACCGGCCAGGGCTCCAACAACGCGGCCAAGTGCGCCGACATCTATCTCAAGCGGATTCTCGAAAATGGCGATGCGCCGTTCGACGCCGCGTGGATGCAGCAGACCTTCGACCGCTACTGGGAGGGCTATGCGCGCTGGGCCACCGACTGGACCCACAGTCTGCTTGCACCGCCGAAGCCGCACTTGCAGAAGCTGCTGCAAAGTGCCACCCACATGCCCGCTGTCGCGAGCACCATCGTCAACGGTTTCGATGATCCGCGTGTCTTTGCGCCCTGGTGGTTCGATGCCGCCGAGGCCGACCGGTTTCTGGAAACCCGGGCGCGCGAGGCCGCCGTCGACCGCTTCGACCGCCGCGACTTTCGCAAGGCACTCGGGCAGTTCACCACCGGCGTGACCGTCATCACCACGCGCGCCATCGACGGCCGCCGCGTGGGCATGACCGCCAATTCGTTCTCGTCGGTCTCGCTGGACCCACCGCTGGTGCTGTGGAGCCTGGCGCGGCAGGCGCCGAGCGTGGCCGACTTCACCGGTGCCAGCCACTTCGCGATCAACGTACTGGCGGTGCACCAGCATCACCTGTCGCGGCAGTTCTCGACACCGCAGGCGGACAAGTTCGGCGGCGTGGACTGCTGCGAGGGCACGGCCGGCGTGCCGCTGCTGAACGGCGTCATTGCGCGGTTCGTCTGCCGCAGCGTGAAGCAGTACGACGGCGGCGACCACCTCATCTTCATCGGCGAGGTCGAACGCTACGACCGCTTCGATGGCGAGCCACTGGTTTTTCATTCGGGCTATTACCAGGTGACGACACGGCACCCGGAATGCGCGCAATGAGCGCGCGGCCCGCACCACATCACATTTGGAATGGAGAAGATCACACACATGCAGAAAAAATCCCCCGTCTCTGCGCAGCACATCCGCATGCAGGCCGCCGATGGCAGCGGCAGTTTCAGCGGCTACCTCGCGCTGCCCGAAGGCGGCACCGGCCCGGGGCTGGTGATCGCGCAGGAAATCTTCGGCATCAACCACACCATGCGCGAGGTGGCCGACTACTACGCCGAAGAAGGCTACGTGGCGCTGGTGCCCGACCTGTTCTGGCGGCAGGAGCCCAACGTCGAACTCGGCTACAGCGAAGCCGACTGGCAGCGCGCCTTCGCGCTGTACGGCGGCTTCGATGAAGCCAAGGGCATGCAAGACATGCAGACCGCCATCGATGCATTGCGAGGCCGCACCGAAGTGACGGACAAGAAGGTCGGTGTGGTCGGCTTCTGCCTGGGCGGCAAGCTGGCGTACCTGTCGGCCTGCCGCACCGACGCCGATGCGGTGGTCGGCTACTACGGTGTGGGCATCGATGCTGCGCTCGATGAGGCGGACAAGATCAAATGTCCGTTGACGCTGCACGTGGCCGAGCTCGACAAGTTCTGCCCGCCCGAAGCGCGAGACCGCATCGTGCAGACGCTCAAGGGCCGTCCCGGCGTTTCGCTGTACGTGTACCCCGGCATGGACCACGCCTTCGCGCGTGCCGGTGGCGAACACTTTCACAAGCCTTCGGCGTTGATGGCGCACGAGCGCAGCATCGCCACGCTGAAGGACGCCATCGGCCCGAACTACGACCTGTCGGCGCTGTGGGACAAGCACTGCGAATACGAGTTCGGCACGCGCAACGTCGACGACACCATGAGCACCATGGTGGCCGAGCCCTACGTCAATCACATCCCCACCATGACCGGCGGCGTAGGCTACAAGGCGTTGCACGCCTTCTATACGAACCACTTCGTCAACAGCAACCCGCCTGACACCGCGCTCACGTCGATCTCGCGCACCGTGGGCGCCACGCAGGTGGTCGACGAACTGCTCTTCAGCTTCACCCACACCACCGAGATTCCGTGGATGCTGCCGGGCGTGAAGCCCACCGGCAAGCGCGTGGAAGTGCCACTGCTCGCGGTCATCAAGTTCCGCGGCAACAAGCTCTACCACGAGCACATCTACTGGGACCAGGCCAGCGTGCTGGTGCAGGTGGGCCTGCTCGACGCCAAGCTGCTGCCGGTGGCGGGCATCGAGACGGCGCGCAAGCTGCTGGACGAGAACCTGCCGTCGAACACCTTGATGTAGTCGTGCAGAAGCATCGCTCGAATGCGTTGGGCGGCCTTCAGGTCAACCGACTATTTCGGTAGAAAAGCTGCGCTAGACTTCTTGAATGCCCAGGCCGACCAAATCTCAAATAGATGCCGAGATCATCGACCGCGCTGCCGGATTGTTCGCCAGACATGGTTTCGAGAACACGTCGCTTCAGCAGATCGCGGATGCTGTCAATTACTCGAAGGCGGGGCTGCTGCACCACTACCCGAGCAAGAAGGCGATTTATGACGCCAGCTTCAAGACGGGCCGCGACCATCTGCTGGCGCTGCTGGCCAGCGTCGCAGAACTTCCCCCCGGCGCCGAGCGTGACAGGGCCGTGGTGGAAGATTCCGTCGACTACACCTTCGACTGGCCGGGCGTGTCGGCGCTCGCCAGTCAGCTCGCGAACAACGCCGGCACTGAAGAGAACGTCGACCCTCAATTGACGGAGCTGGGCCTCATCGTCTACCAGGCGCTCGGGACCGATCTGATGACCGCCACGGCAGAGCGAATCGTGCGCATCACCAGCGCGTTCTCCGGTCTTGGCATCACTGCATTGCTGGCGGCCCGCATGGGCTTGAAGCAAGAGTGGCGCGGCGAGATCATCGCGTCGGCCATGGACGCACTCGGCCACAAGAAGAGCAGTTCACGCAAGCGTGCCGGGCCCCGCTAAGTTTCGGGCGCCTACCTGAATACGCAGCACAGGTTCAGGCACCAGCGACTGACAATCCCGCAGGTGCCGACCGAGAAATGCAGCTCGGCCACCAGTGGCGTGACGGCGATGCCGACGGCGTAGAGCACGCAGAAGACAACGCCGAGTACGACGAGTGTTCGCATGTGCTGTGCGATGGCCGAAGAGCGCGCATGCAGCCACAGGCGCATCGCATCCATCATCGGATGCATCAGAAGCGAGGCATCAGGTAGATCACCTCGATGGCCTCGTAGATTGCGCCGACCAAAAGAGCCAGCGTCACCAGCACATAGAGTCGCGCAGTCGAAGACACGCCGGCCTTGTACCCGGCCCAGCGTGAGGCCCGTCCGTAGCGGCTCGGCCAGAGAAACATGCGGCCCTGGACGTAGGCCGAAAATGCGGCCAGCACATAGGCCTGCCCTTCGATCAGCAGCGTGAGCGAGTGTGGAATCAGCGTGGCACGGTCGGCGCCGATGGGCGAGAAGATGAAGCCCCACAACACCGCGCGGCAGAGCGTCACCAGCATGCCTGCGAATGGAATGACGAACGATGGCAGTGTTGTCTGGCACAGCGCAACAGCCAGGTTGACGGCGAACGTGAGGCCGATGGCCGTCAACAGATGCCCATTGCCATAGGCCTCCTTGACCACCGCCATGAGGCCCGGCTGCGAAAGCGACTGCGCCACGCCCAGGTTGGTGTGAGTTCGCAATTCCGGAATGAACGCCGCGGCAACCATGCCGATCAGCACGAGGCCATAGAAGACGACGTTGAGAACGATGTACGCCTTCTTGTGCTCTTTGATGATCGAGAAGGCTTCGTGCAAGAGGGCCAACGTGTGCTTCCTTGTCGCATGCAGTCGAGCGATCCAGCGTTGAGCCGATGAGTCGACCCACGCATTTCGCCGGTTTGGGGAATGCGATTATTCTACCGATTCGGTTGGTTTGCAACCGTTTCGGTCTGGATGCGCAGCGGCGCGGCAAAACCCGGTGGCCTGAATCAGGCCACCGGCATGCATCCGGAAGAGGCGGCCTCGGCGACGCCGAAGAAGGCCGGCGGCCCTTCAAGCCGCGGGAAGAAACTTCCTGACATGCGCTGCGAATGCAGCCGTCAGTGCGCTGGGCTCGTCACGGTCGCAAGCGAGCGTGACCCCGACACTCGGCAAATCGGGGAGCCCGTGTTCCGACGTCAGGATCTGCAGGTCGTCGGGAACGGCTGTTCGCGTCAGCACGATGACGGCCTGGCCGGACCGTGCCATGCCGACCAGGCCCGAGAGGCTGCTGCTTGCATAAGCGAGCCGGTAGGCGCGACCTGCGGCTTCCAGCGCCTGCTTCGGCAACAGATGGTCGAGCGCATCCGGCGAACCAAGGGCCAATGGCAACGGGTCGAGCAACGCAGCGGCACCGCCACGCTGCGCCACCCAGACCAGCGGCTCGTGCCGGATCACGTCGGCACCGATCGCTGTGCTTGCCACCGACACCAGCGCCAGGTCGACCGCATGCCGCGCCAGCAGCTCGTGCAGCCGGGGCGTTGGCGCGCACATCACTTCCAATTGCACTCCCGGGTGTAGGCTGGCAAAGCTTTGCAGCAGATATGGCAGGAACACGACCGCGTAGTCGTCGGGGCAACTGAAGCGCAGCACCCCGGACAGTTGCTTGCCGCGCAGCTCCGCCAAGGCTTCGTCGTGCTTGCGCAGCAGTTCCCCCGCGCGCACCAGGAGCCGTTCGCCGGTGGCAGTGAGCGTGACGCCTCGCCCGGTGCGATACAGCAGCGGTTGCTCGACGATGCCTTCGAGCTTCTGCATCTGCATACTGAGCGCCGACTGCGTGCGCCCCACGCGGACCGCCGCCTGGCCCAGCACGCCCGTCTCGGCAATGGCGACGAAGCTGCGAAGCAGGTCGATGTCCAGGGATTGGCTCACGGTATGAATTCTCCTGATACCTGAGTTCAAAACAATTCGCTTCTCGGCGCAGCCGTCGATGCGTAACGTGCTTCATTTTGATCGGGAAGCATCGACATGAGCAGGAACAACGACCCCCAGTTCTGGCAGCAGGCCGGGCGGCACCTGGTGCGCTATGGCGGCAGCTTCGAGCCGTTGATCATCGAGCGTGCCCAGGGCTGCTTCGTCTACGACGCAGATGGCCGAGGGATTCTCGACTTCACGTCGGGCCAGATGAGCGCCTTGCTCGGTCACTCGCATCCGGACATCGTTGCCGTCGTCACGGAGTATGTCCGCAAGCTGGATCACCTCTTCAGCGGCATGCTGTCGCGTCCGGTGGTGGAGCTCGCCGAGCAGATCGCGCGACACGCGCCGGGCGAGTTGGAGCGCTGCCTGTTGCTGAGCACCGGCGCCGAGTCGAACGAAGCGGCGATTCGCATGGCGAAGCTCGTGACGGGCCGGCACGAAGTGGTGGCCTTCACGCAGTCATGGCACGGCATGACCGGCAGCGCGGCCGCGGCAACCTACAGCGCGGGCCGCAAGGGCTACGGCCCGACGGCTGCCGGTTCGCTGGCCATTCCGGCGCCCAACGCCTACCGGCCGCGCTTCACGACGCAAGACGGCGAACTCGACTGGCGCCGCGAACTCGATGACGGCTTCGAGCAGATCGACAGGCAATCCACGGGGGCGCTCGCCGCATTCATTGCCGAGCCCATCCTCAGCAGCGGCGGCATCCTCGAACTGCCGCCGGGCTACATGGCTGCGTTGAAGGGCAAGTGCAGCGAGCGCGGCATGCTGCTGATCGTCGACGAGGCGCAGACCGGCGTCGGCCGCACCGGCCTGATGTTCGCGTGCGAGCGCGACGGCGTTGCCCCCGACATCCTGACGCTTTCCAAGACGCTGGGTGCGGGCCTGCCTTTGGCGGCCATGGTGACGACCGCCGCGATCGAGGACGAGGCTCATGCGCGCGGCTTCCTGTTCTATACGACGCATGTCTCCGACCCGCTGCCCGCCGCGGTGGGGCTGAAGGTGCTGCAGGTCGTGGAGCGCGACGGACTGGTCGAACGCGCACGCACCGCCGGCGAGCGCCTGACCCGAGGGCTGCTCGACATGCAGTCGCGCCATGCGTGCATCGGCGACGTGCGCGGTCGTGGCTTGCTGCTCGGGCTGGAACTCGTCACCGATCGCGAGACCAAGAAGCCGGCCTTCGAACTTGGCGAGGCCATCACGCGCGAGTGCATGAAGCGCGGGCTGAGCATGAACATCGTGAAGCTGCCTTCCATGGGCGGCGTTTTCCGCATCGCACCGCCGTTGACGATCAGCGACAGCGAGATCGACCTCGGCCTGGAACTGCTCGACAAGGCAATCGAAACGGCTGTGCGGGAAGGGGTGAATCGAGGTTAGTCCATCACCCCGTCCGAACCCCCCAATGTTCACCGTAGTTAATTTTTAGGAAACGTTTGTTAATACTCGTGTATTAATTCCTGGGTTCAGCGAGCCAGCCGGCTTAACCTCGCTGCATCATGCAAGCACCTTCACACGTTTTTGAACTGCCCGAGGGCTGGACCGCGGATTTCGAGATCGTTCGCACGCTTCACGGCTCGTACGCCGGGGTTGCCAAGTTGAGCCTGCGCGGCGTCCAGAAATGCGCGCTCGTGATCACGCAGCAGCTGACGTGGGACGGTGCCTTCGAGCGCGCGCGTATCCGGGCCTTCCACTTTGTCAAAGAGTGGGTTTCCGGACCTCGGGGCTGATCAAAATGCGCTGGGTCTTTCGCCAACCTCCGGCGCAAGGCACCCGGCATCGCTTCTGTTGAAAAACAGCGCAAGCCTGGCGTGCCTGTCCCGACAAGACATGGCCGTGCCCGGGGTGCGCGACATGGACACCAATCCAACATGGGGAAGACCGAGGTTCTGGCGACAGCGATCGACATGGCGCGTGCCGGGCTCGGCTTCACGCCCACGGATGCGCTCGCCTGCATCGCGGATCTGATCGATCAGGAAGATGCAGAAAGCGCGTCCTACGACAGCAACGTGGAGAGGCTGCTGCGCCTGGGTGCCTGCATCTGGACCTTGAGGCGTGGCATGTTCGCGCCGGCCGCGGCCGAGATCGCCGCCGAAAAGCCGTCGAGATAGCCGTTCGATCCAGCGCGATCCTGCGCACCGTGCAGGCACGAAAAGCCGCCTCGCGGGCGGCTTCGAATCGATAAATCGAACCTCAAACAACGAGAGCTTGCTCGATGTCCTGCACCTTGCGGCGCGACAGCGCAAGGTTGGCGCGTGCCTTGTCGAGCACCATGTAGACGAACAGGCCTTCCTTCTTCGCAACCGGGCGGATGATGTGGTACTGCTTTCCCAGCGTGATCAGGATGTCGTCGATCTGGTCGTTGAGGTTCAGCGATTTCATGGTCGCGAGCTTGGCGCGCACGACCTCTGTATTGCCCGCCGCCGCGAGTTCGATGTCGACGCCCGAGCCGACGCTGCCCAGCACCATGCCGCTGGAGCTGTCGACCACCGCGGCGGTCAGTGCACCGTCGATGCTCTGCAGTTGGGCGAGGGAGTCGTTCAAATTAGCCATGTAGCAGTCCGATCTGTTTGAGAAAAATTTCGTTGGCAGAAAAAAGTCCGCAGCCCGGCCTAACGAGCGATGCTGCGGACATATATAGGGGTGTGCGAATCAGTCGATCTTGCGCAGCGCGGAGACGACCTCGCCCATGGTCCACAGGGCGCGGCCGAGGGTGGCGTCGGGCCCCAGAACAAAGCACAGCAGGCTCGGGAACGCCGCGGGCACGGGCTGCACGGCCACGGTGCCTTGTTCCGCGTCGAACACGAGGCGGCGGCAATCGGTGAAGGCGAGTTCGCCGCCCACGGCGCGTGCCATGGCCATCAGCGAACTGGTCATGGCCGCGAGCTTGGCGATGTTCAGGCTGCTGCGCTGAAGCTGTGCGATCTCGAAGCCGTCGGGCGTGACCACCAGGGCAGTGCGCAGGCCGGCCAGCGGCGCGGCCAGGTCATCGAGCGCTGTTTGCGCGCCCAGCACGACGTGCGCGGGCAACAGGGGAGAGCGGAACTTCAAGCGATTTCATCCTTGAGAGAGAGCATCGAGGCCAGCACCTGGAGCATGTCGAGCATTTGTTGCCGGTCTCTGACATCGGCCTGGAGCACCGGCACGAGACCGGCGCCTTTTTGCATCAGCGATGCCGCGAAGGCGTCGATCTGCGCATGGGTGGCGGGCCGGGACACCAGCACTGCGGCCATCGGCGATGACGGGCTGCTGGCCACTTCGGCCAGCAGTCGAGCGGTTTCGGCCACGGCATCGGGTTCATGCAGGTCGGTCATGACGAACACGCCCACCGAGGACGACAGCACCCATTGCCGGACGAAGTTGAAGCGCTCCTGGCCGGGGCAGCCGTAGATCTGCAGCTTGTCGCCATCGCCCAGATCCACTTCGCCGAAGTCGGCGCCAACGGTCGTCGTCGCCTTGGCGTGCGTGGCGGTGTCGAGGTTCGGCACATCGCAATCGACCGCGAGGTTGCCGCACACAGTGCGGATGGCGGTCGTCTTCCCGATGCCCATGGGCCCCATGAGCGCAACACGCAGGTGGACCGACATCAGCGGCCCCCGGCCTCGGGGCGGCCTTGCCGCAACCAGCGGGAGAGTTTCGAGAAGAAGCCGCCGCGCCGATCGGTGCTCGATGCAGCCTGGCTGGCCGGCCGGCGGATCGCCGCACTCGTCAGGCTCAGCACGTCCAGGCGCTTGAGTTCGGTCAGCAGGTCGTGGGCCTGCCAGCTCAGCAATCCGCTGTGGTTGCACAGGCGCTCCATCGACATCGGCTCGCGCGTCAGCAACGCCATCGCGCGGACATAGCCGGGCGCCGACAAGTCGGCAGAAAGCGTGACCCACCGGCGCAGTTGGTAGCTCGACGATGGCAGTTCGACTTCCTGTGCGCGTTGTTGCACGTGCTTCTGGCTGCGCACTTCGAGCAGCCACACGGCGGCGCGATCGAGCGTGTCAAGCAACTGACCGACCGTGAAGTCAGGCATCAACTGAAAACGCCGGGTGGCGTTGGTGGCCGCTGGTTGGGTGGGGGCGACGGCAGCGCCCACGAACACCGTGCAGGAAGATCCTTCGGTCGACAGATCCTGCAGATCGCTGTCGCAGATCACGACTTCCGCGCGGGGCAAGGGAGCTTCCTGCCATGCCAGAACCGACTTGCGTTCGGCCACCGAGAACAGGGTCTGGAAGCGTTCTCGCACTGCGGGGGACAGCAATGCTGCATTGAAGGTAGCCGTGTGCGAACGCATGGTGTGACGGGACGTTCCGACAGTTCGGAGCGCTATCGCGTCTCTTCGCCTCAGATGGTGTCAAATTGAAAACAAAAGTAGTTTATGGGGTAAATACTTAGCTTTTGTATCCACTGCATACAGTTGGGGCGCGCCTGAGCGGCAGTAATTCACAAACTGCGGAAATGCTTGGGTGCGGGGTGTTTGCCTTGGCGGTCGTCGGGCGGCCGAAGGCGGCGTCACACTGGGCGTGCGCGCACAGGTCCCGCGTTAGTCAGCGGGGCTGTAGATTTGTCTTGGGGGGATGCGCTGCAGGGGGCATCCCGGTTGCCGTTCAGGAATGAACGGCGTCAGTCAGTTGCACTGAAACAGGACGCCTTGTTCCGCGGGTGCCTTGCCCAGCCATCGGGGCGTCAAGCTCCTCGCGTCGCAGTAGTCCGCAGCCTGGACGTACGTCACGGCGCGCAGGACGCCTTCGCGAACCTGTGTGATCTCGTTGGGAGCGGTCGAGCAGCCAGTGATGACCAAAGCGAGCGGAAGCAGTGCGTGCCAATTCATCGGGCCATTCTAAGACGCGGTGCTGGCCGGGCGCGGTTCGCGGCCGGGATAGAGGTATCTGGCGTAGCTGCCGGACTGGCCGAACATCTGCTGCGCCAGCTTCACCGGGTCGTCGCCTTTGTGCTTCTCGTAGAGCACCGGTCCCCAGATGATGAAGCCGTCGATGCTGAGGCTTTGAGGAACTGGCTCGATGGCCTTCCAGGCATGCGCGAATCTGGAAATCCAGGCCAGGGCTTCTGTCAGCGCGTGGTTGGGAGAGTTGACTGTTTCTTGGTTCATGGACATGACGACATCCTTGGGCGAAAAGACTGTACAAATATAAGGGGTATCCTTTTAGCTCCAGTGATGCAGAGTACTGGATGGACGTACAGATATTAGCGATGTTTACAGGGACGCGCTACTCTCAGATCCCAGCGGCTCAAACGGCCATTCGATGGAAACCTTGATGCAAACATCTACTGCCGATGGCAATTGTTGAAATCACCGGATGGCGACCTGGTTTTCTGAAGGTCTCTTGCACGACGACCTTGCGAGCCGCAACGGGCCTGGGATTGGCCGACGCCAAGGCCGTTACCGATGGAGTGCTGCGCGATGAACCTCAGAGAGTCCAAGTTCCCGATGCGGAAGCGCATCGGCTTGTGCTCTCTCTTCGGGAGCTGGGAGCATCAGCAGAGGTTATCGAAGGAAATGGCGACTCGACGTCGCATGGGCTCTTATGAGTCGCTCGACTGAATCACATCCGCGTAGGTTACGGGAGCCGTGACCACGGCCTGCTGGAGCAGCCGATAGAACAGCATGCCGCGTGAGCCCGAGGTTCGGCGGTTGAAGCGAAAGACGAACTCGTCGAGATAGGCATCCAAGTGTTCGGGCTGCACCGAACCGTGGTGTGTTCCCAGAATCCAGCGCTTCACCAAGGCCGCCACGCGGTGAACACCGGCCATCGACACATGAGCCGGCACCTCCGAGCCGAGCATCACCGTGCGCTGGTGGTCGTAGCCCAAATCCTTCAGCGGCTTGTAGGCACCCGCACCATCGGTGCGCACCTGGGCGCCGGGCTCGATGCTCTCTTGGACGAACGGGATCAGGTACTGCGCCGAAGCCTTGGGAATGCGACGCAGCCGAATGCGGCCAAACCCCTTGGGCTCCAGCAGTTCGACGGCCACGGCGACCAGCAGCTTCGAGGTGCTGCGCTTGCGGCCGGTCTTGACAGGCGGGTCCTCGCGGTCGGTCAGCGCCATATAGGTCTCGTCGACCTCGATCACGCCCTTGAGCTGATCCCGGTCGGGGCGAACCATGGCGCGGCGGAACCGGTGCAGCATCGTCCAGGCGGTCTGGTAGCTGCCCAGGCCGAGCACGCGCTGCAGGCCCAAGGCGCTGACGCCTTGCTTCTGGTTTGTCAGATACCAGGCCGCAGCCAGCCACACGCGCAGCGGCGTGCGAGTCTTGTCGAAGATGGTGCCGGCAGTAACGGTGGTCTGGTGCTGACAGCCACGGCACATCAGGCGGGTACGGCTGGCGCGATATGCCTCGCCAATGCTTCCGCACTTCGGGCAGATAAATCCATCACCCCAGCGCAGCCGCTCCAAGTAGGCGAGGCAGTCGTCCTCGGTGGAAAACCAGTCGAGGAATTCGTTCCAGGTCTGGGGGTAGTCCTTGCCCGCTGTCGGCGCTAATATCTGTACGTCCATCCAGTAGTTCTGTGATTGCTGGAGCTAAAAGGATACCCCTTACAAATATACAGTAAACTGTGCGCATGGAACACATGCCCGCCACCCTCTGGATTGCTGTTTGCGCACATCGCCTGCAGCAGCAGTGGCACACCGTGGACTTCCTCGAACTGGAGGAGCTCGCGCGCGAGTTGTGGCGCGATGCACAACTGCGGGCGATGCTGCCCGATGAGGCTGCAGCGCACTGGCTTCGTCCCATCACCGAAATGTCGAGCGCCCCTGTCGACCGATTCGACCTTTCACCGGTGTTCGCACCGATTCCCGGTTTCTCCTTGACGGGTCAACCGTCCCCCGCTGGTCAATCTGTGCGGGGTCCTTGATGCATGCCAGCAGCAAGGATTTCAAGCCCAGCCTCGCGGCTGGGCTTTTTTTATGCCGCGATTCGACCGTGCCCCACGGCCCGGGAGTCGCTTTTTTTTGCGCGACCGCGAGGCTATAGTCGGCGGGCGCTGTCGCATCGCTCCATTTCCGCCAGGAACACAAGGCGCCGCAGCCTGCTTCGATCCCACAAAGGATGCTCGTGCCGGATTCCCTGACCTCCACGCTGACCAGCTATTACGACGCGGTGCCTTATGACTCGCACCCGTTTCCTCAGTCGGCCATGGAGCATCTGGAAGCGCTGGCATACCTGTTCGGGCTCGATGCCCCGGCCCCGGCCACGGCCCGTGTGCTGGAACTCGGCTGCGCGGCCGGCGGCAACCTGATTCCCTTTGCAGCGCGCCACCCCGAGGCACGCGCGCTCGGTGTCGATCTTTCGACGGTGCAGGTCGCGCAAGGCGTGGCAGCCATCGGCCACGCAGGCCTGCCGAACATCGAGCTGAAGGCCTTCGACATCACCGGCATCGACGCCTCGTTCGGCCAGTTCGACTACATCGTCTGCCATGGCGTCTACAGCTGGGTGCCGGGTCCGGTGCAGGACGCGATCCTGCGCATCTGCTCGGAGAACCTGGCGCCGAACGGCGTGGCCTATGTGAGCTACAACGTGTACCCCGGCTGGAAGGCGCGCGAGATTGTGCGCGACGCGATGATCCTGCGCGGCGGCCCGCGCGACACGCCGGAAGAAAAGCTTTCCTACGCGCGCGGCATGCTCGAATTCCTGGAGCAATCGGCCCGTGCCGACAGCGTGCTCAAGAAGACGCTCGAAGAAGCCATGCCGATCGTGCGTGGGGCCAGCAGCTCCTACCTGCTGCACGAGTTCCTCGAGCCCTGCAATGCGCCGTGCTACTTCAAGGAATTCGTCGCGCGCGCGGAGGCTCACGGCCTGTCTTACCTGTGCGATGCGGAGCCGTCGACCATGTTCGTGCAGAACTACGGCGAGAAGGTGCGCGACCCGCTGCTGCGCGAATGCGGCGGCAGCCAGGTCATGATGGAGCAGTACCTCGACTTCCTGGTCAACCGCACTTTCCGCCAAACTTTGCTGGTCAAACAGGCAAGCGCCAGGGACATCCGCTATCGCCTCGACGCCGCACGCATTCGCGCGCTGGAGTTCGCCGGCACGTTCGCGGCCGAGGACGGCGGGGCACTCACGCTCGATGCCCGCGAACAGCCTTGCCATGCGATTCGCGGCCTGAAAGTCACGCTGCGGTTGCCCGTGCACAAGGCTGTGGCGCAGTTGCTCGATGCCAGCTATCCGGCGTCGATGCCGGCGGATGCGCTGATTGCCGCCGCCTCGAAGCTCACGAACCAGCCAGTGGCCGCAATCGATGCGGCCGTGATGGCCATGCTCGAGGAACTGCTGATCCTCGGCGCCTTGCGAATCCGGCGTACGCCGGTGCCCGCCGTGGCGGCGGTCTCGGGTTTGCCGCAGGCACTGCCAGCCATGCGCGTTGCGCCCGGCCTCGCGCTGGCGGCGGGCGCCACGGCCAACATCTGCAACCAGTGGCACGAATCCGTGGGGCTCACGCTGCTCGAGCGCAGCCTGCTGCCGCTGCTCGACGGCACCCACTCCCACGAGGCGCTGGCCGAACATCTGGCAGCCGAAGTGCACAGCGAACGCCTGCGCTTCATCAAGGACGACAAGCCGTTGACCGACCCGTCGACGGTGAAGGAATTTGCGCAGCAACAGGTCGCGCTGGCGCTCGATGCTTTGCGGCGCAAGGCATTGCTCACGGCCTGACCACCATCGTTCGTCATCGAACTTACAGAGGAGACTTCAACATGCAAAAAATCCACTGGGCCCCGAAACTGCACGCTGCCGTTGCGGCGGTGCTTGCGCTGGCAGCCGCCAGCGCGTCGAATGCCGCGTCGCAGGCGCCGGTCGCGTCGGAGAACGGCATGGTCGTGAGCGCGCAGCACCTGGCCAGCAAGATCGGCGTCGACGTGCTCAAGCGCGGCGGCAACGCCGTCGACGCGGCGGTCGCCGTGGGCTATGCGCTGGCCGTGGTCTACCCGGCTGCCGGCAACCTTGGCGGCGGCGGTTTCATGACCGTGCAACTGGCCGACGGCCGCAAGACCTTCCTCGACTTCCGCGAGAAGGCGCCGCTGGCCGCCACGGCCAACATGTACCTCGACAAGGACGGCAACGTCATCAAGGGCCTGAGCACCAAGGGCCACCTTGCCGTGGGCGTGCCGGGCAGCGTCTCGGGCATGGAATACGCACGCGAGAAGTACGGCACCATGAAGCGCGGCGAGCTGCTCGCCCCGTCGATCCAGCTGGCCGAAAAAGGCTTTGCGCTGGAACAGGGTGACATCGACCTGCTCGGCACCGCCACGGCCGACTTCAAGGAAGACCCGGCTTCCGCGGCCATCTTCCTGAACAAGGGCGAGCCCTACAAGGTAGGTGACCGGCTGGTCCAGAAGGACCTGGCCAAGACGCTGAAAGAGATCAGCACCAAGGGCACCGACGGCTTCTACAAGGGCTGGGTCGGCAATGCCATCGTGGCGTCGAGCCAGGGCGGCAAGGGCCTGATCACGCAGGCCGACCTCGACCAGTACAAGACGCGCGAACTGCCGCCGGTGGAGTGCGACTATCGCGGCTATCACGTCGTGTCGGCGCCCCCGCCGAGCTCGGGCGGCGTGATCATCTGCGAGATGCTCAACATCCTGGAGGGCTATCCGCTCAAGGACCTGGGCTACCACTCGGCACAGGCCGTGCACTACCAGATCGAAGCCATGCGCCACGCCTACGTGGACCGCAACAGCTACCTGGGCGACCCCGACTTCGTGAAGAACCCGCTCGACCGCCTGCTCGACAAGGGCTATGCCGAGAAGATCCGCGCCGTGATCGACCCCAAGAAGGCCGGCGTCTCGAAGGACATCAAGCCGGGCGTCGCGCCGCATGAGGGCAGCAACACCACCCACTACTCGATTGCCGACAAGTGGGGCAACGCGGTCTCGGTGACCTACACGCTGAACGACTGGTTCGGCGCCAAGATCACGGCCGCCAAGACCGGTGTGCTGCTGAACGACGAGATGGACGACTTCACCTCGAAGGTCGGCGTGCCTAATCTCTACGGGCTGGTGCAGGGCGAGGCCAATTCCATCGCCCCGGGCAAGCGTCCGCTGAGTTCGATGAGCCCGACCATCGTGACCAAGGACGGCAAGCCCGTGATGGTGGTCGGCACGCCGGGCGGCAGCCGCATCATCACCGCCGTGATGCTGACCATGATCAACGCCATCGACTACGGCATGACCGTGCAGGAAGCCGTCGATGCACCGCGCTTCCACCAGCAATGGCTGCCTGACGTCACCAACGTCGAGACCTATGCGCTGAGCCCCGACACGCGCAAGATCCTGACCGACATGGGCCACAACCTGGGCGTGCCGCAACCGGCCAACCACCTCGCGGCGATCATCGTCGGTGCACCGTCCCTGGGCGGCAAGCCGGTGGGCAACAACCGCTTCTACGGCGCCAACGACCCCCGCCGCAATACCGGCCTGGCGGCAGGCTACTGAACCTGCGGCAAACTCGAAGGCGGTCGTGCCCCTGTCGGCACGGCCGCTTTTTTCATTTCCCATGCATCTGCAAGACATCCTCTATACCCAAGGCTTCGGCACACGGCGCGTGTGCGCGGGCCTGGTCCAGCAAGGCCTCGTGACCATCGCAGGCGCCGTGGTGGACGACCCTTTCGAAGACCTCGACCCCGAAGGCCTGCTCTACACCGTCCAGGGCACCGAGTGGGCGTACCACGAGAAGGCCTACCTGATGCTGCACAAGCCGGCTGGCACCGAGTGTTCGCAAAAGCCCTCGACCTACCCGAGCATCTACACGCTGCTGCCGTCGCCGCTGCGGCTGCGCCCCAACAAGGGCGCGGTGCAGGGCGTGCAGGCCATCGGCCGGCTCGACCAGGACACCACCGGCCTGCTGCTGCTGACCGACGACGGCCAGTTCATCCACAAGATGGGCTCGCCCAAGCATCACGTGCCCAAGGTCTACGAGGTGACAGCCAAGCACGAGGTGGACGAAACGCAGATCGCGAAGCTGCTGGCTGGCGTCGTGCTCGACGACGACCCGAAGCCGGTGCGCGCGGCCGCCTGCGAGTCGGACAGCCCGCTGCACCTGCGGCTCACGCTGACCGAGGGCAAGTACCACCAGGTCAAGCGCATGCTGGCCGCGGTCGGCAACCGGGTCGAAGGCCTGCACCGCTCGCGCATCGGCGGCCTCGTGCTGCCTGAAGACCTCGCGCCGGGGCAGTGGCGCTGGCTGACCAGTGAACAGGTCGCGGCGCTGCGCGCGCCATCCAAACCATCCAAATAGCGGCACGAGGTTGTGGAAAGGCTGCCGGTGCAGTCAGCCAGCCTTAACCTACGGCCGTTAAGATATTCAGCTCTCTCTCGGAACCTTCCCTTGCGACTTCCTGCCCGACCGAATGGCCGCATCGCGGCCTTCCTGCTTTCCTGCCTGACGGCGCTCGCAACCCTGGCGGCACACACCGCCACCGCCGCGCCGGCCGAGCCACCTCCGATCTTCGTGCTCAACTCGCTGGATGCCAGCGTGAGCGTGATCAATCCCGTCGACTGGACGGAAAAGCAGCGCATCCCGACCGGCAAGGAGCCGCACCACATCTACATGACGCCCGACGAAAAGTCGGTCATCGTGGCCAATTCGGCGGGCGATTCGCTGACCTTCCTGAACCCCAAGACGGCGGAAGTGCAGCGTGTGGTCTACGGCATCATCGATCCGTACCAGTTGCAGTTCTCGCGCGACATGAAGTGGTTCGTGACGGCGGGCAACCGCCTGAACCACGTCGACATCTACCGCTGGGACGGCAAGGACCTGAAGCTCGCCAAGCGCATCGCCTCCGGCAAGACGCCCAGCCACATCTGGATCGACAACACCAGCACCATCGCCTACGTGACGATGCAGGACAGCGACGAGATGATCGCGGTCGACCTCCCCACGCAGACCGTCAAGTGGCGCACCAGCACCGGCCCGATGCCCGCCGACATCTTCGGCACGCACAACGACAAGACCCTGCTCGTGGGCCTGACCGGCGGCGACGGCGTGCAGGTGTTCGACGTGGCCGGCGCGCAGCCCAAGCTGGTCGGCAAGATCCCCACCGGCAAGGGTGCCCACGCCTTCCGTTCGGCCGGCGACGGCAAGAGCGTGTTCGTGAGCAACCGGGTGGCCAACACCATCAGCCGCATCGATGTGACGACGCTGAAGGTCATCGCAACCTATGCGGTGCCGGGCGGGCCCGACTGCATGGACGTGTCGGCCGATGGCAAGACGCTGTATGTCACTTCGCGCTGGGCCAAGAAGCTCACGGTGGTCGACCTCGTTGCCCAGAAGGTTGTGCGCCAGGTCAATGTCGGCCGTTCGCCGCACGGCGTCTGGACGCTGGATCATGGCAAGCGCACGTAGACACGGGCGCGCGGTCCTCGCGCTGCTGCTGGCCGCAACCATGGTGCCCGGCGCCTGGGCGGCACAGGGCGCCTCTTGCGAGAAGCCGGTCTACCTGACCTTCGACACCGGCCACATGGGCATCGCCCCGCTGGTGGCCGACGTGCTCAAGCGGCAGGACGTTCGCGTCACTTTCTTCGCTGCCGCCGAGCGCACCCAGACCGACGGCAACAGCCTCGACGACCACTGGGCGCCGTGGTGGAAGGCAAGGGCCGCCGAAGGCAACGAGTTCGGCTCGCACACCTACGACCACGCCTACTGGCGCGGGGACGTCAAGGGCTCGCCGCCCAGCTTCCGCATCAAGCCCTCGGCCGGTCCGCAGGACGGCAAGGAATCAACCTGGAGCGCGGCCGAGTACTGCGCCAACATCCGCAAGTCGTCCGACCGGCTGGCGGCCATCACTGGCAAGAAGCCGTTGCCGCTGTACCGCGCACCGGGCGGCAAGACCTCGCCCGCGTTGCTGGCCGCCGCCAAGGCCTGCGGCTATGAATACGTGGGCTGGGCGCCCGCCGGGTTCCTCGGCGACGAACTGCCGAGCGAGAAGTTCAGCAACGCGAAGCTGCTCACACAGGCGCTCGACACGATCCGCCCCGGCGACATCCTGCTCGCGCACCTGGGTATCTGGTCGCGCAAGGACCCGTGGGCGCCGGCCAATCTGGAGCCGCTGATCGTCGGCCTGAAAGCCAAGGGCTTCTGTTTTCAAACGCTGCGCCAGCACCCGGATTTCCGCGCCTGGATCGCATCCCACCCCTGAGTTCGCGCCGTGATCGATTGGCTGACTGACGTTTTTTCTGCACTGCAGGGCTGGTTCTTCGAGACAGCCGTGCAGCCGCTGGTCTATGCCATCGGCCTGGGCGGCTGGACCGAGGACGCCTTCGACGCCACCGGCTGGCTGCTGGTCGGCTTCATCCAGATCGTGGTGCTGATCGCGATCATCGGGCCGCTGCAGCGCTGGCGATCGGTGGAGCCGGTGGTCGATCGTCAGGCGATCCGCATTGACGTGCTGTACACGCTGATCCACCGGCTCGGCCTGTTCCGGCTGGCGATCTTCTTCACGCTGCAGCCCTTCTTCGACGATGCCATGGGCAGCCTGCGCACGGCCGGCTGGGGCACCTTCCACCTCGACGAGGTCTGGCCCGGCGTGACCGACGTGCCAGTGCTCGCCTTTGCCATCTACCTCGTGGTGCTCGACTTCGTTGGCTACTGGATCCACCGCGGACAGCACCAGTTCAACTGGTGGTGGAGCCTGCATTCGCTGCACCATTCGCAGCGCCAGATGACGATGTGGAGCGACGACCGCAATCACCTGCTCGACGACATCGTTCACGACACGCTCATCGTGATCGTGGCGCAGCTGATCGGCGTGGCGCCGGGGCAGTTCATTGCCTTCGTTGCCTTCACGCAGCTCAGCGAGAGCCTGCAGCACGCCAACCTGCGCCTGAGCTTCGGCGCCATCGGCGAGCGGCTGTGGATCAGCCCTCGCTTCCACCGGCTGCACCACAGCATCGGCCTGGGCCATGAGTCGAATGGCAAGAGCACGCTCGGCGGCCACAACTTCGGCGTGCTGCTGCCGTGGTGGGACATGATGTTCGGCACCGCCAATTTCGAGGCGCGCTATGACCCGACCGGCATCCGCGACCAGGTCGAGCCCGATGCCGACGGCCGCGTGCGCGACTACGGTCGCGGCTTCTGGGCGCAGCAATGGCTGGGCCTGAAGCGAATGGTCGGCCGCAGTTGAGGGCCACAAGCCCCTGAAATCCCGGTCCGAGGCGTTATCCTCGCACCCTCATGCGCCTGCTCCTCGACTCCTTCTGGCGCGCGGTCGCCTACTGCATGCTGCCGCGCGTGATCGTGCTGTCGCTGCTGCCATTGGGTTTGATGATCCTGCTGGCCTCGGTGCTCGGGTACTTCTATTGGGACGCGGCCGTGGTCTGGACGCGCGGAGCGCTCGATGCCTGGCCGCTGCTGGCCAGTTTCTGGGCATGGATCGGCCGCCTTTTCTCCAGCGACGTCAAGGCCATGCTGGCACCTCTGGTGGTGGTGTTCGCCGCCACGCCCCTGATCGTGGTGCTCTGCCTGCTGATCGTGGCCGGCTTCATGGCACCAGCGCTGACCCGGCTGGCCGCCGAGCGGCGCTTTCCCTCGCTCGAGCAGAAGAAGGGGGCCTCCTTCATTGGCAGTGTCGCCCGTTCTTTGGGCGTCACGATCCTGGCGCTGATTGCCCTCGTGGTCTCCATGCCGCTGTGGCTCATTCCGCCGCTGGTGTTGATATTGCCGCCACTGATCTGGGGTTGGCTCACCTACCGCGTGATGAGCTTCGACGCGCTGGCCGAGCATGCCAGCCCCGAAGAGCGCGCCACATTGCTGCGCGCGCACCGGTTGCCGCTGCTGTGCATCGGCGTGCTGTGCGGCTACCTGGGCGCCGCACCCAGCATCGTCTGGGCTTCGGGCCTGCTGTTCGCCGCTGCCTTCTTCGTGCTGGTGCCGATCGCCATCTGGATCTACACACTGGTTTTTGCCTTCTCCGCGCTCTGGTTCGCGCACTACTGCCTCGACGCGCTCGGGCAACTGCGTGCCCAGCGCGCCGCCGCCGAGGCTTCGGCGGCCAGCGGCACGGCGGCCATCGAAGCCGACAAGGCTGCTCTTTCTCAATGGGGTTCACCATGACACGCGCATTCGGTCTCATCGTCGTCGGCGACGAGATCCTTTCCGGCAAGCGGGCCGACAAGCACATGACCAAGGTCATCGAACTGCTCGCCGCGCGCGGCCTGCAGCTCAGTTGGGCCGAGTACGTCGGCGACGAGCCCGCGCGCATCACCGCCGCGCTCGAGCGCGCCTTTGCCTCCGGCGACATCGTCTTCTCGACCGGTGGCATCGGTGCCACGCCCGACGACCACACCCGCCAGTGCGCTGCCAAGGCACTGCGCGTGCCGCTGGCGCTGCACCCCGAGGCCGAACTGCTGATCCGCGAACGCATGCAGGACACGGCGCGCGAGCAGGGCGTGACCTACGAGCCGGACAGGGCCGACAACGTGCACCGGCTCAACATGGGCGTGTTTCCGCAGGGCGCCACGCTCATTCACAACCCGTACAACAAGATCCCGGGCTTCAGCGTCGAGCATGTGCACTTCGTGCCGGGCTTTCCGGTCATGGCCTGGCCGATGATCGAGTCGGTGCTCGACAGCCGCTACGCCGAGCTGTTCACCCGCGATGCCGTTGCCGAGAAGTCGGTGATCGTTTTCGGTGCGATGGAAGCCACGCTCACCCCGCTGATGCAGGCCATCGAAGACACGCATGCCGGCATCAAGGTGTTCAGCCTGCCCAGCGTCGATCACCCCGAATACGGCCGCCACATCGAGCTGGGCGTGAAAGGTGACCCGGGCCGGCTCGATGCCGCCTATGCTCAGCTGATCGAAGGGTTGCACACCTTTGATGCCAAGCTCGGCCCAGAATTGGTGCGCTAATGTTTATTGCACCAAATTGGTGAATTTCCGCCTCCATTTGGCGTATGCAGTGGTCACCAAAGCCTCGCGGGGTGAGGTGACAATGGCACAGAAACTGCATCCCTCGTCCCTGTATTCCTAACCACCATCCAACTCAGGAGAAACTGATGGCAAAGACCGTCGCCGATGTACTCAAGCTCGTCAAGGAAAACGAGGTCAAGTTCGTCGACTTCCGCTTCACCGACACCCGCGGCAAAGAGCAGCACGTGACCGTGCCTGTGTCGCACTTCGATGAAGACAAATTCACCTCGGGCCACGCGTTCGACGGCTCGTCCATCGCTGGTTGGAAGGGAATCGAAGCCTCCGACATGCAGCTCATGCCCGACCCGAACACCGC